>NZ_JAJAUZ010000073.1 GCF_020532645.1 Streptomyces bambusae
GTTACGGTGCGGGGCTTTTCTGCGTTTACGGTGCTTTAGGGTGACCTCCATGCGCTATGACCTGGTGATTTTCGACAACGACGGGGTGCTCGTGGACAGCGAGCCCCTGGCGAATCGGATCCTGGCGGCCTACCTGACCGAATTGGGCTTCCCGACCAGCTACGAGGACTCACTCCGGGACTACATGGGCTCCGCGGTCCACCGCGTCCACGACCTTGTCCACGAGCGGACGGGGCGCCGGCTACCGGAGGAGTTCAACCGGACGCTGCTGGAGCGTACCGTCGCAGGTTTCGAGGAGGACCTCGAGCCGGTCGAAGGAATCGTCGACGTGTTGCGTGCGCTGCGGGAGCAGGGGCTGCCGTACTGCGTGGCGTCCTCTTCCGGGCACGCGCGGATCCGGGCCGGACACCGGGCGGCCGGCATCGGGGAGTGGTTCGACGACGCCTGCATCTTCAGCGCCGAGGACGTCGGCCGGGGCAAGCCCGCACCGGACCTGTTCCTGCACGCCGCACGGGAGATGGGCGTGATGCCCGAGCGGTGCATCGTCATCGAGGACAGCCCGTTGGGCGTGGAGGCCGCCGTCGCCGCCGGCATGGACGTCCTCGGCTTCACCGCCATGACCCCTGCTGACCGGCTGTCCGCGGCCGGCGGCGTGTTCGGCGCCATGAAGGAGCTGCGGCAGCTCCTGGATGCGGCACGGCAGGCCTGACCCGGTCGCGGGTCACGCTTCGTACGGGAGCAGGCGGCTGCGGGCGGCGGCGAGGCTGATGCCGAGGCCGGTGGCCACCCGTTCCGCGGTCACCTCGTCCTGGCCGAGGTAGCGGGTCGCGGCCCGGGAGACGCGGGCGGCGGTGCGTTCCAGGGTGGCGGCGGCGCGGAGGGCCGCGAGGGGGCCCGTGTCCGCCAGGGCTTCGAGTTCGGTGTCCACCCGGCGGAGGAGTTCCGCCACGTGCTCCGGCAGGGGGACGGTCCGGGCCTCGACCTCGGCGATGTGGTGGCGCCAGTCGCCGAGCGGGCCCTCGATGTCGACGGAGAACGGCGGCAGGGCGCTCTGCGCGACCTGCCGCCAGTCGATCGCGTACTGGTCGGCGCCGCGCCAGCCGCAGGAGCAGCCGGCCCGCACGGCTGCCGCCCGGGGAGTGCCGTCGGTGCCGTCGAAGTCCCACCAGTCGGTGCCGGTGGGGCCGTCCCGCCGGTCCGCCGGGTCGGGGAGGAACGGCTTCGGTTCGCTGCCGTCCGCCAGCACGGCCACCGGCCGGCCGTCGTGCTCGTCGGTGAACTCGCTGCTCTGCCACATGCCGCACCCCTCGTGTCCCGGACCTGTGCCGCGTCGTTCCCGTCTTCGACGATGCCGTACACCGCGTCCCGGGCGGGCCGCTTTCCGGAGAAAGGGCCGGTTCCCGGGAAGCCGGTGCCGACACCGGCGGGTCACCACCAGTAGGACGGGTACCGGGGCGCGGCGCGGCGGATGCGGGAGGCTGCGTAGCCCGTCAGGACCAGGAGCACCGTGGAGGCGAAGAGGAGGGGAGCGAAGCGGGCCGGGTCCGGGGTCTGGAGGACGATGATCACGGCGGTGGCGCAGGCCGGCGAGTGCGGGGTGCGGGCCGCCATGTTCAGGGCCAGGGTCAGACCGGCCGCGAGGGCCGCGGCCCACGCCGTGCTGCCGAGGCCCGCGAGGACGGCGAAACCGGTGGCCATGCCGATCAGGTGCCCCAGGATCACACTGCGCGGCTGGGCCAGGGGTAGCGTCGGGGCGCTGTGCACCAGGGCGGCGCTGGCGGCCAGCGGGGGGATCAGCACCGGCTCGTGGATCATCGCGCCGATCCCGACCAGGCCGAGGAGGACGGTCGTCGCGGCGCTGATGCTGTGGAAGGCCGCGGCGGCCGTGGGGCGCGCGGGGGCCTTGCCCGCCGGTGCAGGGGGTGGCGTGACGGTGCGGGTGGGTGGGGGCGTGTCGGGCGACGCGGGGTGCGGTATCGGGGCCGCTTCGGTGTGCATGTGCGGTCTGTTTCCGGGGCGGGCGGCCGCAGGGGCCGCGGGGCAGGACGGGCGGAGAGCGGGGACGGCCGCACCCGGATGACCCTATCCGCCCGATTTCCACCGGTCGCAACCGGGTCGGTGAAAACCGTACGACCTGCCGGGCGGGGGCGGCGCGCCGTGCTGCTCAGGCGGTCCGGGCCGCGCGCCGGATCGCGGCGAGGGCGCGTTCGACGTCCTCGTCGGTCGTGGACCAGTTGCTGACCGAGATGCGCATGACGCGGCGGCCCCGCCACTGGGAGCCGCTGATCCACACCGTGCCGTCGTCCATCAGGCGGGTGAGGACCCGCTCGGTGCGCTCGTCGTCTTCGAACGCGGCGCAGACCTGGGTGAACACGACGTCGTTGAGGACGGTGGCACCGTCGATCGCGGCGATGCCCTCGGCGAACGCACAAGCGTGCCGGCACAGCCGGTCGACGAGGTCGGCCACCCCCGAGCGGCCCAGCGAGCGGAGTGCGGCCCAGACCGGGACGGCCCGGCCGCGGCGGGAGAGCTCGGGCACCTTGTCGGAGGGGTCGCCCTGCTCGTGCAGGATGAGGTAGTCGCCGTGCAGGCCCATCGAGGCCCGGACCGCCGACGGGTCGCGGACGATCGCGAGGCCGCAGTCGTACGGGACGTTGAGGGTCTTGTGGGCGTCCGTCGCCCAGGAGTCCGCGGCGGCACAGCCCGCCGTCAGGTGGGCGTGGGCGGGCGAGGCGGCGGCCCACAGCCCGAACGCGCCGTCGACGTGCACCCACGCGTCCGCCTCGCGCGCCGCTCGTACCGCCGCCGGGAACGGGTCGAAGGCGCCGGAGTGGATCTCGCCGGCCTGGAGGACCACGAGCGTCGGGGCCGGTTGGCCGTCCGCGAGGGCCCGCGCCAGCGCGTCGGGGTCGATCCGGCCCTGCGCGTCCGCAGGCACCAACTGCGGCTCGCCGAGGCCGAGGTGGCGCAGCGGCAGGTCCACGGCCATGTGCCGTTGCTCGCCGGCCAGGACGCGTACGGCGGGACCGCCCGCGAGACCGGCGCGGGCGGTGTCCCAGCCGGCCTTGCGGAGCACCGCGTCGCGGCCGGCGGCCAGGCAGGTGAAGTTCGCCGTGGTGGCGCCGGTGGTGAATCCGACGGAGCTGCCGTCCGGGAGGCCGAGGATGTCCAGCAGCCAGGGGCCGGCCACCTCCTCCACCGCCGCGTACGCGGGGGAGGCGGCGCGCAGCACGCAGTTCTGGTCCCACGCGCTCACCAGCCAGTCGGCGGCGAGGGCCGCGGGTTCGGTGCCGCCGATCACGAATCCGTAGAAGCGGCCGCCGGGGAACGCCGTCAGTCCCGGTTCGCAGGCCGAGGCCAGGAGGTCGACGACCGCGGCCGGATCGCCGGGACCGTCTGGCAGTTCCGGGCCGAGGGCGCGTACCACCTCCTCGACGGAGGCGCGGGCCGGCACCCGCCGGTCGGCCAGGCTCGCCAGCCAGCCGAGGGCGTGCCCGTACGCCTGTCGGAGCGCCGCCTCGCGCGCGTCCATAGTCGGACTATGCGACGGGTGCCGGACCCGCGCAAGGCAGGGGGCTCAGTCCACGAGGACGCCGGGGTTGAGGATGCCGTACGGGTCGAGGGCGCTCTTCACCGCGCGCAGGGCGAGGGCGAAGGGTTCGGGGCGCTGGCGGTCGTAGCCGGGGCGGTGGTCACGGCCGACGGCGTGGTGGTGGGTGATGGTGGCCCGGTGGCGGTGCAGGACCTCGTTCGCGACGGCCTTGAGGTCGTCCCAGAGGGCTGCGCCGTCGCCGGGGCGGCCGGCCGCGAGGACCGTGAAGTACGGGGCGGCACCGTCCGGATAGACGTGGGTCAGGCGGCAGTTGACGGTTGCGGCGTGCCCGGTGGCCTTGAGCGCGGCGGCGCCGACCTCGGTACGGATGTCCGTGATCAGCGCGGGTATCCGGTCCCAGGTGGCGGCCGTCTCGAAGGTCTCCGCGACCGCGCCCATGCGGACCAGGCCGTCGCGCAGGTACGGCATCCGCAGGAAGGCCGACCGCCAGGCCCCCACCGCCCCGTCACCGGACCGGTCCTCGCCGTCCGTGGCGCCGGATCCGCCGAGCCGCCCGCCGTACCCGCGGGCCAGTCCGACCGCCCGCTCCAGGCGGGCCGCCACCGGCTCGTCCGCCGACTCGAAACCGAGGACGAGGACGGCGGACCCGTCGTGCGAGGCGCCCGAGAGTGCGGCCTCGCCGCCGTCCAGGAGACGGCAGTTGGCGGGGGACAGGTCGGACTGGGCGAGGGCGCGGACGGCGCGCAGTGCGGCGTCGAAGTCCGTGAACGCGACGGCTGCGGACGCCTTGTGGCGCGGGCGCTCCTGCAGCCGGACCCACGCCTCCGTGATCACGCCGAGGGCTCCTTCGGAGCCGAGGAACAGGCGGTCGGGGGAGGGGCCGGCGCCCGACGCGGGCAGCCGCCAGGAGGTGCTGGTGCCGGCGGGAGTGACCACGGTCATCGACTGCACGAAGTCGTCGATGTGGGTGCGGCCGGTCGCGTAGTGGCCCCCGGCCCGGGTGGCGAGCCAGCCGCCCAGGGTGGAGAACTCGAAGCTCTGCGGGAAGTGCCGCAGGGTCAGGCCGTGCGGCCGCAGCTGGTCCTCCAGGCTCGGGCCGAGGGTGCCGGCCTGGATCCTGGCGGCCCGCCCCGCGGTGTCGACCTCCAGGACCCGGTCCATGGCGGTCAGGTCGAGCGAGAGCACCGCGCGGTGGGCGTCGCCGCGGTACTCGATGCCGCCGGTCACGGAGGAGCCGCCGCCGTACGGGACGACCGCCACCTGCCGGCCGCCCGCCCAGTCCAGCAGGTCGGCGACGTCCCGGTCCGTCACCGGGCGGGCCACCAGGTCCGGTATCCGGCCCGGCCGCCCGTGCAGGGCGCGCACCACGTCCCGGTACGCCTTGCCCATCGCGTGGGCGGCCCGGTCGGCGGGGTCGGCGGACACCAGGTGTCCGAGGGTCCAGGGGACCCCGACGGCGGGGGCGCCGATGCCGAGGTCCCGGATCCCGGGCACCGGGAGGGGGCGGTCGAGGGTGCCGGGGAGGAGGGCGCCCATCGCGGTGCACTCCGCGTCGTCGGGGTGCGCGTCCATCCAGCCCCAGCCCCACCAGGAGCGGGTGCGGGACGTCGGCCGAGTGGTGCCGGTCATGGGGGCGCTCCAGAAGTCGCAGTAATTTACCTGACGGTAAATTACCTACTGATAATATCGCTGAATGGCAACCCCTTCGAAGGCAGGAACCAAGGGCGTCCCGCGCGAAGTCCGCCGGCAGCAGCTGCTGGAGGCGGCCACCGCGGAGTTCGGCACCCGTGGCTACGCGGCTGCCTCGCTGCCGGCCATCGCCGCGCGGGTGGGCGTCACCAAGACGCTCCTGCACCAGTACTTCGGAACCAAGGAGGACCTGTACGTCGCCTGCCTGGTTCCGGTGGGGGACACCCTGCTGGCGGCCATCCGGAGCGCGATGGGTCCGGACGCGGCCGCACCGCACACCCCGCTGCGCGTGCTGGACGGCATCTTCGCCGCGCTCGAAGGGCGGCGGGAGTCCTGGTTCGTGCTGTACGACCCCTCGCTGCCGCCGGGCGGGGAGGCCGCGGGGAGGGCCGCGGAGTACCGGAGCGCCATCGACCGGCTCGCCGCCGGCGGCACCGCCGACGTGCTGCGCGCCACGGGGTCGGCCGACCCGCTGGACGCGGATGCGCTCAACCACGTCTGGCAGGACCTCGTCGCCACCCTCGTCCGCTGGTGGGTCAAGCACCCGGAGCAGACCCCGCAGGCCATGACCGAGCGGTGCAGCCGGCTCTTCGCGGCGGCGGCCCTGCTGGTGCCCGGCACCCCATAAGTCTTGCTTATGGGGTCATAAAGGCAACCTGGGTGCCTGCTTAGGTTAGCCTTAGTTTAGGGTTTCCTTGATCGCGTCTTACCGTTCGAAGGGAATCCTCCATGCCCCGCCCCCTGCGCGTAGCCATCGTCGGTGCCGGTCCCGCCGGGATCTACGCCGCCGATGCGCTGCTCAAGTCCGAGGCGGCCGCCGAACCGGGGGTGTCCATCGACATCTTCGAGCGGATGCCGGCGCCCTTCGGACTCATCCGCTACGGCGTCGCCCCCGACCACCCGCGGATCAAGGGCATCATCACCGCCCTGCACCAGGTGCTCGACAAGCCGCAGGTCCGCCTCTTCGGCAACGTCGACTACCCCACCGACATCACCCTCGACGATCTGCACGCCCTCTACGACGCGGTGATCTTCTCCACCGGCGCCACCGCCGACCGGGCGCTCGACATACCCGGCATCGGCCTGGACGGATCGTACGGCGCGGCCGACTTCGTCTCCTGGTACGACGGCCACCCCGACGTGCCGCGCACCTGGCCGCTCGACGCGGAGAAGGTCGCGGTGCTCGGCGTCGGCAACGTCGCCCTCGACGTCGCGCGCATCCTCGCGAAGACCGCGGACGAGCTGCTGCCCACCGAGATCCCGGCCAACGTCTACGACGGCCTCAAGGCCAACAAGGCGCTGGAGATCCACGTGTTCGGCCGCCGCGGCCCGGCGCAGGCCAAGTTCAGCCCGATGGAGCTGCGCGAACTCGACCACTCGCCCAGCATCGAGGTCATCGTCAACCCCGAGGACATCGACTACGACGAGGGCTCCATCGCCACCCGCCGCTCCAACAAGCAGGCCGACATGGTCGCCAAGACGCTGGAGAACTGGGCGATCCGCGACATCGGCGACCGCCCGCACAAGCTGTTCCTGCACTTCTTCGAGTCGCCCGCCGAAGTCGTCGGCGAGGACGGCCGGGTGACCGGCCTGCGCACCGAGCGCACCGCGCTCGACGGCACCGGCAACGTCAAGGGCACCGGCGAGTTCACCACCTGGGACGTCCAGTCGGTCTACCGCGCCGTGGGCTACCTCTCCGACGAACTCCCCAAGCTGCCCTGGGACGTCGAGTCCGGCACCGTCCCCGACGAGGGCGGCCGGGTCGTCGAGGCCGGGCGGCCGGTGCCCTCGACGTACGTCACCGGCTGGATCCGGCGCGGCCCGATCGGTCTCATCGGCCACACCAAGGGCGACGCGAACGAGACGGTGGCCAACCTGCTCGCCGACCACGCCGAGGGTCGGCTCCTGACCCCGTCCACGCCCGCCCCGGAGGCCGTCGACGCGTTCCTCGCCGACCGCGGCGTCCGCTACACCACGTGGGAGGGCTGGTACCGCCTCGACGCGGCCGAGAAGGCCCTCGGCGAGCCCCAGGGCCGGGAGCGCGTGAAGATCGTCGAGCGCGCGGACATGCTGCGGGCCAGCGGCGTGACCGGCATCGCCGACGGGTCCGCCGCCGCGGAGTAGTCCGTACGCCGCTCCGGACCGCCCCGGTGCCCCGCCCGCTCCCTGCGGGTGGGGCACCGGGGCGGTCCGGAGCACCGGGGCCCGTCTTCCTGATCGGGCCCGGGTCAGACCGCGGCTCCCGCGGCGGTCGCCGGCCGGGCTTCGAGGCGGGTGATCCGGCGGCGGCGGGTCGGCAGGCCGGCCGTCGGGTTGGCGACGCCCCAGGTCGCGCCCTTGCAGATCAGCTCCTTGTACAGGGCGGCGACACGGCCCGTCAGCGCCCGGTCGACGGCCTGGTCGTCGGCGGTGACGAACTGGATCAGGCCCTCCTTGCGGCCGAGCGAAATGCACTGCTGGAAGTAGCGGATGGGAGTGCGGGGGACCTTGACGCCGGCGAGCCGGGCGGCGATGGCGTCGGCGGCCTGCCAGGCCATCGGGACGCCCGAGGCGCAGGACATCCGCAGCGGCTTGTCGCCCGGGCCGACCGCCATCGCCGCGTCGCCCACCGCGTAGACGTCCGGGTGGGACAGCGAGCGCATCGTGTCGTCGACCGCGATCCGGCCGTCCTCCGACAGCTCCAGCCCGGTGGCCGCGGCGATCGGGTGCACGGCGAAGCCGGTGGTCCACACCGTGGCGTCGGCGGGGATGACGGCGCCGTCGGCGGTGGTGATCCGGTCCGCCGCGACCTCGGTGACCGCCGCGTGCTCGTGGACGGTGATGCCGAGCCGGCCGGCCACCGTGCGCAGGTGCCCACGGCCCTTCTCCGAGAGCCAGTCGCCGAGGCCGCCGCGCACGGCCAGCGCCACGTCCAGGTCCGGGCGGGCCTCGGCGATCTCGGTCGCGGCCTCCAGGCCGGTGAGGCCGCCGCCGACGACGACCACGGGCCGGCCGGCCGGCAGGGCGGCGAGACGGGCGCGGAGCCGGAGCGCACCGGCCCGGCCCGACACGTCGTGGGCGTGCTCGGCGACGCCGGGTACACCGCCGTTGTCCCAGCTGCTGCCGAGGGCGTAGACGAGGGTGTCGTACGGCAGCTCCGCCGGACCGGCCGTGCCGCCGGCGGTGACGGTCACGGCCTTGCGGTCGGCGTGGACGGCGGTGACCCGGCCCTGCACCAGCTCGACGCCGGTGCCCGCGAACATCTCGCGGAAGGGCCGGGGCGGGAGGTCCTGACCGGCCGCGAGCTGGTGCATCCGGACCCGCTCCACGAAGTCGGACTCCGGGTTGACCAGGGTGATGGCCACGTCCTCGCGGTGCAGCCGCCGCGCGAGGCGGCCGGCGGCGACGGCACCGGTGTAGCCGGCTCCGAGGACGACGATGCGGTGCTGGTGCTGGGACATGTCCGTGCTCCTGTCTGCTCGGGATCCGCCGCTGTTCTGCGCGGTCTCGACCCTTGAACCGGACGGCCCCGGGTTTCCTGACAGGATCCGGATGTGACCCGCGTCACGCCTCGTTCAGAGGGTGCAGAGCGGGCCCTCCGGGTGCTCCGCCGCAGCCCAGACCTCGGTCGCCCGGGTCAGCTTGTCCGGGTTGACCTGGCTGCGGAGCGCGACGATGCCCTCCGGGGTGACCTCAAGGCAGGTGATCCCGACGACCCGGCCGTCCACGACCGCCACGATCGCCGGCCCGCCGTTGGCGGTCGCCGCGTACATGCCCGGCACCCCGCCGACGAGGCGCCGCTTGGCCTCGGCGGGCTTGAACAGGCCGCGCAGGAACGTCGCGACCGCGACCGCGCCCTCGAACGCCCGCGCACGGGCCGGAACCTTGCCGCCGCCGTCGCCGGCCGCGATCGCGTCGGCGGTGAGCAGCCGGATGAGCGGCTCGGTGCGGCCGCTGGTGGCCGCGGCGATGAACTCCTCGACGATCCGGCGGGCCGCCGCCTCGTCGATCTCCGTACGCGCCTTGCCGTCCGCCACGTGCTTCTTGGCGCGGTGGAAGATCTGCTGGCTGGCGGCCTCGCTGATGTCCAGGATCCCGGCGATCTCCCGGTGCGGGTAGTCGAACGCCTCGCGCAGCACGTACACCGCGCGCTCGTTGGGCGAGAGGCGCTCCAGGAGCACGAGCACGGCGTACGAGACCGACTCGCGCTGCTCGGCGGTGTCGGCCGGGCCGAGCATGGGGTCGCCGTCGAGCAGCGGCTCCGGCAGCCACCGGCCCACGTAGGTCTCGCGCCGGGCGCGGGCCGAAGTCAGCTGGTTGAGGCAGTAGTTGGTGAGGACCTTGGTCAGCCAGGCCGCGGGCACCTCGATCCGTCCGGTGTCGGCCGCCTGCCACCGCAGGAACGTTTCCTGGACCGCGTCCTCCGCCTCGCTCGACGACCCGAGCAGCCGGTAGCCGATGGCCTCCAGCCGGGGCCTGGCCGCTTCGAACACGTCGGTGTCATTCATGATCATCCCCATGGCGGCCATCCTAGGGCCTGGGCCCTGCGCCCCGGCGGGCGCAGGCGTGCGGAGCCTGCGCCCGCCGGGATGCCACGGGGGTGTGCGTCAGCAGGGGACCACGAAGTCCTGGGTGACCGGGTTCGGGTACCAGGGGAACGTGGCCACGGAGAAGGTGCCGCGGACGGTTGCGCCGCAGGACGCGGTGCTGGTCACGCCGCGCACCTCGACGGGCGAGGCGATGAAGACGACCCGGTTGTTCTGGGTCTGCGGCGCGCTCACGCCGACGACCTCCGAAGTCAGGGTGGTCATCAGGTCCTTGGGCGAGGGCGCCGGGCTGCCCGGGGAGGGCGGGCCGGCCAGGGAGACCTTGCCGTAGACCTCGACGGTGGTGCCGGTGATGTCGGCGCACACCTTGGTGGACAGGCCCGCCTGGAGGCGCGACGGGCTGCAGGTGGTGACGGTCTCGGACGCGCCGGAGGCAGCGGCGGTGGCGGCGCCGGCGGGGGCGATCGCTAAGGCGGACAGACCGGCCACACCGGCTGCGACGAGGGCGAGACGCTTCATGTAGGGCTCCTTGCCGAACGGAACGCCGTCCGGGCTTCTCCCGGACGGGTCATGCCATGTGATATTTCACGTGGCATTGGAATAGTAGATGATCAGGAGCTGAACGTCTCCCGGTCGCCGGATGGCGTTCGCGGGACGGGCGTTGACCTGCGCCGATCTCCTCGGCCACCGGCCCGGACGGCAGTCCGGTCCGCGGGCCGGGTGCGCGTCAGTCCACCGGCCAGGTGTGCACCGGTGCGTTCATGTGCATGAACTCCATGTACTGGCAGGTCATCTGACGGAGCGTCTCGTGCCGGTCGCGGTGCACCCGGTCGTCCAGGTGGTGCAGCATCTCCGACTGCCAGGTGGCGCCGTTGCGGCCGGTGACGCAGCGCTGCTCGATCACGCCGAGTAGCGGCTCGCGCCACACGTCGTCCATGCCGGCCGCGGCCAGCCCGCGGTGCGCCAGCGGCAGCAGCCGCCGCAGGACGAGCTCGGTCGCCGGCACCTCGCCCATGCCCGGCCAGTACAGCGCGGCGTCGATGCCGTGCCGGGCGGCCGTGTGCAGGTTCTCCTCCGCGGCGGAGAACGACATCCGGGACCAGACCGGGCGCTCCTCGTCGACGAGCGCCCGGGTCAGGCCGTAGTAGAACGCGCCGTTGGCGAGGATGTCGGCCACGGTCGGCCCGGCGGGCAGGACCCGGTTCTCCACCCGCAGGTGCGGCTTGCCGTGGGCGACGGCGTACACGGGGCGGTTCCACCGGTACACCGTGCCGTTGTGGAGGGCCAGTTCGGCGAGCTCCGGGACGTCCCCCGCCTCCAGGGTCTCCTGCGGGTCCTCGTCCTCGCAGAGCGGCAGCAGGGCGGGGAAGTACCGCTGGTTCTCCTCGAAGAGGTCGAACACGCTGGTGATCCACCGCTCCCCGAACCACACCCTGGGCCGCACTCCCTGCACCTTGAATTCCTCCGGCCGGGTGTCCGTGGTCTGCTCGAACAGCGGAATCCGGGTCTCGCGCCACAGCTCCTTGCCGAACAGGAACGGCGAGTTCGCGGCGAGCGCGACCTGTACGCCGGCGATGGCCTGCGCGGCGTTCCAGTACGGGGCGAAGTCCTCGGGCGCGACCTGGAGGTGGAACTGCGTACTCGTGCAGGCGGCCTCCGGGGTGATCGTGTCGGCGTACGTGCGCAGCCGTTCGGTGCCGTCCAGGGCGATCCGCAGGTCCTCGCCGCGGGCCGCGAACACCTGCTCGTTGAGCAGGCGGTAGCGCGGGTTCTCGGAGAGGGCGTGCTCGCCCACGTCCTGCTGCTGGAGCGTCGGCAGGATGCCGACCATCATCAGGTGGGCGCCGACCTCGGCGGCCCGGCCCTCCGCGTGGTTGAGGGCGTCGCGGATCTCCCGCTCCCACGCATCGGGGCCGCCCTCGGTCAGCCGCCGCGGCGGGATGTTGATCTCCAGGTTGAAGCGGCCGAGCTCGGTGGACCAGGCCGGGTCGGCGATGGCGGCCAGGACGTCGGTGTTGCGCATCGCCGGCTCGCCCGCCGCGTCGACCAGGTTCAGCTCGATCTCCAGTCCCACCTGCGGCCGCTCCGCGTCGAAGCGCGACTCGCGCAGCATCCGGGCCAGTGCGTCCAGGCACGTCTGCGTCTTGTTCCGGTAGCGGCGCCGGTCCTCGCGGGTGAACACCAGCGCCGGGACATCCCGTCCCATCGGACCTCCCGAGCCCCCGGGGCGCGGCTCCGGGCGCGTGTCGGCTTCGTCCTCCCCTCTCAGCGTCCCACGCCACGGGCCGCGCCGCCCGCGCCGGCGGCACGGGACGGCCTACGCTCGGAGCACGCGGGCGCCCCCGGGCCGAGGCCCGGCCGGGACGGGCGCGCGCGCCGGTGCCCGCACGGGAAAGGGAGGCGCCATGTGCCGCTGGCTCGCCTACTACGGGACCCCGGTCCTGCTCGACGACGTCCTGTACCGGCCCGAGCACTCGCTGATCGACCAGAGCCTCCACTCGAAGCTCGGTGTGGAGACCACCAACGGGGACGGCTTCGGCGTGGGCTGGTACAGCCCGGACGACCACGGCGAGCCTGCCGTCGTACGCGACATCGGCCCGGCGTGGAACAACCGGAACCTGCGCGAGATCGCCGCGCACGTCCGCTCCCCGCTGTTCTTCGCCCACGTCCGGGCCTCCACGGGCACCGCGGTCCAGCAGACCAACTGCCACCCGTTCCGGCACGGGCGCTGGATGTGGATGCACAACGGCGCGATCACCGACTTCCACCGGCTGCGCCGTGACCTGTGCATGGCCGTGGACCCGGCGCTCTTCGCGTCCATCGAGGGCTCCACCGACTCCGAGGTGATGTTCTACCTCGCCGTGACCTTCGGCCTGGACCAGGACGTGCCGGGCGCGGTGGCACGGATGGCCGGGTTCGTGGAGCGGCTCGGCAAGGAGCACGGCGTCGAGCACCCGCTGCAGATGACCATCGCCGTCTCCGACGGCGAACGGCTGTGGGCGTTCCGCTACTCCAGCCAGCGCCGGTCCCGCTCGCTCTTCTACAGCACCCGGATCAACCAGGTCCGCGAGCTGCACCCGGACCTCGCGTTCCTGCGCGGCGTCACCGACAGCACCCGGCTGGTCGTCTCGGAACCCCTGGGCGACCTGCCGGGCGTGTGGAACGAGCTGCCGGAGAGCACGTACGTCGTCTGCCCGTCGGAAGAGGACCACCTGCCGTTCTGGCCCGAACCGGCCTGAGCGGGCCACGGCCGGCGCCGCCGTCCGTGGCCCGCGCCGGACCAGCCGGTCAGAAGCGGACCGGCAGGGCGAGCAGACCCCGGGCCCGGACCGAAGGCCGCCAGCGGAGGGCTTCGCGCGGGACGTCCAGGGCCAGGCCGGGGAACCGGCGTACCAGGGCGGCCACCGCGATCTGCGTCTCCAGACGGGCCAGCGGGGCGCCCACGCAGTGGTGGATGCCGTGCCCGAGGGCCAGATGGCCGCCGTCCCGGCGGTCCAGGTCGAGCCGGTCCGGATCGGCGAAGCGGGCGGGATCGCGGTTGGCCGACGCCGTCGACAGCATGACGGTCTCCCCGGCCGGGATCCGCACCCCGCCGACCTCGACGTCCTCGACCGGGAAACGGCGGATGGCGAGCAGCACCGGACCGTCGTACCGGGCGAACTCCTCCACCGCGGCGCCGATCCGCGCCGGCTCGGCCCGCAGGGCGGCCAGCTGACCGGGATGGTCCAGCAGCGCCAGCACGGCGGTCCCGATGAGCTGCACCGTGTTCTCGTAGCCGGCGAACAGGATGAGGAACGCCAGCGAGGTCAGCTCGTCCTCGGTCAGCCGGTCCCCGCCGTCGTGCACCTGCACCAGGCCGGTCAGCAGGTCCTCCCCGGGCGCGCGCCGCTTGTCGGCGATCAGCCGGGGGAAGTACCCGAGCATCGCCGCCACCGCGGCCTTGGCCGCGCCCGGGTCGGCCGGGTCCGGGGTGACCAGCGCGTCCGTCCAGGCCCGGAAATCGGGGCGGTTGTCCTCCGGCACGCCCAGCAGGTCGCAGATGACGGTGATCGGCAGCGGGGCCGCGTAGTCGGCGATCAGGTCGGCGCGGCCGTGGCCGGCCACCTCGTCCAGCAGCCGGTCCGCCAGGGACTCGATGCCGGGGCGCATCCGCTCGACCCGGGCCGGTGTGAACGCCTTGACGACGAGGCGCCGGATGCGGGTGTGGTCCGGCGGGTCCATGTTCAGGAGGTTGGCGTCGAGGGCCGGGGGCAGCGAGAAGCCGCGGTAGTTGCCGGGGAGCCCGTGCGCCTTGTCCAGGGAGAGGCGCGGGTCGGCCAGCAGCTGCCGGACGTCCGCGTACCGGGTGACGACCCAGACGGGCAGACCGTCCGGACCGGTGATCCGGTGCACGGGGCCGGCCTCCCGGAGGCGGGCGTAGCTGCCGTGGGGGTCGTGCACAAGGGCGGCGGCGGGGTCGGCCGGCGGAGCGGACGGGGTGGAGGACGCAGTTTCCATGATCGCCAGATTAGGCCGGACGGGCGGGCACCGGGCGGCCCGCCCGGTGCCCGTGGCCGGAAGCGCGCCGGAGCGGGTCGGGTGGTGCGCCCCGCCCGCTCCGGCGGCTGCCGGTGACGCAACGTCAGCCGATGTGGTACGAGTCGCCGTAGACCTTCCAGTCGAGCGGCGGGTCGAGGTCGAGGTTGCCCTTGCGGAGGAAGACCCGCTGGGCGGTGTCCACGCGGCTGGTGTCGCTGTGCGCCTCCTCCTGCTTCATGGCCCAGACCCGGGCGTCGAGGAACGCGTTCAGCCAGGTGGTCTCGTTGCCGCCCTGGGCCGGCGGCTTCGCCTTGGCCAGCGCCCGCTTGCGGATGTTGCGGAAGCTCGTCGCGTCGCTGCCGTCGCCGTGCATCACGAGGGCGTCGTAGTACGTGAACTGCCCCAGGGTGCCGACGCCGTCCGCCTTGCCCTGCTTGACGCCCGGGTTGAAGTAGACGCGGTCGCGCTCGTCGTTCTGGGCCTGCTGGAAGACCCGGTCGGCGGCTGCCTTCTTCCAGTCGCGGGTGAAGTTCGGGTCCAGTCCGGCGTGGGAGTCGGAGCCGTCCACCCGGCGCAGCGCCGGCAGGTACTTGGCGAGGACGTTCCCGGGCTTGCGCTCGGTGTACAGCTCGACGAGGTCGAGCATGTCGCCGGTGCCGGAACAGAATCCGATGATGCCGGCCGTGTAGCCGCGGCCGTCGTCTATGTCCTCGATGTACTTGTACTGGGCCTTCCAGTCGAGCGAGGAGTTCTCGGCGCTGGAGACCAGCTGCATCGCGATCTCCTTCTTGGCCGGATCGTCCAGGCCCGTCGCCGCCCGGGCCCGCGGGGCGGCGGCCGACGGGCCGTCCGGAGAGGCCGGGACGTCCGCCGCGTGCACGGCGACGGGCACGGCGAGGGCGGCCGAGGCCAGCAGCGCGGCGGCGGCGAGACGGGTACGGCGGGAGGGGGCGGAGTGGCGGTGGCGCGTGGGCACGTGACCTCCAGGGGAGCGGGGAGCCCGAGCTGTTAGGAAACTTTCCTATCAGGATGGGGGGCTTCCGTACAGACCCCGGGCCCGCCATGGCGCGAACCGACCGGGGCGGCGTGTTCCACGCCGGATCCGGGGCCGGGGGCGAGAATGCGGCATGGACGCAGACCACGGCCGCCCGGCGGACGCCGACCGCTCCGCAGCGCACCCCGCCCCCGCGGACCGGCCCGGCGGCGCGGAACCCGGGAGCGCGCCGGGCCCCGAAGGCGCGCTCTGCCTCGTCACCGGGGCCAGCGGCTACATCGGCGGCCGCCTCGTGCCCGAACTCCTCGACGCCGGCCACCGCGTGCGCTGCCTCGCCCGTACCCCCGCCCACCTGCGCGACCACCCGTGGGCCGGCCGGGTCGAGACGGTCCGCGGCGACGTCACCGACGCGGCGAGCCTGCGGTCCGCGCTGCGCGGCGTGGCGGTCGCGTACTACCTCGTGCACTCCATGAACTCCGGCCCCGGCTTCGAGCGCACCGACCGCCGCGCCGCCGAGACCTTCGCCGCCGAGGCCCGCGCGGCCGGCGTGCGCCGCATCGTCTACCTCGGCGGGCTCGCCCCCGCGGACGTCCCCGAGGAACACCTCTCACCGCACCTGCGCTCCCGCGCCGAGGTCGGCCGGATCCTGCTCGCCTCCGGGGTCCCGACCACCGTGCTGCGGGCCGCCGTCGTCATCGGCTCCGGTTCGGCCTCGTTCGAGATGCTGCGCTACCTCACCGAGCGGCTGCCCGTGATGGTCACGCCCAGCTGGGTGTCCACGCGCGTCCAGCCCATCGCCGTCCGCGACGTGCTGCGCTACCTCGTCGGCAGCGCCCGCATGCCCGACCACGTCAGCCGCACCTTCGACATCGGGGGACCGGACGTCCTCAACTACCGCGCCATGATGCTCCGGTACGCCGCCGTCGCCGGGCTGCCCCGGCGCCTGGTGCTGCCCGTGCCCATGCTCACGCCGGGCCTCTCCAGCCACTGGATCGGCCTGGTCACCCCGGTCCCGCGCAGCCTGGCCCGGCCGCTCGCCGAGTCGCTGCGCCACGAGGTCGTGTGCACCGAACACGACATCGCCGCCTGGGTCCCCGACGGGCCGGGCGCCCCGCTGCCGTTCGACGAGGCGCTGCGGCTGGCGCTGCGCCGGGTGGGAGAGGCCGACGTCGCCACCCGCTGGTCGTCCGCCGCCCTGCCCGGCGCCCCCAGCGATCCGCTGCCCACCGATCCCGACTGGGCCGGAGGCAGCCTCTACGAGGACAGCCGCGAGCGGGAGGTGGCCGCCGGGCCCGCCGACCTGTGGCGGGTGATCGAGGGCATCGGCGGCGAGAACGGCTGGTACTCCTTCCCGCTCGCCTGGGCCGTCCGCGGCTGGCTCGACCGGCTCGTCGGCGGCGTGGGCCTGCGCCGCGGCCGCCGGGACGCGGCCCGGCTGCGGGTCGGGGACTCCCTGGACTTCTGGCGGGTCGAGGAGGTCGAACCGGGCCGGCTGCTGCGCCTGCGCGCCGAGATGCGGCTGCCGGGACTGGCCTGGCTGGAGATGTACGCGGAACCCACCGCCGACGGCCGTGCCCGCTACCGCCAGCGCGCCCTCTTCCACCCGCGCGGCCTCGCCGGCCAGCTCTACTGGTGGAGCGTGTCACCCTTCCACGCCGTCGTCTTCGGCGGCATGGCCCGCCGCATCAGCAGGACCGCCGAGCAGGCCGCCGCCGCGTCGCGCGCGAGGTAGAGGAGCGGACCGGCGTGAGACGGGGTCGGGACACAGCCGGACTCCATCTCTCCGCTTCCCTGGATAGGGTCGTCCCTGTCCGCACGGGGGCGCCGCCACCCACCCCGGCCCGAGTACGCCCCCAGGGAGCACGACCATGCCCGCCGTTCCCCTCTACATGTACATGGCCGCCCGAGCCCTGGCCTTCGCCGTCGGCGCCGGTCTGGTCCTGTCCGCCTCGCTGATCGTCTCCACGCACGCCGGCGGGGACGCCCCGGACCGGCCGCTCCCGGACACCCTGTCCGCCGCCGGCGCCGCCGCGGGCATCGTCACCACGGTGCTGCTCCTGATCTTCCTGGTCTCCGGGGTCCTGCACCTGCGCGCACTGCGCGCGGCCGGCATCCCGGTGGACCGCAGCACGGTCGCCGCCGGCCACGACGCGGAGCTGCGCGTGCCCGCGGACCCGCAGGCCGCGTTCCGGGCCGCCCGGAGCGCGCTCAAGGCGCTCCCCGACACGAAGATCCGCCAAGAGGACCGCGCCGCGCAGAAGCTGCGCGCGGTCCGGCGGGCCCCCGCCCACCGCGGCTTCGCCCAGATCGTCACCGTCGAGGTCGCCCCCGCGGCCGCCGGATCCCTGGTTCGCGTCTCCTCGCGGGCCGCGTTCCGCCTGGCCGTCTTCGACATGGGGCGCGCCCGGATCACCGTCGCGGAATTCGGCGCGGAACTGCTCGATCGTACGGCGGACTGACCCGGGGCGTCCGCGATGCGCGTCGGCAACGGGTCCGTCCGCACGGGGTGGTGGTCGGCACCCCGTCCGGTGTCCGCGGCCGGCTCCGGAACCGGCCGCGGACACCGGACAGGGTTGCCGCCTGGGCCCGCCATGATCTTCCCGCCGAGTCACCTGCCCAGTCAATCCTGGGGTTTCCTTGCCCAACCCCAAGCTCTGCCTTGGGTAGTGGTCTACCGTGGTGCGGTGACCTTGGACGATCTCCGGGTGTTCGTGGCCGTGTGCCGGACCGGCAGCCTCAGCGGCGTGGCCCGGGACCTGGGCTGCACGCAGTCGGCCGTGAGCCAGCACGTCAAACGGCTGGAGAAGGAGACCGGCATCGGCCTGCTGGAGCGCCGCCCGCGCGGGGTGGTGCCCACTGCGGCCGGCCGCATCTTGCACGAGGCGGCCGCCGACGGGATCGGCGGCCTGGACCGCGCCCTGGACCGGCTCCGCGACCTGGCCGACGGCACCGGCGGCACCGTCCGCGTCGGCACCGGGGGCGCGACCGTCCGGCACTTCATGGCCGAGGCCATCGTCGCCTTCCGGCGCAACCGCCCCGGAGTCAGCCTGGAGTTCCGTACCGAGACCTCCAGCCGCCGCTGCTTCGACGCCCTCCTCGCCGGCACCCTCGACCTGGCCTGGATCACCATCGGCCCGCCCGTGCCCGGCATCGAACAGCACCCGGTGGTCGACCTGCCGTGGGTGCTGGCCGTCCGCACCGGCGACCCGCTCGCCGCCCGGCCCACCGTCGCCGCCGCGGACCTCGCCGGCCTCCGCCTCGTCCGGCTGCCGCCCAACTCGATCTCCGGCGCCCGGCTGGACGCCGCCCTCGCCGGGCTGGGCGTACGCGTCGGATCGGACACCAGCGTCGCGGACTGGGACACCGCGCTGCTGCTCGCCGAGCTCGGCCTCGGCCACACCGTCGTCCCCGCCGTCCCCGGACTGGGGGCCGCCGGGGACGGGCCGCTGCGGTTCGTCCCCGTGCCCGACCTGCCGCCGCTGCCCGTCGGCTGGGCCGTCCGCAGCCGGGACGCCCTCACCCCGCCCGCCCGGGCTTTCGCGGAGACGGTCGCGGAGCGCTGCACCGGGCGGGCTGCCGCAGGGGTGCCGGACACCGCCGCCCGACAGGAGGCGGGGCAGGCCGTGATCACGTGGCGCCGGGTCACCGAAGCGGACTTCCCGCTGCTGGGGAACTGGCTGGCGCAGCCGCACGTGGCGCGCTGGTGGCACCACGACCCGTCCCCCGAGGCGGTGCAGCGGGACTTCGGCCCGGCGGCCCGCGGCCTGGAGCCCTCGGAGGACCTCCTGGTGCTGCTCGACGGCGAACCCGTCGGCCTGGTCCAGCGCTGCCGGTTCGCCGACTACCCCGGCTACCGGGACGAACTCGCCGCCGCCGGGGTCGACGTACCGGACGGGGCGGTCACCGTCGACTACCTGATCGGCGACCCCGCCGCCACCGGCCGGGGCCTCGGCACGCGGATCATCCGGGCGGTCGTCGCGGCCACCTGGGCCGACCACCCGGACGCCCCCGCGGTCGTCGTCCCCGTGCACGCCGCGAACCGGGGCTCCTGGCGGGCCCTGGAGAAGGCGGGCCTGCACCGCACCGGCGAGGCGCAGCTGGACCCCGACAACCCCGCCGACGACCGCACCCACTACGTCTACCGGGCCGACCGCCCGGCCCCGCGCTGACGGCCCGGCCCGCGCCTCACCGCAGGGTCTGCGTCAGCTCGCTGCGGGCCGCCGTGTGCACGAGCCGGCCGTACGCCCCGTTCACGACCGGCATGAACGGCGGCACGTGCCCGCACTCGACGTCGGCGATCAGAGGCACGCCCAGCGGGCCCAGCGCGTCCAGGACCGCCTCGTGCTGCGTCATGGACGGCGCGTCCGCCCCGGGGGCCCGGCCGACGATCACCGCGTTCGCCGCGTCGAAGAAGCCGGCCAGCCGCATGCCGTGCAGGTACCGGCAGATGGCCAGGGCGCCCTCGCCGCCGGCCTCGACGTACACCAGCAGCCCTTCCGGCGCGTGGGCGCGGGCGAAGGCGGCCGTGTCGAGGTAGCGGGAGCCGGTCAGGTTGCATAGCGTCTCGATGCAGCCGCCGATGAGCCGGCCCGCCACGTCCACGTCACCGCTGCCGTCCAGCCGGGTCCACGCGCCCGCGGCGTCGAGCGTCAGCTCCCGCACGCCGGGGACCGCGGCCCAGTCGTCCCAGCCGCCGGACCGGTAACGGCCGGGCGGGACCTGCGTGAACGGCTGCCCCTGCTCGGCCGTGACGACGTCCAGCCAGGACAGCAGCCCGTCCGGCACCAGGTACGGGGTGTCCATGAGGTTGTTGCCGTGGACGGTCGCCGTCCCCGTGAGCAGGGTCAGCGGCGTGAGCAGCGTCGAGGTGTCGGAGTATCCGACCAGCCAGGTCGGCTCGGCGTCGCGCAGCCGGTCCCAGTCCAGCAGCGGCAGCAGGTCGATCGCCGTCTCCCCGCCCCAGGGCGGGACGACCGCCCGGACGGCGGGATCGAGCAGCATCTCGGTCAGTTCGTCGGCACGCTCCCGGGCGGGCGCGCTGACGTGACCGGAGCCGTCCATGCAGCGGCCGACCACCACGTCGAAACCACGGGCCTCCACGGTGGCGACGCCCACCTTGAAGCGTTCGAGGAGGTGCTCGGGGACCCCACTGGAGGGGGAGGTGACACCGATGCGGTCACCGGGACGAAGGGGGCGCGGGTATCGAATGGACATACGGGCGATCTTGGCACGGCAGGGTGAGGGTCCGGCACCGGGTTTCCGCCGGGCGGCGGGCGGTGGTCCTGCGCGCCGGCCGGTGCCGGGGCGCCGGTGCCGAAACCCGTTGCCGGGCAAGGCCGTTGGCGTACTACGCTCACCATGTGGCGCACGTACTCCTGTTCGGTTTCGTGGTGCCCCTCACGGCGGTGCTGTGCGGGGTGCTGCTGTGGCGCCGCCGCGCCGACGCCCGGGCCCGGCAGCGGGCCGGACTGCGGGACGACCCGCTGGTGGTGGACCCGTACCACCTCGCCCACGGCACGGCCTGGCCCCGGGACGACGTCCAGGCCGCCGCGGCCCAGCTGGTGCGCGACGGACTGGTCCGGGTCAACCACCGCGGCACCCTCATCCTGACCCCCGCCGGACGGGACCCCGCCCGCACCGCCGGCCACCCCTTGCCCGACGGCCTCCTGAAAGCCCTGCGCAGCCGCACCGCCGGCGCCCCGCTGGGGGCACTGCTGCTGTACGACGCCGAGTACGCGGAGGTCCGGCGCGCGTTCCACGCGGCCTGGCAGGCCCGGCTGGAGGCCCGCCGGCCGCCGGAGCCGCGGCAGATCGGCTGCCTGGGGGTGTGCGGCATGGTGGGGGTGTTCGTCCTGATGACCGTCGAGATGCTCGCCTTCTTCGACCGGATCCTGACCGAACCCCTGGTCGCGGTGGTGCTGGCCGCCGTCTTCGCCGGACAGTTCGCCTGGGTGGCCCAGTACCGCGACGAACCGGAGCCGGTGCCGCACTGGTCCGAGCGGCCGCTGCACCCTGCCCTGGCCGCGCTGGACCGGGAGACGTACGGGTACCTGTTCAGCAGCCGGCAGCGCATCCGCCGCACCCGCAACCGCGGGCGGCCGCGCAGCCGGCGGGCCTCCGCACAGCCCTGACCTGGTCCGACGTGCCGTGTCGGGTTGGCGGGCGACCCACCGTACATCCCATAGGATCGCCGGATGAGCGAGATCCTGCCCCCCTGCCCCGAATGTTCCGGCGCCTACACGTACGAGATGGGTGCTCTCCTGGTCTGCCCCGAGTGCGGGCACGAGTGGACCGCCGCCGGTGCGGCCGGGGCGGAGGCCGGTGAGCCCGGCGAAAAGGTGATCAAGGACGCGGTCGGGAACGTGCTGTCCGACGGGGACACCGTCACCGTGATCAAGGCGCTCAAGGTCAAGGGCAGCCCGTCCGGGATCAAGGCCGGCACCAAGGTGCGGAACATCCGCCTGGTCGACGGCGTCGACGGCCACGACATCGACTGCCGGCTCGAGGGCTTCGGCAACATGCAGCTCAAGTCCAGCGTGGTGAAGAAGGCGTAACGCCCCCGCACCGGCCGTCCGGGCAGGACCGGGTGGGGGCGCCGGGGCACCCCCACCCGTGCTGCACCCCCGCTATGCCGCCGCCCCGGGGAACACCGCGAGCGGCGCGTCCTGCCGGAAGAAGGTCTTCGCCCGGGCCAGGGCGCGCTCGTCGCCCAGGACCTGGCCCGGGCGGGATCCGTTGCCCAGCAGTACACCGCCGAAGTGCATCCGCAGGTACGCCGCCGTGTGGTGGAGGGTGGTGACCAGCCCGTCCGCCCGCACCTCGTCGGCGTCCGCCATCACCGTCACGCCCCACAGCGTGCCGCCGGCCGACCGCTGCTTGAACTCGGAACCCGGCGCCGACAGCCAGCCCGACCAGTAGTCCAGGTAGCGCTTGGTCTGCGCGGACACCGTGTACCAGTAGAGCGGGGACACCAGGACGATGTCCGTGGCTCCCTCCGTGGCCTCCCGGAGATCCCGCTCCGCATCCGTGGCCGGCGCTCCGTCGGTCTCGTGCCGCCCGTCCCGGAAGTCCGGCAGCTCCAGCGCGTTGAGGTCCACCCAGCGCTGCCGCACCCCGGCGGGCAACTGCTCGGCGGCCGCCCGGGCGAGGAGCTCCGAATTCCCGTCGGCACGCGAACTGCCCACGACGAAGAGGAAAGAACGGCCGTCCGACGTCTGTGTCTTCGTGTCCAAGGTCATGAACGCTTGCAACCTCCTCCTCCCCGCGGAAAATTCCACCTGCCGATCCGGCGTCATCAGCTCCTGCCCCGAGGGCGGGCGACGGCCCCTCAGACGGCCAGCGGGTTCGGGTAGGGCAGGTACCGGGGTGCCAGACCCGTCGGGTCGAACCAGCGGGACAGCAGGTTGGCCTTGCCCGGCACGGTCGGCGCGGCCAGCAGGGCGGTCAGTTCGGGGAACCCGTCCGGCCGGCCGCCCGCCGGGCCCGCGTGGGCCCGCGCGCAGCGCTCGAACTCGGCACGGGCCGCCGGCCACAGCGCGCCGGCCGAGGCCGGGAAGCGCTCGGCCAGGGCGCCGGCGATCTCGGACAGGTTGTTGACGACCAGGCAGTACACGAGGCGCTGCCACGCCGCCTCCCGGGTGACCTGCGGGACCACCCGGGCGCCCTCGCCGTCCCGGAACACGCCGTGCACCGGCATGCCGTCGGCGCCGACCGCGACCAGCGTGTTCTGCAGGTGGCACTCGACCGAGACGCCGTACCGCGCGTACGCGTCCAGGACCGGCGGGACCAGGCAGCGCAGGTACGCCCGCCACCAGGCCAGGGGAGCGGCCACCCGGTCCAGGGGACTGCCCTCGAAGCCCTCGGCGAGCGCCCCGGCCAGCACCGCCGTGGTGCCCGGCGCCAGGTGCCGGCCGAGCCCTTCGCGGATCAGCACGGGGAACGTTTCCTCCAGGCCGGCGACCGTACGGTGCCCCGGCTCCCGCAGCCAGGCCGCCGGGCCGCCCATCGCCCGGAACGCGGCCGTCACGAACGGGTCCACCCGGCGCATGTGCACCAGCTCGAAGCCGCTCATGCGGCGCACCGCGCTCGTGATCCGCACGTCCAGGCTGAACTTCAGGAACAGGTCCTCGGCGGGCCCCGGGCCGCCCCGTCCGGCCGGCACGTGCACCGTGCGCACCGACGCCGTGGCCGCCGCCCGCCACGGTGTCCGGCCGAGCCGGACCAGCCGCCCGTCGGCGAACGCGCGCCGCACCTCGGGCAGCCCGCGGGACAGCTCGTACTGCCAGGGGTGGGCGGGCAGCAGCCGGTAGCCGGGCGGGGCCTGGCCGAGGCCGTCGAGGTCCCGTGTGTCGCCCGCGTCGACCGCCGCGTCCTCCCGCACCCCGAGCAGGACCAGCGGGAACGTGCCGTACGCCTCCGGGGCGTAGCGCATCCAGCGGGCGGGCGGGCCGCCGCTGCACGCCTTGGGAGCCGGGTGGAACGGGTGGCCCATGACGAGCGCCTGCTCGGAACGGAGCCACAGGTCCGCGGGCGGAGCGGTGCGGGCCCGGATGGCGAGGGCGGCCGCCACGGCCGTCCGGCTGGCGGCCATCTCGGCCGCGACCCCCGGATCCGGCCGCCCGGTCGACGCGTGCATCTCCGCGACCGCCAGCGCGACCAGCCCGGCGTGGCCCAGCGGCTGCCAGACGCCGTCGGTCCACAGCTCCGGGTCGGCGGGCCGCGGACCGCCGCGCACCCGCAGCAGCCGGCCGCCGGCGCGCAGCCGGTAGACGGCACGGCTGCCGCGGCCCTGGCCGCCGTGACCGCTGCGGCCGTCGTGGCCGGGGCGGTGCGCCGGTCCGGGACCTTCCGGGTCCGCCGCCGGAGCGGCGGCTTCCCGCAGCAGGCAGTTGAGCAGCGGTGCCACGGCCAGTGCGTCGGCCGCCCGGGCGAACTCCTCCTCCATCGCCCACACAGTAGGCGCGACCCCGAGTCCGTGGGGTAGGACACGCACATGTCATACACCCACGCCGAGCGGGCCCTCGCCACGGAACTCGCCTCCGTCCGCCCGGACCTGACGGACCGGTTCCGCGCCGCCCTGCCCGCCGCCCGGGCCGCGGTGCTGGCCCGGCTGTGGCGCGGCCTCGTCCACGAGCCGCTGCCGTGGGTGGTGCGGCGCACCACGACCGCCGACGGGGTCGCGCTGATGCTCGCCGACGGCCGGCGGCTGCACGGCCCGCCGTCCGACCCGTGGGCCGTGGACACGCCCGTCGCGGCCGTGGAGCTGGACGGCACGCCGTACGACCACCCCGCCGGGCTGCTGGCCGCCCTCGCCCTGCCGGACTCCGCCCGCTTCACGGCGGACGTGGGCCACAGCGTCGCCTCGCTCGCCCTGTCCCGGACGGCGGCGCCCGCGCCGGACGGGCCTCCCGCGCAGCCCTGGGGCTGGGAGCAGCGCCCGACCGACGGCCACCCCTACCATCCCGCCTGCCGGTCCCGTCCCGGCTTCTCCGCCGCCGAGCAGCTCGCCTACGCCCCGGAACACCGGCCGGTGGTCGGCCTGCGGCTGACCCCGGTGCCGGACGCCCGGGTGAGCGGGGCCTGGCCGGCCGGACTGCGGGACGGCCCGGCCGTGCTGGTGCCGGTCCACCCCTGGCAGGCCGGCCACGTCCTCACCGGCCGCACCTGGCTCCCCGGACCCGACGCCCACCCGCTGATGTCGCTGCGGACCCTGCACGTCGACGGTGCCGGCGACGGCGGCCCGGTGCACGTGAAGACCGCGCTGAGCACGCAGCTGACCTCGTCCGTACGGGACATCTCCGCCTACTCGGTGGCCCACGCGCTGGCCACCTCCGAGGCCCTGGAGCGGGTCGCCGGCAGCCTCGGCGGCCGCCTGCACATCGCCCGCACCCTGGCGGCCGCCGGCGACGGCAGCGCCGAACTCGCCGCGATGCTGCGGGAATCGCCGTACGGGTACGCGGACGCCCGGGCGGGGGAGCAGGTCGTCCCGGTCGCCGCTCTCGGCGCCCGCCTCGCCGACCGCAGCCCGCACGAGCGCCTCGACCGCATCACCGCCCTCGCCCGCCTCGCGCTCGGCGTCTGCCTGGACCTCCTGGACCGGGGCGTGGCCCTGGAGGCGCACGGCCAGAACCTCCTGGCCGTCCTCGACGCCGACGGCCACCCGCGGCGCCTGGTCTACCGCGACCTCGCCGACATCCGCCTCAGCCCGGCCCTGCTGACCCGGCACGGCTTCCCCGCCCCGCCCCTGACCGGCCGGCTGCTCGAAGACGACCCGGCCCGGCTGCGCCGCCAGTCCCTCGGCTGCCTCGTGGGCAGCGCCCTCGGCCCGCTGGCCGGTGACGCCGGCACCCTCGGCCGGGTGCTGGACGCCGCCACCCGCGACCTGCCTGCCGGCCCCGCCGTCCGGGCCCTGCGCAGCCGCCCGCTCCCCGCTAAGGCCCTCACCCTCCGCCGGCTGGCCCCCGGCGGCGATCAGTGGACCAACCTCCCGAACCCCCTCGCGGGATGACGCGGCACCCGCACACCCCGCTCCGGCGCGGGCCGAACGGATCACAGGACGTCAAGGTTGGGCCAAGGACGGGCCAAGGCTGCGGTGTCCGGCGGACCGGCGCGGGACGGGTGGCTAGGTTCTGCGGGCATGAGCGGTGGAGCGGGTCGACGGCGCGCGTTCGGGCGGCGGGGGTTCGTACGGGTGTGCGCGGGCGGGATGCTGGGGGCCGGCAGCGGGCTGCTGGCCGGGTGCGGGGCGAAGGGCGGCGGAACCGTCGACCGGGCGCGGGCGCACGGGGTGCCGCCGGCCGGACCGGCCGCCGCCTGGCGGGAGCTGGCCGCCGGGAACGAGCGCTGGCGCACGCTCCACGAGCAGCACCCGGGGGAGTCCCGGGCGGTCCGGCGCTCGCTGCTCGGCGGACAGCACCCGTTCGCGGTCGTGCTGGGCTGCATCGACTCCCGGGTCCCGCCCGAGCTGGTCTTCGACCAGGGGCTCGGGGACCTCCTGACGGTCCGCTCGGCCGGCGAGGTCCTCGACGAGGCCGTCCTGGGCAGCATCTCGTACGGCGTGCTGGAGCTGGCGGTCCCGCTGGTCGTGGTCCTCGGCCATCAGGGGTGCGGGGCCGTCCGGGCCGCGGCCGAAGCGGACCGGGACGCCGACCGGCTCCCGGTCCACGTGCGCTACCTCGCGCAGCAGATCCGGCCGGTGCTCGACCGTACCCTCACCGGGGACGCACGGGTGGACGCGGCGGTCACCGCCAACGTCCGGCGGATCACCGCCCGCCTGACCGCCGAGCCGGACCTGGCCGTCCGCATCGCCGCCGGCACCCTGAACGTCATCGGCGCCCGCTACGAACTGACCAGCCAACGCGTCCACCGGATCCACTGACGACCGCCGCGGCCGGGCCCGCCTCCGCCTGCCCAGCCGGGGCCGCCGCTGTCGGACCCACCCCCTAGCCTGTTCCTGTGAACGCGCACGAGAACCACCGCACCTTCCCCGCCGTCCTGACGGCCCTCACCGGCATCGCCTTCCCGTACGGCGAGGACGACGGCTCCATCGACTACGAGCCCCACGACGCCTTCCTGTCCGCCGAGGAGACCACCGAGTGGTTCCGGGCCTGGACCGCGAACGACGAGCTCGACGGCGACGCGTTCCGGGTGTTCGGGCAGGACGGGTCGGGCGGGTTCGCGGCGTTCTGGCTGGTCCGGGACGGCCGGCCGCTCGAAGAGCAGCCGGTGGTGTTCCTCGGCTCGGAGGGCGACACCGGGCCCGTCGCCCAGGACCTCGCCTCGTACCTGTGGCTGCTGGCGGACGGCAGCGGGCCGTTCGAGGCGGTGCACTACCCCGGGCGCGAGAGCCGGCCGCATGCGGAGCTGACCGCTCTGGCCGAGCGGTACGCGCCGGGACGGCGGCGCCCGGCGGCCGAGCTGGTCGCGGCGGCCGGCGCGGAGTTCCCCGACTTCGAGGACATGATCTTCGAGCTCTGCCGCTGAGTCCCCACGGCCCGGCCCGGCCCGGCTGCGCCGCCCGCCGTCACGGCGCGTCGGTGACGACGAGCGCGGCCGGCGGCTCGGCCGGGGTCTCCGGCAGCCGCAGCGGGCGGCGGCCCGGCGTCAGCGACCCGAGGACCCGCGCCCCCGAAGCCCCCGTGCAGGACGGCGCGTTCCCCGGCAGCCCCACCGCGCCGAGGAAACCGAGCACGGCGAACGCGTACGCCTCCTTCGCCTGCGCGGGCAGTCCCAGCCCGTCCGACAGGACCACCGGAACGCCCGCCAGCTCCCGGCGGAGCAGCCCCATCAGCACCGGATTGCGGGTTCCCCCGCCCGACACCACCACCTCCGTGGCGCCCAGCGGCCGGACCGCCGCGGCGATCGTGCGGGCCGTCAGCAGGGTGAGGGTCGCCACCACGTCCGGCGTCGGACCGCCGCCGATCCCGGCTGCCGCCAACGCGTCTTGCAGATAACCGGAGTTGAACAGCTCCTTGCCCGTCGTGCGCGGTGCCGGGAGCCGGTAGTACGGCTCCGCGAGCAGGAGCCGGAGCAGCGGCTCGTGCACGGTGCCGGCCGCGGCGATCCGGCCGTCCACGTCGAACGCCAGCCCGCCGCCGGTGAGTTCGTGCACCGCCGCGTCGATCAGCGCGTTCCCCGGACCGGTGTCGAAGGCCACCGCCGCCCCGCCCGGCCGGACCGCCGTGACGTTCGCGATCCCGCCGATGTTCAGCGCGACCGGCAGCCCCGGGCGCCCCCGCAGCCACATCAGGTCCACCAGCCCCACCAGGGGCGCCCCCTGGCCGCCCGCCGCGACGTCCCGGGGCCGGAAATCCGACACCACCGTGCAGCCGGTGGCCTCCGCGATCCACGCGGGCTGCCCCAGCTGCAGGGTGCCGTACACCCGGCCCTCCTCGGCCCAGTGGTACACCGTCTGACCATGTGAAGCCACCAACTCAGCCGCTCCCGCGCACAGTTCGCGATCGGCCAGTCGGGCCACCGACCCGAAGGCCTGCCCGATCCACGTGTCCAGCCGGCACACCTCGGCCATCGTCACCGGCGCCGGCGGCATCGCGCGGGCCAGCGCCTCCCGCAGCACGTCCGGATAGGGCCGGCCGAGCGTCCCCAGCGGGGTCAGGCGGAGCGTGCCGTCCGCCAGCACCAGGTCCGCGGCCGCGGCGTCCACCGCGTCGTACGAGGTGCCCGACATCAGGCCGACGACCCTCACCGCAGCGGCCCGCGGTGGTCGTCGGCGCGCAGCGTCCACAGCGCCGGCAGGCTGAGCGCACAGGCCCCGACGGCATACAGGGCGGGCACGTCGGTACGGCCCGTCACCCGCGCCAGATACGTGATCACGAGCCCCGCGCCGCCCGCGAACACCGCGTTGGCCAGCGCGTACGCCAGCCCCAGCGCGGTGCAGCGGGTCCGGGCCGGGAACATCTCGGCGAGCATCGCCGGCCCGGGACCCGCCAGCAGCCCCACCAGCGCCCCGGCGCACAGCAGCGCCGCACCCCTGGCCACGGCCGGCGCCCCGGGGTCCCGCAACAGGGCGAACAGCGGCACCGCCAGCACCATCACCAGTCCCGTGCCGGCCAGCATCACCGCACGCCGCCCCACCCGGTCGCTGAGCACCCCCGCGGGCACCAGCACCACGGCGAACCCCACATTGGCCAGCACGGTCGCCAGCAGCGCACCGCGGTACGAGGTACCGAGCGTGCCGTGCAGGTACGACGGCAGGACGACGAGGAACGCGTACCCGGCGCCGGACCACCCCACGATCCGCCCGGCCCCGAGCAGCACCGCCCGCCACAGCTCCGGGCGGCCGAGGGGCACCGGCGCCGGGTCCGCCGGGGGCGGCCGGAACCCGGGGGACTCCGGCAGCCGCACCCGGACGCACAGGGCGGCCGCGCCCAGCGGCAGCGCCAGGAGGAAGGCGATCCGCCAGCCCCAGGCGTACAGGGCGGCCGGCGGGAGCACGGCGGCCAGCGCGGCCGCGGTGGCCGCGCCGGCCAGCAGACCGAGGGCCACGGTGGCGGACTGCCACGAGCCGTACCGGCCGCGCCGCCCCGGCGGGGCGAACTCCGTCAGCACCGCCACCGCCCCGCCGAACTCGCCGCCCGCCGACAGCCCCTGCAGTGCCCGCAGGGCGATCAGCAGCAGCGGCGCGGTCAGCCCGGCCGTCGCCTGCCCCGGCAGCAGCCCGATGCCGGCGGTGGCCGCGGTCATCAGCCCCAGCGAGGCCAGCAGGGCCGGCCGCCGCCCGGCCCGGTCGCCGAGCCGCCCGAACAGCAGCGCCCCCAGCGGACGGAAGAAGAAGGCCAGCGCGAACGTCGCGTACGTGGCGACCAGCGCGGCGGCGCCCGCGTCGGTCCCGATCCCCGCCCCGACCGGGGCGAAGAAGGCCGTGGCGATGACCGGGGCGAAATACCCGTAGACGCCGAACTCGTACCACTCGACGAAGTTGCCCACGGCGCCCGCGAACAGCGCCCGCCGGGCCACCGGTGCCACCCCGGGCGGTGACAGAACGGAGGTCGTCATTCCGCCAGATTTCCCGCCGCCTCCCGTCCGGAACCGGTTGCCCCGGCCGTTCCCCCGGGCGGCCCTGGCACCACACCCCGGCCCGGCCGCCGTACCGGCCGCCCGGCCGCCGAGAGGGCCGCGACGGCCAGCCCGGCCGCCCCGACCACCGGCAGCAGCACCCGGACGTCCACCAGCGTGACCAGCCCCGCCCCCAGTGCCAGGGCAAGCGCGTTCGGCGCCAGCACCAGGGTGCTCGCGGTGGCCGCGGTGCGCCCCAGGACCGCCGCCGGAGTCTCCCGCTGCACCGCCGTCAGGGCCGTGACCAGCACGACCGGCAGACCGGCGCCGATCAACGCGCTCCCGGCCCAGGCCGCCGCCTCGTACGGCAGCACCCGCAGTCCGGCACCCGTCGCGAACACGGCGACCGCGGCCGCCAGGACCGGCCGCCCGGGCAGCCGCCGCAGCAGCGGCCCGGCCGCCAGGCCGCCCACGACCGACCCGGCGCCCTGTACGGCGTACAGCAGACCGGCGTACGCGGGCGGGCGTCCCAGCACGTCGTCCACGACGGCGTAGACCAGCGCCCCGTTCACCCCGGCCAGCAGCATCGTGGCCGCCGCACCCGCCAGCAGCGGGCGCAGCACGGGGGAGCGCCACAGCTGCCGGGACCCTTCCGCGAGCCCGCCGGACCGGGCCTCGCGCGCAGGCTCCTCGCGGACCCTCAGCAGCGCGAAGACGCCCGCGGCCAGTGCGAACGTCGCCGCGTCCAGCAACGCCACCGACGGCCCGCCGAACCGGGCGAACAGCACCGCGCCCACCAGCGGGGCCGGCAGCTTCATGCTCTCGCCCGCCGCCATCCGCAGCCCGTTGAAGTCGCCCAGCAGCCGGGCGTCCACCACCTGCGGCACCAGCGCGGACCCCGCCGCGTCCGCCAGGACGCCCGCCGTCCCGTACAGCAACAGGACGGCGAACAGCAGCCACACCCGGTCCGCCGAGCCGACCAGCAGCAGGCAGGGCAGCAGCGCGGCCATCGCGCCGTTCACCGCCACCAGCAGCGGCCGCCGCCGCACCCGGTCGGCGACCGCCCCCAGCACCGGACCGGCCAGCACCGGCGCCCACAGCGCGAACGCCGTCAGCGCCGCGAGGCCGTCCGAGCCGGTGAGGGTCTTCACCCACACCCCGGCGACCAGCCACATCGCGGTCGTGCCGAACCCCGACACCACCACCCCGGAGAAGTACAGCCCCGCATCGCGGTCCCGCAGGACCCGCCTCATCACCCGTGTCGTCACCGGCCGATCGTCGGCCGTGAGGCACCCCGGCCGCATCGGTCATCCGCCCCGACCGGAGCCCGCCACCCCCCTCAGAGGTGCGGCGCGCCCCGGGCATGACGCCGCGGCCACCGGGCAGCCGCGCCGTACGGACGGGGGCAGGTACGGCTACGACGGGGCGAGGACGTGAGGACATGAGAGTGGCGTTTCTGATGGCTCCCGACGGAGTGGAGCAGGTGGAACTGGAGAAGCCGTGGCAGGCGGTCCGCGCGGCAGGCTGGGAACCCAGGCTGGTGTCCACCGAACCCGGGCGGGTGCAGGCCCGGCACCACCTCGACAAGGGCGACACCTTCGCCGTGGACGACGTGGTCCGCGACACCCCCGCCGCGGACTTCGGAGCCCTGGTCCTGCCCGGCGGACTCGCCAACCCCGACGCGCTGCGCCTCGACGGGCACGCCGTGGGGTTCGCCCGGCACTTCTTCGGCATGGACCGGCCGGTCGCGGCCATCTGCCACGCGCCGTGGACGCTCGTCGAGGCGGACATGGTGCGCGGCCGCACCCTGACCTCCTGGCCGAGCCTGGCCATGGACATCCGCAACGCCGGCGGCACCTGGGTGGACGAGCAGGTCCACGTCTGCCGGGCCGCCCCGGGCACGCTCGTCACCAGCCGCAAGCCGGCGGACCTCGACGCGTTCTGCGCGGCACTGGTGGAGGAGTTCGCGGCGGTCACCGAGCACGCGGGCTGAGCACGGCTCCCGGAGGGCCGGGCGCGGGGGCGCCCGGCCCTCCGGATGGGTCCGGGGGCCTTCCGCTCCGTCCCCGTCCAGGGTCCTCCAGGTCCGGGGTCCTTCAGGCGGCAGTCGTGGTCAGCGCGAGGGCGTCGACCACGTCGGTCAGCCGGCCGCGGCGGCGCAGTACGGCGCGCTGCCGGGCCGCCCCGCTGCCCCGGGTGCGCAGCCGGCCGAGCAGCTGTGCCACCCGTTCCCGGTCGCCGGCCGCCTCCAGTCCGGGAGCGGCCCGCGCGACCAGTGCGTCCACCAGGTCCTCGGCGGGCCGTGCTGCGCCGGTCACGGGGTCCAGGCCGGTACCCGCGCGTCCCTGCGCGGCGGCCAGGCCGTGCGCGGCGCGCAGCCGCCGGTCCGGCACGTCGGGCGGCGGCCTGCCCTCGGCCACGTCCGCGGCGAGAAGGCTCGCTGCCAGACCGCGTACCAGGGCGGCCAGCAGCACCACCGTGTCCAGCTCGGCGTTGACGTCCGCGACCCGGATCTCCAGCGTGGGACAGTGCTCGGACGGCCGGGCGAACCAGTACACCATCCGCCGGTCCATCAGCACCCGCTGCGCCACCAGGGCACCGACGTACGCCTCGTACTGCGGCTCCTCCAGGACCGGTGCGGGTCCCACGGTCGGCCAGCGCGAGAACTCCATGAACCGCCAGCTCTCGAAGCCGGTGTCCCGGCCGCCCGAGAACGGCGAGTTGCCCGCGAGCGACTGGAGCACCGGCAGCCACGGCCGCATGTGGTTCGCCAGCGCCAGCGCCTCGGACCGATCCAGCGTGCCCACGTGCACGTGGCAGCCGCAGACCAGCCCGTCGAACCGGCCGACGAGCGCCGCGAACTGCCGGGCCATCCGCCGGTACCGCTCCGAGTCCGTGACGGTCAGGGGGCGGGCCGGCGGCAGCACGGGCGTGCCCGTGGCCACCAGCCGGCAGCCGTGCTCCGCGGCGGCCGCGCCGACGGTCCGTCGCAGCCGTACGAGGTCGTCGCGGAGCCGCCCGAGATCGGCGGCCGGCTCGGTGCAGGCCTCGACCTGGGCGTTGAAGAACTCCGTCTGCACCCGGGGGCCCAGCTCCCCGGCGGCGGTCGCGATCACCTCGGGCGCCCGGTCCACGGGGCGCCTCGTATCCCGGTCCACCAGCACGAACTCCTCCTCCACCCCCATGGTGAGCACGCTCATCAACGCCTCCTCGTGCCGGCTCGGTGCCGCCGGGACCGCCGGGACCGCCGGGACTGCCTGGACCCTGCGGCTACCCGGGCGCGGCGGACACAAGCGGGTGCCGCGGCGGGAGATTGCCGAGCATGCGGATCCGGATCGGGGGTAGGCGCCGGTCAGCCGATACCCCGGACCCGAAGGGAATGGTCATGGGCAAGCTCAAGGGCAAGGCCGAGCAGGTCAAGGGCAAGGCCAAGGAGAAGACCGGCGACATGACCGGCGACGAGAGCATGGAGATGAAGGGCAAGGCGGAGCAGGCCAAGGGCAAGGTGGAGGAGTCCGCGGCCGACGCCGCACACCGGATGAAGAGGATGACCGACAGGGACCGGTGACCCCCGGGCACCGGCCCGGCGGCGGGTGCGGCACACGCCGGCCGCACCCGCCGCCGTCATGAGCGCGGCGGCTACTCGGTGACCAGGCAGAACGGGTCCCCGGCCGGGTCGGTCAGGACCCCGGTCGGGGAGGATCACGGGCGGTCGGGGCGGTCGGGGCGGTCGGAAACGGGCGGTGGCCGAGGGGCGGCCGGACTCGCCGGTGCGCACCCGCCCGCTGGTCCCGAAATCCCGGTGCGCTGCCGCAGGGACCGGCCTATCGTGCCTGCCGTGATCGACTCGAGCAAGATCGACTGGGTCGCGGTCGAAGCCGCCGACTGCGCCGTCCCCGCCGGACACCCGCCGGAGGACCTGGTACGCGCCCTCTCGGCGGCCCTCGCGGACCCCGATCCGGACGTGCGCGACGGCGCGCCCTACACCGTCCTCCACACCTGGATAGCCCGCGGGGTCATCCCCGCCGACCGGCGCCTGGAGCTCGGCGACGAGATGGCCGAACGCTTCGAACACCCGCGGACCGAGGCCCGTACGTTCGCCCCGCTCGTCCTCGACATGCTCGTGGCCAAGGGCGACTTCCGGCCCGCCTGGGTGGACGCGTTCGCCCGCTGGTACCCGCACGAGGAGGACCTCAGGGGCCACGACGCCACCCTCGGCTGGCTGCACGCGGTCGCGCACGGCGCCGACCTGCTCGACCGGTTCGGCCGCCACCCCGACGTGGACCCGGTCCGGATGCTCGACCTGGCCGCCGCCCGGCTGACGGCCCCCACCGACCACGTCTTCGACCAGCTGGAGGACGACCGGCTGGCCCGGGCCGTCGCCCGCGTCCTGACCCGTACCGACATGACCGAGCGGCAGGCGTGCGACTGGCTCGGCCCGATCGGCGTCCGCTTCCGCTCCGACCGGGTCCCCACCCCGGTGCCCGCCCACCTGTCCAACTGCCTGCGCACCCTGCGCCTGCTCCACGTGTTCGCCGACCGCGGCGTACGCCCGTCCGCCGAGGCGGAGCCGGTGCCGCTGCACCACCGGGAGGCGGTCAAGGCCCGGCTCGGTGAGGTGCTTGACCTGATGATCAGGCGCTGACCGCCGCCGCCACCGGGCCGGCGGCTCACCTCTCGACGAAGACGACGTCCTCGATCCGCTCGGTCATCCGGACGGTGCCGCCGGAGATGTGGAGGACGTTCTGGAACCCCTTCAGGGGTTCGTCGCGGCAGGGGAGCAGGAACTCCTCCATCTCGCCGGCGAGGTACGCGCGGAAGCAGGACAGGGACGGGCCGAAGACGCGGACGTAGTCGGACAGCCGCCGGAACAGCCTCGGCAGGATCACCTGCTGCTCGGTGATCGACGCCAGGCTTTCGATCGTCACACCCGTCTCGGAGAACGTCACGTCCTTCGCCCAGACGCCCCGGGGCGGACTGTCGCCGCGGGCCCGCCGGACCGTCTCGGACATGCACACGCGCAGTTCCCGGGGCAGCTTGCTGTAGAACGTCGGGTAGACCAGGCCTCGGTCCAGCAGGTGGTGGTTGGCCGTCTGGTGCAGCAGGTCGGTCGTCACCGTGATCAGGTCGCCGCTCTGGGTGTGCGCCGGCGGCCGGCCCCGGCCGACCAGTGCGATGCAGCGCCCGAACGCGTCCGCACCGCTCGCCAGGATGAAGCCGGGCACGGTCTCGGGGGTGCAGGCGGTCACCCTCCCCTTGTCGGCACCCTCCTCGGAGATGACGACGTCCGTGAAGCCGAGCCACTTCAGCAGTTCCTTGCGGGCCTCGGCGGCCAGCTCCCCGGGCTGCCCGATGTCCTCGGGACCCACCCCGCGGTAGTGCGTCTCCAGGGCGTCGATCCCGTCCATCCGGATCTTGCCGCGCCCGCTGGCGTTCCGGCTCACCCGGTCCGTGCCGGGCACGTCCCCCCCCAATAGCCGGGGTCCCGGGGCATGAACTGCACGGTGTCCCCGTCCGGCGAGGTGCCGATGATCTGGTAGTTCCCCTGGATGAGCAGCATGGGCACGCGAGTCTCCCGGTGGACTGGCGGACGGACCCGTCCGCAGAGGGCAACGCGATCGCCGCCCAGCCTGCCGCCTTCGCCCCTCGCCTCAGTGCCCCCCACCCCACGCGTTCACCTGAACCGAGGACGGCCGGATGCCACCGGGCTCCGCGGCAGGTTTCAGCCTCGCCGACGTCTGAGGCGCGGGGTCTGGGGCGGAGCCCCGAAAACCAGCCCGTCCGGCGTTTGAGGACCGGGGTCTGGGGCGGAGCCCCGGTTCGGGAAGGGGCGGGGTGGGGAAACGGCCCCGCAGGGTCGGGGGT
>NZ_JAJAUZ010000074.1 GCF_020532645.1 Streptomyces bambusae
CCCGCCCCGCCCCCCCCCCCCCCCCCCCCCCCCCCCCCCCCCCCCACTTCTCGGTCCTGCTCACGTACCGCTACCGCTCAGAGGGGCGGCAGACCGTCCTCATAGCCCTCGACCTCGTAGTTCCTGAGCATCCTGGAGACGGGCTCCCGGAGGTCTCCGCGCAGGAACGGAACTGCTTCAGCGACGCTGTCCGTTGATGGCTGGGATCACATGCTGTCCGTAGGCGTCGATGGTCGCCTCCCGTGCGTCGTGCATGTCGTACGCGGCGAACTGGTCCACGCCGAGGTCGCGCAGGGCCCGGAGTTTCCCGATGTGGGCCTCGACCGGGCCCAGCAGGCAGAAGCGGTCGACGATCTCGTCGGGGACGAAGTCGGTGGACGGGTTCCCGGCGCGGCCGTGGTGGCTGTAGTCGTAGCCCTGGCGGGACTTGATGTACGCGGTGAGGTCGTCCGGGACCATCGAGGAGTGCTCGCCGTAGCGGGAGACGAGGTCGGCGACGTGGTTGCCGACCATCCCGCCGAACCAGCGGCACTGGTCGCGGGCGTGCGCCAGCGCCTCGGGCGAGTCGTCCGCCGTGACGTAGGCGGGAGCGGCCACGCAGATGTACACGGAGTCCGGGTCGCGGCCGGCCGCCGCCGCGGCTTCGCGGACGGCGCGGATCATCCATTCGGTCAGGTAGGGGTCGGCGAGCTGGAGGATGAACCCGTCGGCCTTCTCACCGGTGAGCGCGAGCGCCTTGGGACCGTACGCGGCCATCCAGACGGGGAGCTTCCCGTCCTTGATCCACGGGATCCGCAGCGGTTTGCCGTCGACCTCGGCCTCCCGGCCTTCGGCGAGGTCGCGGATGACGTCGATGGCCTCGCCGAGCCGGGCCAGGGTGTTCGGCTTGCGTCCGGCGACGCGCATCGCGGAGTCGCCGCGGCCGATCCCGCAGACGGTGCGGTTGCCGTACATGTCGTTGAGGGTGGCGAAGGTGGAGGCGGTGACCTCCCAGGTCCGGGTGCCCGGGTTGGTGACCATCGGCCCGACGTGCAGCTTCTGCGTGTTGGCCAGGATCTGGCTGTAGATGACGAAGGGTTCCTGCCACAGCACGGCCGAGTCGAAGGTCCAGCCGTAGCGGAAGCCGTTGCGTTCCGCGCGTTTCATGAGGCTGACGACCTGGGAGGCGGGCGGGTCGGTTTGCAGGACGAGACCGAAGTCCACGGCGGGCTCCTTACGTGCTTACAGGTACTGGCAGGTGGAGCGGTGGACGAAGGCCCCGTGCCCGGCGCGCCCGGTGAACTCCCGCCGCTCGATGACGGGTACGCCGCGGGACAGCACGGTCTCCACCTGCCCGGTGATGCGGCGTCCCTCGTACGCGGAGTAGTCGACGTTCATGTGGTGGGTGGCCGCCGACAGGACCTGCTCGGCGTGCGGGTCGTAGATGACGACGTCCGCGTCGGCGCCGGGCGCGATCGTCCCCTTGCGGGGGTACATGCCGAACATCCGGGCGGGGGTGGCGCAGGCGATCTCGATCCACCGGCGGCGGCTGATGTGCCCGTCGACGACGGCCTGGTGGAGGAGGTCCATGCGGTTCTCCACCCCCGGCAGGCCGTTGGGGATCTTGGAGAAGTCGCCGCGGCCGAGTTCCTTCTGGCCCTTGAAGCAGAACGGGCAGTGGTCGGTGGAGACCACCTGGAGGTCGTTCGTCCGCAGCCCTTGCCACAGCGCCGCCTGGTGCTCCTTGGGCCGCAGCGGGGTGGAGCAGACGTACTTGGCGCCTTCGAAGTCCGGCTCGGCCAGGTTGTCGGTGGACAGGAAGAGGTACTGCGGGCAGGTCTCGCCGAAGACGGGCAGGCCCTTGTCGCGGGCGGCGGCGAGTTCGGCGACCGCTTCCTCGGCCGAGACGTGGACGACGTACAGGGGCGAGCCGGCGACCCGGGAGAGCTGGATCGCCCGGTGGGTGGCCTCGGCTTCGAGGAGGGCCTTGCGGACCTCGCCGTGGTACCGGGGGTCGGTCTCCCCGCGGGCGAGGGCCTGCTCGACGAGGACGTCGATGGCGATTCCGTTCTCGGCGTGCATCATGATCAGACCGCCGTTGCCGGAGGCCCGCTGCATGGCCCGCAGGATCTGCCCGTCGTCGGAGTAGAAGACCCCGGGGTACGCCATGAACAGCTTGAACGAGGTGATGCCCTCCTCGACCAGGAGGTCCATCTCCTTGAGGGTGCCCTCGTTGACGTCGGAGAGGATCATGTGGAAGCCGTAGTCGACGGCGCAGTTGCCGTCGGCCTTGGCGTACCAGGTGTCGAGGCCTTCGCGCAGGGAGCGGCCCGCGGTCTGGACGGCGAAGTCGACGAGGGTGGTGGTGCCGCCCCAGGCTGCGGCCCGGGTGCCGGTCTCGAACGTGTCGGAGGCGGCGGTGCCGCCGAAGGGCAGTTCCATGTGGGTGTGGGCGTCGACGCCGCCCGGGATGACGTACTTGCCGGTGGCGTCGAGGGTCCGGTCGGCGGTCCAGCCGGCGGCCGCGTCGGTGCCGTGGGCGGCCAGTGCCGCGATGCGGCCGTCCTCGATCAGGACGTCCGCGTGGATCTCGTCCGCGGCGGTGACGACCAGCCCCCCGCGGATCAGGGTGCGCGTGCTCACGGTGACGGCTCCCGTCGGTTAGGGCCTAAAGGGTGTGCAGGGCCTGTTCGATGATCTCGGCGCCTTCTTCGGCCTCGGCGACGGTCAGCGACAGCGGCGGGGCGATGCGCAGCACGCTGGTGTCGTGGCCGCCGCCCTTGCCGAGCAGCAGGCCGGCTTCGCGGGCGGCTTCGAGGACGGCGGCGGCCGCGTCGGGGTGGGCGCGGTCGGTGCCGGGGTGGACGAGTTCGATGCCGGCCATGAGGCCGCGGCCGCGGACCTCGCGGACGTGCGGGAGGCCGGCGGTGATGGCGCGCAGGCGTTCCAGCAGGAGGCCGCCGACGCGGCGGGCGTTGCCCTGGAGGTCGTGTTCGAGGAGGTGGTTGAGGTTGGCGTTGCCGGCGGCCATGGTGACGGGTGAACCGCCGAAGGTGGAGATGGAGTTGGCGTCGACGCAGTTCATGACCTCGGCGCGGGCGACGACGCCGCCGATGGACATGCCGTTGCCGATGCCCTTGGCGAAGGTGAGGATGTCCGGCGGTCCGCTGCGGGCGTGTGCCTGCCAGCCCCAGAAGTGGTCGCCGGTGCGGCCCCAGCCGGTCTGCACCTCGTCGCTGATCCAGAGGATGCCGTGCCGGTCGAGGACCTGCTTGAAGGCGGCGTACAGTCCGTCGGGCGGGCTGGTGAAGCCGCCGACGCCCTGGACCGGCTCGGCGATGAGCGCGGCGACCTGGCCGCGGCCCTGGCCGAGGAGGTCTTCGAGGTCCGCGACGCACGCCTCGGTGAACTCCTGGTCGGAGAGGTGGGCGAAGGGTCCGCGGGTGCGGACGGCGCCGTGGACGTACAGCGTCTGGAGCGGCGAGAGGCTGGTCGGGGACCAGGCCCGGTTGCCGGTGATGCCGACGGTGGAGAAGGACCGGCCGTGGTAGCTGTTGCGCATGGCCAGGACCTGGTTGGAGCGCCGGTACGAGGTGGCCAGCAGCAGGGCGGTGTCGTTGGCCTCGGTGCCGGAGGTGGTGAAGAAGACGCGGGCGTCCGGGATGCCGGAGAGGGCCGCGACCCGTTCGGCGAGCTCGACCATGGGGCGGTTGAGGTAGAGCGTGGAGGAGTGGATGATCCGGCCGGCCTGGTCGGCGACCGCCTTGGTGACCTCGGGGAGGGCGTGGGCGGTCATGGTGGTGAGGATGCCGCCGAAGAAGTCGAGGTAGCGGTTGCCCTCGGCGTCCCAGACGTGCCGGCCTTCGCCGTGGGTGATCTCGATGGGGCGCTGGTAGTAGAGCGCCAGCCAGTCGGGCAGGACCGTGCGGTGGCGGTTGTGCAGGGAGAGCGGTGAGATCACGGCTGGACCAGTCCTCCGTAGGCGTCGGGGCGGCGGTCGCGGTAGAAGGCCCACTGGGTGCGGACCTCGTCGATGAGGTCGAAGTCGAGGTCGCGGACGAGGAGTTCCTCGTCCTTGTCGCTTGCGGTGTCGCCGACGAACTGGCCGCGCGGGTCGACGAAGTAGCTGGTGCCGTAGAAGTCGTTGTCGCCGTACTCCTCCTGGCCGACCCGGTTGATGGCCGCCACGAAGTACTCGTTGGCGACGGCGGAGGCGGGCTGCTCCAGCTGCCACAGGTACGCCGACAGGCCGCGGGAGGTGGCCGAGGGGTTGTAGACGAGCTGGGCGCCGGCGAGGCCCAACTGGCGCCATCCTTCGGGGAAGTGGCGGTCGTAGCAGATGTAGACGCCGACCTTGCCGACGGCGGTGTCGAAGACGGGCCAGCCGAGGTTGCCGGGGCGGAAGTAGTACTTCTCCCAGAAGCCCTTCACCTGCGGGATGTGGTGCTTGCGGTACTTGCCGAGGTAGCTGCCGTCGGCGTCGATGACGGCGGCGGTGTTGTAGTAGAAGCCGGAGGACTCGGCCTCGAACACGGGCACCACGACGACCATGCCGGTCTCGCGGGCCAGGTCCTGCATCCGGCGGACGGTGGGGCCGTCGGGCACCGGCTCGGCCCAGCGGTAGTGCTCCGGCTCCTGGACCTGGCAGAAGTACGGGGCGTTGAAGACTTCCTGGAAGCCGATGATCTGTGCGCCCTGGCGCGCCGCTTCCCGGGCGTGCTCCTCGTGTTTGGCGATCATGGATTCGCTGTCGCCGGTCCAGGTGGCCTGGACCAGGGCGGCGCGGACGATGTGGGCCATGAGCTGCTCCTTCGACGGGACGTCAGAGAGCTTCTACGCACGTAGACGGAATGCGTAGATAGGAGAACGTAAGCCCCGTCCGGGACCTGGGCAAGACCATCGCCGCCAACCGGCAGAGTCGATCAAGTTCCGCCCGGAAGTGATCGATTCATGGCAGCTGCGGGCGGTGACGGGCACCGAGCGGACAGTTCAGGCCAGGTTCCGGCCGGTGGCGACGCCGGTGACCCGCAGGGCGTGGACCAGGTCGCGGTGGCGGCTCTCGGACACGGCGCGGGCCGCGTCGAGCAGCCGGTGCACCAGCCGCGGCGGGTCCTGCCGGGCCAGCCGTGCGGAGTCCTCCGCCGAGCGCACCCGGACGAACGCGCCGAGCAGCGCCGCGGCCTCGCGGTCCCGGCCGGCCTCGGCGAGGACGAGCGCGGCGTCGGCGATCTCGGCGGCCGGGCGGGCCACGCCCTGGCGCAGCAGCCGTCCGCAGTCGTCGTCCCGGCCGGCCGCCCCCAGCGCGGCCGCGGCGGCGGCGAGCTGCGCGGGCGGCAGCGAGGCGGCCTCCCACAGCAGGGTCGCCCAGTCGGCCGCCAGCCCGGCCCGTTCCAGCTCGCCGGCCAGGCCCGGCAACACCCCAGGTGGCCACGCCGCCGCCTCGCACAGCAGGACGTGCGCCTCCCCGGTACGCCCCTGGGCCCGCAGCGCGATCAGGCCCGCGGCCAGCGCGGCGGGGTCGGGGACGGCGGGCGGCCCGGCGGAGTCGGGGGCGGGGACCGGGTCGTGGGCGGGGGTGTAGCCGGGGGTATGGCCAGGGGCGTAGGCCCGCACGTGCGCGATGCCGTCGGGGGCGGGCGGTGCTGGATCCGGTCCGGGGTGCACGGGCGGGGCGTACGGCTGCCCCGGCGCGGTGGCCCGGCTGCCCTGCGGGGTCACGGGAGCGGGGTGCGGGCCGGGGTGCGGGGGTGCGGGGTGCGGCCCGGGGGCGGGGACCCCTTCCGGTACGGATTCCGCCGCCCGGTCCCGTACGTGCTCCCCCGCCGGCTCCGGCGGGTGCTCCGCGGGGGCGTAGCGGGCGCCGCGCGGGGCGGGGGCGGAGGTTTCGGGTAACTGCGGCAAGGGCGCGGCCTGGTGCGGGGTGCCGGGCTCCGGGGCGCCGGCGAACCGGGCGCCGCCGGATCCCCGTACGGCGGCCCGCAGGAGCCGGCGGCCGTTCGTCCTGCGCTGTCCGGCGGCCGGGGCGGGGGCCGGGCCGGCGGCCGGGGCGGGGGCTTCGGCGGCGGCCGGGCCGGGCGCTTCGGCGGCGGCCGCGAGGCGGGCGGTGAGGTCCGTGCGCCGGGAGGCGGCGCGGCTCAGATCGTCGTGGATCCAGGAGAGTTCGCGGGTGAGGAGACCGGCCCGGGCGGGGTCGGCGGCCTCCTGGAGTTCGGCCGCGAGGCGGGCGCGGGCGTGTTCGGAACCGGCCTGCTGGGTCTGGGCCGCGGCCAGTTGGGCGGCCAGTTCCGCCGGGGCGCCGGGGCGCCGGTCGTGCGCCTCGACGGCAGCCGCGCGCAACCCGGCCGCGGCGGCGGTCTCCCGGTCGGCGGCCTCGGGGCCGTGCAGGGCGGCGAAGTCCTGCAGCAGCGAGTGGAGCACGTCCCACGGCGGGATGGCGGTGCCGTCGAGGCAGGCGCGCATCCCGTCCGGGTCGCGGCCGAGGAACTCCGCGTACCAGCCGGCCGTGGGGTCGAGCAGGGCCGTCAGCCTGCGCATGTGCGAGGCGAGGTGGTCCACCGGGCCGGCCGGGCCTGTCGTTTCCGCTCCGCTTTCCATGAGGGCATTGCATCGCGTCCGTGTTACGGGCGGGCTACGGGAGTCTCAAAGGTTGACGGCGGGTGAGAGGGCGATTGCGGTGTGCGGTCGCTTGCAGGCCGCCGGGGCGAAGCCCCGGGGCTCCGCCCCGCACCCCGCGCCTCAAACGCCGGCGAGGCTGGAGTTGCTCCCATCGCCGGCAGTGCGGGCCGACTGCCACCGGGCGGGGCCCAGCCCCCACCTGGGGCGGACTGCCCAGCGGGCGGGGGCCATCCGCCCCGCCTGGGGTCGGCCGCCCACAGGGCGTGGCCACCCCAGCCCCTCCCGGGCCGGCCGCCCAACGGGCGGGTGCCATCCCTACCCCTCCCGGGCCGGCCGCCCAACGGGCGGGTGCCATTCCTGCCCCTCCCGGGTCGGCTGCCCACCGGGGCGGGGCAACTCCACCGGGCTCGGGCCGACTGCCCACCGGGCGGGGGGAAATCCAGCCCCTCCGGCGTTTGAGGAGCGGGGTCCGGGGCGGAGCCCCGAAACCAGCCCACCAGGGGTCGGTTTCACGGTGGGCCGGGCCCGCCCCGAGGACCTCGCGCTGATCGCCACCGTCGAGGCGGCCCTGCGGGCCGGGATCGCGGCCGCCGTGCCCGGCCCACCGCATCGGCGACATCGCCCATGCCGTGGGCCGGGTCTGCCGGGCCGCCGGCTACGGCGTCCCGGACGGTTTCGGCGGCCACGGCATGGGCCGCAGCATGCACGAGGACCCGGGCGTGCCGAACGAGGGCCCGCCGGGCCGCGGCATGAAGCTGCGGCCCGGCATGGTGCTGGCCATCGAGCCGATGCTGACCCCGGGCGGCGGGGACGACCACGTCACCGACCCCGACGGCTGGACCCTGCGCACCGTGGACGGCAGTCGCGCCGCCCACGCCGAGCACACCGTCGCGATCACCGCCGCGGGCCCGCGCATCCTCACCGCCCTCTGACCGCCCGACCCGCCCCGGCCCCGCCGGAGGTCACGGCCTCGGCCGGACGACCATCGCCGACCCGCCGCCGCGCCGGGTGGTCTCCGCGGCCGCCAGCCAGCGGCCGTCGGGCAGCCGCTGGACGCCGGTCGCCGCGCCGATCTCCGGGTTGAGGCGGAAGCCGTGGCCCAGGGCGGCCAGTTCGTCCTTCAGGGGGCTGTTCCACAGGGCGGGTTCCAGCTCGGTGGTGGCATGGTTGCGCTGGCTGGCCCGCGGCGCGGCGATCGCGTCGACCAGCGGCAGGCCCCGGTCCAGGTGCCCGGTGAGGGTCTGGAGGACGGTGGTGATGATGGTCGCCCCGCCCGGGGAGCCGACGGCCAGCACCGGCCGCCCGTGCTCCAGCACGATCGTCGGCGACATCGAGGACCGCGGCCGCTTGCCGGGCCCCGGCAGGTTGGGGTCGGGCACGCCGGCGGCGGCCGGGGCGAACGAGAAGTCCGTCAGCTCGTTGTTGAGCAGGAAGCCGCGGCCCGGCACGGTGATCGCGCTGCCGCCCGTGGACTCGATCGTCAGCGTGTACGAGACCACGTTGCCCCACCGGTCGGCCACCGTCAGGTGGGTGGTGTTCTCGCCCTCGTACGTGGTCGGCGCGGCCCGCCCGGTGCTGCCGCAGGGCGCCGGGTGCCACGGGTCGCCGGGGGCGAGCGGGCTGGTCAGGGCCCGCGCCGGGTCGATCAGGCAGCCCCGGGCGTCGGCGAACCGCTGGGACAGCAGCCGGCTCGTCGGCACGTCCTCGAAGGCCGGGTCCCCGACCCACCGCCCGCGGTCCGCGAACGAGATCCGGCTCGCCTCGATGAACCGGTGCAGGTACTGCGCCTGGCTGAGACCGCGCAGGTCGGACCGCTCCAGGATGTTGAGGGCCTCGCCCACGGTCGTGCCGCCCGACGAGGACGGCGCCATCGAGTACACGTCCAGCCCGCGGTAGCGCAGCCGGGTCGGGTCCTGCCGCTTGACCCGGTAGCGGGCCAGGTCGGCCGCGGTCAGGTCACCGGCCCGCACCACGCGGGTGGCGGCCGGGTCGACCGGCGGTGTGCGGACCGTGCGGACGACGTCGTCGGCGAGCCGCCCGCGGTAGATCGCGGCGGTGTTCGTGCGGCCCAGTTCGGCGTACGTGGCGGCCAGTTCGGGGTTCTTGAAGGTGCTGCCGAGCTCCGGCAGCCGGCCGCCGGGCAGGAACAGCCGCGCGGTGTCGGGGAAGTCGCGGAAGCGGGCCTCGTTCGCCTCGGTCTGCGCCCGGAAGGTGGCGTCGACGGTGAACCCGTCGCGGGCCAGCTTCTCGGCCGGCTTCAGCAGCCGGTGCAGCGGCCGGCTGCCCCAGCTGTCGAGGACGGAGCGCCAGGTGGCGGGCGTGCCGGGGACGCCGACGCCCAGTCCGCTGGTCTGGCCCTCGGCGAACGGGATCGGCACGCCGTTCTCCTGGAACAGCCGCGCGTCGGCCGAGGCGGGCGCGGTCTCCCGGCCGTCGACGGTGAACACCCGGCGCCGGGAGGCGTCGTAGTAGACGAAGTAGCCCCCGCCGCCGATGCCCGCCGAGTACGGCTCGGTGACGCCGAGCGCGGCCGCGGTGGCGACGGCGGCGTCCACGGCGTTGCCGCCCTCGCGCAGCACGGCGATGCCCGCCGCGGAGGCGTCCGCGTCGGCGCTGGCGACGGCGCCGCCCCAGCCCACCGCCACCGGGACCTTCGGCGGGGTGCCGCCGGCCGGGCCGGCGGCGGAGGCGGGCACGGTGGGCGGGGCGGTCGCGCCCGTGGCGGCCAGGGCCGCGGTGAGGGCGAGGAGCGCTAAGGAGCGGGTGCGGGCACGGCGCATCGGGACCTCCGGTCGACGGCGACCCGCGCAGGGTAGCGCCCGGCGCGCTGCCGCTACCATCCCGCGCATGAACGAAGACCTGCGCAACATACTCCTCGGGGTGGCGGCCACCGGGGTCAGCGGCTCCGTCGGCTGGTTCGCCCGCACGTATCTGTGGCTGCGCAAGCTCCGGCGCAAGCAGGCCTTCTTCGGCCTGCCGACCGGCTCGGACTGCCTCTTCGTGGTCAACCGGCAGATGGGCGGCACCGACAGCTCGGTGCACCGCCGCGACGCGCTGGCGCTCCTGGAGATATCCGCGCTGATCAAGGACTGCGGGGCGAACGTGCAGATCGTCGAGCACGACACGGCCCGTCAGGGATTCGGCGAGCGCGCCGAGTTCTGCGTCGGCGGGCCGATATCCAACGTGCGGACGGCCGCGCACCTGGAGTCGATGCTGCCGGGCGTGCACGTGGACCTGACCGCCGAGGACACCGCCGACCGGGGGGCGCTGCGGGTCGGCGGGGAGACGTACCGCTGGCAGAAGGACACCGTCGAACACGTGCTGCTGGCCCGGCTGACGACGGAGGCGGGCGCCCGCCCGGTCTTCCTGGTGAGCGGACAGACGGCCGTCAGCAACCAGGCTGCGGCCCGCTATCTGGCCCGCCACCACGAACAGTTGGCCCGCACCTACGGCCGCAAGTCCTTCGCACTGATCCTGAAGGTGGTCAACTCCCGTGCGTACGGGCCCGATGTGACCCACCTGGTGGCGGACGTCACCGCGGCGGCCCGGACACCCGCAGCGGCAGCCTCGTGAGCCCGTTGATGAAGTTGGACACCAACCGCCTTGGCGGACCGGCCAGTTCGGGTACGGGCATGGCGGCCGTCCACTCCTCGTAGAGGGTGCGCAGCTGGAGCCGGGCGAAGTGGGCGCCGAGGCAGACGTGCGGGCCGTCGCCGAAGGAGACGTGCGGGTTGGGGGTGCGGCCGAGGTCGAGCCGGTGGGGGTCGGTGAAGACGCGTTCGTCGTGGTTGGCGGAGGCGTGGAAGACGACCACCTTGTCGCCGGTGCGGATGCGCTGCCCGGCGAGGTCGGTGCCGGCGGCGGCGGTGCGGCGGAAGCTGAGGACCGGCGGGTGGACGCGCAGGAGTTCGTCCACGGCGGCGGCCGCGGGCACCGCTCCGGCCTGCAGCCTGCGGTACTCGTCGGGCGCCCCGGCCAGCGCGAGCAGTCCGCCGGGGGCGGCACTGCGCACCGTGTCGTTGCCGGCGACGGTGAGCAGGAAGAAGAACATTTCCAGCTCGGCGGCCTCCAGCCCGGCTTCGGCGAGCGCGGTCATGAGGTCGTCGGCGGGGTGCCGGCGCTTGTGCGCGGCCAGTTCGCGGGCGTAGCCGAACATCTCGCCGAGCAGGGCGGGCGAGCGGGGGTTCAGCGGCCTGCCGTCGGGGCCGGGCTGCGGGGCCGGGGCGTCTTCGGGGTCCTGGTAGCCGATGATCCGGACCGTCCAGTCGAGGAGCAGGCCGCGGTCGGCGGGCGGTACGCCCATCAGGTCGGCCAGGTTGAGCAGCGCGTACTCGTCGGTGACGGTCCGCACGACGTCGGCGGCGCCGTCCTCGGAGCCGTCCCGGGCGGCAGCGAGCAGGGTGCGGGCGCGGGCGCGGACCCGGTCGCCGAAGCGCTCGACGCGGGCCGGGGTGAACGCCCGGGCGAGCAGCCGGCGCAGCCGGCCGTGGTCGGGCGGGTCCTGGTTGAGCATGGTGCGCCGCAGGAACGGCAGGTCGGCCGGGTCGGGGTCGCGGATCTGGGTGGCGCCGAGGGACGAGGACCAGGTGCGGGCGTCCTTGAGCACGCGGACGACGTCGGCGTGCCGGGTGACCGCCCAGAAGCCCGGGCCGGCCGGCCAGCCGAGGACTTCGGGCTCGGGCTGCCAGGCCACCGGGTGACGGTCGCGCAGCAGCCGGTAGGCGGCGTGCGGGACGGCGCGGCCGTAGATCCGGGGGTCGAAGACGTCGGGCACCGGACCGGTCGCCGTCTTCTCCTGCCGGTCCGTCCTCTCCTGCCGGTCCGTCCTCTCCTGCCGGTCCGTCCTCTCCTGCAGGTCTGTCTGGTCCGCGTGGTCCGCCTGGTCCGCCTGGTCCGCGTGGTCCGCCTGGTCCGCTGTGCTCACCGGGGTGCGCTCCCTGCCGTCCGCGTGCCGTCCGTCGCCGGGCCCGGCGCGTGGTCCGGCCCGGCGGGACCACGGTGGCCCGCCGGGCCGCCGCCCGGCAAGGGGGCGGGCCGGACCCGGTGGTTCAGCCGTCGGTTTCGTCGCAGCGGGCGGGCTCGGTCTCACCGTCGGGTCCGAGCAGGACCACGGCGGTGACCGGGCGCCGGAGGCCGGCGTGGTAGGCGGTGCACACGAGCTGGGCGCGGGCGGTGGCCGACAGCTCCGTCACGGGGAAGGTGAACCGCACGTTCAGCTGGCGTCCGGTGTACTCGGCCTTGACCTCGCTGCCCTTGGGGCTGAAAGGGACCGCGGTGTGCAGTCCGGCGGCGCGCTCGGCGTCGGCAGGCCCGGCGAGCAGCCGGCTCATGACGAAGGTGACCGGGAGGAGGTACCCGGAGTCGGACTCGGAACCGCCGCCGCCGATGAGGCCGCCCTCCGCGTTGCCGTCGTCGGAGTCGAAGAGCCCTTCGCGCAGGGCCGGGGTGAGCCTGCCGTTCTCGCCGATGAAGAAGAGGAGGGTGCCGTTGGGGCGGTCGGAGGTCACCACGGCGGGCTGTCCGGCCTCGATGACGTCGGTGCCCTGGATCCGCGTGGGCAGGCTGCCGCAGCCGGCGACGGCGGCCGCTGCCAGCACGGCGGCGGCCGCCGCGGGCCAGGCCCGCCGCAGCCGCCGTATCGCACCCTCCGCCGGGTGTCCTGCCGTGCGTTCCGTCATGTGCGCGCCTCCCAGGGCATCTCGACGGTGAACACCGCGCCGCCGTACGGCCCGTTGGCCGCCCGGATGGTGCCGCCGTGCAGGCGTACGTTCTCCAGGGTGATGGCCAGGCCCAGCCCGCTGCCCGCCGACCGGGTGCGGGCGGCGTCGGCCTTGTAGAAGCGGTCGAAGATGTGCGGGAGCACCTCGGGTGCGATGCCCGGGCCGCTGTCGGCGACCTCGGTCAGCAGCCAGGGGCCGCCCGGCCGGGCCTCTGCGTACACCCGGATCCGGACCGGGCCGCCGCCGTGCCGGAGGGCGTTGCCGACGAGGTTGGCGAGGACGACGTCGAAGCGGCGCGGGTCGAGCCGGGCGCGCAGTCCGTCGGGCACGTCGGTGTGGACCTGCTCCAGCCAGTGCCGGCGTTCCAGGGTCTTGGCGATGGTCTCCGCCATGTCGACCTCGTCGGTGTGGAGCTCTGCGGCCCGGGCGTCGAAGCGGGAGATCTCCATCAGGTCGTCGACGAGGTGGGCGAGCTTGCCGGTCTCGGCGCTGACCAGGCGTACCGCGGCGGCGGTGTCCGGGTCGAGGCGGGCGGCGTCCTCGTCGAGGACTTCGGTGACGGCGAGCATGCCGGCGAGCGGGGTGCGCAGTTCGTGGGAGACGTCGGCGGCGAACCGGCGGGCGCGGGCCTCGGCCTGCTGGAGTTCCTGGACGGAGGCTTCCAGGGCGCCGGCGGTCTCGTTGAAGGTGCGGGCCAGTTCGGCGAGTTCGTCGCGGCCCTTGACCTCGATGCGGGTGTCGAGGCGGCCCTCGCCCATCCTGCGGGCGGCCCGGCGCATGTCCCGGACCGGGCGCAGCACGCTGCGGGCGGCGAGGAGGGCGGGGATGACGGAGATGGCGAGGCCGGGCAGGGCGCCGTCCCGGGCGGCGAGGACCATGGCGTCGATGGTGGTCTGCTCGGTGTTCATGGCCATCACGCCGTAGAAGACGGCTCCGGTGCCGATGCGTTCGCCGCGGTAGTCCATGACGGCGGGCATGCCGAAGGTGAGGTAGGGGGTGCCGTCCTTGACGACGCGCTGGAACACGGCGCGGGGGGCTTCGTGGGCCGCCTTGCGCAGTTCGGGGGTGATCACGGTGGAGGTGCCGGAGTTGCCGGAGGAGGCCCGCATGGTGCCGTATTCGGCGAACACGGCCCAGGGGTGCGGCTTGGCGAGCCGGGCGATGTCGCGGCACTCGGCGCTGAGGTCGGTGCTGCGGGTGTACGGCAGCCGGATGGGGCGGCGGTCGAGGACGTCGCGCATGCTGGCGACGGCGGTGTCCTGGGTCTGCCGCAGGACGGCGCTGCGGGCCTCCCGGTAGGCGAGGGCGGCGGTGGTGAGGGCGCTGATGGCGGCGACGAGCAGGAAGCCGGCGATCAGGCGAGTCCGCAGACCGAGGGGGGCGAATCGTTTCACTGCCGGCCTACAGCGGACCGAAGCGGTAGCCGAAGCCGCGCACGGTCTGGACGTAGCGGGGGCTGCCCTCGGGGTCCTCGATCTTGGTGCGGAGCCGCCGGACGCAGGCGTCGACCAGCCGGGCGTCGGCGTGGTAGCTGTGGTCCCAGACGTACTCCAGGAGCTGCTGGCGGCTGAAGACCTGCTCGGGAGAGGCCGACAGGTGGAGCAGCAGCTTGATCTCGCTGGGGGCGAGCGGCAGGCGCTCGCCGTTCCTGGCGACGGTCAGTCCGGCCCGGTCGATGGCGAGTTCGCCGTGGAACTCGACGGAGGGGCGGCCGGCCGGCTCGCTCAGCCGGCGCAGCACCGCCTTGATGCGGGCCTCGATGACCTCGGTGCGGGCGGGCTTGACGATGTAGTCGTCGGCGCCGGCCTCCAGGCCGACGACGATGTCGAAGTCGTCGCCGCGCGCCGTGAGCATGATGATGGGCAGCTGGCTGGTGTCGCGTATCCGCCGGCACACCTGTACGCCGTTCATGCCGGGCAGCATGAGGTCGAGCAGGACGATCTCCGGCCGGAACTCGGCGAGGGCCTGCAGGCCGGCCTCGCCGGTCTCGGCGGCCCGCACCTCGTGGCCCCGGCGGCGCAGGCCCAGGCCCACGCCCTCCCGGACGGACGGGTCGTCCTCGATCAGCAGTACACGTGGCATCGGATCAGTATCCCAGGCGGGTGCGGGGCGCCGGTTCGGGCTGGGGCGGACCCTAGCGCCCGAGGCGGCGGCGGGCGGTGGACAGGAAGGCCGTCAGCTCGGTGAGGCCGAGCGGGCGGGCGAGCAGGAGGAGTACGGCGGCCGGCGCCAGGGTGCCGGCGGCGAGCGCCGGGATGGTGCCGAGGCCGTCGGCGGCGCGGGCCGCCAGGAAGCCGACGGCGGCGGCGGGCACGGCGGCCGCGAGCAGCCTGAGGTGGGCGCCGAGGGCGGGCGAGCGCAGCACGGAGCCGCCGCCCAGCCGCCGGCCGAGGACGACCGCAGTGAGGGCGAAGCCCGCGAACAGGGCGACCGTGTAGGCGGCGGCCATGCCGGTGACCGCCCAGCGCGGCGGCAGCAGCACGTAAGCGGCCGCCGACAGCCCGGCGTTGAGCCCGGCGATGACCAGGTTCAGGAAGAACGGGGTGCGGGTGTCGGACATCGCGTAGAAGCCGCGGGCGAGGACGTACTGACCGGAGAAGGCGATCAGTCCGGGCGCGAAGGCCATCAGCATGCCGGCCATCACGGCGACGTCGTCCGCGCCGGTGCGGCCGTACCCGAAGACGCTGCCGATCACCCAGGGCGCGAGCGCGAAGAACAGGCAGGCGGCCGGGACCACGAGCGTCCCCGACACCCGCAGCGCATACGAGAGGTCGCGGCGGACGGCGGCCAGGTCGCGGTCGGCGGCGGCCGCGCTCATCCGCGGCATCAGCGCGGTGACCAGGGAGACCGTGACCACGCCCTGCGGGACGATCCACAGCAGGTAGGCGTTGCTGTAGGCGGTGTAGCCGGCGCCTGCCAGGCCGGCGGCCTGGGCTTGCTGCCCGGTGATCGTGGAGAGCCGGGTGACGACCCAGTAGCCGAGCTGGTTGGTGAGGACGAGCAGCACCAGCCAGCCGGCGTTGCGCAGCGGGCGGGTCAGGCCGCTGCCGCGCCAGTCGAAGCGGGGCCGCCAGCGGAAGCCGGCGGCGCGCAGCGACGGGACGAGCGCGAGGGCCTGGACGACGATGCCGGCGGTGGTGCCCCAGCCGAGCAGCTGTACCTCGGAGTCGCCGAGGCCGGCGTCGTCGAGGGTGGGCGCGACGGTGAGGAAGAGCGCGAAGACGGCGATGACGACGAGGTTGTTGAGGACCGGGGTCCACATCATGGCGCCGAACCTGCCGCGCGCGTTGAGCACCTGCCCGAGCAGCGTGAACAGCCCGTAGAACAGGATCTGCGGCAGGCAGTAGCGGGTGAACGCCAGCGTCATCTCGGCCTGCTCGCCGCTGTAGTCGGTGTACGCGGCCACGAGCGCGGGGGCGGCCAGCACGGCGGCCGCGGTGATCACCACCAGGGCGGTGGTGCAGGCCGTGAGCAGCCGGTCGGTGTACGCCTGCCCGCCGTCGGCGTGCTCCTTGGCGGCGCGCACCAGCTCGGGGACGAACACGGCGTTGAGGGCGCCGCCGATGAGCAGGATGTACAGGATGTTCGGCACGGTGTTCGCCACGGCGTAGCCGTCGCCTAGGACGCTGGTGCCGAGCGCGGCGACGACCATGGCGGAGCGGAGGAAGCCGGTGGCGCGGGAGACCACCGAGCCGGCGGCCATCAGGGCGCCGCTGCGCAGCAGTGAGCCCTTCGCCCGGCGCTTGTGGGCGGGGGCGGTGCGCCTGCCGGAGGGTTCGGGGCGGGTGGCGGTCGTGCTCACCGGCGGGCCAGATAGGCCTGGAAGGCGCGGTACAGCGCGTGGTTGGCGGCTCCGGCCACGGGGATCTCCCACTCTCCTAGCGTTTCGACGACCTGGCCTCCGGTGCCGAGCTTCCAGCGCAGCAGGCCGAAGGAGCGGTCCTCGGGGTCGAGGGTGGAGGGTACCCCGCGCATGTCGTACTCGTCCGCGCCGAGGCTGTGGGCGTCGCACATCATCCGCCACTGCAGGGCGTTGCTGGGGCGGACCTCACGGCGGTGGTCGGCGGAGGCGCCGGTCTGGTACCAGACCCGCCGGCCGGCGTGGATCATGGTGTGGGCGGCGAGGATCTCGCCCTCGTACCGGGCGAGGTAGAGCCGCATCCGGCCGGGCTGTTCGGCGTTCAGCACGGCGTACTGGCGCTCGTAGTACGCGAGGGAGCGGCCGAGCCGGAAGCCGTCGCGGGCCTCGGTGATCTGCAGCAGGCGGTAGAAGTCGGGCAGGTCGGCGGCGCTGCCGAGGACGGTCTCCACGCCGGCCTTGCGGGCCTTGCGGACGTTGCGCCGCCATTCCTGGTTGAGCCCGGACCAGAGGTCGTCGAGGCTGCGGCCGGCCAGCGGGACGCGGAATACGTGGCGGGGCTGGGCATCGCCGTCGGACTCGCCGCCGCAGCGGGTCCAGCCGCGGGTGCGCAGCCGGTCGGCGAGGGCGGCGCCGGCCGGGTCCACCTCGGTGGCGAGCAGGTCGCCCAGCCGCATGCCCGTTCCGGTGCCGCCCTTGACGGCGGCGGCGTCCCAGCGCCGGTAGGCGGGGGTGGGGCCGATGCGGACGGCGAAGGCGCCGAGGCCCCGGAGGTGGCGCAGCAGCGGGTCGAGCCAGCGGTCGACGGCCGGGTCGGACCAGTCGGCGACCGGGCCTTCGGGCAGGTACGCGAAGTATTTGCGGGTGCCGGGGAATTGGCGAAGGAGAACGAGGGCGGCGCCGGCGATCGCCCCCGAGGGGAAGTGCCATCCGACCCGTTCCGCCCGCCATTGGTCCTTCACTTCGGCCCACGACGGGTATTGCAGGAAGCTCGCCCGGCCGTGCGCGGCCAGGAAGCCCGCGTATTCGGGAACGGTCAGCGAGCGGACTTCGAATTCCCGCTCCCGGGTCGGCTTGCTGCTGGTCACGAGCAGTGCACACACGGCAGTTGTCCTTCCTGTGCGTCGTCCGGTGGCGATGCACAGGACTCTCACAGGCGGTGGTGACGGTCCCGCGCGCCGTTTGTGACCGGACGATGACCGTTCTGCTGCGGTCCACGTCACAACGGCGGACGCACCGGATTTCCCGCGGCGCGCAACCTAAAGTCCCCTTGTCGCCATCTTCTTTGCAGACATACAGATTTTTCTGGAGGGGATTCCGTTGAGCCGTACTCGCCGCACCCGCACCCTCGGCACGTCGTCGGCGCGCCGCCGCCTCCTGCGCTCGGCGCTCGCGAGCGGCGCCGTGCTCGCCGCCACCCTCACCGCCTGTTCGGGCGGTCCGGGCGGGTCGGACGGGAAGGCGGCCGGGGCGGCCGAGATGAAGGGGAAGACCGCGATGGCGGTCTCCGTGAACCTGACCGGGAACGCGGCGAAGGCGGGCGGGCCGGTGAAGGTGACGCTCACCGAGGGCTCGAAGCTGGCGCAGGTCGACGTGACGGACGCCAAGGGCGGGCGGCTGACCGGGCGGATATCCGCCGACGGGAAGACCTGGACCTCGGAGCGCAACGCCTCCCCCGGTACGGCGTACAAGGTGACCGCCCGGGACTCGGCCGGCACCTCGGCGGACGCGCAGTTCACGACGGCGGCCGCGGACCGCGTCAACAAGATCACCATCACCCCGGGCAAGGGCTCGGTGATGGGCATCGCCCAGCCGCTGTCGCTGGTGTTCGACAACCCGGTCACCAACAAGGCCGAGGTGGAGAAGCACCTGAAGGTGACCACCTCGAACAACACCGAGGGGTCCTGGGGCTGGATGAAGGACTACTCCGGCAAGGACCGGGTGGACTGGCGGCCCCGCGAGTACTGGAAGTCCGGCACCGACGTGAAGCTCGTCATGGAGCTGAACGGCGTGGACTCCGGCAAGGGCGGCGGGTACTTCGTCCGCGACTACGAGACGGGCTTCAAGGTCGGCCGGAACCAGCGGATCGCGGTGGACCTCGACTCCAAGACACTGAAGCTGACCCGGGACGGCCGTGAGGTCAAGAGCATCCCGGTGTCGGCGGGCACCCCCGGCGGCCAGAAGGCGTCCTGGGAGGGCAAGCTCGTCGTGATGGCGAAGGAGGGCACCATCCGGATGGACTCCCAGACGGTCGGCCTCGGCGACGCCTACGACAAGATGGTCGACTACTCGATGCGGCTGACCTGGTCGGGCATGTACGCGCACGCAGCCCCGTGGAACGCGGGCGCGTTCGGGCGGGCCAACACCAGCTCCGGCTGCGTCGGGATGAGCACCTCCAACGCGGCCGACCTGTACGGCGAGGTCCAGCCCGGCGACCCGTTCGAGGTGACCGGCAGCGGCTCGAAGGGCAAGCCCGACCTCGGCAACGGCTACTCGGAGTGGAACCTGTCCTGGGCCGACTGGCAGGCCAAGAGCGCCCTCAAGGGCAGCACCACTCAGGGCTGACGTGTGCGCCCGGCCCGCCGCCGGGCCGGGCGCACACGACGGTCCCCGCTCCTCCGTCGAGCACAACCCCGCCGGCGCACAGCTGACCTTCCACCCGCCGGTTCCGACCCCTCGTACCTGTCGGAACCGCTCCGCGAGCAGTGATCACCGGCTGCTGCCGGGGCGGGGCTGCCTCGTTCGGGTCCCCGCTCCGGGCGGGCCCGGCGCGCCCTCCGTACGGGAACTCCCCCGCCGGGCCGTCAGTGCTTGAGGATCTTGGACAGGAAGTCCCGGGCGCGGGCGCTCTCGGGTGCCGTGAAGAACTCCTGCGGCGGCCGGTCCTCGACGATCCTGCCGTCGGCCATGAAGACGACCCGGTTGGCGGCGGAGCGGGCGAAGCCCATCTCGTGGGTGACCACGACCATGGTCATGCCCTCTTCCGCGAGGCTCAGCATGACCTCCAGCACCTCCTGGATCATCTCCGGGTCGAGGGCGGAGGTGGGCTCGTCGAAGAGGAGCGCCTTGGGATCCATGGCGAGTGCGCGGGCGATGGCCACGCGCTGCTGCTGGCCGCCGGAGAGCTGGGCGGGGAACTTGGCCGCCTGCGAGGCGAGGCCGACCCGGTCGAGGAGTTCCCGGGAGCGCCGGTCGGCCTCGTCCTTCTTCCGCCTGCGGACCTTGACCTGGGCCAGGGACACGTTCTCCAGGACGGTCTTGTGGGCGAAGAGGTTGAAGGACTGGAAGACCATGCCCACCTCGGCGCGCAGGGCCGCCAGGTCCTTGCCCTCGGCGGGCAGCGGGCGGCCGTCGAGGGTGATGGAGCCGGACTCGATGGTCTCCAGCCGGTTGATCGCGCGGCACAGGGTCGATTTGCCGGAGCCGGAGGGGCCGATGACCACGACCACCTCCCCCCGGCCGACGGTGAGGTTGATGTCCTGCAGAACGTGCAACTGCCCGAAGTGCTTGTTGACGTTCCGCAGCTCGATCAGAGGATCGACGGCCATGCGCTGCCCTACCCACTCTCGCTGTGCCGGGTCAGCGCAAACTATCCAGCCCTGCAAGGGGACTTCGCCGCGACACGCATAAAAAGGGCATAAACCCTACGGAGGTGGGATGCTGCGGGCGGGCCGGGGCCGGCCGTGTCCTCACAGCTCGGCCGCCTCCGCGTACACCTGGTACAGCTCGGGGGATCCGGTCAGGGCCCAGGACAGTCCGGACTCGACCACGTTCAGTTCGCGGCCCGAGGCCAGCCGGATCACCGGCTGGCCGTTGGGCCAGACCTGCCAGCCCGCGCCGGGCACGCTGCGGATGATCACGGTGCCGAGGTAGAGTCCGGCGTCGTTGCCCAGCCAGGGGGCCGCCTCCGGGTCCCGCCGCCAGCGCGGCATCAGCTGGTCGAGGGCCGCCAACGACGCCGGGGTCTCGTCGAGTTCGAGGCCGGCCGCCCCGGCCTGGACGCGGAGCATCTCGCACTCCGAGAGGAGCTCCGCCACCCCGGCGGGATCGTCGGCGAGCGCCGCCGCCAGTCCGGGACCCGTCTCGTGCCGCCGGAGCCAGTTGCCGAGGAAGGGGATGTTCATGGAACCAGCCTCGCATCCGTGTCGGTCCGGTGGCCCCAGGCGCGCCTGGGGCCACCGGGCTGCGGGTCAGACCTCCAGGTCGACGACGACGGGGGCGTGGTCCGACGCCCCCTTGCCCTTGCGCTCGTCGCGGTCCACGTACGCGTCCTTGACCGCCTTGCCGAAGGCCTCGTTGCCGTAGACCAGGTCGATGCGCATGCCCTTGTTCTTCGGGAAGGCGAGCATCCGGTAGTCCCAGAAGGTGTAGGGCCGGTCGTACTTGAGGGCGCGCGGGAGCACGTCGGACAGGCCGGCCGCCTGGAGCGCGGTGAGGGCCGCCCGCTCGGCGGGGGTCACGTGGGTGGCGCCGACGAACAGCGACGGGTCCCACACGTCCTCGTCGGTCGGTGCCACGTTGAAGTCGCCGAGGACCGCGAACGGGCGCTCGCCGGCCGCGTCTTCGGCGACGGCGGTGGTCAGGGCGCGGAACCAGTCCAGCTTGTAGCCGTAGTGGTCGTGCTCGACCTCGCGGCCGTTGGGGACGTACACCGACCAGAGCCGCACGCCGCCGCAGGTCGCGGAGATCGCGCGGGGCTCCTGGACGCCCTCGTAGTCGGGGCCGTCGGGCAGGCCGGTGACGACGTCGTCCAGGCCGACCCGGGACAGCAGGGCCACTCCGTTCCACCGCCCGGTCGCGTTGACCGCGGCCTCGTAGCCCAGCTCGCGCAGCTCGGCGTGCGGGAACTGCTCCGCGCTGCACTTGGTCTCCTGGATGCAGAGGACGTCCGTGCCGCTGCTCTCCAGCCAGGCCAGCAGCCGCGGCAGCCGGGCGGTGATCGAGTTGACGTTGTACGTGGCGATGCGCATGCCGTCCAACCTACCGCCCGGCACCGACAGTCACAGGTCGGTCGCCTCACCTGCTGCGAGTCGCGCGTGCGGGGCACCGCCGAGGGATTCCAGGGCACGGTCGTAGAGGGGGCGGGCGATGTCCGCGAGGTAGGCGTCGTGGATGTCGATCGCCTGCTGCGGCCTGACCTCGCGGACGTAGTCGATGACCTCGGCGACCTTGTTCCAGGGGGCGTGGACCGGGAGCATCAGCGTCTCGACGGGCACGCCGGGCACGGTCAGGGCGTCGCCGGGGTGGAAGAGGGACCGCTCCACCAGGTAGCCGACGTTGGTGACGCGCGGCATGTCGGGGTGGATGACGGCGTGCAGCTCGCCGTGGACCTGTACGTCGAAGCCGGCTGCGGTGAAGGTGTCGCCGTCGCCCACGGTGTGGACCCGGCCCGGGTAGGCGGCGGCCATCCGCTCGGCCACGCTGCGCAGGGTCCACAGCCGGGCCGCCGGGTTGGCGTCGAGGGCGGCCCGCAGCCGGCCCTCGTCGAAGTGGTCGGGGTGCTCGTGGGTGACGAGCAGGGCGTCCGCGCCGAGCCCGGCGTCCGGCTCGCTGAAGGCGCCCGGGTCGATGACGAGCGTCTGCCCGTCCTTCTCCAGCCGGACGCACGAGTGGAGCATCTTGGTGAGCTTCATGATCCCAGGCTAGTCCCGGGCGTGCCCGGATCAGGGCGTGACGGTGGAGACGACGTAGACCCGCGGCTGCTCGGGGTCGGTCATGTCGACGGTGACGTCGCGGGTGGGGTGCGGGTCGGGCTGCTCGTGGGTGGTGCACTTCCAGGTGCGGTCCTCGGCCCAGCTCCAGCCGGCCACGGAGGAGTCCCGCTCGCTGATGCAGACGCCCGGCTCCAGGGCCTCGGTGGAGGACCCGACGGCTTTGAGGAAGATGCCGAGGTCCACCGGGTTGGTGGTGAACTGGACGTACAGCCGGCTGGTGCGCCAGTTGTTCGTCTCGTAGTAGCCGACGCTGGTGGACCAGTCGGGGACGGGCACCTGGTAGATGCCGCGCTGGACCCGGGAGGGCCAGCCGGCCCGGACCTGTGTGGCGCCGACCTTGGCGGCCTTGTCCCGGCCACTGTCGCGGCTCTGCTCGGCGGAGATCGCCAGGTAGCCGGCGGGGATGCCGATGAGCAGCACGATGATGACGGCGGTGAGCCAGCGGCGGCGCACGACGTGCCGGCGGTCCTCGGCGGGGCGGTGGCCGCCCTCGTCGGGGGCCTGGGCCTGGCGGGGCAGGGTCGGGTTCACGGCTGGTCCTCTGTCGTGCTGCGGCCCCCCGTGGTCTTGCGGTTGTCGCCGGCGGCGAAGCCGGTCCACAGCCGGCCCGCCTGCGCGTAGCGCTCGTACCGCTCCACCCGGCGCCGGTTGGCGCGGCGGAAGCGGCGGGCCACCAGGCGGGCGAGGTCGGCGGCGCCGACCATGCCGGCCTCCGGGCCGAGCTGGGCCTTGGCGATGCGGGCCTCGGGGCGGTAGCCGCGGCCGGTCAGGTGGCGGCGGAAGGCGTCCCGGGCGGGCCCGATGAGCAGGTCGTCGGCGGCGCTGACGCCGCCGCCGATGACGAAGCAGGACGGGTCGAGGGCGGCGGCGAGGTTGGCGATGCCGACGCCGAGCCACTGGCCGATGTCCTGGAGCAGCTCGATGCACATGGCATCGCCCTCGCGGGCCAGCTCGGTGATCAGCGGCCCGGTGATCTCGGGGACGTTGCCCTTGACCCTGTCGATGATGTTGTACGCGACCGGGGAGTCGGCGGCGGCCAGCTCGCGGGCCTCGCGGACCAGGGCGTTTCCGGAGCTGTACTGCTCCCAGCAGCCGCGGTTGCCGCAGGGGCAGCGGTGGCCGCCGGGGACGACCTGCATGTGGCCGAACTCGCCGGCGACGCCGAACTTGCCGCGCTTGACCTGCCCGTCCTCCAGGATCGCGCCGCCGATGCCGGTGCCCAGGGTGATCATGACGAGGTGGTCCTCGCCGCGGCCGGCGCCGAAGCGCCATTCCGCCCAGGCGGCGGTGTTGGCGTCGTTGTCGACCATCACGGGGACCGCGAGGCGGGACTGGAGGGCGTCGCGCAGCGGTTCGTCGCGCCAGGCCAGGTGGGGGGCGAACAGCACCCGGGAACGGTTGGCGTCGACCCAGCCGGCCGCGCCGATGCCCACCGCGTGGACGTCGTGCCGGTCGGAGAGGTCGAGGACCAGTTCGACGATGGTGTCCTCGACCACCTTGGGGCTCTTGGACTTGTCGGGGGTCTCGGTCCGCACCTTCTCCAGGATCACCCCGTCGGCGTCGACGACGCCGGCCATGACCTTGGTGCCGCCGATGTCGATGCCGACGGTGGGGACGCGCGGGGCGGTCAGGTGGGAGCGCCGCTCGCGGGTGCCGACGGTCCGCAGGACGGTGCCTCGCGCCGAGCCGCGGTGGGCGAGCGTGAAGTCCCGGTACGTGCTCATCGAGTGCTGGTGTCCCTCAGTGTCCGTCGCGGTCCCGGTCGGGCCGTTCATCCGATTCTGCCACTCGCGCCAGTTCGTGGCTCAGCTCCTCCAGCTCGGATCCACCGGCCATCTGGCGGGTCAGCTCGTCCAGGGTGATCGAGTCGCGGGTGTGGCTGCCCGCCATCGCACCGCGTTTCAGCAGGACGAAGCGGTCGCCGACCAGGTGGGCGTGGTGCGGGTTGTGGGTGATGAGGACCACCCCGAGGCCTGCGTCACGCGCGGCGGCCACGTACTTCAGGACGACCCCGGACTGCTTGACGCCGAGGGCCGCGGTGGGCTCGTCGAGGACCAGCACCCTGGCGCCGAAGTACACGGCCCGGGCGATGGCCACGCACTGCCGCTCGCCGCCGGAGAGGGTGCCGATGGGCTGGTCCACGTCGCGCAGGTCGATGCCCATGCGCAGCAGCTCGCTGCGGGTGGTGTCGCGCATCCGGGCCACGTCGAGGCGGCGGAACGGGCCGCGGCCGAGGGTGGGCTCGGAGCCGAGGAAGAAGTTCCGCCACACCGGCATCAGCGGGACCACGGCGAGGTCCTGGTAGACGGTGGCGATGCCGCGGTCGAGGGCGGCCCGGGGGTTGGCGAGCTCGGTCTCCTCCCCCTCGATGCGGAAGGTGCCGGCGTCGTGCCGGTGCAGCCCCGCGATGATCTTGATCAGGGTGGACTTGCCGGCGCCGTTGTCGCCGAGCACGCAGGTGATCTCGCCCGCGGAGACCTCCAGCGAGACCCCTTCGAGGGCCTTGATGTGGCCGTAGTGCTTGCTGACGCCGTCCAGCTCGATCAGGGCGGTCATGCGGTCGCCTCCGCGCGCTTGCGCACCCAGGCGTTGAGCAGGGTGGCCAGAAGGAGCATGGCTCCGAGGAAGAACTTGAACCAGTCCGGGTTCCACTGGGCGTAGACGATGCCGTTGCTCGTCATGCCGAAGATGAACGCGCCGACCGCCGAGCCGATGGCGGAGCCGTAGCCGCCGGTCATCAGGCAGCCGCCGATGACGGCCGCGATGATGTAGAGGAACTCGTTGCCGACGCCCTCGCCCGACTGGACCACGTCGTACGAGAACAGGATGTGCTGGCCGGAGATCCAGGCGCACAGGGCCACGCCCGCGTAGAGGCCGATGCGGGTCTTGACCACGGGCACGCCGACCGCGCGGGCGGCGTCCGCGCCGCCGCCGACCGCGAAGATCCAGTTGCCGGCGCGGGTGCGCAGCAGGATCCAGGTGGCGAGGGCGACCAGGGCCAGCCACCACAGGATGGTGACCTTGAGGGTGACCGAGCCGACGGTCCACTGGGAGGCGAACAGGGCCCGGGCCGAGGGGAAGCCCTCCATGTCGCCGATGGCCTTGGTGGAGACGGTGCCGCTGATCAGCTTGGTGAAGCCGAGGTTCAGGCCGGTCAGCATGAGGAAGGTGCCGAGGGTGATGATGAAGCTCGGCAGCTTCGTCCGGGTCAGCATGAAGCCGTTGAAGAGGCCGAAGGCGAGGGTGGCCAGCAGGGACACGCCCACGCCCACCCAGACGTTCGCGGTCATCTGGTAGCTGAACATCGAGGAGATCAGCGCCGAGCTGGTGACCATGACGCCGGCCGACAGGTCGAACTCGCCGCCGATCATCAGCAGCGCCACCGGCACCGCCATGATCCCGATGGTGGAGGCCGAGTAGAGGACCGTGCTGAGGCTGCTCGCGCGCAGGAAGCTGTCCGCGGCGAACGAGAAGAACACGAACACGGCCGCGGCCCCGACCACCGCGCCCAGCTCGGGCCGGGTCAGCAGCCGCTTGAGGCTGGAGACGGGCAGCAGCCGCTCGTCGCGGGCCGCGGGTGCGCCGGCGGTCATCGGGTGCCCCGCCTGATGTACGCCTCCAGGGCCGCGGCCTGGTCGGCGGTGACGATCTGGGGGCCGGTGAGGACCGGGCCGCCGCCGCCGAGCACGTCGGCGTTGTAGCGGTAGAGCCACAGCAGGTCGACGGCCTCGTAGCCCTGGAGGTAGGGCTGCTGGTCGACGGCGAAGCCGAGGGCGCCGGACTCGAGGTCGCGGGCGACGGACTCGTTGAGGTCGAAGGTGTCGATCTCCGCCTTGCTGCCGGCCGCTTCCCTGGCCTTCACGGCGGTCGGCGCGAAGGGGGCGCCGAGGGTGACGACGGCGTCGATCGCGGGGTCGGCCTGGAGCTTCGCCTGCATGGCCGCCTGCACGGAGGGCATGTTGGTGCCTTCGACGTACAGGTTCTCCAGGGTGCCGCGGAAGGTCTTCTTCGCGCCGGCGCAGCGCTGCTCGTGGCCCACGTTGCCCTGCTCGTGCAGGACGCAGACGGCCTTCTTCTTCCCGCGCCGGGTCAGTTCGGCTCCGACGGCCTCGCCGGCGATGACCTCGTCCTGGCCGATGTGGGTGAGGGCGCCGTACGCCTTGGACTGGGCGGATCCCGAGTTCACGGTGATCACGGGGATGCCGGCCTTCACGGCCTTGCCGATGACGTCCTTGAGGGCCTCGGGCTTGGCGAGGCTGACGATGAGGCCGTCGACCTTCTGGTCGATCGCGTTCTGCACGAACTGGGCCTGCTGCTGCGCCTGGTCGTCGTGCGAGTAGACGAAGTTGATGTTGTCCTTGGCGGCGGCTTCCTTGGCGCCCTTCTGGACGATGTCCCAGAAGGTGTCGCCGTCGCCCGCGTGGGTGACCATGGCGAAGGTCCAGCGGGGGGTGGAGACGGCCGGGCGGCCCTGCTCGGCCGCCGCGCGGGCCCGCTCCTCGGCGCGCTTGCCGCCCGTACTGCTGCATCCCGCGAGGGAGGCTCCCAGCACCGCCGCGAGCAGCACGCCCACGGTGCGTACCGCCCCTGTCCGAACCCTAGCCACGTCGCCGCGCCCTTCTCATGCATCGAGTAAATACGGTCATACCGTTTCCGGCCGCCCAAGTATCCGCCACCTGGTCGGTAATGCCGAACCCGGCTGTTTTGCGCCAAACGGCGAAATGATTGACAGGTGCCCGCCGTGGGGCCAGGTTGAATCCATGCGTATCGGGCTCATCGGGACGGGCCGGATCGGTTCGTTCCACGCGGCGGCGCTCAGCCGGCATCCCGAGGCCGGCTCGCTGCTGCTGGCCGATGCCGTGCCGGCGCGGGCGGCCGCACTGGCCGACCGGCTGGGGGCCACGGCCGCGCCCACCGTCGACGCCGTCTTCACCTGGGGCGTGGACGCGGTGGTGATCGCCTGTGCGACCGCCGGTCACGCCGAGTACATCACCCGGGCGGCCCGCGCCGGGCTGCCCGTGTTCTGCGAGAAGCCCGTCGCGCCGGACCTGGCGGGGACACTGGCCGCGCTGGCCGAGGTGGCGGGCGTGGGCGGCACGCTCCAGCTGGGGTTCATGCGGCGCTTCGACCCGGGCTACCGGACGGCCCGGGAGCTGGTCCGCTCCGGTGCGCTGGGCCGGCTGCACACCGTACGGACGATGACCGCGGATCCGGCGCCGCCGCCCGCGGGGTACCTGGAGAGCTCCGGCGGGCTGTTCCGGGACTGCCTGGTGCACGACTTCGACATGGTCCGCTGGGTGACCGGCCAGGAGGTCGTGGAGGTGTTCGCGACCGGGTCGGACGCCGGGCCGGCCGTGTTCCGGCAGGCGGGTGACGTGGACACGGGCGCGGCGGTGCTCCGGCTGGCCGGCGGAGCGCTGGTGACGAGCACCGGCACCCGGTGCAACGGTGCCGGCTACGACGTGCGGATGGAGCTGGCCGGGGAGCTGGACCAGGTCTCGGCCGGCCTGGACGACCGGACCCCGATCGCGTCGACGGAGCCGCTGGGTCCGCCGCCGGCGAGCAAGCCGTGGACCGGCTTCCTGGAGCGCTTCGCCGCCGCCTACGAGGCCGAGCTGGACGCGTTCGTACGGCTGGTCCGCGGCGAGGGCGACAACCCGTGCGACGGGCGCGAGGGGCTGCACGCCCTGCGGATCGCGGAGGCGTGCGAGCTGTCCCGGCGGGAGCACCGGCCGGTCCTCCTCACGGAGGTGCCGGCCGGGCCGCCGGGCCGCTGAGCGGCCGGCGGCCCGGTCCGCGGGGTGTCGGGGCACCGGGCTACCAGCGCACCGGCAGCCGCCTGACGCCGCGGATCAGCGAAGCGGTGATCCACTCGTACGGCTCGCCGGGCACCTCGGCGAGGTCGGGGAAGCGTTCCAGCAGGCCCCGGATCGCGATCCGGGCCTCCATGCGGGCCAGCGGGGCTCCGATGCAGAAGTGGATGCCGTGGCCGAAGGCCAGGTGGCCCTGGGTGGCGCGGCGGATGTCGAAGGTGTCGGGGTCGGGGTAGCGCGCGCCGTCGCGGCTGCTGGCGCCGAGGGAGACGAGCACCGGGTCGCCCTTGGCGATGGCGACGCCGGCGATCTCCATGTCCTCGCGGGCGAACCGGAACGTGGCGTTCTCGACCGGACCGTCGTAGCGGAGCATCTCCTCCACGGCGCCGTCGAGGAGGCCGTCGAGGTCGGCGCGGAGCGCGGCGAGCTGCTCGGGGTGGGCGAGCAGGGCGCGCACGCCGTTGGCGATCAGGTTGACGGTGGTCTCGTGGCCGGCCACCAGCAGCAGGAACGCCATGCCGATGAGCTCTTCGCCGTCGAGCTGGTCGCCGTCCTCGTCCTGGGTGCGGATGAGGGCGCTGAGCAGGTCGTCGCCGCCGGCGGCCCGCTTGCGCTCGATCAGGCCGGCGAGGTAGACGGCCATGTCCTGGAGGGCCTTGAGCTCGGACTCCTTGCTGGCGGGCGCCAGGATCTCGTTCGAGAGCACCCGGAACGGTTCGCGGTCGAGGTCCGGTACGCCGAGCAGTTCGCAGATGACGGTCATCGGCAGCGGGAACGCGAGCGCCTCGATGAGGTCGGTCCGGCGGTCCTCGCGGGCGGCCATGGCGTCGAGCAGGCTGTCGGTGAGCTCCTGGACGCGCGGGCGCAGGGCCTCGATGCGGTGGGCGGTGAACTCGCGGGCCACCAGCTTGCGCAGCCGGGTGTGGTGCGGCGGGTCCATCTCCAGCATGTTCCGGTTGACCTCGCTGGCGCGGGTCTGCTCGGCATACTGCTCGTGGGTGCGCCAGTCCTTGTGGAGCGCCGGGTCGGCGAGCGCCGCCCGGGCCTCGTCGTACCCGACGATCAGCCAGACGTCGTTGCCCTCGGTGTCCTTGATGCGGTGCACAGGACCGGCTTTGCGCATCTGCTCGTAGAACGGGTACGGGTTCTCGTTGAATCCCTCTGCGTACCCGGTGATGTCCATCAGTGGCATGGTGACCACCCTTTCCCCCGTTGTGTGATCCTCTCAGCGTACGAGCGACCCTTACCCCGACGGGTGAATTTCAGACAGGCGTTCAGGCCGGGGCGCTCTCGCGGGACGGCACGGAGCGCCGCACACCCCGCGAGAGCCGCCGGGGGCCCGGAGTTATCCGCCCATGGTGCCGAAGGTGGCGCGGCCGGTCGGACGGAAGGTGTGGATGGCGATGCCGGAGGCCGTGGTGCGGGAGTCGGTCAGCTCGCAGGCGGTGGGCAGGCCGCCGGACGGGAAGAGGCGGCGCCCCTGGCCGAGAAAGACCGGGTGGATCAGCAGGTTGAGCTCGTCGACGAGGTCGCGGGCCAGCAGGAACTGGGCGAGCTGCCCGCTGCCGTGGACCTGGACTTCGCCCTCGGTGCGCTCCTTGATCTTCGTGATCTCGACCGGGAGTTCACCGTCGAGGACGGTGGTGCCGGCCCACTCCGGCTCCTTGAGGGTGCGCGAGGCCACGTACTTCGGGAGCGTGTTGAAGCGTTCGGCGAGGGCGTGGGCGGGGTTCGCCGGGTCGGTGACGGTGGGCCAGAACGCGGCGAAGGTGTCGAAGGTGCGGCGGCCGAAGAGGAAGGCGCCGGAGCGCTCGAACACCTCGCCCATGTAGGCGCCCATGTCCTGGTCGGCGAACGGGAACTGCCAGCCGCCGTACGCGAAGCCGCCGCTGGTGTCCTCGTCGGGACCGCCGGGCGCCTGCATGACGCCGTCGAGGGTGAGGAACGTGGTGAGGGTCAGCTTGCCCATGGGATCTGCACTCCTGTATCGGCCGGATCGTCGGTCACTTCCGGTATGCAGACTCCCCCGCGGCGCGGAACTCATCGCTGCGCGGCCGAGAAAGGCGGAAAAAGATGCGGGGCGTGCCGGCGCTGTCTTCCGGCACGCCCCGCGGGGTCCTCCAGGACGTGCCGGCGCTGTCTTCCGGCACGTCCCGGGGGTCACGGGCGGGTGTCGCACCGCCCGGGTCGGGGTGGCCGCCCCGGCGGGCGGGGCGGCCGAGATGAGGCCGGCGTCAGCCGTTCAGCTCCTGGTGGCGGGCGGTCAGCGCCGCCGTGCCCTGCTCGGTGAGCGACCCGTACAGGCGCAGCCGGGAGAACCCGCCGTCCGGGAAGATGTCGATCCGGACGTGGGTGCCGACGGCGGGGGCGTCGAGCACGAACCGGTGGTTGGTGTCGGGCTGCAGGCGGGTGCGCGGCAGGAACTCCGTCCACTCGCCGTCCTCGCCGGTCTTCACGGAGAGGGAGGCCCAGCCGGCCGAGTTGCCCTTGAGGTACGCGGTGTCGATCTCGACGGCGCGGATCTCGGACTCGGCGACGAGCTGGTAGCGGATCCAGTCGTTGCCGTTGTCGCGGCGGCGGGCGGTCTCCCAGCCGTCGTCCATCTTGCGGGAGCGGCCCGGGTTGATGGTGTTGGTCGGCGGCGAGTAGAAGCGGTTGGAGGCGTCCTGCACGGCGCCGCCGTTCTCCAGGGCCACCACGTCGAAGGAGCCGAGCGCGGCCAGCCACTTCGGGTCGGGCAGCACTTCGCCGTAGACGCGCAGACGGGCGATGCCGCCGTCCGGGTGCTGGTTGACGCGCAGGTGCGTGAAGCGCTGTTCGGAGGCCACCTCGAAGCCGTTGGCGGCGTGGCCGCCGACCGGGGTGCGCGGGACGAGCACGGTCCACTTCACGTCGTCGCCGAGGAGTTCCTCGGGCGTCGGGGCGCCCTCGACCGAGGTGCCCTCGACGGAGACGGCCTGCGGCATGTTGCCGCGGAAGTGGGCGGTGTCGACGACGATGCCGCGGATCACGCCGGGGGCGCCCAGGCGTACGAGCGCCCAGTCGTGGTCCTCGGCGGTGGGCCAGGGCTGCTCGGCGGAGACGCCGCGGCGGCGGCGGGTCTCCCAGCCGTCCATGACCTTGCCCTTGTGGCCGAAGTCCTCGGGGTCGAAGTGCGCGGCCTCGGAGATCAGCAGGTTCTCGCGCTGGGCGAAGAACTCGTCGTTGGCGGCGATCACGCCGGCGCCGAGCTGACGGTCGGCGAGGTTCGCGTACTGGGTGAACGGGAACTCGGCCGTGCGGTAGTCGGCGTACGGGTCGCCGCCTCCGTAGGGGTTCGCGTTGCCGGTGAAGGAAGCCAAGGGATTCGAACGCTGCGCCGTCACTGTCAGTTCTGCCTTTCGAGGAGTCGGCCGGTGGGCTCGGACGGGGTGCCGTGGGCGGCGATCTGCGCACCGCGCAGCCAGGTGGACTTCACGACGCCGTACAGGGTCCTGCCCGCGTACGCCGTGACCTGGTTGCGGTGGTGGAGTTCGGCCGGGTCCACGGTGAAGGTCTCTTCGGGGGCGAGGACGGCGAAGTCGGCGTCGCGGCCGGCCTCGATGGCGCCCTTCTGGCTCAGCCCGGCCAGCTGCGCGGGGGCCGCGGACATCCAGCGGACGACGTCCTCCAGAGTGCGGCCGCGCTTCTTCGCCTCGGTCCAGATGGCCGGCAGGCCCAGCTGGAGGGAGGAGATGCCGCCCCACGCGGTGGCGAAGTCCGCGGTCTTCAGGTCGGCGGTGGACGGCGAGTGGTCGGAGACGATGCAGTCGATCGTGCCGTCGGCGAGGGCGTCCCAGAGCAGGTCCTGGTTGGCGGCCTCGCGGATGGGCGGGCAGCACTTGAACTCGCTGGCGCCGTCCGGGACCTCTTCGGCCGTCAGGGTCAGGTAGTGCGGGCAGGACTCGACGGTGATCCGTACGCCCTCCGCCTTGGCGGCGGCGATCAGCGGCAGCGCGTCGCTGGAGGACAGGTGCAGCACGTGCACCCGGGCGCCGAGCCGCTTGGCCTGGGCGATCAGGTTCTCGATCGCGGTGTTCTCGGCGTCGCGCGGCCGGGACGCCAGGAAGTCGGCGTACTTGGGGCCGGGCACGACGGGCGCGGTGTCCAGGTGGTGCGGGTCCTCGGCGTGCACGATCATCAGGCCGCCGAAGCCGGTGATCTCGGCGAGCGAGGCGGCCAGCTGCTCCTGGTCGAGCTGCGGGAACTCGTCGACGCCGGACGGCGACAGGAAGCACTTGAAGCCGAACACGCCGGCCTCGTGCAGCGGGGCGAGGTCCTTGACGTTGTCGGGGAGCGCGCCGCCCCAGAAGCCGACGTCCACGTGCGCCTTGGCGCGGGCGACCTCCTGCTTGATGAGCAGGTGGTCCACCGTGGTGGTGGGCGGCAGGGAGTTGAGCGGCATGTCGAGGATCGTGGTGATGCCGCCGGCCGCCGCCGCGCGGGTGGCGGTCCAGAATCCCTCCCACTCGGTGCGGCCGGGGTCGTTCACGTGGACGTGGGTGTCGACGAGGCCGGGCAGCAGCACGTCGTCGCCGAAGTCCTGGAGCCGGGCCCCGGCCGGAAGCTCGGCCTCGTACGGCAGCACGGCCGCGATCTTCCCGCCGGCGACGGCGACCGAGGCCGCGCGCGTCCCCTCGGGGGTGATGACGCGCGTCGAGCGCAGTACGAGTTCCACTGCCACGTCAGACACCCGGAACCTCCCGATCTACTTCCACAGAGCGAAATTCAACGTTCTGTTGACGGAGTCTTCACGCCAACTCGGGGGCCCGTCAAGAGTGCCCGGACGGACACCCGAGCGGCACGCGTCGCAATTGGATGTTTCCACAGAATGGAATTAAGATTTCGCTCTACAGAACGTAGCTATCACCACGGAGCGCGCACCGGTCGCCACGCCGAGGCCCGGCCCACCCGGACAAACCCCCCTCTGACCGGCGGGTACGGCCGCGGCCTCGCACTAGGGCGGCCGACCAGCGCCCGGTAGGCTGCTTCCTTGCCTGCCAGCACCGAAAGGATCGCGCCGTGCCGACGTCCAGCGCCAGCACCACCGACGCTTCCGCCAAGACCGCCGCAAGCGGTGGCGTCCAGTCCCTCGAGCGCGCCTTCGATCTGCTCGAACGGATGGCCGACGCCGGGGGCGAGGTCGGGCTCAGTGAGCTCTCCGCCGCCAGCGGACTGCCGCTGCCGACCATCCACCGCCTGATGCGCACCCTGGTCGCCTGCGGGTACGTCCGCCAGCAGACCAACCGGCGCTACTCCCTCGGCCCCCGGCTGATCCGGCTCGGCGAGTCCGCCTCGCGCCTGCTGGGCACCTGGGCGCGGCCGTACCTGGCCCGGCTGGTCGAGGAGACCGGCGAGACGGCCAACATGGCCCTCCTCGACGGGGACGAGATCGTCTACGTCGCGCAGGTGCCGTCGAAGCATTCCATGCGCATGTTCACCGAGGTCGGGCGGCGGGTGCTGCCGCACTCGACCGGCGTGGGCAAGGCGCTGCTCGCGCACACGCCGGCCGAGGAGGTGCGGGCGCTGCTGGCCCGTACCGGGATGCCCGCCGCGACCGAGAAGACCATCACCACGCCCGAGGGGTTCCTGGAGGCGCTGGAGCAGGTCCGCAAGGCGGGTTACGCGGTGGACGACAACGAGCAGGAAATAGGAGTGCGCTGCCTGGCCGTCTCGGTGCCGAACTCTCCGACGGCCGCGGCGATCTCCATCTCCGGGCCCGCCGGGCGGGTCACCGAGGCCGCCACCGAGACCATCGTCCCCATCCTCCAGGGCATCGCCGCGGAACTCTCCGTGGCCCTGTCCAACCAGAACCCGGCGTAACGGATCCCCGCCCTGCCACCGGGCGGGGGCATTCCCACCCCCTCCCGGGCGGGCTGCCCACCGGGCGAAGGCATTCCCACCCCCACCCGGCCCGGCTGCCCACCGGGCGGGGGCAAGTCCAGCCCCTCCGGCGTTTGAGGAGCGGGGGTTGGGGCGGAGCCCCAAGGCAGGTCCGGCTGCGCCGTCCCGGGGGGGGCGCCCCCCCCCCCGGCCGCCCCCCCCCCCGGGGGGGGGGTTGGGGGG
>NZ_JAJAUZ010000075.1 GCF_020532645.1 Streptomyces bambusae
CCTCGGGCGGGTGTCCGTCGTCAAGCACGACTCCGCCACCGGGCGGCCGCTGGCCGGCGCCGTGTTCCGGCTGTGGCGGGAGAGCAACGGGCAGCCGGGGCTGCAGGCCGACGACACCAGGGTCGGGGGTGCCTGCACCACCGGCACCGACGGCGTCTGCACGGTCGACGAGCTGCCGCTGGGCACGTACTACTGGGAGGAGACGGCGGCGCCCGCGGGGTACCGGCTGCCGGATCCGGCCGTGTTCGGTCCGCTGGAGCTGACCGCCGCCAATGCCGACCGGGGCCTCAGCGTCACGGTCGACAACCAGGTGGTGCTCGGCGGCGTCGACGTGGTCAAGCACGACTCCGCCACCGGGCGGCCGCTGGCCGGCGCCGTGTTCCAGCTGTGGCGCGAGACCAACGGGCAGCCGGGGCTGCAGGCCGACGACACCAAGGTCGGCGAGCCGTGCACGACCGGCGCCGACGGAGCCTGCCGCACCGGCCGGCTCCCGCTCGGCTCGTACTACTGGCAGGAGACCAAGGCGCCGGGCGGCTACAAGCTCCCCGATCCCGGGGTGTTCGGGCCGCTGGTGCTCACCGCCGAGAACGCCGACCGCGGGCTCGCCATCCGGGTCGACAACGACCCCGTGCTAGGCGAGATCTCCCTCCACAAGCGGGACGGGCACAGCCTCCGCCCGCTGCGCGGAGCGGTGTTCGAGCTGTGGCGGGAGACCAACGGGCAGGCCGGCCTGCAGGTGACGGGCACGGCCCCGGACACCAAGCAGGGCGCGGCCTGCGCCACCGGCTCCGACGGGTGGTGCGTGTTCGGCGGGCTGCCGCTCGGCTCGTACTACCTGCGCGAGGTCGCCGTGCCGGAAGGCTACGTGCTGCCCCGGCAGCCGGTCACCGGCCCGTACGAGGTCACCGAGGCGAACGCCGCGGCCGACGGGGTCGTGGTCGTCCTGGAGAACAAGCGCGGCGAGTCCGGCAAGGGCAAGGGCAGCAAGGGAGACAAGGGCAAGGGAGACAAGGGAGGCACGGGCGGTCCGAGGGGCTGATGCCCGGCCGGAGGGCCCCGGTGCGCACACCGCGCACCGGGGCCCTCCGGCGTGTGTGCGGGCGGAGCTAGAACGGCACGCGGCCTGCCGCCGTTGCGGGCGGGACCAGGTAGACGCCCGAGGCCACATGCTCGGCGAAGGCGTTGAGGGCGTCGGCCGCGGCCAGCCGCTGCTGCACCCGGGTGAACAGTGCCGGGTCGTTCATGAAGGCGAGGAACAGCAGGCCCCGGTCCGCGGCCCCGTCGTCGTACGAGTAGCCGCGGCGCAGCATCCGGGCGCCGCCGTCGTAGCGGGAGTGGGCCAGCCGGGCGTGCGCGTCGGCGGGGAGGACGTACCGGCCCTCGGGGGTCTTCGCGAAGAGGTCCACGTCGGTGTGCTCGGTGCCGCCGTGCAGCGGGGTGCCGTCCGCGCGGCGGCGGCCGATGATCCGCTCCTGCCGGATGGCCGGCAGGCCGGTGAACGCGGCCGTGCGCAGCCGGATCCGGCGGAACACCAGGTACGTGCCGCCGGCGTGCGGGCCGGAGCCGATCCACACCCAGCGTTCGGTACCGGCACGGTCCGGGTTCGCGGTGCCGTCCTTGAAGCCGAGGAGGTTGCGCGGGGTCTCGTCCCGCGGGCCGGGCGGCAGGAAACCGGGCTGCCGCCAGCGGAGGCGGACCGCCGGGCCCGCCGTGCGGTCGAGGGCGGCACCGGCCCCGGCGCAGGCGGCGGCGGTGGGGCCGCAGATCTGGAGCAGCAGGTCGCCGCCGCCGGCCTCGGGCCGCAGCCGGTCGCCGGGGAAGGCGGGCGGCTCCCGCAGCGGCCCCGGCCCGGCCGTGCCGAGCCGGGCGGGCAGCCGGGGCCCGAAACCCACGGTCACGGTCGTCGTCAGCCCTCCGCCCTCCGCCCGGGCCCGCCACCGGGCGAGTACGCCGTCCAGGGCCTGGCGGGCCGCACTCCCGGACGGGCCGGGGGAGAGGTCGTACGCGAGGAGCAGCACGTGCGGGGGCTGCGGGTCGGACACCCCGCGCTGCCGGGCGACGGCCACGGCGGGGGTCGCGGCGCGGGCCGCGGACGGTCCGGCCGCGGACGGTCCGGCGGCCGACGCGCCGTGCCCGGTCCCGCCCGCCGGGCCCGCCGCATCCGCCCCGTCCGTCTCCCGGCCGCAGGCCGTTGCCGCGCCGGCGAGGCCGGCGGCTGCGGCAGCCGTGGCGAGGACGGTACGGCGACTCGGCCCGGACACGACGGCACGACCTCCCCAATAGTCATAATTTTCGCCGGATTTGGCGTTTTCGGCAGTCGGGACGATACACCTGGCCGCATGCGCATTCCCCGATGCCCCGCGCTGCTCGTCGCGGCCGTCCTGCTGATCTCCTCCTGCGCGGCACCCGCGGACGACGCGGCCGCTCCGGACGCCCCGCGCGTGCTGCGCGTCCCGGCCGGGTACGCCACCATCCAGCAGGCCGTGGACCGGGCCCGGCCCGGCGACCTCGTCCTGGTCGGCCCCGGTGTCTACCGGGAGAGCGTCACCCTGCCCACGCCCCGCGTCGTCCTGCGCGGCACGGACCGCAACCGGACCGTCGTCGACGGGGAGTTCCGGCGCGCCAACGGCATCACGGTGACCGGCGCCGGCTCGGCCGTGGAGAACCTGACGATCCGCCACCACCTGGCCAACGGGCTGCTGTTCACCGGCGTCACCGACCCCGCCCGGCAGTCCGGAGCCGGCGGGGGTGCCGCGTACGACCGCCTCGACACCCGCCGCCACCCGCCCCTGCGCGGCTTCCGCGCCTCCTACGTGACCGCCCACAACAACGCCCTGTACGGCATCTACGCCTTCGACGCCCGCGACGGCGTCATCGAGCACGCGTACGCCTCCGGGCACGCCGACTCCGGGATCTACGTCGGCCAGTGCCGGCCGTGCCGCACCGTGGTCCGCGAGAACACCGTCGAGCGCAATGCCGTGGGCCTCGAAGTCACCAACGCATCCGAGGAGTTGTACTTCCTCGGCAACCGGTCCCACCGCAACCGGGTCGGCGTGGCCGTCAACTCCGACGACCTGGAGGCCCTGGCCCCGCAGCACCGCGCCGTGTTCGCCGGCAACACCGTCACCGACAACAACGAACCGGACAGCCCCGAGCAGGCGGACGGCGGCTTCGGCATCGGCATCGGGATCGGCGGCGGCCGCGACAACCTCGTGGAGCGCAACCTGGTCCGCGGCAACCGGTGGGCCGGCATCCTGGTCACCGACGTCCTCGGCTACCGGGCCACCGGCAACCTGGTGCGCGGCAACCGCACCGCGGGCAACGCCGGCGACCTCGCCCCCGCCGCCCCGCCCGGCCGCTCGTTCCGCCTGGTCACCGCCCCGCCCCCGCAGCCCGGTATGCCCGCCGCGGCCTCCGCCCCCGCCCGGCCCGCCCGTACGATGCCCGCACCCGCCGCCGAGGGCTACCTGCTGCCGGCCGGCTGAGGACCCGCCGTGCCACGGCCCGGCGCCGCCCGGCCCAGCACGTCCACGGTGACCGGCGGCGCGCCCGGCGTCAGGCGGGCCTCCACCCGGCGCAGCCCGCCGCCGGCATCCACCCAATAGGACAGCGCCGACCCGCCCGCGGGCGGCGCCTCCCCCGGCCTGCGCGGGGGGTGCGGGCCGCCGAACACCGTGTACGAGGTGCCGTCCAGCCGCCGTTCGCCCAGCCGGGTGGCGCCGCCCCGGGCCAGCAGCTGGGCGTTCTCCGGACGGTCGTGGCCCAGCCGGAGGGCGAGCAGCAGGGCCCGGTCCAGCGGGTCCCGGCCCGCGGCCCGGCGCGCCCAGCCGGTGCCGCCGCCGTCCGGGTCCACCGCCACCGTCCGGTCGTCCCAGGCCAGCGCGCCGGACGCGGCGGGCGCCCCGGCCGTCCCCGGCACCCGGTACGTGCCGGTGGCGCGGCGGGTCCGGAAGTCGAGCACGGCGTCCACCGTGGTGGCCGCCACCGGTCCCGGGATCCGCAGCCGCAGCGCCACCGGGCTCTGCTCGTACGTGGTCAGCCGTACGAGGGCGAGCTGCTGGGCCTCCTCCCCGGTCACGGGCCGGGGTCCGCCGCCGCCCCCGCAGCCGGCCAGCACCACCCCCGCCGCCACAGCCGCCGCCACCATCGCCACCGGCCGGGAACTTCCGTACGTCCGCATCGGGGCAGCACATCACCCGCCGCCCGAATGGCCGCCCAGTTCGGCGCGCAACACGGCCGGACGTGCTCGAATGCCAGACAGCGGGGGCGGGCGGGGGCGACCGAACGGAAGGACCGGCCGGACACCATGGAACGGACGCGCGCACGCATGCGGAAAGTGCTGCCGGCGGTGGCCGCTGCCGCCCTGACCTGGGCGGCAGCCGTGCCAGGGACGGCCGCCGCGGCATCCGGGAGCGCCGCCGGGCCGCCGTGCACGGCGGACACCGGCCCGTACCAGTGGGAACTGGAGCAGTACCTGGGCCTGCCGGCGGACGGCCGCCAGGACCCCGCCGACTGCGCCGCGATCCGCGGCTTCCAGGAACGCGCGGGCGTCCGCCCGGCCGACGGCTACGCGGGCCTCGCGACCCACCGCACCAGCCTCGTCGTCGCCGAACGGGCCCGCCCCAACCGGGACGGCCGCTGCCCCGTCCGGTCCGGCCGCACCGTCTGCGTGGACCTGACGCGGCAGCTGCTGTGGGTGCAGCGCGACGGCCGGCCCGTCTACGAGGCGGTGCCGGTGCGGACCGGGCGCTGGGGCCAGGAGACCCGCGAGGGCAGGCACGAGATCACCGAGCGGATCATCGACGAGACCTCGCAGCTGTACGACGACGCCCCGATGCCGTACGCCCAGTACTTCTCCGGCGGGCAGGCCTTCCACGGGGTGTACGGCGACCTGTTCAACGGCGGCGGCTCGGCGGGCTGCATCAACATGCAGCTGAAGGACGCCGAGCGGCTGTGGGACACCACCCGGCTCGGCGACGCGGTGGTGGTGTGGGGGCGCAAGCCCGGCACCTGACGGCGGCCCCGGGGCGGTCCCGGGCCCGGCCCGGCCCCGCGCGGACGGCGGCGGGACCGGGGCCCGGGGCCCGGCCGGGCATCAGGCCGGCAGCACGGCCTCGATCGCCGCGACCAGCTCCGGGGACTCCGGCTCGGTCCGCGGCCGGAAGCGGCCCACGACCTCGCCCTCCGGCGAGATCAGGAACTTCTCGAAGTTCCACTGGATGTCGCCGGCCTCGCCGTCCGCGTCCGGGTGCTTGACCAGCTCGGCGAAGAGCGGGTGCCGGTCCGTGCCGTTCACGTCGCTCTTCTCCAGCATCGGGAAGGTCACGCCGAAGCCGGCCGCGCAGAACGTCGCGATGTCCTCGGCCGTGCCGGGCTCCTGCCCGCCGAACTGGTTGCAGGGGACGCCGATGACGGTGAAGCCCTTCGCCTCGTACGCGAACTGCAGCCGGGCCAGGCCGGAGTACTGCGGGGTGAGGCCGCACTGGGAGGCGGTGTTGACCAGCAGGATCGCCTTGCCCTTGAACGGCGCCAGGCTGGTCGGCTCGTCGGACAGGGTGGTCAGCGGGATGTCGTAGAGGCTCACGACGGGTCTCCTCGGCAGGCGGGAACGGCCGCGGGGCGGCCGGCGGACTGGCGTGCGGACACGCGCACCGGCGTGCGCCAGGGGCAGGCCGGCGGGCGGAAAGGCAGCCGTCAGCCTAAAGCCCCGGTCCGCACGAGATGTTCCGCAGGGTCGTTCACCGGCTGCGGGACGCCCGTCAGGTCCACGGCGAACAGCGGGACGCCCAGCTCGCCGGCGCGGCCCCGGGCGTCGTCGGTGTAGCCGGCCAGTGCGAAGTACGCGGCGGTCGCCGACTCGGTCAGCCCGTTCAGCCACAGGCACTCCACCGCCCGCAGCCCGGCCGGCGCGGTCGTGGGGTCCACCTGGGCCACCAGCCCCGGCGCCCGCAGGTCCACCGCGGCCGTCGGCAGCGGCCGCACCTCCGGCTGCCGTACGTCCCGGAAGCCGAGCCAGCGCAGGTACAGCGCGGCGGTGAGCACCGCGTCCCCGGCCGTGCGGATGGTCAGCGGCCGGAAGGCGGCGCGCGGCGCCGGCGGAGCGGCCGGCGGAGGCGGAGCGGTGGGCGGCTCCGCCACCGAGCCCGGCGTCGTCCGCACCCCGGTGTCCGCCGGCTGCACCGGGACCCGGGCCACCGTCCCGCAGCTGCACCCCACCTCCGGCTGCGGCCACTCGTCCCGGCGCCCGCAGGCCGTGCAGCGGACCGCCACCCAGCTCTCCGACCAGGTGCGGTGGGTCAGCGCCACGGGGTCCGTGCCCGGGTCCAGCGGCGGGGTGACCGGCCTCCCGCAGGCGCACGGGAAGGCGGGTGGCACGTACGCGTTCTGCAGTCCGCACGCCGGACAGCGCACCGGAAAGGTCTCGGCCATCGTCAGCCCCCCATCGCCCCGCCCCGGACCGCCCGGAGCGGCTGCTCGCTCTGCGTGGTCCATGGTCCACCAGCTGCGACGTCCGCGGGCCGCGGACGCCCGGATTCGTGCAACCGACGGGCGCCGGCGCGGCATTTGGTGGGTTCCGCGGGCCGGTGCGCCTTGACGTACGGGGAGATCGCCTCTTAGCTTGTTTCGTATAGCAGAACAAAACTTCCGGATTACGGAAACAGTCTGACCGCAGGAGTGCCGATGCCCCGTATGACCGCCGCCGCCGCGGCCGTGGAGATCCTCAAGCTCGAAGGAGTCGACCAGGCGTTCGGCGTGCCCGGCGCTGCGATCAACCCCTTCTACCGGGAGCTCAAGAACGTCGGCGGCATCAGCCACACGCTGGCCCGCCACGTCGAGGGCGCCTCGCACATGGCCGAGGGCTACACCCGTGCCAAGGCCGGGAACATCGGTGTCTGCATCGGTACGTCCGGCCCCGCCGGCACCGACATGATCACCGGTCTGTACTCCGCCATCGCCGACTCGATCCCGATCCTGTGCATCACCGGCCAGGCTCCGGTCTCGAAGCTCCACAAGGAGGACTTCCAGGCCGTCGACATCGCCTCGATCGCGAAGCCGGTCACCAAGGCCGCGACGACCGTCCTGGAGGCCGCGCAGGTCCCCGGCGTCTTCCAGCAGGCCTTCCACCTGATGCGCTCCGGCCGCCCCGGCCCGGTCCTCATCGACCTGCCGATCGACGTCCAGCTGACCGAGATCGAGTTCGACCCGGAGACCTACCAGCCGCTGCCGGTCTACAAGCCGCAGGCCAACCGCGCCCAGGCCGAGAAGGCCCTTCGCTTCCTGCTCGAGTCGGAGCGCCCGCTGATCGTCGCCGGCGGCGGCATCATCAACGCCGACGCCTCCGACCTGCTGGTCGAGTTCGCCGAGCTGACCGGCGTCCCCGTCATCTCCACCCTGATGGGCTGGGGCACGATCCCGGACGACCACGAGCTCGCCGCCGGCATGGTCGGTGTCCAGACCGCGCACCGCTACGGCAACGCGACCTTCCTGGAGTCCGACTTCGTCTTCGGCATCGGCAACCGCTGGGCCAACCGCCACACGGGCTACAACCTGGAGGCGTACACCAAGGGCCGCAAGTTCGTCCACGTCGACATCGAGCCCACCCAGCTCGGCAAGATCTTCGCCCCCGACTTCGGCATCGCCTCCGACGCCAAGGCCGCCCTGGAGCTCTTCATCGAGGTCGCCAAGGAGCTGAAGGCCGAGGGCAAGCTGCCCGACTTCTCCGCCTGGGCCGCCTCCGCGCAGGAGCGCAAGGCGACCCTGCAGCGCCGTACGCACTTCGAGAACATCCCCATGAAGCCGCAGCGCGTCTACGAGGAGATGAACAAGGCGTTCGGCCCGGAGACCCGTTACGTCACCACCATCGGCCTCTCCCAGATCGCGGCGGCGCAGTTCCTGCACGTCTACAAGCCGCGCCACTGGATCAACTGCGGCCAGGCCGGGCCGCTCGGCTGGACCATCCCGGCCGCCATCGGCGCCGCCACCGCGGACCCGGAGACGCCGATCGTCGCCCTCTCCGGCGACTACGACTTCCAGTTCATGATCGAGGAGCTGGCCGTCGCCGCCCAGCACAAGGTCCCGTACGTCCACGTCCTCGTGAACAACGCGTACCTGGGTCTGATCCGGCAGGCGCAGGGCGGCCTCGGCATCAACTTCGAGGTCAACCTGGAGTTCGAGAACATCAACACCCCGGAGATCGGCGCGTACGGCGTCGACCACGTCAAGGTCGCCGAGGGTCTGGGCGTCAAGGCGATCCGCGTCACCGACCCGGAGCAGCTGGGCGAGGCGTTCGAGCAGGCCAAGAAGTGGGCCGTCGAGTTCCAGGTCCCGGTCGTCGTCGAGGCGATCCTGGAGCGCGTCACCAACATCGCCATGAGCAAGACGGTCGACATGAGCGACGTCACCGAGTTCGAGGAGCTGGCGACGGAGGCCGGGCACGCGCCGACCGCCATCAAGGCTCTGCGGGTCTGATCCCGCTTCGCGTCCTGAAGGCCCCCGCCCCTCCCTCCGGAGGGGCGGGGGCCTTCCGCATGCCGCCTGAGCCGCGCCCTGAGCCGCCACCCGCCAAACCGGGGCTCCGCCCCGCACCCCGCGCCTCAAACGCCGGCGGGGCTGGACCTGCCGGGCCTGTGATGCCGCTCTGCCGCTCGAAGACCGGGGCTACGCCCCTCGCCCCCGCGCCTCAATCGCCGGCGGGGCTGGGTTTGCCCGGCTGGGACGTGCCTGCTCGGGCCTCGGGGCTCCGCCCCGTACCCCGCGCCTCAATCGCCGGCGGGGCTGGATTTGCTCGGGCCTGTGATGGCCCTCCGCCGCTCACCGACCGGGGCTCCGCCCCGTGCCCCACGCCGTAATCGCCGGCGGGGCTGGATCTGACCCCGGTGCTGCTTCCCGGACCTCACGCTTCCGGCGCGGGCCGGGACCGTTCCCCGGTGACCCCCAGCCCCGCCGGCGTTTGAGGCGCGGGGGCCAGGGGCGGAGCCCCAGTGCTTGAGCGGCACGTGCCGGCCGGGGCAAACCCCAGCCCCGCCGGCGTTTGAGGCGCGGGGTACGGGGCGGAGCCCCGGGGGTCGAGGCCGGGCTTCGGTCTGACGGGCCGGGTGACGGCGAATGCCCCACCGCCAGGGGGCAGTGGGGCACGGGGGAGGGGGAACGACAGAGCGCCGGGTTGCGGGACCGTCCGCAACCCGGCGCTCTGGCCTGGGAAGTGTTACCGCCCGACGGGGCGAGGCTGGCGCGACAGGACGTTCGCACCCGCCGGGCGGGGCTTCTGCTCGCCTCCCCCGTATACAGGGAGAGGCGTGGGAGATGGCTGGGACCGCGGTGGTGCCGACAGACCCTCCGGCGTCGCCCCCCTCAGGTCAAGGGGCGGGCCTCGGAGCCTTTACCACCGCACTGGCTCGACACCACCGCGGTCCTCGTCCTGCCCATCGCCGTGGACCACCCCTCATCCGGGTCCGCGGCGGCGGGCTGGCACCCGGGGCCCGACCTCCCGTCAGGCCCCCGGCGCGTTCTGCGGGCTCAGTCCTCGCGCAGGGCGCGGACGGCCTCCTCGACGCGCTTGCCGTAGTCGGCGTCGGCGGCGTGGAAGTGAGCCAGGTTCTTCTCGATGACGTCCTCGCGGGAGACCTGCGACAGGCCGCCGGCGATGTTCGCCACCAGACGCTGCTTCTCCTCCTCGGACATCAGGCGGTAGAGCTCGCCGGCCTGGAAGAAGTCGTCGTCCTTGGTGTGGGCCGGGGCGGCGTGGGTGCCGGTGTAGCCGGTGACCGCCTTCGGGGCGCCGAGCGCCAGACCGGTCTCGGCCGGGCCCTGGTACGAGTTGGGCTCGTAGTTCTTGTCGTGGCGCGAGCCGTTGCGCAGCGCCATGGCGCCGTCACGGCCGTAGTTCTGCGCCGTGGTCGCCTTGGGGGCGTTGACCGGCAGCAGGGTGTGGTTCACGCCGAGGCGGTAGCGCTGGGCGTCCGCGTAGGCGAACAGGCGGCCCTGGAGCATCTTGTCCGGCGAGGCGGTGATGCCCGGGACGAAGTTGTTCGGGGAGAAGGCGGACTGCTCGACCTCGGCGAAGACGTTCTCCGGGTTGCGGTCGAGGACCAGGCGGCCCACGCGCTGCAGCGGGTAGTCCGCGTGCGGCCACACCTTGGTGAGGTCGAACGGGTTGAAGCGGTACTCCGCGGCCTCGGCCGCCGGCATGATCTGGACGTAGAGGGTCCAGCTCGGGTTCACGCCGCGCTCGATGGCCTGGAGCAGGTCGGTCTGGTGCGAGTTGCCGTCCTTGCCGGCCAGCTCGGCACCCTGCTCGGAGGACAGGCAGCGGATGCCCTGGTTCGTCTTGAAGTGGTACTTGACGAAGAAGGCCTCGCCCTGGGCGTTGGTCCACTGGTAGGTGTGGGAGCCGTAGCCGTTCATGTGGCGGTAGGAGGCCGGGATGCCGCGGTCGCCCATGAGCCAGGTGATCTGGTGGGTCGCCTCGGGGGCGTGCGCCCAGAAGTCCCAGACGTTGTCCGCCTCCTGCTTGCCCGTGAAGGGGTCGCGCTTCTGGGAGTGGATGAAGTCGGGGAACTTGATCGGGTCCTTGATGAAGAACACCGGGGTGTTGTTGCCGACGAGGTCGTAGTTGCCCTCTTCGGTGTAGAACTTCAGCGCGAAGCCGCGCGGGTCGCGGACCGCGTCCGCGCCACCGAGCGAGTCGGCCACGGTGGAGAAGCGCAGGAACGTTTCGGTCTTCTTGCCGACCTCGTTCAGGAACGCGGCGCTGGTGTACGCGGTGACGTCGTCCGTCACCTCGAAGTAGCCGTACGCGGCAGAGCCGCGGGCGTGCACGACACGCTCCGGGATGCGCTCGCGGTTGAACCGGGCCAGCTTCTCGATGAGCTGCTGGTCCTGGATCAGGAGCGGGCCACCGACGCCGGCGGTGGCGGAGTTCTGGTTGTCGGCGACCGGAGCGCCGGACTCGGTCGTAAGCACGCGCTTCGACATGGTGGACCTTCCGTACGGGTAACTGCTGACGGAAAGCGTTTTCCGTCATGCGGACGACCCTAAATTCGGGCCATCACAGCGTCAACAGTTTGTTGAAGAAAGATGGAGAGAGGTGATCCGGACGGCACCGGCGCCTGGGCGCGACAGGACAGGTGTCAGCACCGGTGCCGTCCGGAAACTCAGATCCCCCGGAGGGGAGGCAGGTCTCAGACCTGGGCGCCGGAGAGGCGCTCGACGGCGCGGAGCAGGGCCGAGTGGTCCAGGCCGCCGTCACCCTGGGCGCGCAGCGAGGCGACCAGCTGGGCGACGACCGCGCCGACCGGGAGGGCCGCACCGACGTTGCGGGCGGCGTCGGTGACGATGCCCATGTCCTTGTGGTGCAGGTCGATCCGGAAGCCGGGCTTGAAGTCGCGGTTCAGGAAGTTGTCCTTCTTGCGGGTCAGGACCGTGGAGCCGGCCAGACCGCCGTTGAGGACGTCCAGGGCGGCCTGGAGGTTCACGCCGGACTTCTCCAGGAAGACCACGGCCTCGGCGCACGCCTGGATGTTCACCGCGACGATGAGCTGGTTGGCGGCCTTCACCGTCTGGCCGGACCCGTGCGGGCCGCAGAGCACGATGACCTTGCCGAGGGTCTCCAGGATCGGGAGGGCCTCGTCGAAGTCGGCCTGCTCGCCGCCGACCATGATGGAGAGGACGGCCTCGATGGCGCCGGCCTCGCCGCCGGACACCGGGGCGTCGATGACGCGGATGCCCTTCTCGGCGGCGTTCTTCGCCAGGTCGACCGAGGTCTGCGGGGTGATCGACGACATGTCGACGATCAGCGCGCCGGCCTTGGCGTTCTCCAGGATGCCCTCGGGGCCGTAGGAGATGGCCTCGACCTGCGGGGAGGCGGGCACCATCGTGATGATCACGTCGGCGTCCTTGACGGCCTCGGCGATGGAGCCGGCCGCGGTGCCGCCGGCGGCGGCCAGGCGCTCCAGCTTGTCCTGCTCCAGCGTGAAGCCGGTGACCGGGTAGCCGGCCTTCAGGAGGTTCTCGGACATGGGGGAGCCCATGATGCCGAGACCGATCCACGCGATCTTGGGGAGAGTGCTCATGACGGGGTCCTTCTCTGAAAGCTCTTGAAGCTTGGTACGAAAAGTGCGTGAAGTGTCTGGGCCTTCGCCCGGACTTACCGGGCCGCGCGGGCCTCGGCCGGGAGCCACTCGAAGGACGCGGCCGCATTCTCGGCCTTGTACTCCAGGCCGACGAAGCCCTGGTAGCCGGCCTTGCGGAGCTGGTCGAGCAGGTCCTCGAGGGGCAGCTCGCCGGTGCCCGGGGCACCCCGTCCCGGCTTGTCCGCGATCTGGACGTGGCCGGTCTTGGCGGCGTACTTTTCGATGACCTCGGAGAGGTCCTCGTCGTTCATCGCCAGGTGGTACAGGTCGAGCAGGAACTTGGCGTTCCCCAGCCCGGTCGCCTCGTTCACCTTGTCCACGACCTCGATCGCGGACGGCGCGCTCACCAGCGGGTAGAGCGGCGACTCGGGCTTGTTCAGCGTCTCGATCAGCAGGATCGCGCCGACCCGGTCCGCGGCGCGGGCCGCGACGACCAGGTTCTCCAGGGCGAGTTCGTCCTGGACGGCCGGGTCCACGCCCTCGGCGCGGTTGCCGTACAGCGCGTTCAGCGCCTTGCAGCCGACCGACGCCGCGAAGTCCGCGGCGATGTCGATGTTGGCGCGGAACCGGTCCGACTCCTCGCCCGGTACGGAGACAGCACCGCGGTCCGGCCCGGGCAGTTTGCCGGCGTAGAAGTTCAGGCCCACCAGCTGGGTGCCGGCGTCCTCAAGAGCCTTCTTGAGGGCGTCGAGCTCCTCCTGAGCCGGGGTGGGGGTCTCGATCCAGGGCCACCACAGCTCGACCGCGGTGAAGCCGGCCGCGGCGGCGGCCGCGGGGCGCTCCAGGAGCGGGAGTTCCGTGAAGAGGATCGAGAGGTTCACATCGAAGCGCTGGTCCGTGTATCCCATGAGGGGTGTGCGCTCCTTCCGTATTGCGGAAGTTGTTTTCTGCTTGATGGAAGGTTGCATGGGCCCTCCGGTGGATGTCAAGTGGGGGCTGACGGAATTTGTCTACCTCGGGGTAGCTTGACCGGGTGCGATTGAGAGTGGAGTTCACGACCGAGCCCTTCGACCTCGAAGAGGCCCCCGCCCACGCCGTGGCCGCTCGGGAGGTCATCCAGAAGGCGCAGCTGGACGCGGTCGACGTCGGTCCCTTCGGCAACACCGCCGAAGGGCGGGCCGACGAGGTGCTGGCCGCGGTGTCCGCGCTGCTGCGCGATTCCCTGGAGGCCGGCGCCACCCGCGTGTCGCTCCAGGTCAACGTGATCCCGGAGGAGGGCAGATGACCGAACCCCGCGACCACCCGTTCATCACGGCGGTCAAGCCCCTGGTGGATGCGATGGGCGGCGAGCTGATGGACCCGGCCCAGGCCGGCGACGACGACGTCGTCCTCGCCTGGGAGGGGCAGGAGCTGCTGGCCGTGCGGCTCCCGCAGCTCTCCGACTCGCTGGACCACATCCTGGCCGCACTGGAACGCCGCTACGGCATGCCGCTCGCGCAGCTGGACCGCAAGACCAAGCAGGACGTGGTGCGCATACTGGAGGCGCGGGGCGCCTTTGCCGTACGCCACGGCGTGGAGACGGTCGCCGGGGCCATCGGGGTGAGCCGCTTCACCGTCTACAACTACTTGAACAGGGAAAACCCCAACAAGAGCAGCCAGGGGTGACACCGGCATCACCCGCCGTCACGAGCCGCCGCCCGAAACGACCGGGCGGCGGCTTTTGTATACGGGAAGTTTCAACAAAGTGTTGACGCCGTGTTTCCGAGGGCGTTAGCTACTCCCAGCCCGTCCAAGCAACAAGGCCACGGAGGCTTCCCGTGACTTCGAGTCCGACACCGGGCCTCGCCCGGTTCAACACCCTGGTGGACGCCGAGGCCCAGGCCGAGCTCCACGAGGTGTGCGCCAGTTCGGCCTGGGGGAGCAAGCTGCTCGCCCAGCGGCCGTACGCCACCACCGACGCCCTGTTCGCCGCGAGCGACGCCGCCATGGCCGAGCTCACCGCCGCGGACCTGGAAGAGGCGATGGCCGGCCACCCGCCGATCGGCCGGCCGAAGCCGGGAGACCCGACCTCCGCCCGCGAGCAGCGCGGCATGGCCGGGGCGTCCGAAGAGCTCAAGGCGGAACTGCTCGAACTGAACCTGGCCTACCAGGACAAGTTCGGCCACGTCTTCCTGATCTGCGCCACCGGTGCGACCGGTGAGCAGATGCGGGACGCGGTCAAGGTCCGGATCGAGAACACTGCCGAGGCCGAGCGGGAGATCGCCCGCGGCGAACTCGTCAAGATCAACCGGATCCGGCTGACCCGACTCGCAGAAGGAGAGTGACCATGAGCACCGCGACCACCGCGTCGGTGTCCACGCACATCCTGGACACCAGCATCGGCCGCCCCGCCGAGGGCGTCGCCATCACCCTGTCGGCCCGCTCCGGCTTCGATGCCGAGTGGACCGCCCTGGGCGGCAGCGCCACCGACGCGGACGGCCGCTGCAAGGACCTGCCGGCACTGCCGGAGGGCACCACCCACGTACGCCTCGACTTCGAGACCGAGGCGTACTTCGCCAAGAAGCAAGCCGCCGAGGCGCAGCAGGACGCCCCCCGCGTAAGGGACAGCGGTGCGTTTTTCCCCGAGGTCACGCTCACGTTCAGCGTGAACCCGGGCGAGCACTACCACGTACCGCTGCTGCTCAACCCGTTCGGCTACTCCGTTTACCGAGGGAGCTAGCAGACCATGCCCACGATTCTCGGCCAGAACCAGTACGGCAAAGCAGAGAACCGCGTCGTCAAGATCACGCGGGACGGCGACACGCACCACATCAAGGACCTGAACGTCTCCGTCGCCCTCTCCGGCGACATGGACGACGTCCACTACTCCGGCTCCAACGCCAACGTCCTGCCGACGGACACCACCAAGAACACGGTGTACGCGTTCGCCAAGGAGCACGGCATCGAGTCCGCCGAGCAGTTCGGCATCCACCTGGCGCGCTGGTTCGTCAACAGTCAGGAGCCGATCCACCGGGCGCGGATCCGCATCGAGGAGTACGCCTGGGAGCGGATCGCCACCTCGGACGCCAACTCCAAGTTCATCGGCGCCGACGAGGTCAAGCACTCCTTCGTCCGCAAGGGCCAGGAGACCCGCGTCACCCAGATCACGTACGACGGCCGGAACTGGGAGGTCATCTCGGGCCTCAAGGACCTGATCGTCATGAACTCCACCAACTCGGAGTTCTGGGGCTACGTGAAGGACAAGTACACGACCCTCCAGGAGGCGTACGACCGCATCCTGGCCACCCAGGTGTCGGGCCGCTGGCGGTTCAACTGGACCGACGACGAGCAGCGGATGCCCAACTGGGAGAAGTCGTACGAGGCCACCCGCAAGCACATGCTGGAGGCCTTCGCCGAGACCTACTCCCTGTCGCTGCAGCAGACCCTGTACCAGATGGGTTCGCGCATCATCAACCACCGTTCGGAGATCGACGAGGTCCGCTTCTCGCTCCCGAACAAGCACCACTTCCTCGTCGACCTGGAGCCCTTCGGCCTCAAGAACGACAACGAGGTCTACTTCGCCGCCGACCGCCCGTACGGTCTGATCGAGGCGACCATCCTCCGCGACGGCGCCGACGCGCGCATCCCGGTGGACATGACCAACCTCTGACCCGAGGTCTTCCGCGTCCCGGGGCACCGCAGTGGCCCCGGGGCGCGGCCCCCCACCGCAACACCACCGCACTTCCCGAACTCGGCACCCGGAGCATCACACGGGGCGGCAGTACTGTCAGCTGCCAGGCCCCCGGTTTCGGCACTCAAATCCCCTGGGTCCTGCCGTGCCCGCACCGCCACTGAAAGCACGAGGAAGCCCCATGGCAGCCACTGACAGCGTGGTAGAGCGCATCGTCATCGAGAACTGTGCGATCGCGACCGTCGACGCCGACGACACCGAGTACGCCTCGGGTCACATCGTCATCGCAGGCAACAGGATCGAGGCCATCGGCGCGGGCAAGGCCCCCGAGAACCTCGAGAACGTCGTACGTCGCATCGACGGCACCGGCCACCTCGTGACGCCCGGCCTGGTCAACACGCACCACCACTTCTACCAGTGGATCACCCGCGGCCTGGCGACCGACCACAACCTCTTCAACTGGCTCGTCGCCCTCTACCCCACCTGGGCGCGCATCGACGAGCAGATGGCGTACTCGGCCGCGCAGGGCTCCCTCGCCGCCATGGCCCGCGGCGGTGTCACCACCGCGATGGACCACCACTACGTGTTCCCCAAGGGTGCCGGCGACCTCTCCGGCGCGATCATCCGCGCCGCCTCCGAGATGGGCGTCCGCTTCACCCTGGCCCGCGGCTCGATGGACCGCAGCGAGAAGGACGGCGGCCTGCCGCCGGACCACGCCGTCGAGACCCTCGAAGGCGCCCTCGCCGACACCGAGGCGACCGTCAAGAAGTTCCACGACGCGTCCTTCGACTCGATGACCCAGGTCGCCGTCGCCCCCTGCTCCCCCTTCTCGGTCTCCACCGAACTGCTCAAGCAGGGCGCCGAGCTGGCCCGCCGCCTGGGCGTGCGCATGCACACCCACGGCAGCGAGACGGTCGAGGAGGAGAAGTTCTGCCACGAGCTGTTCGGCATGGGCCCGACCGACTACTTCGAGTCCACCGGCTGGCTCGGCGAGGACGTGTGGATGGCGCACAGCGTCCACATGAACGACTCCGACATCGCCGCGTTCGCCCGCACCAAGACCGGTGTGGCGCACTGCCCGTCCTCCAACGCCCGCCTCGCCGCCGGCATCGCCCGCGTCCCCGACATGCTGGCCGCCGGCGTCCCGGTCGGCCTCGGCGTGGACGGCACCGCCTCCAACGAGTCCGGCGAGCTCCACACCGAGCTGCGCAACGCCCTCCTGATCAACCGCCTGAACCCGGTGCACCGCGAGGCCGCGCTCAACGCCCGCCAGTCGCTGCGCCTGGGCACCTACGGCGGCGCCCAGGTCCTCGGCCGCGCCGACAACATCGGTTCGCTGGAGGTCGGCAAGCTCGCCGACCTGGTGCTCTGGAACCTCAGCACCTTCCTGCACTCCTCGATCGCCGACCCGGTGACCGCGCTCGTCTTCGGTGCGGCCGCCCCGGTGACCGCCTCGTTCGTCAACGGCAAGCAGATCGTCGAGAACAACCGCCTGCTGACCGCGGACGAGGACGCCATCGCCGTCTCCACGCGCGCCGAGGCCCAGCGCCTGGCGCGGATCGCCGCGCAGGGCTGATCCCCCACGGAATCCGGTCGGGGGGGACGGCCCCCGGCCGGTGGCCGCGGACCCGAGCGGGGTCCGCGGCGGCCGGGCCGGGGGGTGCCGCACTCGTGACGGCATCCCCCGGCCCCGGCATGTCCGGGCCCGGCCCGCCGGTACGCCCTCACACCCGTACGCGCCCCCGCCCGTGCGCCGGCCGCCCCGCAGAGCCGCATTCCGCAGAGCCGCATCCCGCACGACCTCACATCGCTGCACGACTGAACCACGTACGGCTCACCCCGTACGACGCGCCGCACCGCACCCGCACCACCTCCATGACACCCACGTCCCTGCCGACGTGTTAACCGACCGGAGGAAGCCGTGGCCGCAACGCCCAGGTTTCGCAAAGACGCAGTCGCTGTACCAGGGGAGACGCACCCGGTCGACGAGACCCTGCCCCCGCTGAAGATGTTCACCTCCGGCCTCCAGCACGTGGCGGCCATGTACGCGGGCGTGGTGGCCCCGCCGATGATCCTGGGCCCGGCCGTCGGACTCTCCGCCACCGAGACCGGGTTCCTGATGGGCGCCTCGCTCTTCACCGCGGGCCTCGCCACCCTGCTCCAGACCCTCGGCATCTGGAAGATCGGCGCCCGGCTGCCGTTCGTCAACGGCGTCTCGTTCGCCGGCGTCACCCCCATGGTGGCCATAGGCAAGGGGGCGGGCGCCGACGCCATCCCCGTGATCTTCGGGGCCGTCATCGTCGCCGGAGCCCTCGGCTTCATCCTCGCCCCCTACTTCGGCCGGCTGGTCCGCTTCTTCCCGCCCGTCGTCACCGGCACCGTCATCACCCTCATCGGCGTCTCCCTGCTGCCCGTGGCCTTCAACTGGTCCCAGGGCGGCAACCGGACCGCCGACGACTACGGCTCCCTCCGGAACATCGGCATGGCCGCCGCCACCCTCCTGATCGTCCTGGTCCTGCGCCGGCTGCTGCGCGGCTTCCTCCAGCAGATCGCCATCCTGCTGGGCCTCGCCGCCGGCACCCTGCTCGCCGTCCCGCTCGGCATGACCGGCCTCGACGCGCTGGCCGACGCCGACCTGGTGGGATTCCCCACCCCGTTCCACTTCGGCGCCCCGCAGTTCCAGCTCGCCGCCATCGTCTCCATGTGCATCGTGATGCTCGTCTGCATGACGGAGTCCACCGCCGACATCCTGGCCCTGGGGCGGATCGTCGGCCGGCCCGCCGACGCGGAGACCATCGCTGGCGGCCTGCGCGCCGACACCCTCGGCAGCGCGATCAGCCCCCTGTTCAACGGGTTCATGTGCAGCGCGTTCGCCCAGAACATCGGGCTGGTGGCCATGACCAAGGTGCGAAGCCGGTTCGTCGTCGCCGCCGGCGGCGGCATCCTGATCCTGCTGGGGCTGTGCCCGGTGGCCGCCTCGGTGATCGCGCTGGTCCCGCTGCCGGTGCTCGGCGGCGCGGGCATCGTCCTGTTCGGCTCGGTCGCCGCCAGCGGCATCCAGACCCTGGCCGGCGCGGCCATGGAGAAGGGCGAGAACGCCCTGATCGTCGCCGCCTCGGTCGGCGTGGGCCTGATCCCCATTGCCGCCCCGGACTTCTACCACGCCTTCCCCGAAGACCTGCTGGTCGTCCTCGACTCCGGCATCAGCACCGGCTGCCTGGTGGCCATCGCGCTCAACCTGGCCTTCAACCACCTCGGAGCACGCCGTACGGCCCCGGCACCCGAGCCCGTCGCCGCCCACTGAGCCCGCCCGTCACCGCGCTCGCAGGACCTGCCCGCTCAGGCCGCGCAGCTGCGTAACGGACCCGGCTCCGGCTCGCCGTCACCGGCCCCCGGAGCCGGGTCCGACCAGATGTCGGGGACCACGCACCGCACCCGGCGGCCCTGCTGGTCCAGCACCTGCGCCTCGGACTTGCGGGTGTGCAGGGCCACCGCGGTGTCGGTGATCCGCAGCCCGGGCAGCCGGCGCAGCAGCTCCGCGGTGTACCGGTGCAGATCCTCGACCGCCCGCAGCCGGGCGCTGATCATGAAGTTCCAGGGTCCGCTGACCGACATGCACATCCGGGTCTCCCGGATCCCGGCGGCCGCCGCCGCGCAGTCGGCGACCTCGTACTCCGACACCTCGGCCCACACGGTCGCCGCCACCGGCCAGCCCGACAGCCGGGCCGCCAGCGCGCAGCTGAACCGCAGCCCGTGCCCGGTCTCCAGCCGGGCCAGCCGCCGCCGCACCGTGGACTCGCTCATCCCGAACTGCCGGGCCAGCGAGGCCACGCTGCGCCGGGCGTCCGAGGACAGCGCCAGCACCAGCGGCCGGTCCTCCTCGGTCAGCGCGGTGCTCCCGGGCACCGCCGGAGGCCGTACCGGGCGGTCCGTCAGCCGGGCCACCTGGGCCGGGTTGAGCAGGTCCAGTCGCCACCGGTCCGGCGCGTAGTGCACGGCCGTCACCATCGACGAGCGGGTGGTGACGACCCCGGGTATCCGCTGCACCCGCAGCGACAGGTAGCGGTAGAGGGCGTGCAGGTCCGGCACGGCCACGAAGGCCAGCAGGTCCCGGGCCCCGGTGACGTGCTCCAGGCCCAGCGTGTGCGGGTCGTCCGTCAGCGCCCGGCCCACGGCCGGCGCGCTGCCCGGCGTACACCCGATCTCGACCCACGCCATGCAGGGCGACCGGCGGCCGGTGCGCAGCCCCAGGGCCGAGATCCACGCGTCGCCGGAGCCGGTCAGCCGCTCCCAGCGGCGCGCGAGGGTGTCGGGACGGGCCCCGAGGACCGGGGCCAGCCGCTCCCAGCTGGCCCGGGGTGCGAGCTGGAGTGCATGGACCAGCGCCCGGTCCATGTCGTCCATGGCGGAATTGGCTGCGTGCATACCCTTCCCTGGTGGTTCTCCCGGCCGCGGGCGGGCGGACCGGTGTGACAGCCGATGATCTCTCTTTGGTGCGTTCTGCGCGGCACGGGGGTCGCGGGCATCCGGTGAGCAGCGGGAGGAAGTGTGGGCGAGTCCCCAGGGGGCGTACGCGCCTCGGTACCCGCCGAGCCGTCGAGTTTCGTGGGCCGGGAGCACGAGCTGGCCGCCACGTCCGCCCTGCTCGCGGCCGGCCGCCTGGTCACTCTCACAGGCCCTGCGGGGATCGGCAAGACCCGGATCGCGGTCCGGGCGGTCCGCGGCGGTCCGTCCGCCGACGGAGGATTCCCGCCGGATCCGGTCTGGGCCGACCTGGCGGGCCTGCCTGAAGAACGGTGGGCCGCACTGGAGGGCGAACTCGTCGAACGGCTCGCCGACCGGGCCGCGGTCCTGGTGCTCGACGGCTGCGAACAGCTGGGCGGCACCTGCGCCGGGCTGGTCGAACGGCTGCTGGTCCGGCTGCCGCTGCTGCGGGTGCTGGCGACCTCGCAGTGGCCGCTCGGCATCGAGGGGGAGGTCTGCCTGCCGGTGCCGCCCCTCGCGGTGCCGCCCGCCGAGGGCGACGGCGGCGACGACCCGGGCGGATACGCCGCGGTCCGGCTGTTCGCCGAGCGGGCCCGGGGCGCCGACCCGTTCTTCGAGCTGACCCGCCGCAACGCGGCCCCGGTGGCCCGGCTGTGCCGCGCCCTCGACGGCATACCCGCCGCCCTGGAGCTCGCCGCCGGCCGGCTGCACCAGTTCGCGCCCGAGCAGGCGCTGCGCCGGGTGGAGGCCGATCCGCTGCGGTTCCTCGCGGGCGGTCCGGGCGGCGGCAGCCGACGGGACGTCGAGCGCACCCACCGGCTGTGCTCGCCCGCCGAACGGCTGCTCTGGGAGCGCCTGTCGGTGTTCGCGGGCGCCTTCGACCACGCGGCGGCGGAGGCGGTGTGCGGGTTCGGTGCGCTCACCCGGGAGGAGGCGGGGGCGGCGCTGCGCCGGCTGGCCCCCGGCCTGCTGCTGGACGCCGGTGCGGGCCGGTACCGGCTGCCGCTGCCGGTACGGGCGCACGCGGCGCGGCTGCTGCTCGTACGCGGCGACCATGCGGAGGTCGCGCGCCGCCACCACGAGTGGTTCCGGCTGACCGCCGAGCGGTCCGCGCAACTGTGGCGGGCCGGGCTGCAGCGCGAGGCGCGCGAGGTGGCCCTGCGCGACCTGCCCGACCTGCGGGTGGCGATGAACCCGATGGGCGGCGCCGGGCCGGCGGCCGCGCTGGAGATCGCGGTGGCGCTGTGGTTCCTGTGGGCGGCCTGCGGGCTGCTCGTGGAGGGCCGCCGGCACGTGGAGCGGGCGCTGGCCCTGCATCCGGCGCCGCGGCCGGCCCGGGCGCTGTGGCTGGCCGGCTGGCTGGTGGGCTGCCTGGGCGAGGCGGACGGGGTGGACCCGTTGCTGATCGAGGGCTGGTCGGCCGCGGTCCAGGAGGGCGAGGACGCCTGCGTGGCGTACCTCGCGCACACCCGGGGCACGGTGGCGTTGTGGGACTCGCGGTGCGACGACGCGGCCGCCGAGTTCCGCGAGGCGCTGGAGCTGCTGCCGGCGGAACCGGAGTTCGGGCCGGGCCGGGCCCTGCTGGTGGCCTCGTACACGATGGCGCTGGCGCTGTCGGACCCGGCGGCCGTGCCGGTCGAGGACGGGCCGCCGGTGGGTCCCGGCGACTCCTGGGCCAGTGCCTGGGAGAGCTACGCGTACGCCCGGGTGCTGCGCCGGGAGGCCCAGTGGGACAGCGCCCGCACCGAACTGCTGCGGGCGCTGGGCATCCAGCTGATCCTCGGCGACCTGCTGGGGCAGGCCGCGGGGGCCGAGCTGCTCGCCGCGCTGGAGACCGACCTGGGGCGGCACTGCGAGGCGGCCCGGCTGCTGGGGGCGGTGGACCGGATCCGGGCGGTGCTGCTGCGCGACCCGCGGTCGGCGGCCCTGTGGTCGCGGGGCCGGGCGCCGTCCGAGGCGGTGCTGCGGGCCCGGCTCTCCGAGGAGGGCTACACGCGGGCCTACGCGGAGGGCGCCCGGGCGGGGCTGCGGGAACTGCTGGCCCTGGACTGACGGCGCGGGGACCGGGGGCGAGGACGCCCGGCCCCCGCGCCGGGCACGGTGTGTGCGGTGCGGTGCGGTGCACGGGACGGGCCCGGGGCCGCCGGGCCCGTCCCGGCCGCCGGGGTTCCGGGACAGACCCTACGGGGTGGCCGCCAGGTACATCCCGGTGTGGTCGCCGCCGGCGGTGTTGCGGCAGGACTTGCTGCCGGCGCCGTCGGCCGCGAACAGGGTCAGGCAGCGCCCCAGGGCGAGCTGGCCGTAGTAGTTGGGGTGCATGGACTCCTGCACCAGGCCCTGGGTGGAGTTGTTGTCGATCCAGCGGGCCCACTCGCTGGTCGTGGCGGACGGCGCCTGGGCGGACGTCACCTGCCTGCTGGCCTTGGCGCACACCTCGCGGCCCTGCAGCATGTCGCGCAGGTCGAGGAAGCGGACGCCCTTGGCGGTGGCCACGCCCTTGAGACGGTTCGCGATCTGCGGCACGAGGGAGTCCCGGGCCCAGTCGGAGTCCTTGTTCCAGAACGGGCAGCCGCCGGTGTTGTAGCGGCTCCAGTCGCTCTGCGTGTAGCGGTTCTCGGTGCCCCGCGGGATGGGGGAGGGGTAGGACTGCAGCACGATCTGGTAGTCCCCGGCCGCGTAGCCGGCGTTCGACATGACGGCGCGGATCTCGTCGACGGACTTGCCGACCTTGGTCATCACGCCGTCGATCTTCGCGTTGACCGCGGCCTGCTGGTCGTCGTGGCAGTACGAGTTCCACAGGACGAAGTCGTAGGCGCAGTTGGAGATGATGTCGGCGAAGCCGAGGTCGTTGCCGCCGATCGACAGCGTGATCATCTTGACGTTGTGGGAGGCGGCCACGGCGGCCAGCCGGTCGGCCTGCGGGGCCTCGCCCTTGAAGGCGACGCCGCCGTTCGAGGCGCGGAAGACGTTGTCGCTGACGGCCCCCGAGCAGGCCAGGTTGATCGCGGTGTCGGCGATCCCGGCCGCGCTGTTGACCTCGGAGGAGTCGGAGCGGTGGCAGCCGCCGGCGGTGCTGCCGTAGACCCGGGACGGGTCGTAGCTGCTGCCGGAGACCCAGGCGCGGTCGGAGCCGTTGCGGCTGCCGCTGTTGGTCAGGCTGTTGCCCTTCCAGCGGCCGGCCTCGCCGGAGATGTAGCTGTCGCCCATGGCGACGACGGCGGTGGGGCCGGTGCCGGGGCTGGCCGCGGCCGGCCCGGCCGCGGTGCCGACCAGGGCGGTGGCGGTGAGCGGCAGGACGAGTGCGGCAGCGGCGGCGAGGCGGGCGGTGCGCGGGGAGGCGGACGGGGCGGTGCGGGAGGTGCGGTTTCCGGTCACTGCGGAACTCCTGCGGTCGGCCCGTACCCGAAAGGTCAACTCGGGCACGTGGCTGGGGATGTGGGGGTACCTCCGGCCGGTGGCAACGGAAAGGTGCCACGGGCCGGTTTGTTACCGCTAGGTAGCCGCAGGTTACTTTTGGGTAACGACCGATCGGTCGTTCGGTTCGACCCGGACTTGCGGGAGTTGGCCGAATCGCGCCGTTCCGCCGGGAACGTTCCGCCCGCACCCTGAGGGGCACCGGTCGGGCGACAGGGGGAGCAGCCGGCATGGTCGAGCCCGTCTATGTGCCCGCCCTGCCCGCGCAGCGGGAGCCGCTCGCCGCCTACGGCAGCCTGCCGCGCCGGCTGCGCCAGGCCGTGTGGCCGCTGTGGACCGTCCCGCCCGGCCCGGCCGCCGCCGGCACCACCGGCGCCGACCTCGCGCTGGTCCAGCGGTCCGCGCCGGCCTGGGTCGACGCCCGCCATCTGGAGCACGTGCCGGCCGCCGTCACCGACCGGCTGTGGCCCGCCCTGCGCCGCACCGCCGCCCGCCCGGTGACCGGAACCGGCCGCCCCGCCTGGCAGCTCTCCGCCTGCCTCGCATACGCCCGCACCACCGGATCCGGACTCGCCGTCCGGATGGCGGTGCCCCCCTCCGGGTCTGCGGCGGCCGACGCCGGCGGGGAGTTCCGCGCCCTCCTGCGGCGGATCCCCGCCCGCCTCCCCGTGGACCTGCTCCTCGACCTCGGCCCGGTCGCCGACGAACACCACCGGGCCGACGACCGCGCCGTCGAGGCGCTCACCGGGCTCGGCCCGCTGCGCGACTGGCGGACCATCGCCGTCCTCGCCGGCTCGTTCCCCGCGGCCGTTCCCGAGGAGGCCGACCGCGAACCGGTCGAGGCGCACCGCTTTGAATGGGACATCTGGCACACCGTCACCCGCGCCTGCACCGGCCTGCTCCCCGTCCCCGTCACGTACGGCGACCACTGCGCGCAGCCGCCCGGCGCCGGCCCGCAGCACCCGGTGCTGCGCTACACCACGGAACGCACCTTCCTGCTGGCGGCCGCCCCCGCGCCGGCCGCCCTGCACGCCCAGGCCCGCCGGCTCACCGCCGAACCCGCCTACCGGGGCCCGGCGTTCAGTCCAGGCGACGCCTGGCTGCACCACTGCGCCACCCGCCCCGGCCCGCCGCCGACCCCGCACCTGCGTGCCGGGCTCGGCCAGCACCTGGCCTTCCTCGCCCGCCGGCTGGCCCCCGGGGCCTGACGTGCCGATGCCCCGCCGTCGGGGACGGCGGGGCATCGGCGGGGTGGTGCGGGGCGGCTGCTGTGCGGGTCAGCCGACCAGGCGGTCGTAGGCGGGGAGGGTGAGGAAGTCCGCGTAGTCGGCGTCCAGGGAGACCTGGAGCAGCAGGTCGTGGGCCTGCTGCCACTTGCCGCCCGCGAAGGCCTCCTCGCCGACCTCGGCGCGGATCGCGGCAAGCTCCTCGGCGGCGACCCGGCGGGTCAGGTCGGCGGTGGCGAGCTCGCCGTTCTCGAAGACGACGCCCGCGTTGATCCACTGCCAGATCTGCGAGCGCGAGATCTCGGCGGTGGCCGCGTCCTCCATCAGGTTGAAGATGGCGACGGCGCCCAGGCCGCGCAGCCAGGCCTCGATGTAGCGGATGCCGACCTGGACGGCGTTGCGCAGGCCCTCGTACGTGGGCTTCGCGTCCAGCGAGTCGATGGCGATCAGGTCGCCGGGGGCCACCGAGACGTCCTCGCGCAGCCGGTCCTTCTGGTTCGGCTTGTCGCCGAGCACCGCGTCGAAGGAGGCCATCGCGATCGGCACCAGGTCCGGGTGGGCCACCCACGAGCCGTCGAAGCCGTCGCCGGCCTCGCGGTCCTTGTCGGCCTTGACCTTCTCGAACGCGACCTTGTTGACCTCGGCGTCCCGGCGGGACGGGATGAAGGCCGCCATGCCGCCGATGGCGTGCGCGCCGCGCTTGTGGCAGGTGCGGACGAGGAGTTCGGTGTACGCCCGCATGAACGGGGCCGTCATCGTCACCGCGTTGCGGTCCGGGAGGACGAACTTCTCGCCGCCGTCACGGAAGTTCTTGACGATGGAGAAGAGGTAGTCCCAGCGCCCGGCGTTCAGGCCCGCGGCGTGGTCGCGCAGCTCGTAGAGGATCTCCTCCATCTCGTACGCGGCCGTGATCGTCTCGATCAGGACGGTCGCACGGACGGTGCCCTGCGGGATGCCGACCCGGTCCTGCGCGAACACGAAGATGTCGTTCCAGAGGCGGGCCTCCAGGTGCGACTCGGTCTTCGGCAGGTAGAAGTACGGGCCCTTGCCGAGGTCGATCAGGCGCTGCGCGTTGTGGAAGAAGTAGAGGCCGAAGTCGACCAGGGCGCCGGGGACGGCGCGCCCGTCGATCTGCAGGTGGCGCTCTTCGAGGTGCCAGCCGCGGGGCCGCATCACGACGGTCGCGAGCTCCCCGGCGGGCTTGAGGGCGTACGACTTGCCTGACTTCGGGTCGGTGAAGTCGATGCGGCGCTCGTAGGCGTCGATGAGGTTGAGCTGGCCGAGGACCACGTTCTCCCAGGTGGGAGCCGAGGCGTCCTCGAAGTCGGCGAGCCAGACCCGCGCGCCCGAGTTGAGCGCGTTGATGGTCATCTTGCGGTCGGTCGGACCGGTGATCTCCACGCGGCGGTCGTTCAGCGCCGCCGGCGCCGGTGCCACCTGCCAGTCGCCCTCGCGGATCTGTGCGGTCTCCGGGAGGAAGTCGAGGTGGGAGGTGCGGGCGATCTCGGCGCGGCGCTCGCCGCGGCGGGCGAGGAGCTCGTCCCGGCGGGGCGTGAACCGCCGGTGCAGCTCGGCCACGAAGGCCAGTGCCGCTTCGGTGAGGACCTCGTCCTGCCGGGGCAGGGGCTCGGCGTCGACGATGGCCAGCGGGGACGGCGCTGGTGCTGACATATCTGTCACTCCTTCAGCGGCGGTGCCTTGCGGCCGCGGGAATGCTCGTGCACGGCACGGAGTGCCGAAGGGTGTTGAGAGTTCCGGGGTACGGTCGCGGGCGCCGTCTGGTGGTTCAGGGCGCTTCTGACCAGTGGATAGTAATTTCCACGTCGTGGAAGTTCAATGGTTTGTTGATGTCGAGATTCTCCGGTTCGACAGATTCCACTCTTCGGGTGGCTCTCGGTGCCACCACCGTCACACCCCGCTCAGGACAGCCGCGCCAGATCCGGCGGGGTGTCGATGTCGTAGTCCTCGGCGATGTCGCCGCACTCCACCAGGATGAGGTCCGCTGCGTGATTCCTCAGGTGGACGCGCGCACCGCGGTCACCCGTCGCGGTCGCGGCGATGTCCGGCCACCGCTCGGCGCCGAACAGCACCGGATGCCCGCGCTCCCCGTCGTACGCGGCCGCCGCCAGGGTGCCGGGGGAGCGGTACGCGGCCCGCACCCGGGCGCACGCCTCCGGCCCGATCCCCGGCTGGTCGACCAGCGAGACCAGCACCGCCTGCGCACCACTGCCGGCCAGCGAGGCCAGTCCGGCCCGCAGTGAGGACCCCATCCCCTCGTCCCACTCCGGGTTGTCGACGAGGACGCAGCCCGCCAGGTCGGCCCGCTCCCGGACCTCCGCCGCGGCCGCCCCGAGCACCACGTGCACCGGGTCGCAGCCCGCCTCCCGCAGCACCCGGACCGCGTTCTCGACCAAGGGCCGGCCGCGGTAGTCGAGGAGGGCCTTGGGGCGGCCGCCGAGCCGCCGGCCGCCGCCGGCCGCCAGCAGCAGCCCGGCGATGCGGGGCGCGGTGATCTGGGTGTGTGCCATGCCTCCTGGATACCACCCGGTCGTGGTTGACTGACCGGCGTGCGCGAGCGCGAGGGGAACGGAGGCGGAGACCCGAAGGTGGTCGCGCTGCGCTCCGCGGTGTCCCGGCTCCGCCGCGAACTCGCCGCCCATCCACGGGAGTTCGCCGAACGCGGCATCGCCGAGGAGGAGCTCGCCGCACTCGGCGCCATGGCCTTCGGCGGCACTGCCGAACCCGCCCGGCTGCTCCGCTCCCTGCTCGCCGTGGCCGGCGCCCTGGGTTCGGTCAGCGCCCTGGCCGCGCCCCTGGCCGCCCTCCGCGAGGCGGTCCGCGCCTTCACGGAGACCGGCCAGGGGCGCTGACCGCGGCCGGGCCGTTACGCCCGTACCGGATGCTCCGGGCCGTGGGTGCGCCGGGCGGTGGCCGGGCGGCGGCCGGGGCGGGCCGTGGTCAGCCCGCGCAGGGTGCGCAGACCGGCGCGGAGCAGCGGGGCCACCGGCAACGGCAGGGCGGTGCGCGACTCGTGGGCCTGCTGGAACGCCCGCTCGCTGCGGTCCGTCAGGAGCTGGTCCGTGTGCCGGGCGGTGGAGGTGACGTGCGTGTTCATGGGGTCTCCCTTGCTCATCGAACTGCCAATCGGCCTTGCCAATCGAGGGCCAATGAGAGGAGTCTGGAGTCCGATTGGCCTGGGTGGCAGTGCCAATCGGGGGAGGTTGGCATGGCAGACGCACGAGTGGTCCACACGGCGGACAGAACCCTCGGCAGCCGCCGGCTCGCCGCCCTGCTCCCCCCGGAAGTCCTGGCCCGCCCCGGCTACAAGGCCCTCGCCGAAGCCGTCCGCACCCTGATCCTCGACGGCCGAATCCCCCTGCACGTCCGGCTGCCCGCCGAGCGCAACCTCGCCGAGGCCGTCGGCGCCAGCCGGGCCACCGTCACCGCCGCCTACGACCTGCTGCGCGAGAGCGGCTACGTGCGCAGCCGGCGCGGCTCCGGCACCTTCACCGAACTCCCCGAGGGCCACGCCCCGGTCGGCGTGCACGCCCTCGTCCCCGACGACGACGGCATCGACCTCGCCATCGCCGCCATGGGCGCCCCCGACGGCGTCCTCGGCGAAGCCCTGGCCTGGGCCGCACCCCGGCTCGCCGAAGTGGCCCGGACCCCCGGCTACCGCCCGTACGGCCTGCCCGAGCTGCGGGCCGCGATCGCCGGGCGCTACACCCGCCGCGGCCTGCCCACCCGCCCCGACCAGATCCTCGTCACCGCCGGCGCCCAGCAGGCCCTGGTCCTCGCGCTCGGCCTGCTGTGCCGGGTCGGCGACCGGGTCATGACCGAGAACCCGACCTACGCCAACGCCCTGGACGCCGTACGCCACGCCCGGCTGCGCACCGAACCCGTCGCCGTCTCCGACCACGGCTGGGACCTCGACATGGCCGAGTCAGCCCTCCGCCAGACCGACCCCCGGGCCGCGTACATGGTGCCGGACTTCCACAACCCCACCGGGCTGCTGATGCCGGAGGAGGACCGGCTGCGGCTGCTCGCCGCCACCCGGCGGGCCGGCACCTGGCTGATCGTCGACGAGACCATCTCCGACATCGCGCTCGACGTCCCCCGGCCCGCGCCGCTCGCCTCCCTCGGCGCCCGCGGCTCCGCCGACCACGTGCTGACCGTCGGCTCCCTCAGCAAGACCCACTGGGGCGGCCTGCGGGTCGGCTGGATCCGGGCCGGCGCCCAGCTGATCACCGAGCTGACCGCGGTCCGGGTGGCCGCCGACATGACCGGCTCGATGCTCGACCAGCTGGTCGCCGTACGCCTCCTCGAACACCTCGACGCGGGCCTGCCCGCCCGCCTGGACCAGCTGCGCGAACGCCGCGCCGCCCTGGCCGCCGCCCTGGAACTGCACACCCCCGAATGGCGCTGGCAGCTCCCGCCCGGCGGCCTGTCCCTGTGGGTCGACCTCGGCGAGCCGGTCAGCTCGGCCCTCGCCGACCGGGCCCGCGCCGCCGGCGTGCACATCGGCCGCGGCGCCCGCTTCGGCGCCGAACCCGGCACCTTCGAACACCGCCTGCGGATCCCGTACACGCTGCCCCCCGACCGCCTCGCGGAAGGCGTCCGCCGCCTCGCCGCCGCCGTCCACGGCAGCGTCCCCCTGCACCCGGCCGTGGACCTGCCGCACTGGGTGGCCTGACGGCGCCCGTCCGGAAGACCCGGCCTACGGCGTCCGGATCAGCCGCCGGGCGCCCGCCTGCGCCACCGCGGCGGTACGGGAGTCCACGCCCAGCTTGGCGTAGATGTGGACCAGGTGGGACTTCACCGTGGCCTGGCTCAGGAACAGCTTCTTGCTGATCTGCTGGTTGGACAGGCCGTCCGCGACCAGCTGGAGCACCTCCAGCTCCCGCTTGGTCAGCGACTCCGCCGGCGTGCGCATGCGGTCCATCAGCCGCAGCGCCACCGCCGGGGCCAGCGCCGACTGGCCGGCCGCCGCCGTGCGCACCGCCGCCGCCAGCTCCTCCGGCGGCGCGTCCTTGAGCAGATAGCCGGAGGCCCCCGCCTCCACCGCCGCCAGGATGTCGGCATCGGTGTCGTACGTGGTCAGGACCAGCACGCGGGGCGCGCCCGGCCGGGCCGTGATGGCCGCGGTGGCCTCAGAGCCGTGCATCCCGGCGCCGAACTGCAGGTCCATCAGGACCACGTCCACCGGTTCGGCGGCGGCCAGCTCCACCGCGCGCTCCGCGGTCGCGGCCTCCGCCACCACCGCGAAGTCCGGCTCGGTGTCGAGGACGGCGCGCAGGCCCGCCCGCACCACCGGGTGGTCGTCGGCCAGCAGCAGGCGGATCGTCATGGGTGCTCCACGGGCAGCGGCAGGGTGACGGCCAGGGCGGTGCCCTGGCCGGGGGCGGACTCCACGGTGAAGGTGCCGCCCAGGGACTCGGCGCGCGAGCGCATCGCGGGCAGCCCGAAGCCGCCCTCGCCGGCCGGCGCGGCCGGCCCGGCGCCCGGATCGAAGCCACGGCCGTCGTCCACGATGTCCAGGGTCACGGACGAGTCCATGAAGGTCAGGGTGATCTCGGCGCGGTCCGCCGCGGCGTGCCGCACCACGTTTGCCAGCGCCGACTGGGCGATCCGCAGCAGCGCCACCTCGTACGGGGTGGGCAGCTCGGCCGGGCCGCCGCTGAGGGAGAACCGCACCCGCGGCCCGGGGGTCGCCCCGCACAGCCGCTCCAGAGCCGCGGCCAGCGAGCCGTGCTCCAGGTCCGGCGGGGTCAGCGCACGGACGAACCGGCGGGCCTCGGCCAGGTTGTCCTGGGCGGCCTGCCGGGCCTGCGCGATGTGCCCGGCCGCCGCGGACCCGGCGGGCAGCCCGCGCTCGGCCGCCCGCAGCAGCAGCTGGATCGAGGACAGGCCCTGCGCCAGCGTGTCGTGGATCTCGCGGGCCAGCCGCTCACGCTCCGCCATCACGCCCGCGGTCCGCTCGGCCGCCGCCAGCTCCGCCCGGGTGGTGATCAGCTCCTCGATCAGCTCCCGGCGCCGCTCGCTCTCCCGGTACAGCGCCTGGTAGCCGAGCACCGTCGCCACCGCCACCGCCGCGCCCAGCAGCGGGCCGAGGAAGGCGCCCGGGTTCAGCGCCGGGCCGTGCGCCGCGAAGCCGGCAATCGCGCCGCCAGCGGTGACGGCCACCGCCGGCAGCGCCCACCGCAGCGGCAGCAGGTGCAGCTGGAGGAAGTACAGCGGGAAGGCGATCCACACCCCGAGCGGCGACACGGCCAGCAGCCCCGCCCACGCCACGAGAAGCACCGCCAGCCACAGCGCGCCGGCCTTCGGCGAGCGCCGCACCGCGGGGGTGCACACCCCCGCCGCGTACACGCCGGCCGTCACGGCGGCCGCCGCGACCGCCCGGCCGGCCTGGGGCTCCCCGTCGGCCACGGCCCGTACGGCGGCCAGCGCGAGCAGGCCGAGCAGCAGGGCGTGCAGACACAGCCGCAGCACGCGGGCGACCGGGGTGAGGGGGCGGGATTCCATGGCGGAATCCAGCCTAGACGCGCGGCCGCGGACGGCGGTCAACCGAAAGTTCGATGTCCGCGTGCACCCTTCGACGCGAAGACGCCTCCCGCGGCGCGATGCCCGCGGGCCGCCCCGGCGGCCAGGGTGGGGGACATGTTCGTCGCATGGAGAGATCTGCGGTTCGCCAAGGGCCGCTTCGCCCTGATGGGCGCCGTCGTGGTGCTGATCACCCTGCTGGTGGGGCTGCTGTCCGGGCTGACCGCGGGACTGGCCCGGGAGAACACCTCGGCCATCACCGGCCTGCCCGCCGACCACCTGGCCTTCGCCGCCCCCGCCGGCGACCGGAAGGTGTCCTTCACCAACTCGTCGGTGCCCGAGACCGCCTGGCGCGTCTGGGCAGCCCGGCCGGGGGTGACCGCGGCCGACCCGGTCGGCATCCGCACCCTCAACGCGGCCGCCGGCGGGCGGACCGCCGCCGTCTCCGCCTTCGGCGTGGAGCCCGGCTCCGGTCTCGCCCCGCACGTCCCGGACGCCCCGCTCGGGCCGGGCCGGGTGATCCTGTCCGAGAAGGCCGCGAAGGAGCTGGGCGCGGCCGCCGGGGACGCCGTACGCATCGGCAGCGTCGAGGAGACCGTCGCCGCCGTGGCCGGAACCGCCGCCTTCAGCCACACGCCGGTCGTCTGGGTGGCCCTCGACGACTGGCAGCGCCTGGGCACCGCCGGCACCGCCCCGCAGGAGCAGGCCACGGTGATCGCGCTGCGCACCACCGGCGGGGCCGACCTCGCGGCCGCCGACTCGGCCGCCGGTACGAAGACCCTGCCGCGGGACGAGGCGCTGACCGCCATCGGCTCGTACACCGCGGAGAACGGCTCGCTCCAGCTGATGCGGGGCTTCCTGTTCGCCATCTCCGCGCTGGTCATAGGGGCCTTCTTCACCGTGTGGACGATCCAGCGCAGCGGGGACGTGGCCGTCCTCAAGGCGCTCGGCGCAGCCACCCCCTACCTGCTGAAGGACGCCCTCGGGCAGGCCTTCGTGATGCTCGTGGCCGGCACCGGCCTCGGCTCGCTGCTCGCCGCCGGGCTGGGGGCACTGATCGGCGGCGGCGACGTGCCGTTCGTCCTCGACCTGCCGACCGTCCTGGTTCCCGCGCTGGTCATGACCGGCCTCGGGATGCTCGGGGCGGCGCTGTCCATCCGGCGGATCACCGCCGTCGACCCCCTGACCGCACTCGGGAGTGCCCGATGACCCTGCTCCTCGACGACGTCACGCTCACCTACCCGGACGGCGACGGCCGGCTGACCGCCCTGGACGCGGTGCACCTGGACGTGCCCGCGGGCACCCTGACGGCGGTGGTCGGGCCTTCCGGCTCCGGCAAGTCGAGCCTGCTCGCGGTGGCCGCGACGCTGGTGACACCCGACTCCGGCCGGGTGGTGGTGGCCGGGCAGGACACCGGGCGGCTGTCGGCGGCCGGGAAGTCGGCGCTGCGCCGCGAGCACATCGGCATCGTCTTCCAGCAGCCGAACCTGCTGGCGTCGCTGACCTGCGCGGAGCAGCTGCTCGTGATGGCGCACGTCGCCGGCCGGCCCTCGCGGGCGCTGCGCCGGCGGGCGCTGGAGCTGCTGGAAGCGGTGGGGCTGGCGGACAAGGCGGACCGGCGGCCGCACGAGCTGTCCGGCGGGCAGCGGCAGCGGGTGAACATCGCGCGGGCGCTCATGAACGAGCCGTCCGTGCTGCTGGTGGACGAGCCGACGAGTGCGCTCGATCACGAGCGGGGTGCGGCCGTGCTGTCCCTGCTGGTCGCCCTGACGCGTGAGCGGGGCACGGCAACGGTCCTGGTCACCCACGACCCCGCGCACCTGTCGTCGGCCGACCACACCACCACCATGACCGACGGCCGCCTCACCCCAACCCCCGTCCGGGCCTGACGGGCCCCGGCCCCAGCCCCGCCGGGCAACCCCCAGCCCTGCCTGCAGACGCGGGGGCAACCCTCAGCCTCGCCGGCGTTCGAGGTGCGGGGGCAACCCCCAGCCTCGCCGGCGTTTGAGGCGCGGGTCCGGGCGGCCCCCGCGGGACGGCGCAGCCGGACCTGCCTTGGGGGGGGGGGGGGGGGGGGGGGGGGGGGGGGGGGGGGGGGGGGGGGGGGGGGGGGG
>NZ_JAJAUZ010000076.1 GCF_020532645.1 Streptomyces bambusae
GATGCCTGGGACGACCGAATAAGCCTGATCAACCTGGGCGCCTTCGAGGGCAACACAGGTCCGTGACCATGCTGGATCCAGGCTCCAGAGCGTGCGCCGACGGGCGTGTCAGCGATCTTGTGTAAGTCGGGTGGTGTCATTGGATGCTGAGCCGGTCCTCGAAGAAGAGTGAGAACTGGTTCAGTGCTTCTTTCCAGTGTGCGGCGACGTGGTTGGCGTCGCGCGCTTTGGGGTTGATCTGCTCGCGGACCGCGAGGTAGAGGACTTTCAACGCGGCCTGTTCCGAGGGGAAGTGGCCGCGGTTGCGGGTGGCTTTGCGGAGCCGCGAGTTGATCGATTCGACCATGTTCGTGGAGTAGACCACCGTCCTTATGGCCGGCGGGAACGCCAGGTAGGGCGTGAACTCAGGCCAGGCCGAACGCCAGGTCCGCACGATCGCCGGATAGCGTTCGCCCAGCTCAGACGCCTCGAACGCGTCGAGGGCCTGCTCGGCGGCCGCCTCGGTCGGCGCTGTGTAGACCGCCTTCAGCGCGGGCAGCAGCTTCGGGTGGTCCCGCACCGACGACAGCCGGAGCGAGGTCCTGGTCAGGTGGATCACGCAGGTCTGGACGGTGGCCTTGGGCCAGGTCGCGGTGACCGCGTCGGGCAGGCCCTTCAGGCCGTCGCAGGCCACGATGCACACGTCCTCGATGCCCCGGTTCCGCAGCTCGGAGAGCACCGCCATCCACGTCGTGGCACCCTCGCCCTCGGAGCCGACCCACAGCCCGAGGACGTCCTTGCGGCCGTCCATGTCGACGCCGACAGCCAGGTAGACGGGCTTCGAGGACACCGAACCGGACCGGATCTTCACCCACAGCGCATCGATGTAGATGATCGGCCAGACCGCGTCCAGAGGCCGGTTCTGCCAGCTCACGAGCTCGTCGATGACCGCGTCGGTGACCTTGCTGATCAGGTCCGGGCTGACCTCGACCCCATAGATCTGGGCGAGGTGGGAGCGGATGTCGCGCACGCTCATGCCGCGGGCGTAGAGCGAGAGGATCCGGTCGTTGAACCCGGCGAGCCGGCGGGCGTTCTTCGGCACCAGACGCGGCTCGAAGTCACCGTTGCGGTCCCTGGGAATCCCGAGCGTGACCACGCCGGCATCGGTCAGGACCGTCTTCGGCGAGGTCCCGTTCCGCGAGTTCCCCGACCCGTGACCTGCCGGATCCCCACGCTCGTAGCCGAGGTGTTCACTCATCTCGGCTTCCAGAGCCCGCTCCAGCACGGCCTTGGTGATCTCCGTCAGCAGCCCGCCCTCACCCAGCAGGGCCGTCCCGGAGGCGTCAGCCTTGTCGAGCAGCCGCTCGACCACCTCATCGACCGTCTTGTCACCGGCCGCCGAGGCGACTGGCTCTGTCTTGTCTGTCATGACTCGTCCGATCCGCCTGGCCCACAGGCCCGAGGCCGAGCCCCGTGCCAGGCTGCCACATCACGGACTTACACGATCTTTCAGACACATCCGCGCCGACTTGGCCTTGATACTGCTGCCCGTCGTGGAACTGCCGCACTGAGGTTAAACGTCAAGGTGAGGACCTGTTCCGCAAAAGGCAGTGCTTCGTGGTGGCGTCCGAGGTAGTGGTAGGTGGTCGCCAGGTTGTTGCGGGCAAGCTGGGTTTCGGGGTGGTCGGGGCCGAGGATGCGCTCATGAGCTGCGAGTGTCTGCACCTTGAGGTTGAGGGCTTGGTCATGGTGACCGAGTCGGGACAGAGCAGTGGCCAGGTTGTTGTGGATCGTGAGGGTGTCCGGGTGGTCCGGTGCCAGGATGTCGGAAGCAAGGCGAACCATGAACTGCCAGTAGTCGTGGGCGGTGCTGTACAGGCCGACGCGCAAGAGGCTGTTCCCGGCCCGGAAGAGGACGAAGTGCACTTCACCGGACCAGAGGTGGGGGCGGACGTTGACGTGGAGGGTGTCGGTGTTGGCGCGTAGGACTGCGGCCAGTTCGCGGTGGGGCTCCTCCGGGTCCGGCCAGTCCTCGTTCAGAGCATCTGCAATCGGCAGGGCCAGCCGGGGCTGATGCGCGGCCGGAGTCGTCTCGCGGACGGCCCGGGCGGTGAGGGCGTGGATGCGGATCTGCTGGTGGGGCGAGCGCGGATCGTACGTGATGAGGTGGTACCGGTCCAGGGCCAGCAGCGCCGAGCGGGCGTGCTCCCACGTCACCTGCTCGCGCGGTACGCCATCCGGCCGCTGTTCCGTGAGGTGGCCGAGAAGGGCGTCGGTACGCCACAGCGACTCCGGGTGCCCCGCCGGGTCCAGCAGGGCGACGACCCGGAGGACGTGTTCGGCCAGGCCCACCGGTCCTGTCCGGTTGGCGGCGGCCAGGGAGAGCAGGAGGGCGGCGGCGACTCCGCGGCCGTAGCGCTCCGTGTCCGCCCAGCCGGGCAGCAGCTCGTCCAGGTGCCGGCCGCTGTCCGCCAGCCGTTGCAGGTACGCGGTGGCGGTGAGGCGCTCGTTGACCAGGTACGCGGCGGCGTGGCCGAGCGCGAGCGGAAGCCGGCCCAACTCCCCCGCCAGCAAACCGGCCCGGCCCTCCAGCAGGTGACCGGCGCCCTCGCCCGCGAGCCGGGTTTCGAGGTAGTCGACGGCCTCCTCGGGCGTGTACAGGTCGACGTCGATGCGCGTCCGGTTGCCGCCGGTCATCCGCACGTCGTGCAAACGGCTGGTGGAGAGCACCCACCCGTTCGGCCCGGCCGGCCACCACGGCCCGACCGCGTCGGGGTCCGTTACGTCGTCCAGTACGACCAGCCAGGACCTGGAGGTCGTCGCAGCCCAGGCCAGGAACGACCGCGCGTCGGCCAACGGATCCGCGCCGTCCGCGCCGGGAGCCCGTACGAGCCGGGCGGCCTGGGCGTACAGCGTGACGATCTGCTGGACCTCCGTGGCCGGGATCCACAGGACGAGGTCAACACCCTTACCCACCGCCTCCGTTGCGTACGCGGCGGCCAGCTGGGACTTGCCGACACCCCCGCCGCCGGACAGCACCTGGGTGAGGACGGCGGGCCCGCCGGCGTTGCGGGCCGCGTCGATGGCGGCCCGCAGCCGCGGGCGCGGCTGGAACGCGGTCGCGAGCAGCGGGACCGCGCCCACGCGCAACGGCCAGGCGACCGGGGCGGGCGCGGCTGCCGCGTGGACGTGTTTGTCGCCGGTGACCAAGTCCCCGGCGATGTCCGTCCGGTTGCCGTCACCGCTGATGCCCAGCCCGAGCCGCTCGCCCGCCGAAATCCCGCGCTCACCTGCTGTCGGCGCCCGGCTGCCGCCGCGGTCCTCGCCTTTGCTCCGCTGCCACCACCTGCTCGTCACGGCCGGGTCTGGTTCCCGTCCCCGGTGATGGCTTCCCCGACGGTACGGCCGACGACGCCGCGATCGCCCGGGCGGGCCAGGTCGCCGCCGGGCGCGGCCGCGGGCGGGGTCGTGGGTGCCGGCACCTGCGGGGCCTGGCCGGTGACCACGTTGTTGTCCCCCGTGATCGCACGGCCGATGACGTCGGCCTGCACGGAACGGGCACCCGTCTGCGGTGCGGGTGCCTCCGGCCGGGTCAGCACCCACAGGGACACCGCCAGCGCGATCACGCTCACGACGGCCCCGATGACGCTCGCCATCTTGTCGGCCTTGTCGAGGTCCACCGCAGCCATGGCCACCAGGCAGCCGATCAGCCCTGCCGCGAACACCCCGGCCGCCACCTGCCACGCACGCCGCGCCCCACCCTGAACTGCCATGCCAACCCCCACTGTCGGGCCGAAGAGCCTGTCTCCCGCGCTCTTCCCCAACCTATTCCCCGCCCGGGCGCGCCATCCCCGGTTCGCGCCGACTGGAGAGTGACCCGGGCGGCGTCCCCGCTCGGCCTTACGGTGTGACCGGGGGAGTGGCCAGTACGCCGAACCACTGCTCGGCACCCCACTCTTCGAAACGGTCCGCCTCCGTGAAGCCCAGCTTCGCCGCGAGGCGCATCGCGCGGGTGTTGGCGGTCTGGGTGCAGAGCACCACCGGCTCGTCGGGGAGGGCGCCGGCGAACCAGCCGAGTGCCGCCGTGCACGCCTCGGCGGCGTACCCGTACCCCCACGCCTCCGGCAGGAACAGGTAGCCGAGTTCGGTTTCGCCGCCGTCCGGCCGGACGTGCCCCGGACGCTCCGCGCCGCGCCGGTCGAGCGTGACCATGCCGACCATCGACCCGTCGAGCTCCACCACGAACAGGCCGGGCCGCTGCCCGGGCACCTCCGGCACGGCACGTTCGAGTTCGGCGCGCGGCCGCGATCCACCGGTGTACGTGCCCACCTCCGGAGAGGCGAACAACTCGATGAACGCGGCCCGGTCCCGGGCTTCGGACGCGCGGAGCACGAGCCGTTCGGTCCGAATGGGGGCGGTGGGCCAGGCGTCGGATGGGAGTTCGGTCATGGCCGCAACCTAACCGTTCTTAGCGATATTGGCTATTGCTGGCCGAATCGCTTGAAACCGGACTGGTCCGGTGACCCCGCGAACGGTGTTCGGGGTCTGGGAGCAGCGCGAGTTGGTGCGTCGTCCAATGGTCACCGAGGCGCCGTGGTGGCGGGTGACGGTGGTCTGCTGGTTGGTCTGCTGGAGCGGGGCCCGCCAATAGCGGTCGCCCCAGATGCTGGTGTAGGCCGGGTCGACGGCGATGACGACGAGGCCGGCGTGGAAGGCCATCGACCGCAGGCGCTCGCGGAAGCGGGCGGTGGGGATACCGGCGACGGTCCGGCGGAAGGTCTTCCCGCGTCGGCCTCGACCCATGGTCTCGCGGCCGGTGGCGCAGGCGTCGTCGAAGCCCAGGTTCTCGATCGCGATACCCGCGCACCGGTGCCCGCGCGCGATGCGGAGCAGCTCGGAGATCGCGGCGCGCAGTCGGCCGTCCCGCTGGCTTGTCGGGCCGGTCAGGTTGAGGGGCACCGTGATCGGTGCGCCGACGGGGTTGCCGTGCTCGTCGAGGATGTAGGCGGCGAGGTGGTCGGCGTTCAGGTCGACGCCGAGCAGCCGCCCGCCGGACTGCCGGATTTCTTCCGGGGTGGGGAGGGCGGCGGGCTCGGCGCCCCAGGAGGCGTCGAGGTACCAGCGGTCACGGGCCGGTTCGTGGACGAAGTCGTAGCGCACGGCCCGGTTCGCGGTGGCGCGGTCGAGCCACTCCTCGCGGCGGTGGTGGAAGGTGATGGCGAAGGAGAACCGGTAGCGGCCACGGGCTGTGTTCGCCAGATGCCGCAGCGGCTCGGGCAGCACCATCGTCACCTCGCCCGTCTCCGGGTGGACGGTGATCGTGTAGTTGCCGTACGGGGCGCCGGACTCTCCGTCGGCGGTCAGGAACAGCCGGGCGGCGTCCCACCGCTGCCGCCACTGCTCGACGGTCAGCTGCGCGTCGGCGAGGTTGTGCCGGGTCTTGAGCAGGCGCCGGCCGCCGACCACGATCGCCGGCCGCCCGGCGTCGATGCGCGACTCGACGGCCGCGAGACGACCCCGAAGGACCTGGAGACGGCGCTGCTTCTCGAAGCGCTCGGCCTGGGTGGGGTAGCCACGGACGCCGCTCTTCGATCGCTGCCCGCACGGGACCTCCAGCCCGCTTCTCGACGGTGCGCACCGCGCGGCGCAGGGACGCGCGCTCGTCGAAGAGGGCGCGGGTGGAGAGCTGGTACTGGTCCTCCGAGGCGCGGGTCATCGCCCCGGCCCAGCGGGAGGAGGAGAGTGCCGTGAGGGACTTCTTGCGCGGGGCGCGCTGGTTGTCCTTGACCGCGACCTTGCCCAGGCCGATCCGCTCGGCGAGGTCGGCGCGTTGGTGGCGGCCGAGGTGGACGCCGACCCGGCGCAGCACCTCGGCATCCGCGGCGCTGACACGGGCGCGGTCACGAATGCGGGCGCCGGTGGGCGCGGAAACAGTGAAGGAGGCTGCGATCGTCCGGAGTCTGCGCTTCCTGCGGCGCTTTCCCGCCACGATCACCACACCTTCCCGAATGCCTTCCTCAACCAACAAGGAAAATCCCACGCATGGCCAACTAAGGCCTACAAATCACCATACCCAGTGGTGGACTTGACCGCCGTAGTAAGGGCGCGCACCTTCGCCGACCGGGCGCCGTACAACCGGCCGGAGAACGAGGTGACGACCGCGAGCATGTCCCGCGCCAGATCCTCCTCCTCACTGCCCTCCAGCTCCTCGTCCCCGCCCACGATCCCCAGCCGGCACCCCCACGACGGCAGTACCACCTCCGCCAGCAGACCCGCACCGAACCGGGCCAAGCACTCCTCGTGCGTCACCAGAAGCACCGTCACCGCCTCAGCCTGACACGCCCGCAGCGCCCGCCGCATCCCCTTGTGCTTGTCCGACAACCCCGAGGCGACATCGGTGAACTCACCGGCCACGACCCGGCCCCCGGCTGCCACAAGGAGACGATCCATCTGCCGGTTCAGATCGCCCTCGGCCCGCTGCCGGTGCGAGGACGCCCGCCCGTACAGCACCACCGACCCGGTCTCCAGCAGACCCGGGTTACCCCGCCGGCGAGCCGCGGCGTCCAGATCCCCCACCCGGAACACCCTCCGCCCCCGGGCTACCGGCGGTTCTCCAACACCCCTTCCAGGGTGTAGCGGCGCAACGTCCGCGTGGACACCCCCAGCCTCTTCGCCGCCTTACCCGAAGAGATCCACACATCACCCGCATCACTCATGTGGGGGACTGTATGACCCACCGCGGCCTACAACCGAATCAACTGCTGCCAACCCGGCCGCCGGTCCTCAGCCCTCTGCCGGGCCGGTGATCGTCTTTCTGACGACCGGCCTGCGGCCGGGCCTTCCTCAGCCGGGGCAGTCTGCTCGGTGAACGATCCAAGTGGGTGACCTTCTCGGCGAGGTTGAGCATGGGGTGCTCGTGCTCGATGTCGCGCAGGCGGTCACGGTATTCCCGCTCGGCCCTCGCGGCGGCAACGGAAGCCGGCACGGCCATGGCCACCTCGGGAGCGTTCGCCGGGCACAGGTACCGGTCGCTCCCCGGCTGCGGAGGCTGACGCTTCACGCGCCCACGGTACGCGGGTGCACGCGACCGCGTCAGCCCATCGCGCGGCGGGGAAGGTGCACCGGGCGGCGGCGGTTCGCCGGCCGCCCGACCGCCCCGATATTCGCTTGCCTGCCCGACGGCACCTGCGCGAACGTCAACTGGCCACTGTCCAAAGCCCACCGTTCAATCCCCACCGCCCAGCCGACGAACGCAGAGCCGATGACCGAGCAGACCAGACCCAGGGCCGAGCGGCCGGACCCGACGACGACCGGCCACCCCGTCGACCACGAACTCGTGGCGGCCGCCGCGCACCTCGCCCGTACCCGCTGCCGCGGCGACAACCACACCATGGCGGCCGCGGCCCGTGCCGAGGACGGCCGGATCATCACCGCCGTGAACGCGTACCACTTCACGGGCGGCCCCTGCGCCGAGCTGGTCCTCATCGGCACGGCCGCCGCGCAGGGCGCGTACGCGCTGCGCACGATCGTGGCGGTGGGCGACCGGGACCGAGGGGTCGTACCGCCCTGCGGCCGGTGCCGGCAGGTCCTCCTCGACTACTTCCCCGGCCTCCAGGTCATCGTCGGCGCGGGCGACCGCATCCGCAGCGTCCCGGTTGCCGACCTGCTGCCCGACAGCTACGTCTGGGCCGACCACCAAGTGGATGCCGAATGAACCGGCCCTTCCCGGACGAGCCGGAACTGCCGCCTCTCCCGCAGCCCGTCCCGCAGCCCGTCCCGCGGCCGGACGCCGAGCCGGTGTGGCTGGCCGCCGCGAACGTCGTCGCCTGGCGGCGCTGCGGCCCCGGCGGCCGGGAACTGCGCCCCGGCACGAAGTCGTTCAAGGGCGGTGCGAAGGTGTACGTGGCCCGCGTGTACTGGGGTCCCGGCGGCGACCGGGTCACGGCGGTGGGACGCGAGCGGCACACCGGGCGCTGGATCGTCATCGACACGGCGACCCGCCACCTCCACAGCTTCCGCCCGAAGCTCGTGCACACCCCGCGGGTGCTGGAACGGCTGGGCTCGGCGCACCGTGCCGGCGGCTTCACCGGTCCGGAGCGGACGGCGGAGGTCTGCGAGACGCTGGAGCGGTACGCGCGCCAGTACCGCGCCGAGATCGCGCCGCGGAGCCCGCATCCGGACCGGTGCCTGTGTCACGCCTGCCTGGCCGGGGAGACGGGGGCGGCCGGGGAGACCGGGGCGGCCGGGTGACCGTTCCGGTCAGACGTGCAGCTCCTTCGGGAACCCGGTCCGGCGGAGCGCGGCCGGCAGGTGCCCGGTGTCGTTGAACATCAGCACTGCGGGCGGCCGGCCGGGCGCGTAACGGATCACCGTCAGCGCGGCGTTGGCGTGGTTGATGCCCATCCAGCGCCATGCCGGGGCGTCGAGGGCGGCCCGTACGAGCCAGCCGGCGAGGAAGTTGTGGGTGACGACGAGCTCGTGGCGCGGCTCGTCCCCGAGGACGGGCCCGGTGAACTGCGCGAGCGCGGCCGCCGCGAGCCCGGGGCCCTGCTCGCGCTCCTCGGCGGGAAAGCCGTCCAGGAACCCGAGCATGCCGTCGGCCGCCTCCGCGGGCAGCTCTTCCCGCGCCGGCACGTACGGTACGTAGTCCCCGGCGGCGTCGGACTCCCGGAGCGGCACCCCGTCGAGCCGCTCGCCGACCAGCCGTGCGGTCTCCGCGGCCCGGGCCGGCGGCCCGTGGTGCACCGCCGCCAACGGCACCCCCCGAAGCCGCTCCCCGAGCAACCCGGCCTGCTCCCGCCCCGCAGCGCTCAGCGCACTCTCGTCGGCGGTCGCCTCACCGTGACGGGTGAGGTAGAGGAAACGATCAGCCGTGCCGGTCATGCGAGCCCCCGACTGAATTCCGGTCGATCTTGCGGACCCTTTGAGGGACGCCGATCTCCGCGGGGCGGTTCCGGGGCGGTGCGAGGTCGGCCGATGGCGTGTCACCTCCGTGGTCCGTGCCGGACGGCCCGCAACCATGGGGGGGGACCCGACCCCGATACGCTGGCTTTTGCAGAAGGGAGCCGCACCATGAGCACTTCGGCCGCCGACTACAGCGCCGGCATCGATCCGGAACGGGCCTTGAAGTACGCCGTGCAGCACATCCGCGGTGATCGGGTCCAGATCGTCGAAGGGACGATCGAGCCAGTGACGCCTACTTGGGACCACGAGCGTGCGGCCAAGCTGATTCGCCGGCAGATCGCGGCCAGAGTGGAGGACCTCGGCTGCGTCGAAGGGTCGGGAAACCTGGACCTGCCCGGTTCGTCCAACTGGTACGTGCCGGACATCGCAGTCGTCCCCGAGGAGCTCGCCAAGGGCGGTTCCGCACTGGTTCCCGACCAGACCTTGCTCATCGTCGAGGTGACGAGCGAGTCGAACGCGGACACCGACCGCATCGTCAAGCGCGGCCGCTATGCCGAGTACGGTGCTCCGCTCTACCTCTTGATCGACCGGATGGAACAGTCAGCCACCCTGTTCGCCGAACCGGGCCGCCTCGGTTACACCCGGGTGGACGGCCCCCACCCGTTCGGCACGCCGATCCGCCTTCCAGAGCCGTTCGACCTGGTCCTCGACACCGGCAATCTCTGACACACGGCCGGCCCGTCGGCTCGAACAACGATCGGCCGTGTCCGCCCCGGCACCAGCGACTGAAGCGACCGAAGCGACTCACCTTCGGAAACGCCGCAACGAATACCCCTCCGACACGCCGCTCATATCGGGCAAAACACCCAGGCCGCCGATAGTGTGGCTCGCCCATCGCTGCAAAGCTCGGCTCCATCCCGCAGCTCCGGACCTCACGGCAGCAACCGGCCCTCGCCCCGCCACTCGAACACCACCTGGGTCACGCCCCCGCACCTGCGGGGATGGTCCGTCTCGCGGTCGCGGTCGCGGGGTCGGGTGTGGTCCGGCGTTCCGGGCAAGGGGAACCCCCGCCGCGCGGGGGAGGGCGGCGGGGGTTGGCCGGCGGTGGGGAGAGCGGGTTGGAGGCGCCGGCTCCTCCGGGGTGGTGGGGTCACCGTACGCCGAGCAGGGCTGGAACAACACCCCTTCGGATGGCTTGATTTCGCGGTTCAGGGGAGAGGGTTGCGTTGTGTCACGCACGCTTCCCGGACGGCGTGGGATCCCCGTCCGGACCCGGAACCGGAAGCGGCGGCCGTACTCCGCAGCAGTGCAGAGCACGGCCGCCCCGGTGGACGGCGTGGCGGGACCGGTCAGCGGTCGGTGTCCGGGATCCAGGAGCCGTGGATGCCCGCCGGGACGCGGCGGGGGAGGTGGACGGTTGCGACGCGGGTGAGGGAGGAGGCGTCGAGGACGAGGAGGTGGGAGGCGTCCTGCTTGAGGTCGGAGACGACCGTCAGGAGGTAGCCGTCGTCCTCGGCCGCGGCCTGAGCGGACGGGACGAAGACGGCCTCGCTCGGCAGCCGGGCGTCACCGGCCGGCTGGATCCGGCGGGCTCCGGTGGTCCGGTCGTACTTGACGATCCCGTAGCCGCCGAAGCCGTTCTCGTCGGGGAAGGCGATCGCGTACTGGTAGCGGTTCTCGGCGCCGAGGTACGCCTCGTTGAGGGTGGGGAATTCCACCGGCAGGTCGTCGACGATCTGCTCGTCCACCGTGCCGTCGGTCAGGTCGACGACCCAGCGCCGGGTGTACGAGCGCACCCCGGGCTCGGTGCCGCGGTCCGGCGCGCCGACCCACCAGTTCCAGGAGAGCCGGAACCCCTCCCGGTCCACCGTCGGCCCCTCCAGCACGATGCGGCCCAGGCTGTCCTCGAACGCGTTGGACACGTGCAGCATGCTGCCCGGCTCGATCGAGAACCAGCGGATGTGCCGCGCACCGCCCGCCCCGCGCGGCATGACGCCGATCCGGGCGGGCTGCTCGTCGCTCCAGCCGTACGGGATTCCGGAGTGCTCGTCCGGGTCGAACGTGACGCTGCCCTCGGCGAACACCACGTGCCGGCGGGTCAGCGCGAAGTCGTGCTTGAGCGCGGCCGTGGCCCCCGGGACCTCGCCGCTGTGCACGATGCCGCCCTTGGCGTCGGCGACGTAGTACATCAGGTACGGCGGGAACGGCGAGGACCCGAAGAAGTGCAGCTCCCCGGTCAGCGGGTCCTCCTTGGGGTGCGCGGTCATCGCCCCGCGCAGCCGGCCGCCGAAGTCGTACGCGCCCACGGTCTCCAGCTCGGGCGTGAGCTCGAACGGGAGGTTCGCCTCGCACAGGGCCAGCAGCCGGCCGCCGTGCTCGATGACGTGCGTGCCGGCGGTGCTGGCGGTCAGGTCGGGTCCGTGCTCGGTCATGTACGGGGCGCCGTCGAGGGCGGGGGTGTGCACCCAGCGGTTGCGGTACCACTCCGCGCGGCCGTTCTGCAGCCGGATGCCGTGGACCATGCCGCTGCCCTTGAACCAGTGGGCGGGGGTGATGCCGGGCTTGGGGTTGTGCCCGTTGCGGATCAGCCGGCCGGTCAGCTCGGGCGGCAGGGTGCCCTCGACGGTGAGCTCGGTGGCGGTGACCTCGTCGACGACGGGGGTGTAGTGGCCGGTGAGGTAGGGCGGCTTGGCGGTGCTGGTCATGGTGAGTAACCCCTTTCGGTGAGCTGTTGATTGATTTGGCGTCAGGTGTTTTGGATGTGTTGTGCAGGAAGGGACTTGCGGGACGTACGTGCTCCCGCGCCGCCCCGCCCCAGCAGCAGGGCGAGTACGGCCGCGGCGGCCACGACCGCGGCCGAGACTGCGAAGGCGGTGCGGTAGCCGGCGGTGAGCGCCTCCGCCGCCGGGTGTGCGACGGCCGTGCGGGCCGTGACCGACCCCGCCAGCGTGGTCAGCGCGGCCAGCCCGATCGCCCCGCCGACCTGCCGGGTCGTGTTCACCAGGCCACCGGCGAGCCCGGCGTCCTGCGGCGGTACGCCCTCCACTGACAGTGCGGTGAGCTGCACGAACGCCACGCCGAACCCCAGGCCGACCACGACCGTCGGACCGAGCAGATCGGTGAGGTAGCCGCCGCCCGCGTCGATCCGTGACAGCCACAGGAATCCGGCGGCCTCGGTGAGCAGTGCCGCGGTCACGGTCGCCGTGGCGCCGATCCGCCGGGCCAGCCGCGGGGCGAGCGTGGACCCGAGCATGTTGGCCGCGGCGAAGGGGAGTTGCCCGGCCCCGGTGGCCAAGGGGCCCGACCCGAGGACGTGTTGCTGGTACAGCGGCAGGAAGAAGAACAGGGCGATCCACACGGAACCCATCAGGGCCATCAGCAGATTGCCCACCGCGACCCCGCCGGTCCGGAACAGCCGCGGCGGCAGCAGCGCGTCCGTCCGACGCCGCTCGACGGCGCCGAACACCGCCAGCAGCCCGGCCGCCGCGGCCAGCGACCCCAGCACCGCGCCGTCGCCCCAGCCGGCGGACCGCGCCGAGGTCAGCCCCCAGACCAGGGAGGTCAGGCCGAGCGTGACGACGACGGCCCCGCTCAGGTCGAACCGTCCGCGAGGGCCCCCACCACGACCCCCGCCGTCTCCCGGCACGAACACCACCACCGCCGCGAGGACCAGCAGCGATCCCACCGCCACGGAGTGGAAGAGCCAGGGCCACCCCCACGCCTCCGTCAGCACACCGCCGAGCAGCACGCCGCCCGCCCCGCCCGCGCCGGAGACCGCACCCCACACGCCCAGCGCCCGGCCCCTGGCCGGCCCCGAGGGGGAGCGGGCCAGTGCCAGGGCGAGCGCCACCGGGGCGATCGCGGCCGCCCCCACCCCTTGCAGGGCACGCGCCGCGATCAGGACGCCGGGCGTCGTGGCCAGACCCGCCGCGGCCGAGGCCGCCGCGAACAGACCGAGCCCCGCGAGCAGCACCCGGCGCCGGCCGAGCAGGTCACCGGCCCGGCCGCCGGCCAGCAGCAGCGCCCCGAAGGCCAGCCCGTACGCGTTGACCGCCCAGGTGGTGCCGCCGTCCGAGAGCCCGGCCCCGGCCCGGATCTGAGGGAGCGCCACGTTGACGATCGAGGTCGCGAGCATGACCGTGAACTGTGCCGCCGCGAGCGCCGAGAGCACCGCTCCCGGCCGTGCCCCGGCGACAGCCGATGCGGCGGCCGATGCGGCGGCCGATGCGGCGGCCGATGCGGCGTCCGATGCGGCGGCGGAGCCGGCCCGGCCCGTCTGAGTCCGTACTGCGTTCATGCCGCACAGACTCGTGCCGCCCGCTGTCCACCCACCAGGCCCGCCGGCCGCGGGCACTGTCCACTCCTGTCCGCACCTGTCCAGCCGCCCCGGCGGCCCGGCGCACACCCGGGCCACGGCGCACACCCGGCGCCGCGGCACACCCCCGGCGGCGAGCCGCCCCGGGGCTCCCTACCCTGCCACCTCCCGCCCCCACAGCACCCCGCACAGCAGGTCCAGCCCCTGCCGCACGTGCCGCCGGTACGTCCCGTACGGCAGGCCCAGCCGCCGCGCCGCAGCCTCCTGCGTCGGGGCTCCGGAGAAGTAGCCGGCCGCCAGGGCGTCCCGGGCCCGCACCCCGCGCGGGTCGCCCGCCAGGTCCTCGACCACGTCCCGTACCAGCGTGCGCAGCTCCTCGACCGGGTCGGCCGCATCCGCCACCAGCCGGGTCCGGAGCAGCGCGCACGCGGCGAACGCGTCCCGGTCCCGCCAGTGCGTCAGCGCCTCCCGTACCGCCCGGTCGAAGGCGGTACGGGAGAACGGCGACGGCCCGGCCGAGGCGGGCGCCGCCGGCGAGATGAACCGCATCAGCCACGACTCCACCGGCACCCCGCGCCAGTCCACGCCGAACACCCCGTACGTGTACGGCCCCACCCGCGGCCGCGCCCCGGTGTCCTCCAGCGTCCCCCGCACCCGCTCGCCCCACGCCTCCGCGTCCCGGAACACGGCGAACCCGTACGCCCGGCCCCGCGCCCGCGCCGCCTCCGCCTGCGCCCGGGAACTGCTCAGGTCGATCACCCGCGACGGCACCTGGTACTGCCCGGGGTAGACCGAGAAGCGGCTGATGCCGATGTGCTCGCCGGGCCGCACCGGCGCGGTCGCCTCCGTGTACGCCCACGCGGCCGCGACCACCGGGTCCGCGGCCAGGTCCGCCGGGTCGGGCGGCGCCGGCAGCGCCAGCCGGGCCGTGAACGCCACGATCCGGCCGGTGCTCACCAGCCGGTAGACGCTGAACGCCTCCGGCCGGCGCCGCGCCCAGTACCGCACCAGGTCCGCCGACTCCGGACCCTCGGTCTCCTCGGCCATGCGCAGGACGACGTCCAGGTCGTCCGGGTGCAACGGCCGGTCGTGCACCTCGTCCTCGCGGGACCAGGTGCGCAGCCGGGCCAGCGTCTCGCCCTCCCGGTAGAGGTAGAACAGCTCGTCGGTCACCGTCCACACCCGGTCCTCGGGCGCCTCCCGCAGCACCCGCAGGTACTCGTCCGCCAGCCGCTGCCGCACCGTCTCGAAGGCGTGCGGCGCCCGCCAGCGCAGGTCGGCGGCGAGCGTTTCGCGGGCGGCGTCGTGCGGGTGCAGCCCGCGACCGGTGGCCTCCATGAACGGCAGCTCGCGCAGCCAGCCGAAGAGCAGGTGCGCGTCCTCGTCGGGCAGGACCGCCGCCAGCAGCTCCTCGGACGTCGCGTGGGCCTGCGCCGCCACCTCCAGCGCACGCCGGTGGGCCGCCGTCGGCACCTCGCCGATCAGCCCGGCGAGCAGGGTGCGCAGGACGTCCGCCGACGGGGCCCAGATCTCCTCCCGGCCGCAGCCCGCCGAACCCGCGGCGGCGGCGAGGGACAGGGCGAGCGGGTTGCCGCCGGCGAACCGCAGTACCCGGTCCCGGAGTTCCGGCCGGATGTCCGCCGCCGTCAGCAGCCGCCGTGCCTGCTCCTCGGAGAACGGCGCCAGCTCGGCCACGTGCAGCAGCCCCGCCCAGGCCGGGTCGGCGGCCCACTGCGGCTGCGGCGGCCGCCGCCCGCCCAGCACGACCAGCGAATCGTCCGCGGCCCGTGGCAGGAAGTGCTGCCACAGCCGGCTCTCCAGCCACTGGCAGTGCTCGAAGGAGTCCACGAACAGGACCGTCCCCGCCACGTCCAGCAGCGGACCCGCCGCACGCTCGAACTCGGCCGGGTCCCTGCTGACGAACCGGCCGTCGAGCTCCACGAGCAGCCGTCCCTCGGCGCGCGCCCGGTCGGCCATCCGGCGCAGCAGCGTCGACTTCCCGATGCCGCCCGGCCCGTACACGTAGAACGCGAACGGCGCCTGCGGATCGCCGGACAACGCCCTTGAGAACCGACCGAGTTCGTCGCCCCGGCCGATGAAGGTCCGGACCCGCGCCCGGCTCAGGCGCTCACCGACGGAGACCATGCCCACCCCTTCCGCCGCCGTGCTCCTGCTCCTGCGCCTGCTCCTGCTCCTGTTCTTGTTCCTGATGCATGTCCGGGGTCCCGCCCGCGCTACTGCACATGGGCGAGCGCCGCGTCCCCGGCCGGCCCGTCCACCAGCCGGGTGGACTCGTCCACCCGCCGGAAGCGGCCGTCGGCGGCCAGCTCGGCGAACAGGTGCACCTCGATGCGGGAGGTCCGGCCGTCGTGCTTGGTGACGGTGACCGTGTGCCGGTCGGCGTAGCGCAGCCCGTCGCGCAGCTCCTCGTGTACCTCCACGTGGCCGCTGCGGACCAGTTCGCGCAGCCGCGCCATGTGCCGGGCGAAGCCGTCCCGGTCGCCCCATTCACCGTTGGTGCGCTGCCGGTAGTCCGGGGCGAAGTGCCGGTCGATGGCCTCGGCGAGGTCGGGCAGCGGGGCGAACAGCAAGTCGTCGAGGGCGCGGGCGATGCCGGTGGCCGTCAAGGGAGTCTCCAAGTGGTCTGCAGCAATGGGGAGGTCGGGAGGGACCGGGAGCGCGGCTCCCCCCTGGCATGCAGGACGGGCGAACGGCCGTACGAGTTGACTCTGACGCCCGTTCAGAACGCGGCGTATCCACTTCGGTTACCCACGGTAACCGCGATCCGTGCGCGGCACCGGCGCCGGTACGCCGGTTCCGCCCCGCCCGGTGGGACGACCCCGGTCGCGGACACGACCGTCCCGCGTCGCTGACGGAACCCGGCGGCGACCGGTGGGACCGCTCGATGGCCGCCTGGCGGGCCGTGCACACGGCCGACGGGGCCGGGCCGACGGGCGGACCGGCCGCGACGGGCGGACCGGACCCGACACGCTGAGCAGCCCCGAAACGCTGAGCAGCCCCGACACGCTGAGCAGCCGCAACGGGCGGACCGGCCCCGACGCGCTGACCCTCCCCGGCCGCGCGTCCTCAGCCGGCGTCGCCCGCCGCCCGCCGCACCCCGTCCCACAGCCGCTCCGCGTCCTCGCCGCGCCCGAGCGCCCGGTAGGTGGCGCCGAGACTGCCGCGGGCGGTCTCGGTCTTGGGATGGTCGGGCCCCAGGAGGCGCTCCCGCGAGGCGAGGACCTGTTCTTCCAGCGGCAGGGAGTCCTCGGCGCGCCCGAGGCGGTAGTAGGTGTTCGCCAGGTTCACCCGGGCGACCTGCAGCAGGGGGTGGTCGGGGGCGAGCAGGCGCTCCCGCGCCGCCAGGACCCGCTCCTGGAGCGGCAGCGCCTCTTCGAGGCGGCCCAGCTGGAACAGGACGGCGGCGAGGTTGGCCCGCGCGGAATGGACTTCCGGATGGTCCGGGTCGAGGAGGCGTTCCCCCGTGGCCAGCACCACCTCCAGGTGCGGCAGGGCCGCCGCGGGCAGGTCCAGGGCGACGTAGGTGGCGGCGAGGTTGTTGCGCGACCGCTGGGTCCGCGGGTGGTCGGGGCCCAGGAGACGCTCGTACGCGGCCAGGACCGGCTCCTCCAGCGGCAGGGCTTCCGCGGGCCGCCCGAGGCCCGAGTAGCAGTGGGCGAGGTTGCTCCGGGCCGCATGGAGGTCGAGGTCGTCGGGGCCGAGGATGCGCTCGTACGCGGCCACGATCCGCGCGTGCAGCGGCAGGGCCCGCTCGGGGCGGTCGAAGTCGAGATGGATGAGCGCGAGGTTGTTGCGGGCGGTCTGGGCGCGGGGATGGTCGGGGCCCAGGAGACGGTCGAACGCGCCCACGACCTGCTCCTGGAGCACCTGCGCCTCGCCCAGGCGCCCGAGCAGACGGTAGGAGGTGGCGAGGAAGCCGCGGGCGGAATGGGTGTCGGGGTGGTCGGGCCCGAGAGCCTCCCCGAGCCGGGAGACCAGCGCCGCCCAGTGGTCCGCCGCAGCCTGGTGGAAGCCGTTCCACTCCAGGCTGAGACCCGCGCGGAACTCGATCTCGTGGGCGCCGTCCCCGTCCCTGGCACTGTCGCGGAACGGCCGCATGGCGTGGTGGTGCATGAGCACGGCGGCGTTGGCCCGCAGTACGGCGGCCAGGTCGCGCTCGAAGTGGTCGGGGCGCGGCCACACGGAGACCAGCACGTCGGCCGCCATCTCCAGCACGGCCGGCAAGGCCTCCACCGGGACGGCCTCGCGGGTGGCCCGGGCGGTCAGGGCGTGGATGCGGATCTGCCGGTGCGCGGCGCGGGAGTCGTACGTGATCAGGTGGTAGCGGTGCAGCACCCGCAGCGCGGCACGGGCCTGGGCCCAGGTCACGTCCTGCCCGGTGGACTGGGACAGGCGGTGCAGGAGGTCGGGGCTCTGCCACACGGATTCGGGATGCCCGGCCGGATCCAGCAGGCTCGTGACCAGCAGGACCGCGTCGGCCAGCCCGCCCGGGCAGGAGCGGCCGGCCGCTCCGAGCGACAGCAGCAGCGCGGCCGCCACGCCGCGGCCGTACTGCTCGGTGTCGGCCCAGCCGGGCAGCAGCCCGCCGAGGTGCTGCCCGCTGTCGGCGAGCAGGGCGAGGTACGCGGAGGCGGTGAGGTCCTCGTTGACGAGGTACGCGGCGGCATGCCCGAGGGCCAGCGGCAGCCGGCCCAGGGCCTCCGCGAGGTCCGCGGCCCGGTCTTCGAGGAGGTGGGCGGCGCCCTCGCCGGCCAGCCGGGTCCCGAGGTACCCGACCGCTTCCTCGGGCGTGTAGAGGTCGACGTCGACCCGGGTCCGGTTGCCGCCGGTCATCCGGGCGTCGCCGAGCCGGGTGGTGGCCAGGACCCAGCCGTTCGGGCCGGCCGGCCACCAGGGGCCGACCGCGTCCGGGTCGGTCACGTCGTCGAGGACCACCAGCCAGGACCGGTCGGTGGCGGCCGCCCAGTCGAGGAACGCCCGGGCGTCCGCCTCCGGCTCACGGCCCTCGGCCCCGGGTGCCCGGACCAGCCGGGCGGCGTGCGCGTACAGGGCGACGATCTGCTGCGCCTCGCCTGCCGGCACCCACATCACGAGGTCCACGCCCGCCGACACCGCTTCGCTCGCGTACGCGGCCGCCAGCTGTGATTTCCCGACGCCTCCGCCGCCGGCGAGGACCTGCGTCAGGACGGCCGAGCCGGCGGCGGCCCGGGCGGCGTCGACGGCGGCCCGCAGCCGGGGCCGGGGCTGGAACGCGGTGGCGAGCAGCGGCACGGCACCCAGCCGCAGCGGCCAGGTCACCGGAGGCGCGGCGGCCGCATGATGATGGTGGTGCGTGCTGACCTTGTCACCGGCGACGACATCGCCTGCGACGGTGGTCGGGCTGTGGTCGCCGGTGACCCCGAGCGCGATGTTCCCGTCCGCGGAGACCGCCCGCGCACCCGGCTTGTCGCGCCCCCACCGACCCGTGTCGCCGCCCACTGCCATCCCGCCCCCCACCGCGACCTGCCCCGTCCAGGCCAACGTAGCCGTGGACGGGGCAGGACATCCGGTGAAGCCGGAAGACCGCGGGCGCGGACCGTCAGTTGTCGGAGCCGACCGTGTTGTCGTGGCCCGCGTTGAAGACGTCGTCGGCGGCGAACTGCAGCCAGTCGCCGAAGACGATCGTGTACGAGGTGTGCGGGTGGTAGTCGATGTTCACGTCGGCGTTCGCGACACCGGCGCCGCCGAACAGGATCGCGCCGGCGGCAAGGGCGGTGAGGAAGGGACGCATGACAGACACCTCTCGGCAGGAGGGACGGGGAAGCCCCCAAGCTAGGACGTCCGCCCGCCCGCCCTCCCCGCAGCTCCCGGCGCGTCCCTTCGTTCAGCCGATTGGCGGCAGCCGGTACGGCAGCCGGTACGGCGGCCATGCCGGCAGCGACCGAAGCGACCGAAGCGACCGGACTTCCGAGGTGGCGCGAGCAGCGGGGACGACCGGCGGCGGACGGCCGGGCGAGCTGCGGGCCGGGCGGCGGGGTCCGGGCTGCGGGCCCGGGCGCGGATCAGGCCCGGGTGCGGATCAGGACCGGCCGCCGCTGCCGCCCGCTTCCGCGATGTCCAGCAGGCGGTGCATCAGCGCGACCGGCAGCGCCGGATTGCGGGCGGCCTCGCGCGGCCGGCCGTCCGCGCCGAGCAGGGCGACCAGCCGGGGGAGCGGCAGCCGCGGGTCGCCCGCGGCGTGCCCGCCGACCATGGCGTCCGGGTCGTGGGTCAGCCGCTCGACGAGGTCCGGGCCGGCGTCGGGGTCGAACAGGGCGGCGTACCGGAGCCGGGGGTTCGCGTCGTCGGCGAAACGGGCGAGACCGGGGCGCGCGAAGGAGCTGCAGTGCGCCAGCGAGCCCCAGCTCAGCCCGTCCCAGTCGGCGAACATCTCCAGCAGCAGCTCGTGCGGGGCGTGGTCGTTCTCGCAGAGCATGAGCCGTACGAAGTAGTCCTCGTCGGCGGCCAGCCGGGCGACCACGTCCGCCGGCAGCTCGGGCGCGCACGTGACGCCGCGCCGCAGCAGCACGTGCCCCGAGGCCGCGAACGCGCGGAGCGCCGCCGGGTCGCCGAAACGCTCCTCCACACAGGCCGGCACCGGGCGGCGGCCCTTCGGCACGGGATGGTCGACAGCCGCGCGCTGCGCCTCGGTGAGGTCCGCCCGCAGCGACACGGCCAGCCGGACGGCGGGGTCCGGGTCACCGGCCAGGGAGAGGGCGAGCCCGGTGGGCAGGTGCGGATTGGCCGCGGCCGCCCGGCGCAGAGCCGCGTCCTCGTGCGCGGCCAGGTGGGCGGCGAGCGCGGCGTCCACGGGCGCCCGGTGCGCGGTGTCGCGGCGCCGGCCCTCCGCCGTCTCGGCGAGGAACCCGTCGACGGTGGTCGGCAGCGGCGGCTCGGTGTGCGTGGCCCGCTCGACGGCCCGGCGGACCTGCGGATCCGGATCGGCCGTGAGGACCGACCGTATGTCGGGCCGCAGGCGGTCCCAGGAGTGGGCAGCGGCGGCCCGGACGCGGGGGTCGGGGTCCTGCGCGAGGGTGTGCAGTGGCGCGTCGGGCAGGCCGGGCAGGCAGGTGGCGAAGTACCGGATGCGGGGCTCCGGGTCGGCCGCGAGCCGTACGACCGTCCGGGCCGGCAGCGCGACGGCGTAATCGCCGGCGCAGAACACGGCGGCGCGGCGCACGTTCGGATCCGGGTCTTCCGCCAGGGCTGCCAGCTCGGCGGCCGGCAGCTGCGGGTTCTCGGCCACGGTCCGGCGGACGTCCGGGTCGGGGTGTGCGGCGGCGGTGCGGGCCGCCACCGGGGTCAGCCGGCAGTATGCGAGCCAGTGCCGGGCGCGGGGCAGCGGGTCGGCCGAGAACACCCGGAGCTGTACGTCGTCCGGCGCGGCCGGGTTCACGGCCAGGCCGACGATCCACTCCGCGTGGAGGGCGGTGTCGGCCGTGAGCCGCCGTACGGCTTCGTTCCGGGCCGCGGCCGTCGTGGCGACCGTGCCGAACGCCGTTTCTGTGGTGTTATCTGCCCAGGCTGTCATGGAAGTGATCTTCTCAATTCGTTTCTGCAGCCGGGAACCACGTAGACTCGTTGACCGTTCATCCAATGGACTGCCTCGGCCGGCCTCCCCCCCGCCGGCTCGGGGCACGGCCCCGACCGGCCTCTCCCCCCCTGGCCGGTCGGGGCACCCTTTTATGCTGGTGCCGCGAATCGATTCACGTCGGAGGGGACCCACAGCATGTGGCCGAGGGTGAACGGCATGCGCACCATGGAGCTCGGCACCGAAGGCAGGCTGCGCGACCGGCTGAACGCACTCGTCCTGTCCGGCGAGAAGCGGGCCACCACCGGCCTCCTCCAGGAGTACGTGAACGAAACGGAAGGCCTGGAGTTCGTCGGCGAACGCCTGGCCCTCCTCGACAACTCCGGCCGGCAGCAGGCCACGATCGAAATCACCGCCGTCCGGGTCCTCCCCCTCGACCAGGTCCCCTGGTCGCACGCCCAGGCAGAAGGCGAAGGCGACCCCACCCTCGAAGCCTGGCGCACCGTCCACGAATCCTTCTGGACCAAAATCGGCACCCCCGCCCAACCCGACACCCCGGTCGTCTGCCTGTCCTTCCGCCTGCTGGCGGAGGAGGAGCCGGGGGAGGCGGCGTAACACCCCGGCCGCCGCCGTCCGGTCTGCGTGGCGTGCGATCGAACGAGGCCTATGTGTCGACCTGCTCCGCCGGGACTCGCCAATGCGCGTGGCAGGCGCAGTCCGTGTGACACGGGCAGTCGCAGCGGCGGGCGGGCAGGGCCAGGTCGGCGTAGGAGGTGCGCACCGCGCCGGGCCGACAGTAGCCGTGCTCGCCCAGCCGGCACGCGGGCAGGAGCTCTGTCGTCCCGTCGGCGAAGGCGTGCACCGGGGGCACATCGAGTTTTGAGGCGCATGCGCGGTGGGCGTAGAGGTGCGGCGCGGCGCCTTCGGCACTGGCGGGGTTCGTGCGGATGCACACGTCGGCACCGGGCCGGGGGCAGTAGGTGCACGGTCTGGTGCCGCCCGGTCGGTCTGCCATGCGGGTGGGCACCATGGGTCCGGGTGCGGCGTCCGTTGCCTTCTTCTGCGTGGCTTGCCGGATCATGCCGTCAGAATCCTGTGACGGACCGTGACGGCCCGATATCCGAGCGGTAATCTCACCGTGGGATGCATTCCCATCCCAGCGTGGGACTGGAGGTCGGCAATGGCGGTCGGATACACGCCTGTTGAAGTGCCGGGCTGGGCATGGGAGCGTGCCCAAGTACGCCAAGTCCTGCGCGCTCGGGACGTCGGCGCAGTGTTCCGGTTCGTGCAGCAGTACACCGGCGCCAGTCAGGCCCGGATCGCCACGGCCACCGGCATGACGCAGGGCCGCGTCAACGAGATCATCAACGGGAAGCGGGAAGTGTCCCGGCTCGACGTGTTCGAGCGGATCGCCGACGGCCTGCGCTTGCCAGACGACGCCCGGCACCTCCTCGGCCTGGCCGCCAGCCGTGAACGGCGGGTCGGCGGCGTCGCGTTCGACCTGACGGCCTTCCCCGAGTCGTCCGCGTCTACGCCTCCCAGGCATCCGCGCAGGACGAAATCCAGCAGCAGGCCCGAGCTGCTCAGGAACTGGACATCCTCGCCGTCCGCGGGCTTGGCCTGATCGGCCTGAACGACTCGATGCTCCGGAGCGCGCTGGCTCGGACCGACTCCACAGCGCGCGTCCGGCTGCGGGTGCTGCTGCTCGATCCCGATTCTCCTGCGCTCGCGCTGCGGGCCGCGGAGATCGGGGAGTCGGCCGAGTCCCTGGCCGGCGGGGTACGGCTCGCCGAGGCGCGGCTGAGGGAACTTGCCGGTGCTGCGGACATCGAGGTGTACCGGTACGGGATGCTGCCGACCTGGCGCATCATCCGCACGGACAACACCATGTTCGTCGGCGCCTTCGATGCCGGCTGGGAAGGGCACGAGAGTGCCACGTACAAGGTGATGGAGACGCCGCACGGGCCCCTGTACCGGGGGTTCAGGCGCATGTTCGAGGCGGTCGTCGACGGGGCTGAGCGCACGGTCTGAGCTGGGAAGGGGAAACCGGAGTGATCGAGGCGGAGCTGAAGGCGCGCGTCCACGAGCCGGAGAGCGTGCTGCGAGCGCTGGACGGCCGGGCCGCCGCGCGGGCAGAGGTATATCAGGACACGTACTACGACCGGCCCGACGGCGACCTGGAGAAGGCCGACCAGGAACTGCGGGTCCGCACGGTGCACGGGGCGGACGCGACGCGCACGGTCCTGACGTACAAGGGGGCCGCGGTCGACGCCGAGTCGGGCTCCAAGCCCGAGCACGAGACTGCCGTCGCGGACGCCGAAGCGGTCCACGGCCTGCTGCGCGGCCTCGGCTACGTGCCGGTGATCGCCTTCGAGAAGCGGTGCCGCAACTACGCCTTCGAGGCCCGCGGCCGGCAGATGCTCGCCACCCTCGTCCGCGTCCCCGAACTCGACGGCACCTTCCTCGAACTCGAAACCCCGGCCGCCGAGGACGGCGTCAGCGCCGCCCTGGACGACGTACGGGCCGTTCTCGCCGAACTGGGCATCGCACCTGCGGACTTGACACGGGAGACGTACACGGGCGCCGTCGCGGCCCGCCGTCGGACCTGACCCCCGGGCCTTCGGGACATCAACCAGCCTGAGGTCCAATCCTGCGGAGGAGACGCGGCGGAAGACGCACCACGGCCGAATGGCCCGGCAGACTGCACGTATGCAGCTCCCCGTCGAGGCCGTCGATGCCACCGTCCTGATCGAAGTCGTGCGCATCTCCGGCCTCCCGGCGCGCCGTACCGACCCCTACCCGGGGCGGACCACCGCCCACTGGGCCGGCCCGGACGTCACCGGCGTGCTCCGCCTGATCGAGAGCCTGCCCGGCAGCGAGCAGCACCGCTGCGGCTTCTCCCCGGGCTGGGGCATCCGCGCCTACGACGACTCCCTCACCCTCCCCCTGTACGAAGCCGCCTTCTGCTTCACCTGCCACGAGGCCCGCCTCCACGGCCCCACCATCCCCGCGGTCCTCACCACCCAGTTCTTCCACCCCGACACCCCACCGGGCCAGGCGCTGTTGAGCCGATTCCGGGCGACGGAGGGGTAGCAGGGGTCGCGGAACCGCTTGCGCTACAGCAGGTGTGGTGGGGGAACAACGAGCACAACAGCGATCATCCGCGGTCGACTTCGGGGCAGGAACTGGGTCTCAAACCATCCTCCGGATGGCAGGGTGTGCCTACGAGCGGTGCCAGTTGTGGCGGCCCCCAGCCCGGCAGGGTCGATTCCCAGATTGGCAAGCTCGGTGATCTGGTCGGCGATCGCCTTCACCTCGTCGCGGACCTCTTTGGGATACCCGATCTCGTCCTCGGTGTGGAAGGCGTACTCCCACACCCACACGTCATCGCTCACCAGGGGACCGGGCCCGCGGTACGGAGACCGGCTTCGGCGGCGGCGTCGTGACGGATTCGGGCGATCTCGGCCGTGATCCTGCGCGCCTCCTCGAGGTTGGTCGCCAGTGAGGCCCGGGTTTCGAGAGCATGCAGACGACCCGCCCGCTCGGGGTGCCGGGCGATGGCCACTTCGATGGCCCACGCCTCGGCGAACGCACGCATCGGCACTGCGGAGACCTCGGTGCGGGCGCGCTCGGTGCTCGCTGCCCGGTCCCGGTCGAAATCAGGCAGAAGATGCGGCGCGACCTGGGCCAAGGCGGCTCGGATCGCTTCCGCCTGTACGGGTGGCTGAGGAGTATCGGGAGTTTTGGGGGCGGGGTGGCTCATGCTGCTGTGCTCTTCTCCCGGTCTCGGTGGGCAGCTGCAAGCGTGGACACGTACTGCGCGGACCAGCCGGTGTGGCGGGCAACGGCTGAGGCTCCTCCGCGGCCGCATTCCTCCGCTATCCGACCGGCAGCTGTATTCAACGCGCTGCGAGCAGCCTCCGCAGCTCGAACCGCATGCTCCAGCGCCTTGAGCGCGCGGTCGAGGGTCTCCTTCTGTGATCCACTGAGCAGAGCTTGGGGGGCGCGATTGCGGGCCGGAGCTGTCATGGCGCCAGTCTCCTCCGTCCTTTCCTTAACTTCAACCAGTACTTGAAATCAGTCGTCGTCGTCCCGTCGATCAATCGGGGATGCAGCGTCGGCCTGGCTCCATGCGCTGCGGTCTGACCAGGCCGGATTCGTATGCGTAGATGACCAGCTGGGCGCGGTCGCGGGCGTGGAGTTTGGTCATGGCTCGGTTGATGTGGGTCTTGGCGGTGAGGGGGGTGATGACCATGTGGGCGGCTATCTCGTCGTTCGAGAGGCCGCGGGCCGCCAGGGTGACGGCTTCGCGTTCGCGGGTGGTGAGGTCGTCCCGGATGGCCGGGGGGCGGTCGGCGGGCGGTGGGCCGGAGACGTAGCGGGTGATCAGTCTGCGGGTGATCGACGGGGCGAGGAGGGCGTCGCCGCGGGCGGCGACCCGTACCGCGTGCAGGAAGTCCTCCGGGACGACGTCCTTCACCAGGAAGCCCGCCGCGCCTGCGCGCAGGGCCTGGAAGACGTACTCGTCCAGGCCGTAGTTGGTCAGGATGACCACGTGCACGCCGGCCAGCGCCGGGTCGGCGGCGATCCGCCGGGTCGCCTCGATGCCGTCGGTGACCGGCATCCGGATGTCGACGAGAGCGACGTCCGGCAGGTGGGTGCGGGCCGCCGCCACCCCCTCGTGCCCGTCGGCGGCCTCGGCCACCACCTCGATGTCGTCCTCCAGGTCGAGGAGCGCTCGGAACGCGCTGCGGATGAGTGGCTGGTCGTCGACCAGCAGGACACGGATCACGGCGTGCGCTCCACAGGCTCCACGGGAATGACGGCCCGGACGGCGAATCCGCCCCCGCCGCGCGGCCCGGCCCGCAGCCGGCCCCCGAGCGCGGTGACGCGTTCGCGCATGCCGAGCAGCCCGAGACCGGGCGCGGGCGCGGTGCCGGGCGCGGCCGTGCCGTCGTCCTCCACGCAGACCACCAGCGCGTCCGCCCCGCAGTCGACGCGGACCGTCGCGTGCTCGGCATCCGCGTGCCGGGCCGCGTTCGTCAGCGACTCCTGCACGATCCGGTACACGGTCCGCTCCACCGCCACCGGCAGGTCCCGGTGCACCCCGCCGACCGTCAGCGACGCATCCAGCCCCAACGTCCGCGCCCGCGCCACGAGTTCGGGTACGTCGTCCAGCCCGCGCGGCGGCGCCGTGTCGTCGTCGCGCAGCGCCTCCAGCGTGGCCCGCAGCTCCCGGCTCGCCTCCCGCCCGGCCTCCTGGATCGCCAGCAGTGCCGCCGGCACCTCCTCGCCGCGCTTGCGGGCCACGTGCACGGCCACGTCCGCCTGCACTTTGACCACCGAGATCTGATGGGTGAGCGAATCGTGCAACTCCCGCGCGATCCGCAGCCGTTCCTCGTCCGCACGGCGCCGCGCGGTCTCCTCGCGGGTGCGTTCCGCCTCGTCCGCCCGCCGCTCGGCCTGCCGCAGCGCCTCACCGGCGGCGCCGGCCGCCACCAGCCAGGCGATCTCCAGCGAGCCACGGGACTGCGCGAGCGCCTCGCGCAGTCCGTCGAGGCCCGAGGCCAGGGCGGCGAGCGGGAGCACGGCCAGCATGACCAGGCTCGCGACGGCGGTGAGCGTACGGTGTCCCGCCCGTACGGCCGCGTAGACGGCGAACAGGTACGCCACCACGGGAACGTCGAAGCCCGCCGCCTGGTACCCCACCGCGGACACCCCGGTGACGGCCAGTACCGCCACCGGCGCCCGGCGCCGCAACCCCAGCGCCAGCCCGCCGGCCGCCAACAGCGCATACCCCACCAACCAGCCGTAACCTTCCGGCCGTTGACCGGAAGACGCGGCGGTGGCCAGCAGTGCCGCCGTCACCCCGACGGCCACTGCGGCATCGACCGCCCGGGCCCGTACCGCGGACTCACCAGCACTCATGCGCGCACCCTAATCGGCAGCGCCCCGGCCGCGAGTCCCCCTCGTGGACGAGGGCCCGGCTACCGCAGCCGCAGTAGAAACGGGCCCGCTACGGCAGGCGCGGCAGCACGAAGTGTCTGCGGTCGCCGGACGACCGGCGGGCGGTACGGCGGCCATGCTCGGACCACACCCGATCGACGCACCATCCATGGAAAAGGAGCCGTGCCGATGTCCGCACGTCACCTGCTCGCCGTCCCGGCCGCCGCCCTGCTCGCCGTCGCCGGATCCGCCGCACCGGCGGCCGCGGATGCCCCCGCGTACGCCGCCGCCGTCACCGACTTCGGCCTCGGCCGGCTCGGCGCCAGTGCCGGTGCGCTGCTGGCGCTGGCCGGACTGGTCGTCGCGGGCCTGGTCCTGGCCCGCCCGGCCGGCCGCTTCGGGGCCCGCGCCGCCGCCATGTCCCGCGCGGCTCTCGCCGCCGGCCTGACCGGTACCACCCTCGGCATCCTGGTCGCGTCCACCGCCGCCGGCGGCCTCGGCACGGGCAACGGCCTGGGCGGCGCGTACGTCGCCATCCTCGTGGGTGTCCTCTGCGCGGCCCTCGCCGCCCGGGGCCTGTACCGGGCCCGCCGCAACGGGTGACGGGGGGACGTGCGTCGGGCAGCGCCACGTCCGCCGCGTACGCCTCCGTCGGTCGTCCCTTACCGCTGCTGCCGTCCCCGCGTCACCGCGGACACCGCCGTGCAGACCGCCGACGTCGCGGCCAGCGTCCCGACCAGCACCATGCCGGCGCCGAGGGCGAACAGGCCGCTGGCGTCGTCCGACCAGTCGAAGGCGGCGGCCACCGTCAGGCCCCCCGTGGTGCCGGCGACGGCGGCCCGGCCGTGGTCGCGGTAGGCCGCCCAGCACACCGGCAGCACGAGCGTCACCGCCAGCCCGATCACCTGCCACGGCTGGTACGGGCCGCTGACCGAGCCGTCGGGGTGCACGTCACGGTGCTGGTCCCAGCCCAGCCAGCCGGCCCACGCGGCGACCGCTGCGACGAACAGCAGCAGGGTGGGGACGAGCGGCAGCCGGCCGGCCGGGTTCGGGAGCGGGTTCTGCTGCGGGTTCGCGTTCGGGTTCTGGCTCATGGGGCAAGCCTCTCTCCCCGCCGCGCCGCAGGTCAGTGTGCAGGTACTCACCTTCCGGTGAGTAGCCGGACCCGGCCGCCGTGGCAGGTCAGGCGGGGACCGGCGCCTGCGCCGACTGCGGCGGGATCTCGGCCGGGGCGCCGGTGCCCGTGCCCGCCGCGATGTTGATGCCCCCGCGGCGCTGCCGGGCGGACGGGCGGCGGGTCGGCTCGGGCGCACCGAGCGCGGTGAGTTCGGCGGCGGACCAGCCGGCCTTCTCGGCGGCCGCATACGCCTTGCCGTAGCCCACCTCCGTATCGGCGAGCATGCTCTCCAACTGCTTGCGTTCGGCAAGGATCTCCGCGAGCGGCTGCAGCGCGGTCTGGCGGGCGGCCTGGAGTTCCTGGGCCTTCTTGAGGATGTCGTGTACGTCCATGCCGGGCATGATCCCGGCGCGGCGGGTGTTCCCGGGGGACCGACACTCGCGGATTGGAGCGGGGCAACAGGCGTCCGCCCCTCGGGGATCACGCGTCGGTGGCGGGCGGTTCGTTCGCGTACCTCCGCAGCAGGCTCGGCAGCCGGCAGTCGTTTCCCGGCTCCTCGTGGAACGTGGTGCCCGGGAGGGCCGCCAGCAGTTCCGGCAGGACGCCCACGACCGCGGCCCGCTCGACGAGTTCGCGGGGTACGAAGGCGTCCGATTTGCCGCAGTGGAGCACGTGGAGAAGGTGGAGCACGGACTGTGGGGCGCCGGCCGTCAGCAGGCGATCCGCCAGGTCCCGGCCGTGGTTGAGCCGCAGCCCGAGGAACGCGTTGCGGAACTCGTCGGCTCCGCCGGGGAGCCGTGCGGCCAGTACGACGACCACGGCGAGGACCGCGTCGGCCAGCGAGCCGTGTCCCCGTTCGGCCAGTCGCCGTGAGAGCCCGAACAGCCGGCGCGGCCGGAAGTCGCGCCGGCCGGCTTCGTGCACGGCCTGCTCCGTCGCCGGTGCATCGCACACGAACTCCAGCAGCGCAGCCAGCTGCGCGGACGGCGAGTACCGCACCGCCTCGGCGAGCAGGGCATCGCCCCGCCCGCCGGCCGAAGCCGTCCGCCACGCCGTGTGCAGGACCGCAATGTCCTGCGGGGTGCGGGCCCTGACCACCTCCGCCAGCAAGACCGGATCCAGTGTGTCCTCCCGCCTGAGCGATGGCAGCCATCTGCCCAGGTCGGCCACGGTGTCCAACGACCGGTACTCGCACACCAGGCTCACCAGCCATTCCGCGCGGTGCCGCGACTCCATGTTGATGAGCCACAGCAGGATCCGGATCAGCTCCTCGGCCGGCCGCTCCCACGCCGCCGCATCCAGCGCCCGGGTCACCTCGCGCAGTTCGCCGGCCACCAAGTGCCGGGACAGCGCGTTCAGCAGCTCCGCCACCGGCAACGGAGGCTCCGGAGCCTCCTCGGTGCCCCGCTCGCCCATCGCGCGCAGCGCCCCCAGCTCCTCCTCCAGCGCCAGGACCCGCTCCTCAAGCCCCCGGCACCGGTCCTCGGAGTCGGTCTTCAGGGCCGTCACGTCCGCCAGGTCGGCGCGTAACCGGGCGAGTTCCGCTTCGAGGGCCTCGCGGCCGGTGCGGTGACCGGTGGCGGCGGCCAGCAGCTCCAGTTCCCGGCGGCGGGCGGCGACCTGGTCCTTCGCCCAGTCCGAACCCAGCCGCTGCCGTTCGGCGTACGAGTCCGCCAGCTCGGATTCCAGCCGGTCCATCCGGTCGTGCAGGGCTTGCTGCTCGCGGCCCAGCCGCGCGATCGTGCGCCGCGCGTGGGCGACTTCCTGCCGCGCCACCTCCAGCTCGTACTCGGCCGGATCGGTGGCCCGTACGGCGGCCAGCCGCTGGTCCCGGACCCGCGCCTTGGCCGCCTCCTGGAGCGGTGCGCCCAGCTTGGCTTCCACTTCCAGGATCAGGCGCTCGACGAAGTCCCGGCTGGCCACCCGTCGCCCGCCGAGGAACCGGGACACCACCGAGTAGTGCTGCTGCACTCGCGCCGCATAGCCCCGCTGGGAGACGCCGAGCGTGTTGAACAGCTGCGACAACGTGTTGCCGAGCTCCGCAACCTCCGCCACCTCCCCCTGTTCCACCGCCGACGAACCCCCGGTCGACCGCGTCAGATCCGTCATGAGCCCCTCCACCCGACCGGTGCACCGCATCGGCAACGGTGCGAGCTTTCGCAACGTATCCCGACTTCCCCACCCTGGGCCCGTGAATCCGCCCCAGAGTGAGGAACCCCCGCACATGAACTGCCCGTGGCTGCCCGGTCCGGCACGCACCGACGGACCGGGCCGGACGTTCGTCATCACGCTCGCCCGCGGGCCGGTGCTCCTCGTGCACCCGCACGCCTGCGTCGGCGGCCGTGTCCGGGACGTGCCGACCGGCGGGGATCTTGGCCGGGTAGTGTCGGAACGTATCGTCAATGTGAAGGAGCAGTTGTCATGGGTGTGACCAGGGACGTCATCACGGCCGGAGACGGGCAGAACTTCCCCAAGCCCGGTGACTCGATCACCATGCACTACACCGGCACGCTGGAGGACGGCACGAAGTTCGACTCCAGCCGCGACCGGAACCAGCCGTTCGTCTGCAACATCGGTATCGGCCAGCTCATCAAGGGCTGGGACGAGGCCGTCCCGCAGATGTCCGTGGGCGAGCGCGCCACGCTGACCATCTCCGCGGACTACGGTTACGGCTCCCGCGGCGTCCCCGGCGTCATCCCGCCGAACGCCACGCTCATCTTCGACGTGGAGCTGCTCGGCATCAACTGACCGGCCGGTGCGCTCCAGGGAGGCTGCCCTCGTGTCCCGTACGCCCAAAGAGATCTTCGAGCACCACGTCCACGCCGGTGCCGTGAGCCGGAACGCCGATGCCGTGGCCGACGGCTTCACCGAGGACGGCGTCCTGGAGGCGCCGCTCGTACCCGCCGATGCCGGCTTCCCCCGGCGGATGGCCGGACGCGAGGAGATCCGCAACGGCCTGGCGGCGTACTACGCGAGCCAGGGGCCGGACGGACGCGTCCCGAACTTCCGGAAGTCCGGGTACGTGCTCCACACCACCGCCGATCCGGACGTCTTCATCGCCGAGATCGACACGGTCTTCGACGGAGACCCGGACGGGGACGGCGAGGACGAGGTGGCCTCCCTGGTGCAGATCTTCCGCATCCGGGACGGGAAGATCGCCCGGCTGCGCGACTACTTCGCGCCGGGACTGGTGGAATAGATCTCCCATACCGAGACGGGTCTGTCCAGCATGCGGCCACCTGCTTGCTGGACGGGCCCTCGGTGGCGCAGTATCCCTACCATTCCGATGGGAAAGATGGGGATTGATGCCATGCAGATGACGCTCGCGCCGATACCGGCATCGGCTGCCATCGACGAACCGTCCGCCGGTCCCGGGCGCCATGCCCTCCTGCGCACCGCCCGCGACGTCGCGGAGGACCTCGCCGCCGACGCCATCGCCCGCGACCAGGCCGGCAAACCGCCCGCCGACGAGGTCGCCCGGCTGCGCGACGCCGGCCTCCCGGCGGCCCTCGCCCCGCCCGGCCCCGGCCGCGGCACCGACTGGCGCACCGGCTGCGCCGTCGTACGCGAGATCGCCGTCGCGGACAGCTCCGTCGGCGAGCTGCTCGCCCGGCACTACGTCCACACCTGGGCCGGACGCTTCTACGCGGACGGCGACCAGGAACGGGGCCAGGAACGGGACCAGGAGCAGGAGCAGGAGCGGGGCCAGGGCCACGACCGGGCGGAGGCCCTCGAGGCGGAGGCCGCCCGCGAACAGTGGCTGTGGACCGGCGCCGTCCACGGCCCCGCACCGCACGGACCGCACGACGGCGCGGCCGTCGGACCCGACCTGACGCTCCGGCCGCGCCGCAGCGGCTACGTCCTGCACGGCCGGCGGGCCCTGGACACCGCCGTGCCCCTCGCCGACCAGCTGGCGGTGGACGCCGTCTGTACCGTCACCGGCGACATCCTGGTCGTACGCATCCCCGCCGGCGAGCGGGGTGTGACCCTCGAACCCGCCCACGACCGCTTCGGCCAGCGCGTGGCCGGCGCCGGAACCGTCCACTTCGACCGTGTCACCGTCCCCGCCGACCGGGTCCTCGGCCTCAGGCCGCACGACGAGGAGTCGGCCGCGCCACGCACCTCCCTCGCCGGGCCCGCCCTCCGGCTCGCCCTGTGCCACGTCGGCCTCGGCATCGCCGAAGGCGCCCTCACCGAGGCCCGCGACCTCAGCCGCGGCGCCCGCGCGCACCGCCTGCCCGGCGAGGACCCCGACCTGTTCCTGACCTACGGCGAGCTCGCCACCGCCGCCCAGACCGCCGTCGCCGTCGTCGACCGTGCGACGGACGTGCTGGCCCGGGCCCTCGACGCGGGGGTGCACCTCGACGCCGACGAGGCCGCTGCCGTCGCCGCTCTCGTCGCCACCGCCGAGACGGTCACCTCGAAGGCCGCGCTCCACATCACCGCCCGGGTACTGGAACTCGCCGACGCCCCCGGACTGGACCGCTTCTGGCGCAACGCCCGTGCCCTGACCGCCCACGGCCGCCCCGCGCACCGGCTGCGCGCGATCGGGGAGCACTACCTGAACGGCCCGCACGCCGAACCGGCGGCCGCCCTGCGGTAGCGCCGACCGCCCCGGACGGCAGCCGCAGCCGTACGGGATAATGCCTGCATGCGGATCTCAGCCAGGGCGGACTACGCGGTACGTGCCGCACTGCAACTCGCCGCGTCCCAGGAGGACGGCCCGGTCAAGGCCGAAGCCATCGCCACGGCCCAGGACATCCCGCACAAGTTCCTGGAGGGCATCCTCAACGACATGCGCCGCGGCGGCCTCGTCGCCAGCCAGCGCGGAGTCAACGGCGGCTACCGGCTGGCCCGGCCCGCGGCGGACATCAGCATCGCCGACGTCATACGCGTCGTCGACGGCCCGCTCGTGTCCGTCCGCGGAGTCCGGCCCCCGGACCTGTCCTACACCGGCCCGGCGGAAGCACTGCTCCCGTTGTGGATCGCCCTGCGCTCCAACGTGCGGGAGATCCTCGACGGTGTCTCTTTGGCCGACGTCGCCACGTCCCGCCTCCCGGCCGACGTGTCCGCGCTGACCCACACCCCGGACGCATGGGTCAATCCCTGACCTGCCGGCTGATCCGCATCTTCTGACCTGCGGTTTCTCGGATGATGAGCACCATCCTTCCAACATCCGGACACCCTCTTGGGGGTCCGCCGTTCCTCTGCCAGTATTCCTATCAGCCAGGTGGGAAAACTAGGGATCGCAAGATCACATGGACGAGAGGCGGGAGGCGACCGTGCAGGCAGTGCAGCACTCGGCCCGTCGACTGCCCGTCCTGACGTGCCGTCGCCACATCGACCTCGTCCGCACGTCCAGTGCCACCTGTCAGCCGGCCTGACCCTCCCCGCCGCGCCGGACAACGGGACTGCACCTCGTCCGTGCACCCGCGCCCCGAGGGGCCCGCTCCCGATCACGTCTGCGCTCTGCACACCCGTACCGCCGATGCCTGCGCCCGGCCAGGACGCGCCCCACAGGGCTGCGCCCGCCCGCGCCCGCCCGCGCCGATCGGGCTCCTGCCGCCGTACCCGCTCTCCTTACATCCAGCTCACCCTTCCCGAAAGGACACCTCCGTGTCTGCCGTCAGACCGCTCACCACCCTGCGTACCGTCGCCGCCATCGCGGCACTTCCCCTCCTGCTCAG
>NZ_JAJAUZ010000077.1 GCF_020532645.1 Streptomyces bambusae
ACGGACAGCAATCTCGCCACGGTTGGCAATGAGCACCTTGCGCAGCCGGCCACGCCCCGGGGTGCCGGGACGGCCGGTGGCGTCCCCGCTCACGAGGCCCGCACCGGGGCCGCCACCGGGCGGGTCTCCGCGCCCGCCTGGCTGAACCGGCCGGCGGCCGATTCCAGCGCGCCCAGCGAGCCGTCGAAGAAGATCAGCGGCTCGCGGTCCTGCTCGGGCACGCCCAGCTCCACCACTTCGCCGACCACGATGTCGTGGTCGCCGCCCTCGTGGACGTCGACGGTCCGGCAGGTCAGGTACGCCAGCGCCTCGGTGAGCACCGGCAGCCCGCCGGCGCCGAAGTGGTGCGGCGCGTCCTCCCCGAAGCCGTTGGGCTGCCGGCCGGCGAAGGCGCGGGCGAGCTTCTCCTGCCGCCCGGACAGGAAGTTCACGGTGAACCCGCCGCTCTCCTGCAGTGCCGTGTGCAGCCGGGACTGCTTGTGCAGGCAGAACAGCACGAGCGGCGGTTCGAGCGACACCGAGGTGAAGGAGTTGACGGTCGTGCCCTCGGCACGCCCTTCGGGCCCCGTGGTGATCACCGTGACCCCGGTCGTGAAGAGACCGCATACGCGGCGCAGGCTGCGCGCGTCTATCGGGTGCTTCTCATGGGTGTGGACCAGCGAGCGGACTGCTGCGGACATGCCACGCTTCCTTTTTCGTGGGCGGTCGGACGCGTTGAGGAGGGACAGGCCCCGGCCCTAGAGGAGCTTGCGGATCTTCGCGCCGGCCTTGACGATCCCGAGCAGGAACTCGCGGCCGACGCTGTTCATCTCCGAGGGAGCCTCCACCGACGCCCAGTACAGGTAGCGGGCCATGGTGGCGGTGGACGGGTAGATGAAGCGCTTGCTCTCGTCCTTCCAGCCGAAGACCGGGTTGACGATCGGGGACTCCTCCAGGGCCTGGAAGATGACGTCCGCGGCCTCGTCGCCGGTCAGGACCCCGGCCTCGTACTTCTCGCAGGTCTCGGCGGTGAGGTCGAGGATCTTCTTGAAGCTGTTGCTCTGCGGCCACCACAGGCCCGGGTACCGGGTCTCCTCCAGCTCCTTGAAGTGCTGCGGGTCGCCGTCCCGGACGTGCTTCAGGCGGGCGCGCGTCAGGCGCATGGTGCCGGGGGTGATGAACGAGCCCCAGACCCGGAAGACCGCGTTCCACAGCCGGAAGTGCGAGAAGGAGATGAAGGAGCTGTTGACCAGGTCGTCGTTGTACTGGAGCAGACCCTGCTCCAGGCGCTCGACGTACTCGAAGCGCTCTGCCGAGAAGTCGCCGTCCTTGAGGGCGTCGACCAGCCGGGAGGTGAGCGCGTCGACCACCTCGAAGGTGTTCGACAGGCCGCGGGAGAACAGCGGGTCCAGGAAGCCGGCGGCGTGCGACATCAGGCACCAGCGGTCGCCGATGGTCTGCTTGGAGGAGTACTGCAGCCGGTCGGTGGACACCCACTCGCGGACCCGGGTGGCGCCGTCGAACTGGCGCTTGACGGCCGGGTACTTGTCGAGGAAGAGCTGGAACTCCTCCTCGGGGCTGATGTCCTTCGGCTTCGGGTACGTGCGCTCGTCCATGGTGAGGCCGACGCTGCACAGCGGGTTGCGGGACTTCTTGTGGTTGTCGAACGGGATGATCCAGAACCAGCCGCGCTCGATCAGGTGGTGCATGGTGCCGGTGTGCCAGTCGGCCGGCGGGCGCAGCGACTGCGGGTGGCCGCTGACGTCGTCGAAGCGCTTGACGCCCACGTAGTGGGTGAACATCGACCGCGAGTGGTGCTTGAAGCGGGCGGGCTTCTCGCGCAGGTCGAACTTGTCGGCGAGCGGCGAGCGGAAGCCGGAGGCGTCGACCAGGTACTTGGCCCGGTACAGCTCGGGCTGGGCGCCGGGGGCGGCGCTCTGGCCCATCACCGTCACGCCGTCGTCGTCGAAGTCGACCTCGGTGGCGCGCCAGTTCTGCCGCGGCACGCAGCCGTACTTGGCGGCGACGTAGAACATGAAGGCGTCGCTGTCCTGGCGGAACATGTGGCTGTTCTGCAGGAAGATCTTGGGCAGGGCCAGCTGGGTGGCCTGACGCGGGTCGGGCTCCTTGCCCTCTTCGTGCTTCAGGAATCCGAAGTGGGCCTTGGTGCCGAACGTCGGGGCGATGTCCCGGGTGGACTGCTGGACGCTGGCCAGGCTCTTCAGCTCGGGGATGTCGTGGCGCTCGGCGAGGATGTGGATCCACTCGACGAGCTGGGGGGTCATGGACTCGCCGATCGCGAACCGCGGGTGGGAGGCGGCGTCGACCAGAAGCACCTTGGCGCCGTGCTTGGCGAGGATCGTGCCGGTCACCGAGCCGGCGAGCCCGGAACCCAGGATGATGACGTCGAACGTCTTGTCCTCGGGTATGTCCGTCGCTTCCGTGGTGCTTTTGGTCATCTTCGCGACCATGAGCTTCTCTCCTTCGTCGGAGGCGTCCGAAGAACTGCCGATAAGCCGATAAGCCGAATGCGGCGGCAAGGGGGCGCCGGGACGGCTGCAAGGGCAATGCCGTGAGGCTGCATGAATGACTGCATGAATGACTGCATGAAAAAGGCTCTCCCCTCGGCCGGAAAGGCGAGGGGAGAGCCCTGGAAAAAGGCGCGGCTCAGCCGCTGGGTAAAGCGTGACAGACAATCACAACAGGGTCAACCCCGTTGTACCGAAAGGGAATTGGCGATGCCCGGGTGTTCGGGCTCCAGCAGCCGGACCAGCAGACCGCGCAGTTCCGTGTCCCCGCCCGGGCCGAGCATGGCGGAGATGTCCTCGGCCAGGGCGTCGACGGCTGCGGCCACCACGCCCAGCTGAGCACGGCCCGCCTCGGTGAGTTCCAGGGCGTACCGGCGCCGGTCGTGCGGGTCCCGGCCGCGGCGGACCAGGCCGGCCTTGACCAGTTCGTCCACCAGCTGCGACGCGGCGGGCCCGGTGATGGCGAGGTGGTCGGCGAGCCGCTGCTGGGCGATCGGCCCGGAGCGGGCCAGGGCGGACAGCGGGCCGTAGTGGCGCACCCGCAGCCCGGTCCCGGCGAGCTTATCGTCGCCGAGCTTGCGCAGCCGGTGGTGCGCCTGGGCCACCAGGTAGGCGGATCCCTGCACCAGGGCCTGCGCCTCCTCCGGCAGCAGCCGGGCCAGCAGGGTGTCCAGCCGCCCGGTCTCCTCGGGCGACAGTACGGCGGTCAGCCGGGCATCGCGCTCGGAGACGGCGCGGCGGCGTTCGGCCAGGGCCCGGCGGCCCTCCTCGGTCAGGGAGAGCACGTACTGGCGGCGGTTGCCGGGGTTGCGGGTGCGCTGCACCTCGCCCCGCGCCTCCAGCCGGTCGATGACCCCGACCATGATGGTGCGGTTGATGCCCAGGCGCTCGGCCAGGTCGAGCTGCGACTCCCAGTCGCGGCCGGTGAGGGCGTCGAGGATGAGGAAGTCGCGGGAGTCGCCTTCGGATCCGTCCGCGGCGGAGAACCGGGCGAACACGCGGCGCAGCAGGTAGCCGATGAAATCGGTGAGCGCGTCGGGCAGGACACCCGGGATCTCCGCGGTGGCCTCGGTCTTCGTCACGGGGCCCCGGACCTGGTCGTTCTTTGCGTGCCGCACCTCAGCACCTCCCTTGCGAGTATACGGGCGGCAGGGGTGCCGGCCGGCGGCAGGCGGCCGGGCCGCCACGGCACACCGGACTCGTCAACGCATCTGCCCGTCGAGCACCAGTTCGATGACGGAACGGACCGGGGTGGCCTGGCCGGACGTCTCGTACACCCCGGCCACGGTGAGGCCTGCCCGCCGTGCGAGGTCCGTGATCCCGGCCACCGAGCGCTCGACGCCGCCGAAGTAGGCCAGCATCCGGATGTCCATGCCGGTGTGGACGTGTGCGCAGGTCTCCTCGATGACGAGGACCCGGCCCGGCCCGTCCGGGCAGCCGGCCAAGGCCTCGGCGCAGCGGCGCAGGATGCCGACGGCTTCCGCGTCGCCCCAGTTGTGGAGGACCGAGGAGAGGACGTAGCCGCCGCCGTCGGCGACGGGCAGCGGGTCGAAGAAGCTTCCGTCGAGGGCGCAGGCCCGGTCCGCCAGGCCTTCGCGGGCGAAGTGGGACCGGGCCCGGTCGGTGGTGCCGGGCAGGTCCACGACCGTGCCGCGCAGGGTCGGGTGGGCCGTCAGGAGGCCGGCGAGCAGGGCGCCGTTGCCTCCTCCGAGGTCGTAGACGTGGCCGAGCGCGGACCAGTCGTAGGCGTGGGCGATGTCCTTGGCGTCGCGCGAGACGTTGTCGGCCACCACCGCGTCGAAGGACTCGGCGAGTTCGCGGTCGCTGGCCAGGTCGTCCCAGTAGCCGAGGCCGTAGCGGACGGGGTACGAGGGCTCGCCGGTGCGGAGCGTGTGGCCGAGTTCGACGATCCCGAGGTCGCCTCGGCCGATCGCGCCGTTGGTGTCGATGAGATGGCGCTGCATGCTGGGGTGGTCGGAGCGCAGGCCTTCCCCGAGGCCGGTCAGGACGTAGCGCTCGCCGTCGGCGCCGAGCACGCCCACGGTCACGAGGTGGCGCAGCAGCCGCTCCACGGAGGAGGCGTCGAGGTGCTCGGCCGCGGCGATCGCGGCGGCGGTGTCGCGGCCGGCGGCGATGTGGTCGCCGAAGCGGTGGGTGGCGGCCAGGCGCACCGTCATCGGGGTGACCAGGTCGGCCAGGTCCCACAGGGCGAGCGTGCGGGTGTCGTCCGCGGACATCGTCCTCGTTCTCCTTCTGCGGCGGTCGGGTGCGCCTGCCGGGTGGGGCGCCGGGCCGCGGGGGTGCGGAAGTCCGGAGAGGCGGGGAGGCCGGCCCCGCCCGCGCAGGGGCGGGGCCGGAGGGTGGTGCGGGCGGGGGCGGAGTGCGTCAGAACGCGACCGGCGCGTGCTCGCCCGGCTGCTGCGGCTGCGGGGCGGCCTTGCTCAGGGAGGCGAGGGCGACAACCAGGGCGACCAGGTACAGGGCGCCGCCGAGGAGGAAGCCGTACGAGTAGCCGGAGGTCAGGGCCTCCTGTGCGTTGCCCGGCAGCTCGTTCTCGGTGATGACCGAGGCGGTGGCGGCCAGGACGGCCAGGCCGATGGCGCCGCCGATCTGCTGGCTGGTGTTGACCAGGCCGGAGGCGATGCCGGTGTCCTGCGGGGCGACGCCGCGCACGGAGGCGATGGTGACGGTCACGAAGACCAGGCCCAGGCCGAAGCCCGAGACGAGCTGCGCCGGCAGCAGGGCGAACAGGGCGTTCTGGCCCGGGGCCAGGAAGCTGAACCAGACCATGCCGGCCGTGCCGATGACCAGGCCGAGGGCGACGATGGTGCGCTCGGGCAGCTTGGCGAGCAGCTGCGGGCCGACGCCGCCGGCGGCGATGCCGATGCCGACCGCGAAGGGCAGGTAGGCCAGGCCCGTGACCATCGGCTCGTAGCCCTTGACGAGCTGCATGTAGAGGGTGAGGAAGTAGAAGGTGGCGAGCATGCCGGCGCCGACCAGGAACATGATCGTGTTGGCCGCGGCGCGGCTCTTGTCGCCGACGACGGCGGCCGGGACCATCGGGTTGCTGCTGGAGCGCTGGATGACGACGAAGGCGGCGATCAGGACCACGGCGACGGCCAGGCTGATCAGGGTGACGCTGTCGCCGATGCCCGACTCGCCGGCGCGGGTGATGGCGTAGACGAGGGAGCCGAAGCCGAGGGTGGCGGTCAGGGCGCCGGGGACGTCGAGCTTGCCGCGCTCGCGGCCGCCTTCGACGAGGACGCCGGTGCCGAGCAGGACCAGGACGGCGATCGGCACGTTGACGTACATGACCCAGCGCCAGCTGAGGTACTCGGTCAGGGCGCCGCCGAGGAGCAGGCCGACGACGGAGCCGAGTCCGCCCATGGCGCCGTACACGCCGAGCGCCTTGTTGCGCGCGGGGCCCGCGGGGAACGTGGAGGCGAGCAGGGAGAGAGCGGTGGGCGCGGCGATCGCGGCCCCCATGCCCTGCAGGATGCGGGCGGCGATCAGCAGCTCGCCGCTGGAGGCGAGGCCGCCGACGACGGAGGCGGCGGCGAAGAGCACCAGGCCGATGCGGAAGACGCGGCGGCGGCCGAAGAGGTCGCCGGCGCGGCCGCCGGCGAGCAGCAGTCCTCCGAAGGCCAGGGCGTACGCGGTCACGATCCAGCCCAGGTTGGCCTCGGACAGTCCTAAGGCGCTCTGCATGCTCGGCAGGGCGACCGCCACGATCGTGTTGTCGAGGACGAGCATGAGCTGCGCCGCCGCGATGACCAGGAGGGCGAGGCCCGCCTTGCCGTTGGCCGGCGCCGCGGCCTCCGGTACGGCTTCGGTGCGTTCTTGGAGCGACATGTGGTTCTCCATGTGTGTGATCAGGGGGAGAGAGGGGGTCCGGGCCGGCTCCCCGTGGCGGGGGTTTCCACGGGGAGCCGGCCGGGACCGGTCGTGCGGCCCGGGGTCAGCGGGCGGCGGAGAGGTCCTTGGGGACCCAGATGTCGAGGCCCTCGTAGGCGACGCGCCACTCGTTCTCGTAGGCGTTGCGCAGCGGTTCGGGCATCTTGCCGAGGATGTCGGCGGAGCGCTCGGCGGCCGCGTCGTCCAGCAGCCAGGGCAGGTAGCGCACGGAATCCGCGCCGACCCGGCCGCGCTGCTCGTTGCTGAACTCCGCCCACTGCTCCTGGCTCAGCGTCAGGTCCATCAGCGCGAGGGCGTCGGACTCCTCGTGCGCCAGGTGGTGGTTGAGACCGGTGTAAAGGGCGTCGACCAGGCCGCCCAGGCGCTCCTGGCCGGAGTCGCGGTCGGCGAGGGCCGCGTCGATGTCGGCGAGCAGCGGCTCGATGATCGCGTGCTCCGCCTCCATGGCGTCCAGCAGCTCCAGTTCGGCGGGGCGGCCGGCCAGGGCCTCCTGCATCACGGGCCAGACCGTGAGGTCTTCGGATGTGTGGTGGATGGTCAGGAACTTCTTGAACAGCTCCCAGCCGAGCGCGGTGCTCAGCACGTGACGGGGGTCCTCGTCCACGCGGGAGGTGATGCGCGCGATGCGCTCCAGCTCCCGGCGGAGGGCGTCGTGGATGGCGAACATCATCGTCATGTCGAGGTTCTTGAAGTCGTTGCTCATCGTCGCTCTCTCCCTCACTGCGCCGTCTCCGTGTCACAGAGACTATCGTCAAGGCGCTTAACTATCAACCACCCAATCAACAGCATTGCAACCATCAGCATGCGAAGTGATGGGTGGGTGACGTCCGTTCAGCGCGTGGCCACGGGCTCCCGTACGGGCTGCAGGGCGGCGGTCGCCTGCTCCGTGGACCCGGCCGGCTCGGGGCCGTCCACAGGGGAGCCGTCGGCCGGCAGCTCCTCCTCGGCCTGCTTCCCGCGGATCAGGTTGAGCGCGGGAGACGTGGCGGCGGTGGTCAGCAGCGCCATCAAGACGAGGATCGTGAACAGGTCCTGGCCGATGACCCCGAGGCCCAGGCCGATGTTCAGCACGACCAGCTCCGTCAGGCCGCGGCAGTTCATCAGCGCGCCGATCGACAGCGCGTCGCGCCAGGTCTGGCCGGCCGCCCGGGCCGCGCCGGCGCCGCCGCCCCACTTGGCCAGCACCGCCACCGCGAGCACCGCCAGCGCCCACAGCCACTGCACCGGGTCGCCCGCCAGCATCGAGATGTTGGTCTTCAGACCGGTGGTCACGAAGAACAGCGGGAGCAGCACGGGGACTGTGACCGCCCGCAGCCGCGTCGCCTGGCGCTCGATCACCCGGGAGCCGCGCGGGGTGACGACCCCGAACAGGAACGCCCCGAACAGCGCGTGCACCCCGATCTCGTCGGTGGCCAGCGCCGACAGGCACAGCCCGCTGAACAGGACCACCATCACCACGCTGTCCGTGGACGCGCGCTCGGCCCGGGCGGCCCAGCGGGCCAGCAGCGGACGCACCACGAAGGCGAGGAAGAGCGTGAAGGCCACCGCCATCAGGGCCGTGGTGACGGCCTCGAACGGCGAACCGCTCTTGGCCACCGCGACCACGACGGCCAGCAGGCACCAGGCGGTGACGTCGTCCACGGCCGCGCAGGCCATCGCCAGCGCGCCCACCCTGGTCCGGTACAGCCCGCGGTCGGTCAGGATGCGGGCCAGCACCGGGAACGCGGTGATGCTCATCGACACCGCGATGAACAGGACGAACGGGAGCTGCCCGACGCCGTCGGGAGCGAAGGTCCCGTACATCGCCAGCGCCAGCAGGGAGCCCAGCACCAGGGGCAGGGCGATGCTCGCCTGGCTGACGGCCACCGCCGTCTTGCTGTGCCCGCGCAGCGATCCGAGGTTGAGCTCCAGCCCGACCAGGAACATGAAGGCCAGCAGCCCCAGGCTGCCCAGCGTCCCGATGTACGGCAGCACCGAGGACGGGAACAGCCAGGTCTGCGCCTCCGGCCACAGCCAGCCCAGCAGGGAGGGCCCGAGCAGGATGCCCACCGCCATCTCGCCCACCACCGGAGGCTGGCCGAACCGGCGCACCAGCTGCGCGCCGGCCTTGCAGGCCAGGATCACCACGGGCACGGCGATCAGGAGATCGGGAAGGGGATCACGGATTGCGCCTGCCATCAGAACTCCAGGAGGAGGGAAAGAGGTCTCAGTACTCGTACGGGTGGACGGACTTGGCCTCGCGCAGCGCCCGTGCCCACCACAGGAGCTGATTGAGCATCAGCTTGGCTGCACCGCCGGCGCCTTCGGCGTCCGCGGGGAAGCGGCCGTCGGCGTCGTAGTGCTCGAGGATCCTCGGGAAGCTGACGATGTCCTTCATGCCGACCGCGTGGAACTCGGCGAATATCTGGCGCAGGTGCTCCACGGCCCGCACCCCGCCCGCCATGCTCAGGCCGTAGCTGACGAAGCCGACGGGCTTGGCCCGCCACTCCGCCTGGAAGCTGTCGATGAGGGTCTTGAGGGTGCCGGGGACGCTGCGGTTGTACTCCGGTACGACCACGACGAAGGCCTCGGCGGCCGCCAGCCGGGGGCTGAGTGCGCGGGCCACCGGGTCGTCCGGGTCCAGGCTCGCGGGCAGCGGGGTCTTCGCCACGTCGACGACGTCGACGACGAGGTCGTCACGGGCCTCGGCCACCCGGGTGAACCAGGCCGCCACATCGGGGGCGAGCCGCCCGTCGCGGGCGGAGCCGACGACGAGCGTCACCCGCACCGGCGCCGGGGTCTGCGCGGACGGCGCCGCCGGGACGGGAACGGGTGTCTCCTGGACGGTCGGCGTGTGCGCGAGCGCCTGCGAGGAGGAGGGGGGCACGGGTTGGTTCCTCTCAGCTCTTGACCGCGGTCCGGGCGCCCACCGGGGTCAGCGCGAGGAACTGGGTGGCGTCGACACGGTTGAGGATGCGGCGGGTGAGGGCCGGCATCCTGGTCTGCCCGTCGTCGGTGAAGACCGTCGGGTTCTCCACCGTGATCCGGCGGCCCCGGGTGGTGATCTCGCACCCGCCCGCCGCCAGCACGTTCTTGACCCAGTCCGAGCCCGGGCCGTAGGGCAGGGTGACGACGATGTCCTCGCCGCGCCGGAAGAGCTTGACCGGGGTCGTGAACTCCCGCCCCGACTTGCGGCCCCGGTGGTGGATCTTTCCGAAGCCGGGCATGCGGCTGAGGACGGGTCCCACGAAGTGGTTGGCGACCGCCTTGTTGAAGCGGGCCACACGTCTGTCGATCGGCACTGCTTGCCTCCTGTAGTCGTGGCACGTGTCGGCCGTGCGCTCCGCGGCGGAGCCGGGGCCGCCGCCCCGCCTCCGCCGCGGAACCGGGCCGGGGGTCCGGCAGGGTCAGGCGGCCGGCTTGCCGGCGCCGGGGCCGCCCGCAGCCGGGCCGCCCGCGCCCGGGCCGCCGGACGGCGTGAGCGGGCCGACCGGCTTGCCGCCGGACTGCAGGAAGCGCTGGAGGGAGAAGTTGTCGACGATGCCCCAGCGCTCGGCGATCTTGTCGCCCTCGAAGCGGAACCAGATGATCGCCTGGTGCTGCACCTGGAGGCCGGTGGGCGCGATGCCGATGAACGGGCCGGTGTGCTTGCCGTGCATCACCCAGCGGATGGCGGCCTTGTCGCCCTGCGAGATGAAGTCGAGGATCTCGTACTTGATCTCGCTGAACGCCGACTGCTGGATGCGGATGGTGTGCTTGAAGGCCTCCGGGCCGCGCATCGAGTCGTCGTGGCTGCCGTGGTTGCGGAAGTCCGCGGTCAGGTAGCGGTCGGCGGCCGACAGGTCGCCGAGGTCCAGTCCCTCGTGGAAGACCTTCTCCACGAGTTCCTTCTGCTGCTCGGCCGTCAGCGTGGTGGCCATGGGGGTGACTCCTTGTGCTCGGGGGTGGGGTGGGGACTGCTGGTGGTACGGCGGCCGGGGGGTGCATGCCCCGGACCCGCGGGGCGGGCCGTGCGGTGGCCTGCCGCGGGGCCGGGAGCGCACGCCGCGTCAGTTGCCTCGGGTGTCGAGGGTCTTGGTGTCGACCTGCGTCACGCCCCGGGGCACCGCGCCGGTGCTCCACACGATCCGCAGCCGCAGCCGGTCGATCCGCCAGCCCTCGGGAGTGCGCCGGGCCACGCCCGTGAACCGTCCGCCGAGCTGGAAGTACTCGGAGGCGTCCGGCGGGAGCGGCGAACCGAAGTGGATGTGCGAGGCGATCAGGCTCCAGCTGATCGCGGCGCGGTCGCCGTCGAGGTCGACCGAGACGTCGGACCCGTGGTGATGAGTACGGCCCCAGCGGGCCATGATCTCCGCGGTGAACGCCGGCACCCCGGCGATCCCGCGGTGGCTGCCGACGGGGAAGGTGAGTTCGACGCCCTCGGTGAAGAGGGACATCGCCCATGCGTCGTCGAAGCTGCCCTGGTCGAGGCTGGCCAGGTAGCGGTCGACCAGCCGGCCGAGCATCGCCAGGTCGGACAGCCGCCGCACCTCGGAGGCCAGCGCGTCGAGATCCGCCACCGCGGCCGGTGCGCCCGGGAAGGCCGCGGTCGCCGGGAAGTCCGGGTCGATCTGCACGGCTTCGGCGCCCTGGGCGGGTGCCGCCGTGTCCGCGACGGTGCTCATGACACGCGGCGGGCTTCGGTCGCGGCGTCGGTGGCGTAGATGACCACGTCCTCGGCGCTGTGGACGACGGCCTTGCCGGTGCCCGTGAACGCCGAGCCGCCCTCGCGGCGGGCCGCGATGTCGATCTTGATGTAGGCGGCGCGGTGGCCGTTCGGGCTGATCTGGGTGTGGTCGGGGTTGAAGTCCTCGCGGATGTAGAACTCGAAGGTCTCGTCCCCGGTGGGCATCCAGGAGCCCGCCCCGGTGCTCTTCTCCGTGGTGACGTCGAGCGAGCCGTCCGGGTGGAAGGTGACCGTGTAGTCGTCGGTCTCACCGTCGTGGGTGACCGTACCCGTCCACTGGCCGGTGGGCGTGGGAGCAGAAACAGACATGGATCGACCACACTTCCTTGAGTCAGGTTGCGCCGGGAGGCGGAAAACAAAAAATCCGCACCGGTGGAATACCGGATGCGGATGAAGATGCAGACGGGCGCGATTCAGGGCATGGGGGCGCCGGAAAAAGTGTGACACGCCTGCCGAGCGGAAGTCAACTCACCTTATACATAGGTGAATTGACGATCCATGGGGACAACTCTTCGAAAGGCGGCAGAAAGAAGCCCTCACGGCTGGGGGGAGCCGTGAGGGCTTCTTCCGGTTCGGATCCCCGCACGGATCCGGTGGAGCGGCCGGGAGGGACGGCCGAGGTATTCGGTGCTTTCAGCGGCGCATCGCCAGTAATTCGTCCAGGTCGTATTGGGCCCGCTGGGGGCCGCCGAAGCGGGTGATCTTGCCGCGCGAGGCCCATTTGCGGATCGTCGCCTCGCTCACGCCCATGGCCAGGGCTGCGAGTTCCGTCGGCACCATCCGGCGGCGCGCCGTGGACGCGGCCGTCATGCGGCGTGCTCCCGCATCCGGCCCGCCACCGACAGCCACTGGTGCGGCGGCAGCGCGTGCCCGGCGTCGCAGGAGACGTGGCCGGGCGTCGGCCCGCCGCCGCCCCGCATCACTCCGTGCAGCAGCCCGCCGCAGCCGGGCTCGGGGCACTCCCCCAGCGCGAACCGCTTGACCGGGCCCGGCCCGAACAGCCCGCCCAGGTCCTCCAGCAGCCGGCGGACCTCGTCGTCGAAGTCCACCGCGGCCGGGTGCCCTGCCAGCCAGTCCAGCTGCGCGCGCAGGAACTGCACCAGGGCGCCGACCTCGCTGTCGTACGGCCCCGGTGCTCCGCTCCCCTCCGCGACCAGCCGCGCCCAGGAGGAGAGCACCCCGCGCAGTTCGCTGCGCGCGCCCAGGGTCTGCTCGTCGAGCACGATGCCGGTGCTCCGGCTGCTGCCGCTGACCCGCTCGCGCATCCGGGCGGGGGCGGGGATCAGGGAGTGGTCGCTCTCCCGGTACAGGCCGAGCAGGGTGCGCAGCTGCATGCTCAGCCGCGTCACGCACTTGCCGCAGATACGGCCGCAGCGGGTCGCGCAGTCCCTCGCGGGGTGGTGGTCGGGAAGTTCTCGACGGGGGTGCATCCGGATCCCTCGAATCCTGTGACTTCCGGTGACGGCGATCGGCCCACATACCGGCCGACCAGTTCGTGTCGCCATCCTTCCGGAGCTGGCTTGGGCGCTTCAACGCGCGCCGGATCAAAGCTTCTGCAGGGTTGCGCAGGCTTTCGCAGCTGTGTCAGCGGAGCGTCAGCCGGACCTCAGGAAGAGCACAAGGACCCCTCCTCAGGAGCGGGGCCGGACCGGCAGGTGGATCTCCACCACCGTGCCGGCGACCTCGCCGGCGGATGTCTCGGCCCGGCCGCCGAGGTCCTCGATGCGCTCGGTCAGGGAGCGCAGGGCGTCGCCGCCGGCCTCGCCGGGACCGGTTCCGTCGTCGGTCACCCGTGCGTACAGCCAGCGCCGGGTGATCCGTACGACGACCGAGACGTGCCCGGTGTCCGGCCGGGCCAGCCGGTCGCGCAGCGCCTCGCGCAGGGCGAGGTAGATCTCCCTCCGGTGGCGTTCGGGGATCAGCCCCTCGTCGCCGGCGACCTCGACGGAGGCGACGACGGCCCGGTCGCCCTGCGGCCCGGGTCCGGCGAGGAACTCCTCCAGCGCCTCGCGCAGCGGCGGAAGGTCGCAGCGGCGCCGCAGGCCTCCTATGAGCGCCTCGTTCTCCTGGGCGGCGTCGGCCAACGCCCTTTCGGCAGCGGCGAGATGGACCGCGCGGTCATCGGGTCCGGCGGTTTCGCGGGTGACGCGGGCCAGGCTGAGGCGGGCGAGCGAGAGTGCGCCGCCGAGTTCGTCGCTCAGCTGGCGGGCCAGCCGGCGGCGCTCGTTCCAGCCGTCGTCCCCGGTCCACACGGGGTCGCCGAGGCCGCGGACGGCGGCGCCCAGACCCTGGACGACGGCGACCGCCCGCAGCAGGCCGGTCTCGCGGTGGGCGATGCCGTTCTCCAGCACGTGCAGTACCGCGCACTCGAGGAGCAGCGCGGCGGCGGTGACCACCTGGTGGGGGGAGGCGGCGGGCGGTGCGGGCGGAGCGGGGGCGGACGCGTCACCCGGCGCCGCCGCCCGGGCCAGGACGGCGCGGGCGAAGTCCACGAGCGCGGTCCGCACGGCCGGTACGCCGGCTTCGGCGGGGGCGAGCACCTCGGGCAGGCGGGCGGCGAAGCGCTCCAGTACGGCGGCGCTCTCCCAGCTGCCGAGGGCGGCGGCCGGGGCGGCGGGTCCGGCGGGTCCGGGACCGGCGGGGCGGGATGCGGGGGCTCCGGACAACCGGGGCGGCGGGGCGGTCCGCTGCGCCGCCGGGGGCCGCATCCGGACGGCCGCACGGAGCAGGCCCTCGTTCAGGGCTTCGGCGAACCGGCTTCCCACGACGGGGGCGGTTGTACTGCTCATCGGGCTGACTCCTCAGGCGGGGTGCTGCGATGCCGCAGGGTGTACCGGCAAGCTAACATACAGACATGTCTGATTGTCAATGAGCTTGCAGGGCGCATCTCCACCTGGAGAGATCGGCGCATACCTACAAAAAGGGGACACCACCCTGAAGTTCTTCTTGCAAAATGCTCAAGATGACGAAGTAGCCCCTCGACGGCTATGCAAGAAAACAGGCAGGGCTGTATCTTTGGGTTCGTCGGCGCACTCCGCGTGCCGCCGCATTGCTTCCGTGCACCTGAAATAGGAAATGGGCAGGTTACGACTGATGCAGACTCGGTCCGCACAGACCCGCCAGGCCCTCATCCGTGCCGCGGCTGAGCTGATAGCCGACGGCGGCCCCTCCGACGCGGGACTGGTCAGCATCTGCCGCCGGGCCGGAGTGAGCCGGGGGGCGCTGTACCACCACTTCTCCTCCACCGCGCAGTTGATGGCCGCCGTGTACGAGCAGGCCCACGAGCGCGTCATGGAGCTGGCGGAGAAGGCGTTCGACCAGCGCTCGGCCGACGGTCCGGAACGCTTCCTGACCGCGCTGACACGGGCCCTGCGCGAGGAGGAACTGCTGCGCGCCGGCATCCAGTTGTCCGCGGACGGATCCCCCGGCCCGCCGCAGCTGCGCGACGAGGTGCTGACCCTCGTGCGCAGACACGTGTCCAAGGGGCACCGGGAGACCGCCCCGTCCCCCGACGACCTGGCGGACCTGGCCGTGGTGGTGGCCGCCGGACTGGAGTCGCTGGGACACACCGACCCCGCTTGGTGGGAAGCCGGGACCAACCAGCGGCTGTGGGCCCTGCTGCGCCCGCTCTTCGGGGCGGAAGCGGAACGGATCGGGTGACGTCGTGACGGGGATTCGCCGGGCGGATCCCCGTCACGACGCCCGGGGCGGCACCGTCTCGTCCTGCTCCGGTACGGGCGGCGGGGTCGTGCGCAGCCGGCCGAGCAGCCCGGGGGTGGCCAGGCCCGGGAGCAGGAAGCCCCAGAACACGGTGATGCGGTGGGGCAGGTCGGCGCGGCCCGTGTAGACCTGCGACATCACCTGCAGGCCCGTGAAGGAACCGACGATGGTCGTCGCCGCCTCCTCCACGTCCACGCCCGGCAGGATCTCGCCCTGCGCCTCGGCCTGGCGCAGGAGCGTGAGGATGGCCGCGCTGGACTGCTCGAACGACGTCTGCGGCGGGCGGGAGAAGGAGGTCTGCTCGACCGCCAGCCGTACGCTCGCGCGCAGCACCGGATCGGTCTGGAGCCGCTCGGCGAACTCCAGGGTCAGGTCGATCACCGACTGGAGCTTGACCGGCTGCTCCCGGACGGTCAGGGCCTCGCTGTGCGCGGCCACGAGGGCGACCGCGATGGACTCCTTGGAGGGGAAGTGGTGGTAGAGCGCGCCGCGGGTGAGCCCCGTGCTGGCGAGGATCTCGTTCGTGCTGGCGGCGTCGTAGCCACGCTCGTCGAACACTCTGGCCGCAGCCTCCAGGATCGAGCGCCTGGACCGGGTACCGCGTTCTTGCTGAGCCATGACTGATCCTTGTAATAGCCAACCAAAATTTAACCGACTTGTCTGTACTGTATCGGCTCCCGCTCGATTCCCTCTGTGACCGAACGCGAAACGTCGGCGGTGCGACCCGGCCCGGTCACGGCTGTCCGATCCGGAAGCCGACGCCGCGGACGGTGATGATCCAGCTGCTCGAACCGAGCTTGCCGCGCACGCTGCTGACATGGGTGTCCAGGGTGCGCCCGCGCTGCGACCAGGCGTCGTCCCAGACCTCGGTCAGCAGCCGGCGGCGGGAGACCACCGTGCCGGGCTGCGAGGCCAGCAGGTACAGCAGGTCGAACTCCTTGCGCGTCAGGTCCACCGTCGTGCCGCCGAGGGTGGTGACCCGGGTGCCGGCGTCGATGCGCAGCGGGCCCTGGTCGATGACCCGGGAGACGGCGGCCGGCCGCAGCCGGACCCGGCGCATCACGGCCTCCATGCGGGCCAGCAGCTCGCGGAACCCGTACGGCTTGACCAGGTAGTCGTCCGCGCCGGCCTGGAGTCCGAGCACCCGGTCGAGTTCGGAGCCGCGCGCGGTGACGGCGATGACCGGGGTGTCGCTGACGGCGCGGACTGCCCGGCACACCTCCAGCCCGTCGAGGTCGGGCAGGTCGAGGTCGAGCAGGACGAGGTCGACGTCGCGGTGGGCCTGGAGCGCGGCGCCGCCGGTGGCCACGCTGTCGGCTTCGTACCCCTGCCGCAGCAGCCCCTGGACCAGCGAGTGTGCGGCCCTGGCCTCGCTCTCGACCACCAGGACGCGCAGCGCTCCCGCCGGCGCGGTGCGGCCGTCGGCCGCCGTGCGCGGCGGGAGCGCTGCGCCGTACGCGCGGGGCACGGCGGCGGAGTGCGGACGGCGGGTCTCCGGCCGGACGGCGAGTAGGTCCACGGCGTGTCTCTTCATCTGCTCCCCCTGGCTCCTGAGGCACAGTCGCGTCGTCGGCTTCTGCCCAACGCTTCTGCTCAACCACAGCACGGGGACAATACCAAACAGACTTGTCTGATTGTCAATGGAGATGCGAGCCGTATGCGAGGTCGCCCCCATCACTCGCGGCGCTCGCCTCCGACCAGCAATGTTGCTAAATGACACGGGAGTTGACGACGGGTCGCGCGCGGGGCGAGGAACGGCAGGGATCTGGCACAGTCGCACCCACGGCACGATTGAACCAAGCAAGTCTGTATGGTTACCACCTCGAATGTCATGACAAATAGGACATTCGAGGCAATGCACAGCGCGCTCAAGAGTTGCTTGAACCGACATTCCCGAGACTCTTGAAAAACCCGACCGACCTGTCTGTACCTTGTCTCTCGCAGGTTCGTCCGGCCGCTGAGGGGGGTGGCCGCCGACGTCCTGCTTGCTCACCCCTGCCCATTCGGATCGACAGGAGTGCCGCAACACATGCCGTACCTCAGCTCCACCGTGCCGATGTCCGTACAGGGCCCCGCGTTACCGGTCGCGCCCAGGACACCGAAGCCGTACGGAACCACCATGCGCCCGCCGCTCACCACCACGGTGCCGCGCGAGTACGTCCACCGCGCCGCGGTCTCCGAGGTCCTGCTGACCGGCTGGGAGCCCGCCGCGTACTCCGGGGCCGGCGACCGCTTCCTGGTACGGGCGCAGTGGCCGCGCGGCCACTCGCTCTTCGCGCCGGCCGGGGGCTACCAGGACCCGATGCTCCTGATCGAGTCGATCCGGCAGATCGGCTCCCTGCTGGCCCACGCCGAGTACGGCGTACCCTTCGGCCACCAGTTCCTGATGTGGGACATGTCCTTCACGGCCAGGCCCGAACTGCTGCTGGCGGACGCCACGCCCACCGAGGTGGAGCTGCACACCGTCTGCCGGGACGTCGCCCGCCGTGGCCGGAACCTGAGCAGCATGCGCTACGACGTCACGGTCGTGCGCGACGGCGCTCCACTGGCCACCGCCGGCGCCGCCTTCAGCTGCACCAGCCCGGCCGTCCACCGGCGGCTGCGCGGGGACCGTCCCACGAGCAGCCACCGCCCCACCCCGCCGGCCGTCGACCCGGCCCTGGTCGGGCACACCTCCGACCGGCACGTCGTCCTGGCCGAGCCCGAGCCGGGCACCGCCGGCCGCTGGGAACTGCGGGTCGACACCACGCACCCCGTCTTCTTCGACCACCCGGTGGACCACATCCCCGGCATGGTCCTGATGGAGGCGGCCCGCCAGGTGGCCCACGCGTCCACGGGCCTGAACGACGCCCTCGTCACCAGCCTGACCAGCGAATTCTTCCGCTACGCCGAGTTCGACGCGCCCTGCTGGATCGAGGCCGAGCCGCACTCCGGCGCGCCGGGCCGCGTCAAGGTGCGCGGGGTCCAGAACGACCGGACGGTGTTCACCGCCGACATGCTGCTGAGTCCCCGCACCCGCTGAGGCACCGCACCCGCCGAGCCGCAGGACCCGCCGCCGGTGAACCGCCCGATCCCCGATGGAGTGTGTCGTGATGTCCCGATGGGAGAGTTCCCGCGTGCCCACCGTCCTGATCTCCGGCGCGGCCGGCTTCGTGGGCCGCCACGTCGTACGGGAGGCCGGGCGGCACCGGGCCTCGCTGCGGCTGATGTCGCACCACCGCCCCGTGGGCCCCTCCCCCCACACCGTCGTCCGGGCGGACCTGGCGGCACCCGCCTCGCTGCACGGCGTGTGCGAGGGGGTGGACGTCCTGATCCACTGCGCCGCCCGGATCGGCGGGTCCGACGAGGCCAACGAGGCGGTCAACGCCCGCGGCACCGCCGCGCTCGTGGCGGAGGCCCGTCGTGCGGGAGTGCGCCGCATCGTCCACCTGAGCACGGCGTCCGTCTACGGCCGCGGAACGTTCCGCGGCGGCCGGCCGGCCGAGCTGACCCGCAACCCGCGCTCCGCGACCTCGCGGACCCGGGCGGCCGCCGAGGACGCCGTCCTCGCCGCCGGCGGGACCGTCCTGCGCCCCCACCTCGTGTACGGCGTGGGTGACGTCTGGGTCCTGCCGGGCCTGGCGGGACTCCTGCGCGCCCTGCCCGGCGGTGTCGCCGGGTGGACCGCGGCCATGTCCCTGGTCTCCGCGACCGACCTGGCCCGGCTCCTGGTGGCCTCCGCCCTGGCGCCCGCCGGCACGCTGACCGAGTCCGTCTACCATGCCGTGCACCCGGCCCCGGTCGCCGCGTACGACCTCCTGCGCGCGGCCGCCGCGTGCACCGGAGCGCCCTGGCCGCAGCAGCGGCAGATCACCGCCGACCGGGCGCGCTCGGTGCTGCGGACCCACCGCGAAGCCGCGTACGCGCTCGATCTCATGACGAGCGACCACGTCTTCGACGGCGCGCCGCTGTGGCGCGAGCTGCGGCTCGCCCCGGGACCCTGCTTCGGCTCCGACTTCCCGCGCCTGGCCGGCTGGTACCGGACCTCCCTCGTCACCGCCGCCTGAGGCGCGGGGGGGCGCCCGCGGCGGGGCGACTTGCCGAAGTGGGGCCCGCAATCGCCGCCGGAGGAGGTGAGGGGGGTGTGGCCGATCAATTCTGGCGGGTGTGGCGGTCTGCAGGGTGTGGACCGGACGGAAGGGGCGTGGGATGCGGGTTGTGGTGAGCGAGTTCATCAGTCTGGACGGGGTCGTGCAGGCGCCGGGAGGGCCGGACGAGGACACCGACGGCGGGTTCGCGCACGGCGGGTGGTCGCATCCGTTCTTCAACGAGGTCGTGGGCGGGGCGTTCGCGGACGCGGTGGAGAAGGCCGACGCGCTGCTGTTCGGGCGGCGGACCTGGCAGACCATGGCCGCGGCGTGGCCGGGGCGGGCGGGTGACCCGTTCGCGGACCGGATGAACGCGCTGCCGAAGTACGTGGTGTCCGCGACGCTCGGCGAGGACGAGCTGACGTGGAACGGGACGCGGCTGATCGGCGGGGCGGACGCGGTCGGGCGGATCCGCGGGCTGCGGGCCGAAGCGGGCGGGGACCTGGTCGTCATGGGCAGCCCCACGCTGGTGCGGACCCTGCTGGCCGAGGGGCTCGTGGACGAGCTGCGGCTGATGATCATGCCGGTGCTGCTCGGCGGCGGGAAGTCGGTGTTCCCCGGGGACGGCGCGATGCGGACGCTGGAGCTGGTGTCGAGCGTGACGAGCGACACCGGGGTGCACGTGTGCACGTACCGGCCGGCGGCGCCGTCGGCCTGACGGGCCCGGCCGGGTCCGGCGGACGTGTCCGGCAGCCCGGCGGGTCCGGCCGGCGGGTTCGGCCGGCGGGTCCGGCGGCGGTCCGCTCGCGCGGGTGGCCGCGGCCGGACCCCGGCCGTCCGCGGGGCGGGGGCGGCGCGGTTCAGGCCGCCCGGACGGTGTCCTCGTACCAGGCGCGGGCCCCGGCGAAGTCCTCCTCGAAGCCCGGGCCGGGCTCCTCGCCCAGGTCCGCCCACAGCCGGGAGCCGTCGAACCAGTGGTCGGTCGCCAGCATGCCCAGGCCCGTGACGGTGTGCCCGCGCGCGACGAGCGCCTCACTGGCCTGCTCCACCGTCAGCTGCCGCCGGGCGGGCGGGAGTCCGGCGCAGTCGGCGGCCGCGCGCAGCAGCCGGGCCGCGCTCACCGGCTCCGGGTGCACCGCGTGGTACACCCGGGCGCTCAGCGCCCCGGCCGGCGCGAGGGCCGCCCCGAGCAGCAGGCGGGCCAGCTCGGCGGCGGAGACGACGGACAGCAGGGCTTCCCCGCCCACCACTTCATGGCGCAGGGCGCGCATCGCCCCCGCGATCACCGGCACCACCCAGACGTCGCCCTCGCCGTGGACGATGTGGGGGCGCAGCACGGTGCCCCCGGCCGCGAGAACGGTGTCCTCGGCGGCCGCGCGGGTCTGCGAGGTGGGCGATCCCGGGCGCCGGACGAGGTCTTCGGCGCGGGCGCCGATGAACGTGCCGCGGCCGTACACGGACGCCGTGCTCAGGTGGACGATCCGGGACACCCCGGCGCGGCGGGCCTCGGCGACGAGGGCCTCGGTGCCGCGGGCGTTGACGGCCTCGTTGGCCTCGGGGGTGCCGCCGATCTGCGAGGCGCAGTGGATCAGCACGTCCACGCCCTCGCAGGTGCCCTGCAGGGTGTGCGGGGCGGCGAGGTCGGCGGTGACGGTGCGGACGCCGGCGGACCGGGGTACGGCGGGCGGCCTGCGGTGGGACATCAGCGTCAGGGCGGCCGTCCGACCGGCCGCGGCCCGGGCGACGTGGCTGCCGATGAACCCGGAGGCTCCGGTGATCATGATGCTGGGCACGGGGCACACTCCTGGCCTGCGGCGGGACGCTCAGCCTAACGGGTGGTCACGGGCCAGGCAGCGGAGGTGCGTTGCCCGGGCCGGCGGGCCCGGGCGCGGGCCGGTTCACGTGGTTTTCTGTGACTTGAGCTTGTGCCAGACGCGGCTCAGGGCGGACAGGTCCTCGGGGTCGAGGAGGTCGGTGAAGGCGGGGGCCAGGGCCTCGCGGCGGGTGGCGTCGGCGGCGGCGAAGAGGGCATGGCCGGCGTCCGTGAGGGAGACCTCCACCGAGCGGGCGTCGCGCGGTGACGGGGTGCGTATCACCAGGCCGCGGGACTGGAGGGTGTCGAGGACCCGGGAGACCTGGCTGCGGCTGAGCAGGGTGCTGTTGCCGAGCGTGGACGCGGGGACGGGCTCGGGGCTGGCGGCCAGCCACAGCATGACCTCGAACCAGGACACGGGCAGGTCGTGCGCCTTGACCAGGGCTTTGTCCACGCGGTCGGTCAGCGTCTGGCCGGCCCAGACGAGCCCGTAGAAGGCGTGGTCGGCCGTGGGCATCTCGGCTGCGGTGAGCTTCTTCGGCATGCCGTCCAGTTTAGGGGTTGCGTGTGCACACACATGAATCTATGGTGTGTGTACACGCACATAAATTCTGCTCCTGTGACCTGCGAAAGAGGCCCCGCCATGCCGTACGACGCCGCCACCGCTTCCGATGCCCGTACCGTCCTGATCACCGGCACCTCCTCCGGCATCGGACTGGCCGCCGCCGTGGCCGCCGCCCGGGCCGGCTGGCGGACCGTGGCCACCCTGCGCGACACCGGCCGGGCCGGCGCCCTGCGCAAGGCGGCCGCCGAGGCGGGTGTCGAGATCGACATCCGGCAGCTGGACGTCGTCGACGAGCAGTCCGTCGCCGCCGCCGTGGCCGGGGTGGTCGCCGACTACGGCCGGCTGGACGCGGTCGTCAACAACGCCGGCGCCGGGCACGTCGGCACCCTCGAAATGGAGACCGTCGCCGACGTCCGCGAGGTCATGGAGGTCAACTTCTTCGGCGTGCTCAACGTCTCCAAGGCGGCCCTCCCCCACCTGCGGGCCACCGGCGGCCGCCTGATCACCGTGACCAGCGTGGGCGGGGTCGTCGGCCAGCCGTTCAACGAGGCGTACTGTGCGGCGAAGTTCGCCGTCGAGGGGTACATGGAGAGCCTGGCGCCGGTCGCGGCCGCCGTCGGCGTGCACGTGTCCGTCGTCGAGCCGGGGGCGGTGGCGACCGAGTTCGTCAACAACATCGGGCTGGACCTGGAGGCCGAGATCGCCGCGGCCGGCCCGTACGCGGACGCACTGCGGAACTACATCGCGCGCACCGTCGGCCAGTTCGCGTCGGACGCCGCCCAGACCCCGGCCGAGGCGGCCGGGGCGGTCCTCACCGCCCTGACCGCGGACCGCCCCGCCTTCCGCCTCCAGACCTCGGCCTGGGCCACCGCCTTCACCGCCACCAAGCTGGCCGACGGGGACGGCTCGGCGGTCCTGGGCATGACGGGGAGCTGGGTGGGCTGAGGCCGTCCGCCGCGGGCCACCGCCGTCAGCCCTTGCGGAAGTGGGTGGTCGGGGGGAGGTCGGCCGGTCCGATGTGGGGGCGGGCGGCGGAGAGGAGCCAGTGGCCGTTCGCGGCGCGGTGGAAGGTGAGGGTGTGGGTGAGGGCGTAGGCCTCGTACGGGGGTGCGCCCGGGCCGGAGACCTCGTGGAAGAGGCGGGTGAGCTCTTCCAGTTCGAGGGTCGCGGTGGTGCCGGAGACCTCGGGGGTGCCGGTGGCCGGGTCGGTTTCGGCGCGGGAGTAGCCGGCGCCGATGCCGTGCAGGCTGCGGCCGCGGGCGGCGAGGGCGTCGAACTCGCCGCGCAGGGTGTCGGCGAGGGGGGCGGTGAGGACGTCGGCGGGCACGCGGGAGCCCTCTGCGGTGACGGCGGCGGCGCGGTGGGCCAGGTAGGTGTCGGCGATGCGCAGCATCTCGCGGGACTCCGCCGCCGAGGCCGCCGTCGGGCCGGTGCCGGTCTGCACGGCGAGGGCGGTGCCGGCGCCGGCGGTCAGGACCAGGGCGGCGATGGCGGGGCCGGTCAGCATGCGCATGGACTCTCCTCGGGGTACGGGATCTCCTCCCTGAACACGTCGTGACGGGGGCGGCGGTTCTCCGGGGCGGGGAACCGCCGACTCCCGCGGGCGCGGCCGCCGGTGCTTCCGTGCCCGTGCCCGTGCCCATGCCCGTGCCCGGGAACGGCGCCGGCCCGGTGGCGGGTTGCCACCGGGCCGGGCCGTGCCGTGCGGGGTGCGGGGCGGGCCTTTCGGGGCTCCGCCCCGGACCCCGCGCCTCAAACGCCGGCGAGGCTGGAAGTGCCCCGGCGCGCTTCGACTCCGACGCTGGAAGTGCCCCGGCACGCCCCGGAACACCTCGGCTCCGACGAGGCCGGGAATGCCCCGGCGACGTACGGGTCCGGCCCGGGACGGCAGGGTCGCTGCCGGGCCGGGCCGGAGTACGGGGTCAGTCGACCAGCTGGTGTTCGCGGGCCGGGGCGGACTGGGCCTGGCGGGCCGCAGGGATGTGGTTGAGCTTCTCGCCTTCGACGTCGACGTTGGGGAGGGCCTTGTCGAGCCAGCGCGGGATCCACCAGGCGGACTTGCCGAGGAGGGCGAACAGGGCCGGGACGATCGCCATGCGGACGACGAACGCGTCGAAGAGGACGGCGGTCGCCAGGCCGAAGCCGATCATCTGGATCATGTCGTTGGCGTCCAGGATGAAGCCGGAGAACACGCTGATCATGATCGCCGCCGCGGCGGCGACCACGCGGCCGCTGTAGCGGAAGCCGGAGACGACGGCCTCGTCGGGCCCGGCGCCGTGGGCGTAGGCCTCGCGCATCCGGGAGACCAGGAACACCTCGTAGTCCATGGCGAGGCCGAAGACGATGCCGATCATGAAGATCGGCATGGTGCTCATGATCGGACCGGTCTGGTCGATGCCGAAGACGTCCGCGAGCCAGCCCCACTGGAAGACCGCGACGACGGCGCCGAGGGCCGCGCTGACCGACAGGAGGAAGCCGAGGGCCGCCTTCAGCGGGACCAGCACCGAACGGAAGACCAGGACCAGCAGGATGAAGGCGAGGCCGACGACCAGGCCCAGGTAGGGCACGAACGCGTCGTCCAGCGTCTTCGAGAAGTCGATCAGGCTGGCGGTCTGGCCGGTGATCAGCACCTCGCCGCCGGTCTTGTCCTCCAGGCCGCCGGCGAGCGCGCGCAGGCTGCGGACGAGCTCCTCGGTCTCCTTCTCGGCCGGACCGGTGGTCGGGATGACGTTGACGATGGCGGTGTCGCCCGCCTCGTTGACGACGGCCGGGGCCACCGAGGCCACGCCGTCCTCCTTGGCGAGGGCGCCGCCGACGGCCTCGCCGGCCGCCTTGGCGTCCTTGGCGCTGACCGTGACCGTCAGCGGGCCGTTGAAGCCGGCGCCGAAGGAGTCGGACAGCATGTCGTACGCCTTGCGCTGGGTGGTCTCCTCCGCCATGGTGCCCTCGCCCGGCAGGCCGAGCTCCAGGCTGGCGGCGGGCACCGCGAGGGCGCCGAGACCGACCACGCCGACCAGCAGGACGGCGATCGGGTTGCGCAGCACGTAACGGGCCCATCGGGTGCCCAGGTTCGGGCGGGCCGGGTCCTTCTTCGCGGCGCGGGCGGCGGCCTTGGCGGTGCGCTTGGCGGCCGCGCGCTCCTGGCGGGGCTTGAGCGGCTGCGGCCAGAACAGGTGGCGCTCGCGGCGGCCGAGGACCTTGTACGGGGCGAAGCCGAGCAGCGCGGGGACCAGGGTCAGCGCGATGAGGACGGCGACGGCGACCGTGCCGGAGGCGGCGAGGCCCATCTTGGTGAGCAGCGGGACGTTCACCACGGACAGGCCGGCCAGGGCCACGATGACGGTGAGGCCCGCGAAGACGACGGCCGAGCCGGCGGTGCCGACGGCGCGTCCGGCGGCCTCCTCACGGTCGCGGCCCTCCAGCATCTCGGAGCGGTAGCGGGAGACGACGAACAGGGCGTAGTCGATGCCGACGGCGAGGCCGAGCATCATGGCCAGGCTCGTGGTGGTGGCGGACAGCCCGAAGGTGCTGCCGAGCGCGGTGATGCCGGAGATGCCGATGGAGACGCCGATGGTGGCGGTGAGCAGCGGCATGCCCGCAGCGAGCATCGAGCCGAAGGTCAGCAGCAGGACGATGGCGGAGATCAGGATGCCGATGCCCTCGGCGGAACCGCCCATCTCGGCCTCGATCTTGACGGCGTCACCGCCGGCCTCGACGGTCAGGCCGCCGGACCGGGCCTTCTTGGTGATCTCGTCGAAGGCGTCGTGGGCCTTGTCGCTCACCTCGGGTCCGGGGACCTTGTAGGTGACGACGGCGTAGCCCGTGGTGCCGTCCTTGCTGATCGTCTGCGTCTGGAACGGGTCGGTGGAGCCGACCACCTCGGGGGCCTTGGACAGCTCGCCGACCAGCTTGGTGACGGCGGCCTTGGTGTCCGCGTCGGCCAGCTTGCCGCCCTTGGGGGCGCGGACCACGACGCGGGCGGTGGCACCGGAGGCGCTGGCCGCCGGGAACTTCTCCTTGAGGAGGTCGAAGGCCTTCTGCGACTCGGTGCCGGGCATCGAGAACGTGTCGGCGGGCGGCGGGGGCGCCGAGGACGCCGCGACCCCTATGCCTCCGAAGATCAGCACCCACAGCAGGACCATCAGGCCCCGGCGCCGGAAGGCCAGGCGGCCCAGTTTGTACAGGAAGGTGGCCACGGCTCGTGGACTCCCATCGGATCGGCCGGACAGGCAGGACTACGGACTCAGAACGCGGCGACTATAACAAACCGCATAGCCGGTTTGCTTAACGATGATGGTTTTACGCCATCGGCCCATCCCGCCCCACCGCGGAACGCGCACCGGATCGCACATTGTGCGCCATGTCGAACAATGTACTTATGAGCGAACGGTGTTCGCAAGTACGCACACTGTTCGGAAGTGTCGCCGGGAACCCTGCCGGAAGTCCACCCGAGCCCGGTGGAGCCCCGCTGGACCGTGGCTGGACCGCCGCGAAACCGCGGCCGAAAAACGAGAAACGCCCGCAACCCCCAGGTCAGGGGGTTCGGGCGGACGATTCGGGCGCGGCGTACGGGAGTTCGCCGCGGCGCCGGGTTACGCGGGGCCGGACAGGCCGGCGAGCCGGGCCTCCAGCCCGTCCAGCATCCGGTCGAGGCCGTATCCGAACAGGTCGGTCGAAGTGTCCAGCAGGTCGTCGCCCTGCCGGGCGTCGAACAGCGCGTTCAGCATCGGATACGGGCGCACCGCTTCGGACATGACCGGAACCATGCGCTCGGCCCACTCCTCCTGGGTCTGCCCGCTGTGGGAGAGCGCCGTCAGGAACGCGGCCGCGCTGGTGCCCATCCCGACCACGTACGCGAGCAGCGCCTTCATGGCGCGGTCCGCCTCCGCGAGCGGGAAGCCGCCGGCCTCGAACACGGCGAGCAGGCGGTCGGTGATGCGGAGCATGTTGGGTCCGAGCGAGGAGAACGAGGCGCCGCCCAGGACGGACACCAGCCACGGGTGCCGCAGGATCACGGCGAGCAGGCTCTGCGCGCTGGCCACGCTGCCGGCCCGCCAGCCCTCGGGGCCGCCGGCGTCGGGGACCTCCATCTCGCCGTACACCTCGTCGACGACCAGCTCGATCAGCTCGTCCTTGTTCGCGACGTGCGAGTACAGCGAGGTCGCGCCCGCGTTCAGGCGGGCGCCCAGGCGGCGCATGCTCAGGGCGTCGACGCCCTCGGCGTCGAGCAGGAGGATCGCCTCGGCGACGATGTGCTCCCGGCTCAGGGCCGGCTGCTCGCGGCGGCCGCGCCGGGGCCGGGTCCACACCGACGGGATCGTCTTTTCCTTGGCTGCTGCGGGCATGCGGCTCCCCTTTCTCGTCACTGCAGGATAACCGCACGTACGCACAGCGTGCGGAATCGGGAACACCGTACGGCGCAACCGTGCGGTGCGGCCCCGTGGGGAGGAACCCTGCGGTGATGGCGGCCGGGCCGGCGGCGTCCGCCCGCCGCCGGCCCGGCGGCTGCCCGCGCGCGGCGGCCTCAGGTGGCGGCGGCGCCGGCGAGCAGCCCCTCGGTGACCGTCCCGGCCACGCGGCCGAGGTGGTCGGCGATGTAGAAGTGGCCGCCGGTGAAGACCTCCAGGCCGAATCCGCCGGTGGTGTGCCCCTGCCAGGCCTCGGCCTGCGGGACCGTCACCATCGGGTCGGCGTCGCCGATCAGGGCGGTGACCGGGGCGGCCAGCGGCGGGCCGGACTGCCAGCCGTAGGTGGCGAGGGCCCGGTAGTCGGCGCGCAGCGCCGGCATGACCATCTCCAGCACGTCGGGGTTCTCCAGCATGGCCTGGTCGGTGCCGCCGAGCCGGCGGCACTCGGCGAGGATGTCGGCGTCCTCCCACAGCAGGTAGTGGGCGCAGCTGCCCTGGACGTCGGGGGCGCCGCGGCCGGAGAGGAACAGCCGCTCGGGGCCGGGCAGTCCGTCGTGGCGGGCGAGCGCGCGGGCGGTCTCGTACGCGATGAGGGCGCCCATGCTGTGGCCGAACAGCGCGTACGGGCGGCCGGGTTCGGCGGCGATCCCGCGGGCCAGCTCGGCGGCGACGGCCTCGACCAGGGCGGTCAGCGAGGTGAACGGCTCCTCGCGGTAGCGCTCCTGGCGGCCGGGGTACTGCACGGACAGCACGTCGAAGCCGGCGGGCAGGGCGCGCGCCAGGTGCATGTAGGCCGTCGCGGAGCCGCCGGCGTGCGGGAAGCACACGAGCCGGGGGCCCGTTCCGCCGTCCGTGTAGCGCCGGAACCACGTGCTGTTCACTGTCGGGGTGTCCCTTCGTCCGGGCCGGCCCGGCAGCGGTTCCCGGGCGGGTTCCGGCGGGCTTCGGCGGGTCTCGGCGGGTCTCGGCGGGGGCCGGGCGGCTCAGGGTAGCCGGAAGGCCCGCGCCCGGGGCTGGACACTTGAACACCCCCGGGTGCGGGCCCTCCTGCGGCTCCTCACCTGCCCGCGGCGGCCGTTACGAGGCCTCCGACCAGGCCGGGTAGCGGGACGTGCCGCCCGCCGCGGACCCGTACAGGTCGAACGTCGACACCCGGCGCGGGCCCGCGACCACGTCGAGCGCCGGGTCCACGGCCAGCATCGCCTGGTGCAGGCGCTGCAGCTGCGGGGACGGCTCCACGCCGAGTTCGTCGATCAGGCGGTTGCGCAGCCTGCGGTAGACGTCCAGGGCGGTGGCCTGCCGGCCGGACCGGTACAGCGCGACCATGGCCTGCGAGTGCAGGCCCTCGTGCTGCGGGTGCCGGGCGATCAGCTCGGCCAGTTCGGCGATGACCTCGACGTGCCGGCCGAGCCGCAGGTCGGCGTCGATGCGCCGCTCCACGGTCACGAGCCGGCTCTCCTCGAGGCGCATGACCTCGATCTCGAGGATCGGCCCCACCCGTACGTCGACCAGGGCCGGGCCGTTCCACAGGGCGAGCGCCCTGCGGAGCAGGTCGGCCGCGCGTTCGTCGTCTCCTTCCTCGAACGCCTGCTGTCCGCCGGCGACGAGGCCGTCGTACTCGTGGACGTCCACCGCCTCCGGCGGGATCTGCAGCACGTAGCCGCCGTGCCGGGTCGCGAGCACGTCCTTGGCGCTGCCCGGCACGCCCGGGCCCATGGCGGTGCCCAGCCGCCGGCGCAGCTGCAGGATGTACGTCTGCAGGGTTGTGAGTGCGCTCTGCGGAAGCTCGGTGCCCCAGATCTCCTCCATGAGGGTCTGTACGGGTATCACCCGCCCCGGGGAGAGCGCGAGCAGCGCCAGGATCTGGCGCGGCTTGCCAGCCGTCGGAACAATCGAGCCCCCGTTGACCTCGGCACTCAACGGACCCAGAACCTGAATCCTCACGCTCTCCTCCGCATTTCGTCGAGTTCCCATCGATTTACAGCCTTCGACTCCGGCACGGTAGCCGGGTCCAGTACGGTGCCCCGGAAATCTTGAGCGGGCTTCGAGTCGCCCTCCGTCCCGACCGGTTGCCCTGGGAAAACACAGTGATAGATTCCGTTCATGGGATAAAAGCCGGCTCTTTTTCTTTCTCCCGCCGGCCTTCGTGTCTTTCCGCAGATCCCGTCGGTTCGCCGGGAGGAGGCACCATGGATTTCGGCGCACACGGCGCCCGTGGCACGGACGGTGACACCGAGGTGGACTTCCGCGTCCTGGGCCCGGTGGAGGTGCTCGACCGGAGCACGGGCGCGTACGTCGCGCCGGCCGGGTCGAAGCAGCGGGCGCTGCTCGGCGCGCTGGTGGTCCGGGCTGGCCACGTGCTGTCCGCCGAGCGGCTCATCCACGAGCTGTGGGGCGACCGGCCGCCCGCGAGCGCGGTCAACGCGCTCCAGGCGCACGTGGCGCGGCTGCGCCGGCTGCTCCAGGACGGGGCTCCGGACGGTGCCGGCCAGAGCTGGATCGCCACCCGCACGACGGGCTACCTGCTGCGGCCGGGGCGGGCCACGACCGACGCGCAGCGCTTCCACCGGCTGTCCGCGGAGGGGCGGGCCCGGCTGGGCTCCGATCCCGAGCACGCGGCCGAGCTGCTGCGCGGCGCGCTCGCGCTGTGGCGGGGGCCGGCGCTGGAGGGCAGTGCGCAGGGGCCGATCTGCACGGTCGAGGCGGACCGGCTGGAGGAACTGCGGCTGACGACGCTGGAGACGCTGTACGACGCGAACCTGCGCAGCGGGCGGCACGCGGAGGTGCTGTGGGAGCTTGAGCGGCTGACGGCCGGGCATCCGATGCGGGAGCGGCTGTACGACCTCCAGATGCTCGCGCTGTACCGGTGCGGGCGGCAGACCGAGGCGCTGGGCGTGTACGAGCGGGCGCGGCGGCGGCTGGTGGACGAGCTGGGGGTGGAGCCGGGGCCGGCGCTGCGGGACCGGATGGAGGCGATCCTGCGGCATGCGCCGTCGCTGGAGCTGCCGGGGGGTTCGGCGGGGGGGCGTCTGCCCGGCGGGGTGCCGGAGGCGGGCTGCCTGGTGCCCGAGCGGTCCGGTGGGCCGGACGGGGTGGCCGGGGGGACGGATGGGGAGGCCCTGCGGGAGCTGGGGCTGGAGATTGCGCGGTTGGGGGCGCGGATCGAGTCGTTGAGCCGGGAGCAGGAGGCGTTGATACGGCGCTTCCGGCTGCTGGCGCCGGCGGGGCCGGGCGGCTGAGCGGGGCGGGGTGCGGGCCGGGCCTTTCGGGGCTCCGCCCCGGACCCCGCGCCTCAAACGCCGGCGGGGCTGGGATGTGCCCGGCCGGGCTGGAGTTGCCCGGCGGGGCTGGAGTTGACCCAGGGTGGGGCGGTCAGCCCGGCGGGACGCACGCCCGGCCCTTCGGGGCTCCGCCCCGGACCCCGCGCCTCAAACGCCGGCGGGGCTGGGATGTGCCCGGCGGGGCTGGAGTTGCCCGGCGGGGCTGGAGTTGACCCAGGGTGGGGCGGTCAGCCCGGCGGGAGGTGGTCCCGTGGGGCTGGAGGTGGTGCGCCCGGCGGGAGGTGGTCCCGTGGGGCTGGTTTTGGCCCGGTGTGCGGAGACCCCCTGGCGCTTCGGGCGGCAGGGGGTCTCCGGGGTCAGGCGGCGCAGTGTGGGGGGTGGCCGTGGTAGGTGGTCATCTCCTGGAAGAGGGATCCGATGTCCAGGGGGGTGCCTTCGGGGAGGCCGTGTTCCTCGGCGTAGGCGCGGTGGAGGTTGGGGAGGAGGCGCTCGGAGTCGAGGAGGGCGGCGTGCGGGCCCAGGTCGGTGGCGCGCGCCAGGTCCAGGGGGGTGGCGCCGGCCGCGACGCCGGCGGCGGCGAGGCGCTGGAGCCAGTGCAGGTAGGCCGCGTTGGCGTCGAGGAGCTCCGGGCCGCCGACGGGGCCGTGGCCGGGGACGACGGTGGTGGCGCCGAGGTCCCGCAGCCGGTCCAGGGCGCGCAGCATGCCGGTCACGGAGCCCATGACGCAGAACGGGGTGACCCCGTTCATGACGAGGTCGCCGGTGAACAGGACGCGCTGGTCGGGCAGCCAGACGACGGTGTCGTCGGTGGTGTGGGCGGCCGGCCCGATGTGGATCAGCTCGGCGCGCAGGTCCCCCACGTGGAGCGTCGTACGGTCCCGGAAGGTCAGCTCGGGCGGGGTGATCTCGATGTCGCCCCAGCAGACGTCCGGCCACAGCCCGGCCATGTGCAGGCCGGCCGCGCGGACCATCTCGCGGGTCCGCTCGTGGCCGATGGTGAGGGCCTCGGGGAAGACGAAGTTGCCGTACGTGTGGTCGCCGTGGAAGTGCGTGTTGACGACGGCGCGCGGCGGCCGGGGCGCCAGCCGGAGCGCGGTGTCCCGCAGGTGCCGGGCGCGGCTCTCGGTGGCGGCGGTGTCGACGAGCGCGCTGTGGCCGCCGGAGGCGAGGATGCCGGCGTTGTTGAGGCACCAGCCGCCTTCGGGCTGGACGTACGCGTGGACGCCGTCGGCGACCTCGGTCACGACGGCGGCCGTCCGGCGCGGGACGGTCGTGGCGGCGGGCATGGGTCCCCCATTCTGTTCTGTCGGCGGCGGCGGAAGCGGACGAGACGGGAGCGAGTACGGGAACGGGCCCGGAGCCTGGCTGCACACCGTTTCCGCGCCCCGTTCCGGTTCCGTGCGGTCCGGTCCGGGAAAACGTGAATTCCCGGTGCGGCTCCGGCCGGAGCGGGCGCCGGGAATTCACCGCCCCTTATTTCCGGTGCGGGACGGTGAAAGATAACCGTGCACCGGGTTTTCAGGGCGTGTTCTCGATCGGGTTTCAAGCGTTTCTCCCGGCGTTCCGGAGGGAATTCCGGGGCCGGGTTCAGGCCAGGGCGGGTTCGGGCAGGACGAGGCGGCGGGGGGCGGCGCGGCCCCAGGGGAAGCCGTGGTGGAGGTGGACGGCCGGCGGCCGGGCGTCGTCGACCTCGACGGCGGCCGCCGCCAGCACCTCGGGCACGGGCTCGACCTCCAGGAACCGCCAGCGGACCGCCGAGTCGTCGGCGGGCGGGCGGAACGAGAGGACGCCCCGGTCCTCGGCCAGGGTGAACGCGAACGAGTCGAAGGGCAGGCCGAGTCCGAGGCCGCGGGCCTTGGAGTAGGCCTCCTTCAGGGTCCACAGGCGCAGCGCGCGCCGGTTGCGCGGCCGCCCGGGGGCGGCGCTGGCGATCCAGTGCTGCTCCTCGGGGGCGAAGGTCGCGATGATGTTGTCGAGGCCGCGTTCGGCGCGGTCGAGGCGTTCGACGTCGACGCCGATGCGCAGGCCGCGGGAGACGCCGAGCAGGTTGTAGGCGTTGGCGTGCGACAGGTTGAAGTCGAGGACGCCGCCGCCGCGCGGCAGTCCGCCGGCCGGGGTCTGGAGGAACGGCCGGCCGCGCGAGGAGCGCCAGATGACGGCCTCGGCCTCGGGGATGCCGGTCTCCAGGGCGAGCACGCGGCGGACCAGGGCGTGGGCGACGAGGTACTGGCGGCGGTCGCGTTCGAAGAGGAACCGGCCGGCGACCTCCTGCTCGTTCTCGTCGAGCCAGTACGCGGCGAGGGTGGCGGCAATCCCGGGGGCGAGGTCCTCGTTGGGGCAGAACCACAGGTTGACCGGGGCCGGTCCGGCCTGCGCCGGTCCGGCCGGGTCGAGGGGCAGCGTGGTCATGACGCGCCCTCCTCGCCGTCCAGCCACAGCGGTACGCGCAGGAAGGCGGAGGCGGGCAGCGGCACGGCGACGGTGCCGGGGCCGTGGGCGGGCTCCAGGGCGGTCCAGTCGACGTCGAGCCCGGCCAGCCACAGGCCGCGGAGCTGGTGCAGGTGCCCGGCCTGCCAGAGCGCGGCGAGGTAGTCGCCGGTCTCGGGTACGGCGGCCAGGCCCAGCGGGTCGGCGCCGCCGTCGCGGAGGTCGGCGCAGGGCGCGCCGTCCTCCAGGAACCGCTCCAGGGCGCGGACGAGTTCGCCGGTGCCGGCGACGACGGCGGCGAACCGGCAGTCCATGGCGGCCCGGCCGGTGCGCAGGGCGCGGGCGAGGGCGGGCAGCGGCGGGACCGGGCCGGGGCCGGCGAGCAGGGCGGCGAACCGGCGGGCGGTGGCGGCCAGGTGGGCGGGGGTGGGGGCGGACAGGACGACCAGCTCGTCGGCGGGTTCCGCGGCGGAGCCGTCGGCGGTGTCGGCGGCCGGGGTCTGCGCGGGGTCGGGGACGTACTCCTCCAGGACCACGTGGGCGTCGGCGCCGCCGGCGCCGCGGATGCCGACACAGATCCGGCGGGTGCCGCCGTCGGCGGTCCAGGTCTGGGCTTCGGAGCGGTCCGGACCGGGGGCCAGGATGCGGTGGCGGAGCTGGAGCACGGCGCGGGTGAGGGCGGCGGCGCCGGTGGCGGGGCCGGCGTCGCCGACGAGGGCGCGGACGGATCCGGCGTCCTCGCGGACGCCGGCGTCCCGTGCGTCGAGGCCGGCGGCGCGCAGGGCTTCGCGCAGGACGCGTTCGGCGGGGGCGTC
>NZ_JAJAUZ010000078.1 GCF_020532645.1 Streptomyces bambusae
CGTCCGCAGCCGCTTCCCCGTGCACTCCGTGGGCCGGCGGGGGCCGCCCGTGCCGGCGCCGTTCGGCGCCTGACCAGGCACGGCAGTCCCCCACCATTTTTTGCGACACCCACGGAGAACAGTCATGAGCAACCGCAACAGCAAGGCGAACAAGGACGCGGCCCGCGAGCGGATGCGCGCGGAGCGCGAGCGGCAGCAGAAGAAGGACAAGGCGCGCCGCCAGGTGATCGTGGCCGGCTCGGTCGTCGCGGCCCTCGCGCTGGCCGGCGGCATCGGCTACGCGGTCGTCCAGGGCAACAAGTCCGGCGAGTGGGACGAGGCGCCGAAGGCGCAGCTGGTCACCCCGAAGAACACCGAGGGTGAGAACGGCACCACCGTGGTCCTCGGCAAGCCGGCCGCGAAGAAGACGCTGGAGCTGTACGAGGACGCCCGCTGCCCGGTCTGCGCGACCTTCGAGCAGGTCGCGGGCGAGCAGATCAAGAAGGACGTCGACGCCGGCAAGTACAAGCTGAAGTTCATCGGCGCGACCTTCCTCGACAACGGGCTCTCCGGCACCGGCTCGAAGAACGCGCTGAGCGCGCTGGGTGCGGCCCTGAACGTGAGCCCGGACGCCTTCCTCGCGTACAAGTCGGCGCTGTACTCGAAGGAGAACCACCCGGCGGAGAACGACGACAAGTTCGCCAAGGACGACTACCTGCTGAAGGTGGCCGACCAGGTGCCCGCCCTGAAGGGCAACGCCGCGTTCAAGAAGGCAGTCGAGGACGGCACGTACAACCGCTGGGCGATCGAGATGTCGAAGCTGTTCGACAAGAGCGGGGTCACGGGCACCCCGACGCTGAAGATGGACGGCAAGAAGATCGAGATCCCGCAGACCCTCGATGCGTTCAACTCCGCGGTCGACAAGGCCCTGAAGGGCTGACATCGGGGCAATCCCGGGGGACGGGCGGGCGAACTTTCGTGGTTCGCCCGCCCGTTGTGTGTCCGAGGGCTGTCAGAGAGTCAATACCGGTCAGTAATATGATCATCCGTGACCAGTCTTCACTCCTCTTCTGCCGCAGCGCCGCGTCGCCGTACGGTCGTCAAGGCCGCAGCCGCCACCGCCGCGCTCGCTCCGCTCGCCGCACAGGCCGCCCTGGGGACGGCGACCGCCCATGCGGCCGAGGCAGGCGCTCCCGCCTTCCTCCACGGCGTCGCCTCCGGCGACCCGCTTCCCGACGGGGTCCTGCTGTGGACCCGCGTCACTCCCGTTCCGGACGCGGTGCCGGGCTCGGGCCTCGGCCCGGACACCGAGGTGAGCTGGGAGGTGGCCGAGGACAAGGGCTTCTCCCGGATCGTGAACCGGGGCACCACCGTGGCCACCGCCGCCTCCGACCACACCGTCAAGGCGGACGTCCGCGGGCTCGCACCGGCCACCGCGTACTGGTTCCGCTTCAGCGCGGGCGGCACCGTCTCGGCGGTCGGCCGCACCCGCACCACCCCGGCCCACGACGCGTCCGCCCCGGGGGTCCGGTTCGGCGTGGTGTCCTGCTCCAACTGGGAGTCGGGCCACTTCGCGGCGTACCGGCACCTGGCGGCCCGCTCCGACCTGGACGCGGTGCTGCACCTCGGCGACTACATCTACGAGTACGGCACCGGGGGTTACCCCGAGGCCAAGTACGTGGTCCGGCAGCACGAGCCGAAGCACGAGATCGTCACGCTGGCCGACTACCGCACCCGGCACGGCAAGTACAAGACGGACACCGACCTCCAGTCCCTGCACGCCGTGCACCCGGTCATCGCGATATGGGACGACCACGAGTTCGCCAACGACGCCTGGGCGGGCGGCGCGGAGAACCACACCCCGGGCGCCGAGGGCGAGTGGGCGGCCCGGGTCGCGGCCGCCAAGCAGGCCTACTTCGAGTGGATGCCGGTCCGGCCGTCCATCGCCGGCACCACCTACCGCCGGATCCGCTTCGGCAACCTCGCCGACCTGCACCTCCTCGACCTGCGCTCGTTCCGCTCGCAGCAAGCCAAGACGGGCAGCGGCACGGTCGACGACCCGTCGCGCACGCTGACCGGGCGGGCCCAGCTGGACTGGCTGAAGTCGGGGCTGTCCTCGTCGAACGCCACCTGGAAGCTGGTCGGCACGTCGGTGATGATCTCCCCGATGGCCTTCGGCTCGGTGCCGGCGCACCTCCTCGGCCCGCTGGCCGAGCTCCTGGGCCTGCCCCAGGAGGGCCTGGCCGTGAACGTCGACCAGTGGGACGGCTACACGGACGACCGCAAGGAGCTGCTGGGCCACCTGACCGGGCAGAACATCAAGAACACGGTCTTCCTCACCGGTGACATCCACATGGCCTTCGCCAACGACGTGCCGGTGACGGCGGCCACCTACCCGCTGTCCCGGTCCGCCGCCACGGAGTTCGTGGTCACGTCGGTCAGCTCCGACAACATCGACGACATCCTGCACGTGGCCCCGCGCACGGTGTCGCTGGTCGCCGAGACCGCGGTCAAGGCCGCCAACCGCCACGTGAAGTGGGTGGACATGGACTCGCACGGCTACGGCGTCCTCGACATCACCGCCGCGCAGTCGCAGATGGACTACTACGTGCTGTCCGACAAGCGCCGGGCCGACGCCACCTCGGCGTGGACCCGGTCGTACCGGACGCTGAGCGGCACGCAGAAGGTCGAGCGGGTGTACCAGCCGGTCCGCTGAGACGCGCCCGCACGCCGGAGCCCGGCCGGTCCGCCCACCGCGGACCGGCCGGGCTCCGGTGCTATCTAACGGAGCATCAAATTCTTTCGGTGATCATGCCGTCCGGAGTACGCTCCGGGTGGCTTGATCGTTCCGTGACCGAAAATCCTTGACTCTGGCCTGACATGCACACGTAAACTCCGCGCCAACGAGGAAAACCTCCGACCCCCCACTTATTCGCGAGGAGTTCACGTGCGCGCTCTCGCCCGCATATCCCCCACCCTCCGTCGCCGCGTCCTGGGCACCGCCGTGCTCGCCGGCGCCCTGGCCTTCGGTCCTCTTTCGGCCCCCACGATGGTCTCCGCCGCGCCCAAGACCGGCGCCGAGCAGTGCATCGAAGACGCCTCGGCCGCCAACGCCCGCGTCGCCCGCCCGAAGGACGGCCACGCGCACGACGAGCCCAACGCCCTGTCGGACGCGCAGGCCAAGGCCATGGACGCGGACCTGAAGGCCAAGCTCTCCAAGTACGCGAAGTCCCCGCGCAGCCTGGCCCGTGCCGAGGCCGTCACCACCATCCCGGTCTACTTCCACGTGATCCACTCCGGGACCACCGGCAAGCTTTCGGCCACCGCCGTCAGCAACCAGATGGCCGTCCTGAACTCCGCCTTCGCGGGCCAGGGCACCGGCAACGTGAACAGCAACTTCCAGTTCCAGCTGGTGTCGACGGACTACACCGACAACGCCTCCTGGTACAACCTGGCGGACGGCTCCACGGCCGAAACCCAGATGAAGACCACCCTCCGCAAGGGTGGCGCGAACGCGCTGAACATCTACACCGCCAACCTGCAGGGCGGCCTGCTCGGCTGGGCGACCTTCCCGAGCTGGTACAGCGGCGACCCGGAGATGGACGGCGTCGTCCTCCTCGACGCGTCCCTGCCGGGCGGATCCTCCGCCAACTACAACCAGGGCGACACCGCCACCCACGAGGTCGGCCACTGGATGGGCCTGTACCACACCTTCCAGGGCGGCTGCACGGGCAGCGGCGACTACGTCTCGGACACCCCGGCCGAGAAGTCCCCGGCCTCCGCGTGCCCGACCGGCCGTGACACCTGCGCCTCCAAGGCCGGCGTGGACCCGATCCACAACTTCATGGACTACACGTACGACGCGTGCATGTACCAGTTCACCGCCGGCCAGGTGAGCCGCATGCAGAGCAGCTGGACCGCCTACCGCGGCTGAACGCCTGCTGCCGCGTGAGCGGTGCGGCAACAGGAAAGGGGCACGGCCCGGCACCCGCCGGACCGTGCCCCTTCTCCGTGCCCCCCCTCCGCGCCCGGCGCACCCGGACCCGGCGGGCGGGCCGGTCCGCGCCTGCCCTAACGTGGCGGCCATGAGCACGCCGGGTGACCTGATCGACGGACGGTTCGAGCTGCTGGACCGGCTCGGCAGCGGAGCCATGGGCACCGTCTGGCGGGCCCGGGACACCACCCTCGGCCGGGAGGTGGCACTGAAGGAGGTGCGGCCCAACGCCGCGCGCGACTGCCCGGAGACCGCCCGCGTGCTGAACGAGCGGATCCTGCGCGAGGCCCGCTCGCTGGCCCGGATCAGCCACCCGCACGTCGTCACCGTGCACCAGGTCGCCACCCAGGGCCCGCACCCCTGGCTCGTGATGGAGCTCGTCCCCGGCGAAAGCCTCCAGGCGCGCCTGGCACGCGGCCCGCTCTCCCCCGCCGAGGCGGCGCGCACCGGCCGCGAGATCCTCTCCGCCCTGCGCGCCGCGCACGCCGCGGGGATCCACCACCGGGACGTGAAGCCCGCCAACGTCCTGCTCCGCCCGGACGGTTCCGCCGTCCTGACCGACTTCGGCATCGCCGCCCTCCAGGACCACGGCTCGCTCACCCTCACCGGCGAGGTCATCGGCACCCCCGAGTACCTGGCGCCGGAGCGAATCCGGGGCGAGGACCTGCCCGCCTCCGACCTCTGGTCGCTGGGCATGATGCTGTACGTGAGCGTCGAGGGCGTCAGCCCGATGCGCCGCGCGACCACCCTGGCCACCCTGGCAGCCGTACTCGACGGGCCCGTGCCGCCGCCGGTGCGGGCCGGGGCGCTCACCCCCGCCCTGGCCGCCGTGCTCGTCCACGACCCGGCCGCCCGGCCCGGCGCACCGGCGCTCGACGACCTGCTGCGGCTCGCCGCCGAAGCGCCCGCCGAGGCCGCCGGGGCCGAAGCGCCCGCCGAGGCCGACGCGGCCCCGGGCGCCGGCCCCGTACCCCCGTGGCCGGAGGCATCCGGACCGGCGGTGCCCACGCAGGGCTGGCAGGCGCTGGCCACCGTCGGGACGGCGCGGCCCACCCGGCTCGATCCGGCACCGCCGCGGACCCGGTCGCGCCTGCGCGGCCCGCTCGCCGCAGCGGCCGCGGCCGCCCTCCTCGCCGTGCTCGGCCTGGGCGGATACACCCTGTTCAAGCCGGAGGCCACCGGTCCGGACGGGGCCGGCGGGCACGCTTCGGCCACCGGCCGTCCCGGCACCGGGGGCCCCACGCCGTCCGGCACGCCGGCGCCCAGCCGCACGCCCGCGGACCTCGGCGACCGCTGGATCGCCCAGCTGCACTCCGAACCCGAGAGCTCCGGGACCGCCGCCCGGGACCGCCGGCTGGCGGCCGTCCGCGCCGAGATCCCGCAGGCCCAGGTCCTGCGCAGCGCCGACTACGCCTCGCTGGAGCCCGGCTACTGGGTGGTGTACGCGCCCGGGCCGTTCACCGACGGACGGGCCGCCCGCGCGTTCTGCGCCGACCACGGCCGCACGACGGCCGACACCTGCATCGGCCGGTGGCTCAGCCACCGGCCGTCGGACCGCCCCTGACCGCAGCCGGGCCCGGCGGGCGGCTCAGAGGGAGTCGAGGAAGCCCAGGGCGGAGCGCCAGGCCTGCTCGGAGGCCTCCGCGTCGTAGTCCGGCAGGCCGGGGTCGGTGAACAGGTGGCCGGCGCCCGGGTATCGGTGCACCTCGACGTCCGCGCCGGCCCGCTGCATCCGCAGGTACCAGGCCGTCAGCCAGTCGTGCGTCTCGAACGGGTCGGGGTCCGCGATGTGCAGCTGCACCGGCAGGTCGTCCACCGACACGTCGTCCGCGATGTCGGAGGTGCCGTGCAGGAGCAGCAGCCCGCGGGCCTTCTCGTCGGCGAACGCCAGGTGCTGGGCGAGTGAACCGCCGAACGAGAACCCGGCGTAGACCAGGCCGCGTTCCGAGTACGGCGCGGCCGCGAGCACCGCCCGCTTGAGCAGCTCGTCGCGTCCCGTCTCCTCCTGGAAGGCCATGCCCTCCTCGACGGTCTCGAAGGTGCGCCCCTCGAACAGGTCGGGCACGTGCACCTCGTGCCCGGCGGCGCGCAGCCGGTCGGCCGCCGCGTGCACCGCGGGCCGCAGCCCGTACGTCGAGTGGAAGAGCATGATGTTCATGCCCCTATCGTGCCAGGAGGAGGTGGTTCCCGTGGAAAGCCTGCTGCGCCCCCTGACCGTGCTCGGCGGCGCGCTCGTCCTCACCCTGATCGCCGGATCCCTGCTGGACCTGCTGCTGCGCCGGGCCGACGGGCGGCATCCGGAGACCCCGCTGTGGGGCCTGCTGCGGCGCTGCCGGGTGCCGTTCCAGCTGGTGCTCGGCCTCGCCCTGCTGCTCGGCTCGCACAGCCGGGCCCGGGTTCTGACGGGTCACGAACGGGCGGTGGAACGGGTCCTGACGCTGCTGCTGATCGGTGCGTCGGCCTGGCTGCTGGTCCGCATGGTCACGGCCGCCGTCGACACCGGGTACGCGCGCTACGCGGCCGGGGCGGGCGAGGACTCGGCGCGGGTCCGGCGGGTGCGGACCCAGGTCACCCTGATCCGGCGGGTGGTGACGGCGGTCGTCGGCGTGGTGGCGGTGGCCGCGATGCTGCTGACGTTCCCCGCGATGCGGGCGGTCGGCACCTCCGTGCTGGCGTCGGCGGGCATCCTCGGCATCGTCGCGGGCATCGCCGCACAGTCCACGCTCGGCAACCTGTTCGCCGGCCTCCAGATCGCGTTCGGGGACACCGTGCGGATCGGGGACACGGTGGTGGTGGACGGAGAGTGGGGCACGGTCGAGGAGATCACCCTGACCTTCCTGGTGGTGCGCACCTGGGACGAGCGGCGGATCACCATGCCGGTCTCGTACTTCACGTCGAAGCCGTACGAGAACTGGTCGCGCGGCGGGGCGGAGCTGACCGGCACGGTCTTCCTGTACCTCGACCACGGGGCGCCGGTGCCGCTGCTGCGGGACGAACTGGACTCCTACCTGCGGCGCCGCCCCGCGTGGGACGGCCGCAAGAGCGCCCTCGTCGTCACGGACGCCACCGCCACGGCGATCCAGGTCCGCGCGACGATGACGGCCAAGGACTCCGACGACCTGTGGACCCTCCGCTGCGAGGTCCGCGAGCACCTCACGTCGTGGCTCCACCTCCACCACCCCTACGCCTTCCCCCGCCTGACCACGTCCGAGGCCCCGCCCCGCCCGTAGCGACATCCAGCCCGTCCGGCGATTGAGGACCGGGGGTGCGGGGGCGGAGCCCCTGGCAGGGGGTCCCGCTCGGCAGGCCGACCCCGCCGGGCAAATTCCAGCCCCGCCGGCGTTTGAGGCGCGGGGTCCGGGGCGGAGCCCCGGATCTTGAGGCGCGCCCCGTCACGGGCGGAGGCTGCGGACGTCCAGGTGCCGCAGGACCCGGTCCACGACCTCCGGATCCGCCCCCGGCTCGCTCCGCGCCGCCAGCACCTCCCGCCGCGCCGCCGACATCATCTCCCGCTGGATCCGCTGCACGGCCCGCAGCCGCTCCACCCGCTTCCGGTACGCCTCCCGCCGCTCCTCGTCCACCATGTCCGGACTGATCCGCGCCCCCACGTCGTACGCCCGCCGCAGCAGCTGCTCCATCAGGTCCTCCGGCAGGTCCTCCGCCTCCTCGATCTCCTTCAGCCGCCGCTTCGCCGCCCGGGCCGCCCGCACCGCCAGCTCCCGCTCGTACCCGCGCTCCGCGTCGTCGTCCCCGCGCACCCCCAGCACCCGTACCACCCGCGGCAGCGTCAGACCCTGCACCACCAGCGTGCTCATGACCACCGCGAAGGCGAAGAAGACCAGCACCTCCCGGTGCGGGAACGGGTCCCCGTCCGCCGTCCGGAACGGCAGCGCGATCGCGAGGGCCACGGACGCCACCCCCCGCATCCCGGCCCACCACATCACCACGCTCTCCCGCCAGCTGAGCGGGATCTCCTCGTCGTAGTCCCGCCGCCGGTGCAGCCGTTTCGCGAGCCAGGCCGCCGGCAGCAGCCACGCCAGCCGCACCACGACGACCGTGGCGACCACGGCCGCCGCCCAGCCCAGCGTCTGCGTCCCCCGGTCGGCCACCGTGCCGAACACGTGGTGCAGTTCGAGTCCGATCAGCCCGAACGCCACCCCGGTGACGAGCGTGTCCACGACCTCCCAGAACGTGTGCCCGGCCAGCCGCCCCAGCACGTCGTCGGCGTCGGTCGCGTACTCCGCGAGGAACAGCGCCGTCGTGAGCACGGCCAGCACTCCGGAGCCGAGGAACTCCTCGGCGAGCACGTACGCGACGAACGGGACGAGCAGCGTCAGCCCGATCTCCAGGGTGGCGTCACCGAGCCGGTCCAGCAGCCGCGCAGCACACCAGCCGAGGCCCAGCCCGACGGCCACGGCTACCACCGCGGACAGCGCGAACTCGGCGAGCGCGTCGGGCCACGAGAAGGAGCCGCTGACCACGGCGGCCACGGCCACGTGGTAGAGCACGATGGCGGTGACGTCGTTGAACAGGCCTTCGCCCTCCAGGATCGACACCAGCCGCCGCGGCAGCCCGAGGCTCCCCGCGACGGCGGTGGCGGCGACCGGGTCGGGCGGTGCGACGAGGGCGCCGAGCGCGACGGCGGCGGCCAGCGGCAGCCCGGGCACCAGGGCGTGCACCACCCCGGCGACGGCAGCGGTGGTCACGAACACGAGCGCCACCGCGAGCAGCAGGATCGGCCGGGCGTTGGCGGCGAACTGCCGCCAGGAGGTGCGCTGCGCGGAGGCGTAGAGCAGCGGCGGCAGGACCAGCGGGAGGATGTACTCGGGCGGTACGTCGACGTTGGGGACGGCCGGCAGCAGGGCGAGGCCGGCTCCGCCGAGGGTCATCAGGACCGGCGCCGGCAGCCCGAGCCGGTCCCCGAGCGGCACCATGACCACCGCTCCGAGCAGCAACAGGAACAAGAGCGAGAGCTGATCCACCCGGCCACCCTGCCACGCCGGCCCGGACAACCGGCGCATGCGGGACGCACCGCCGCGGCGGCCGGGAGCGGCGCCTCAGGCCCGCGCCGGCCGCACGGTCAGACCAGGCTCCGCCGCATCGCCCGGTGCGGGATGCCCGCGTCCTCGAACTCCGGCCCGTACGCCTCGTACCCCAGCCGCTCGTAGAAGCCGAGCGCCCGGGTCTGCGCATGCAGGTCCACGGCGGTCAGCCCGAGCCGGGCGGCCTCGGTCTCGATGGCCCGGACCAGCGCCGCGCCGATGCCGAGCCCGCGGGCCGCGCGGGTGACGGCGAGCCGTCCCAGCGAGCCGGTGCCGGGGCCCTCGATGCCGGTGAGCAGCCGGCCGGTGCCGAGCGGGGTGCCGTCGGCGGACCGGGCGAGGAGGTGCACGGCCGTCGCGTCGTGGGCGTCGTACTCGATCTCCTCGGGGACCTGCTGCTCGGTGACGAAGACCACGCGGCGCACCGCGAAGCAGGCCGCCCGGTCCTCGTCGGTCCGGGCGACGGACACCCGGGGTGCGGAGGTCACTCGCTCTCCGCCCGGATGACGTCCAGCGCGTGCTGGAGGTCGGCGGGGTAGGTGCTCGCGAACTCGACCCACTGGCCGTCGGCCGGGTGCTCGAAGCCGAGGCGCACCGCGTGCAGCCACTGCCGGGTCAGGCCGAGGCGCTTGGCGATGGTCGGGTCGGCACCGTACGTGAGGTCGCCGACGCAGGGGTGCCGGTGGGCGGACATGTGCACGCGGATCTGGTGGGTGCGGCCCGTCTCCAGCTTGATGTCGAGCAGGGAGGCCGCGCGGAACGCCTCGATGAGGTCGTAGTGGGTGACCGAGGCCTTGCCGTCCTGGATCACGGCCCACTTGTAGTCGTGGTGGGGGTGCCGGCCGATGGGCGCGTCGATGGTGCCGCTCATCGGGTCCGGGTGGCCCTGGACGAGGGTGTGGTAGCGCTTGTCCACGATCCGCTCGCGGAACTGGTACTTCAGCGAGGTGTAGGCGCGCTCCGACTTGGCCACGACCATCAGGCCGGAGGTGCCCACGTCGAGGCGGTGCACGATGCCCTGGCGCTCGGCGGCGCCGGAGGTGGAGATCCGGTAGCCGGCGGCGGCCAGGCCGCCGATCACGGTGGTGCCGGTCCAGCCGGGGCTGGGGTGGGCGGCGACGCCCACCGGCTTCATGATCACGACGATGTCGTCGTCGTCGTGGACGATCTCCATGCCCTCGACGGGTTCGGCGACGATCTCGACGGGCCGCGGCGGGGCGGGCATCTCGACCTCGAGCCAGGCACCGCCGTGCACCCGCTCGGACTTCCCGACGACGCTGCCGTCGACCGACACCTTGCCGGCGGCGGCGAGCTCGGCCGCCTTGGTCCGGGAGAACCCGAACATACGGGCGATGGCGGCGTCGACGCGCTCGCCTTCGAGGCCATCGGGGACGGGCAGGGTGCGGATCTCGGGAATCGTGCTCACCCGTCGAGTATGCCGGACGCCGCCGCCGGGCCCGCCCGCGTCAGTCCTTGTGGACGGTCCCGTCGGGGTCCAGGCCCTTGAAGGAGAGCAGCACGATGAGGATGCCGCCGCACACGATCGCCGAGTCCGCGAGGTTGAAGACCGCGAAGTGGGCGGGGGCGATGAAGTCGACCACGGCACCGCGGAAGACCCCCGGGGACCGGAAGATCCGGTCCGTGAGGTTGCCCAGCGCACCGCCCAGCAGCAGGCCCAGCGCGATCGCCCAGGGCAGGCTGTAGAGGCGGCGCGCCAGCCGCACGATGACCACGATCACCGTGGCGGCGATGATCGTGAAGATGATCGTGAACGCCTCGCCGAAGCCGAAGGCGGCGCCGGGGTTGCGGACCGCCTCGAACTTCAGCAGGTCGCCGATGACCTCGATCGGTGCATGGTGCTCCAGCTTGGCGACCACGAGCATCTTGGTGCCCAGGTCCAGCAGGTACGCGAGCACGGCGACGACCAGCAGGACCGCGATCCGGCGCCGCCCCGCGGGCTGCCCGGCCTCCGGCCCGGCTGCCCCGGCCTCCGGCGTCTCGGTGATGCTCTCCGCCTCTGCCACGTGGATGTCCCTCGCCTAGGTGCTCGACCAGAACGAGAGTACGTCACGCCTCCGCGGCCGCCACTAGTGGCGGCGCTCCTGCTTCTGCTTGCACTCCACGCACAGGGTGGCGCGCGGGAAGGCCTGCATGCGGGCCTTGCCGATGGCGTTGCCGCAGCTCTCGCACAGACCGTAGGTGCCGGCGTCGAGCCGTTCCAGGGCCCGCTCGGTCTGCTCCAGCATCTCGCGGGCGTTCGAGGCGAGGGACAGCTCGTGCTCGCGTGTGATGTTCTTCGCGCCGGTGTCGGCCTGGTCGTCGCCCGCGCCGTCGCCGGAGTCCCGCATCAGCCCCGAGATGGCCTCCTCGGAGGCGTGCAGCTCGGCCCGCAGCCGCTCCGCCTCCTCGTTCAGCTCGGTGCGCGCCTCCTCGACCTCCGCCGGGGTCCACGGGTCCTCCCCGGGCCGTACGGCGAGCTCGCCGGGCGCGACGGGCTCCGCGGTCCGCTTCCTGGCCAGCCCGCTGGTGGCGGCCGTGGCCGTCTTGCGGGCCGCGGAGGTGCGGGCCGATCCGCTTGCCGTGCCGGTGCTCTTCTTGGCCGCCACTTCGGCTCCCGTCTGCTTCCGCTGCTGCCCGGCGGCCTCGGCCGCCTTCCCGTGGGTCCCGGCCACCCCGGCCGGCCCCTTCTTCGCCGCGCTCCCGGCCGGCTTCCCCGGCCCGGCCTTCGCTGCGGTCTTCGCTCCGGCCTTCGCCGCCGGCTTCCCCGCCGTTCCGCGCGCCGGTTTCGCCTCGGCCTCCGCGGGAGCCCGGTGCGGCGGCTCGGCGGTCTTGTACGCGGCGCGCGCCGCACCCTCCGGCCGGACCGGAGCCGTGTGCGCGGCCTGCGCCGCGGCCACCTCCGCCGTGGCCTTGACGTGCACTGCGCCGTCCACCGGCGCCACGGCAGCCGCCGGGGCCCCGGCGGCCTTCCCGGTGCGCCTGCGCCCGGCGGCCTTCCGGGCCGGAGCGGCCGGCTCCGGCGCAGGGGGCGGCGCCGCCGTCTTGTACGCCGCACGGGCCACGCCCGCCGGCCGGACCGGAGCCGTGTGCGCGACCTGCGCCGCGGCCACCTCCGCCGTCGCCTTGACGTGCACCGTTCCGTCCACCGGCGGGCCGGCGCCGCCGGCCGCCGGCTTCGCCGTGCTCTTGTGCGCAGCCGCCTTACGCGGTGGCTTCGCGGCCGTGGCGGTGCTCTTCTTGCCCGACACGTCCTTGGCCGTTCCGGCGGCCTTCGCAGGCGCCGGCTTCGTCTCGGCGGTCTTCTTCGCCACCATGGCCGCGGCCCCTTCACATATCGTGATATTGCACGCGCATCGTGCTGGGACGATAAATCGACTCCGGCGCCGCGGCAACGGGGCACGCACGGCCGGCGGGATATGCCTCCTTTGTTCCCGGATCACCGCCGGGTAATCCGCCCGGCCCGTGGCACCCGACGCGACCGCGGGCGCGTCGGGCCATTCGGGGGAGGCCCACCGGCCCCCGCGCGCCCCGCGGCGCGCCCCGTAAACCGGTCTGCCGACCCGCCCCCCGGCCCTTACACTGGGCCCAGCGAAAGGCATGGATGGGGACGAGTAGCGTCGGACGCAGCCAGGAGCGACCCGGGGACGGTGAGAGCCCGGGGGCGAGCGCGACGTGAAGGATCACCCCGGAGCCGCCGGAAGAAAGCCCGCACGGGGCCCGCAGGATCCCGTACGGCGAGTAGAACCGGCTCGCGCCCCAATGAGGGGGCCACCGGGCGTTCGGACGCCCCGGCGGCCAAGGAGGGTGGTACCGCGGGAGCTGCGCGCTCTCGTCCCTCCGGACGGAGACGACAGCCCGCCGGAGGAAGAGTTCAGCCTCATGACCACACCGCCGCAGTACCGCCCGGTCCCCGCTCAGGTCGACCTGCCCGCCCTGGAACACGCCGTCCTGGAGTTCTGGCAGGAGAGCAAGACCTTCGCCAAGTCCCTGGAGCAGTCCGAGGGCCGCCCGGAGTGGGTCTTCTACGAGGGCCCCCCGACCGCCAACGGCATGCCCGGCGCGCACCACATCGAGGCCCGCGTCTTCAAGGACGTCTTCCCCCGCTTCCGCACCATGCGCGGCTACCACGTGGCCCGCAAGGCCGGCTGGGACTGCCACGGCCTGCCCGTCGAGCTCGCCGTCGAGAAGGAGCTCGGCTTCAACGGCAAGCAGGACATCGAGGCGTACGGCATCGCCGAGTTCAACGCGAAGTGTCGCGAGTCGGTGACCCGCCACACCGACGCGTTCGCCGAGCTCACCACCCGCATGGGCTACTGGGTCGACCTGGACGACGCGTACCGGACCATGGACCCGGAGTACGTCGAGTCCGTCTGGTGGTCGCTGAAGGAGATCTTCGGCAAGGGCCTGCTGGTCCAGGACCACCGCGTCGCCCCCTGGTGCCCCCGCTGCGGCACCGGCCTCTCGGACCACGAGCTGGCGCAGGGCTACGAGACGGTCGTCGACCCGTCGGTGTACGTCCGCTTCCCGCTGGTCTCCGGCCCGCTGGCCGGCGAGGCCGCCCTGGTCGTGTGGACCACCACCCCGTGGACCCTGGTGTCGAACACCGCCGTGGCCGCGCACCCGGACGTCACGTACGTCGTCGCCACGAACGGCGAAGAGCAGCTGGTCGTCGCCCAGCCGCTGCTGGAGAAGGCCCTCGGCGAGGGCTGGGAGGCCACCGGCCGGACCTTCACCGGCAAGGAGATGGAGCGCTGGGCCTACCAGCGCCCGTTCGAGCTGGTGCCCTTCGACGCGCCCGCCCACTACGTGGTCAACGCCGAGTACGTCACCACCGAGGACGGCACCGGTCTGGTCCACCAGGCCCCCGCGTTCGGCGCCGACGACCTCGCGGTCTGCCGCGCGTACGGCCTGCCGGTCGTGAACCCGGTCCGCCCCGACGGCACCTTCGAGGAGGACGTGCCGCTGGTCGGCGGCGTCTTCTTCAAGAAGGCCGACGAGCGGCTCACCGCCGACCTCGACGCCCGCGGCCTGCTGTTCCGGCACATCTCGTACGAGCACAGCTACCCGCACTGCTGGCGCTGCCACACCGCGCTGCTCTACTACGCGCAGCCGTCCTGGTACATCCGCACCACCGCCGTCAAGGACGCGATGCTGCGGGAGAACGAGAAGACGAACTGGTTCCCGGACTCGGTCAAGCAGGGCCGCTTCGGCGACTGGCTCAACAACAACATCGACTGGGCGCTGTCCCGCAACCGCTACTGGGGCACCCCGCTGCCGATCTGGCGCTGCGAGGAGAACCACCTGACCTGCGTCGGCTCCCGCGCGGAGCTGTCGGAGCTGTCCGGGCAGGACCAGACGGCCCTGGACCCGCACCGCCCGTTCATCGACGACGTGACCTTCACCTGCACCGCCGAGGGCTGCTCGCTCGAAGCGGTGCGCGTGCCGGAGGTCATCGACGCCTGGTACGACTCGGGCTCGATGCCGTTCGCGCAGTACGGCTACCCGTACAAGAACAAGGAACTGTTCGAGTCGCGGTACCCGGCGCAGTTCATCTCCGAGGCGATCGACCAGACCCGCGGCTGGTTCTACACGCTGATGGCGGTCGGCACCCTGGTGTTCGACAAGTCCTCGTACGAGAACGTGGTCTGCCTGGGCCACATCCTCGCCGAGGACGGCCGCAAGATGTCCAAGCACCTGGGCAACATCCTGCAGCCGATCCCGCTCATGGACCAGCACGGCGCGGACGCGGTGCGCTGGTTCATGGCGGCCGGCGGATCCCCGTGGGCGGCCCGCCGGGTCGGCCACGGCACGATCCAGGAGGTCGTCCGCAAGACCCTGCTGACGTACTGGAACACGGTGGCCTTCCAGGCCCTGTACGCCCGTACCTCGGGCTGGGCCCCGTCGGCCGCCGACCCGGCGCCGGCGGACCGCACGGTCCTCGACCGCTGGCTGCTCTCCGAGCTGCACGCGCTGGTCGGCCAGGTGACCGAGGCGATGGAGGCGTACGACACGCAGCGCGCCGGCAAGCTGCTGTCGGCGTTCGTCGACGACCTGTCGAACTGGTACGTGCGCCGCTCGCGGCGCCGGTTCTGGCAGGGCGACAAGGCGGCGCTGCGGACGCTGCACGACGTGGTGGAGACCGTGACCCGGCTGATGGCGCCGCTGACGCCGTTCATCACCGAGCGGGTCTGGCAGGACATGGTCGTCCCCGTGACTCCGGAGGCGCCGGAGTCGGTGCATCTGTCGACCTGGCCGGAGGCCGATGCGGCGTCCGTCGACCCGGTGCTGTCGCAGCAGATGGCGCTGGTACGGCGGCTGGTCGAGCTGGGCCGGGCGACGCGTGCGGAGTCCGGGGTCAAGACCCGGCAGCCGCTGTCGCGGGCGCTGGTCGCCGCGGCGGGCTTCGAGGCGCTCTCGCCCGAGCTGCACGCGCAGATCACGGAGGAGCTGAACGTGTCCTCCCTGGCCTCGCTGTCCGAGGTCGGCGGGTCGCTGGTGGACACCACCGCCAAGGCGAACTTCCGGGCGCTGGGCAAGCGCTTCGGCAAGGGCGTGCAGGACGTCGCCAAGGCGGTGGCCGCCGCCGATGCCGCCGCGCTGTCCCAGGCCCTGCGGGCCGGGAACGCGACCGTGACGGTCGACGGTGCGGAGGTGGCCCTCTCGCCCGAGGAGGTCATCATCACCGAGACGCCGCGCGAGGGCTGGTCCGTGGCCTCCGACTCGGGTGCGACGGTCGCCCTCGACCTGGAGATCACTCCGGAGCTGCGGCTGGCGGGCCTGGCCCGTGACGCGATCCGGCTGATCCAGGAGGCCCGCAAGAACTCCGGCCTCGACGTCGCCGACCGGATCGCCCTGCGCTGGTCCGCCACGGACGCCGAGGTCACCCGGGCCCTCACGGACCACGCGTCCCTCATCGCGGACGAGGTCCTGGCCACGGACTTCGCGGAGGGCCCCGCCGACGAGTCCTACGGCTCCCCCTTCACGGACGAGCCCCTGTCCCTGACGTTCCGCCTCCGCAAGGCGTAACCCCCGCCCAAGGTGCGGCGCCCCCTCCCCGGGGGCGCCGCTTTCTTTTTCCCCCACCCGCCCCTTCCCGCACTGGGGCTCCGCCCCGGACCCCGCGCCTCAAGCGCCGGCGAGGCTGGATTTCGCCCGCATCATCCGGCCCGGGGGCACGTCCGGGCTGGGGGCACGTCCGGGCAGGGGGCACATTCCAGCCCGTCCGGCGATTGAGGACCGGGGTCCGGGGCGGAGCCCCGATGTCTTGGCCCGGCACGGCAAAAGAGCCGGGCCCCGGCCCCCCGGGAAGGGGGTCGGGGCCCGGCCCTGACTGCTGCCGACGGCTACGCGCTCAGCGCGCGGCCCGTCAGTTGTCGTCCTCGTCGATCAGGAACCCGCGCATCGGCGACGGCGCCTGCTGCATCGGCTGCGGTGCGGCCGGCCGCACCGGAGCCATCGGCTGGGTCATCGCAGGAGACATCTGCTGCTGCCCACCGTAGGACGGCGCGCCACCCATCGGCGACGGCGCTCCCATCGGGGCCGGCCCGCCCATGCCCATGGATCCGGCCGGAGCCATGGAGGGCGCCGGCGACGGCGGCAGCGACGCGGTCGCGGGCGTCCGCGGCGGCGCCAGCGAGTCGTCCGCCTGCGTCTCCAGCTGGCGCAGCTGCGACTCCAGGTAGGACTTCAGACGCGTACGGTACTCGCGCTCGAAGCCCCGCAGGTCCTCGACCTTGCGCTCCAGCGTGGCCCGTGCGGACTCCAGGGAGCCCATCGCGACGCGGTGCTTCTCCTGCGCGTCCCGCTCCAGCGCGTCGGCCTTGGCGCGGGCGTCCCGCTCCAGGCCCTCGGCACGCGACCGCGCCTCGCCGACGATCTTGTTGGCCTCGGAGCGCGCCTCGGCGATCGCCTGGTCGGCGGTCTGCTGGGCGAGCGAGAGGACACGCGCGGCGCTGTCGCCGCCGGGGCCCTGACCGCCCTGCGGAAGCTGCGGCGGCTGGTGGCCCATCGGCTGCTGCATCGGAGGCTGCTGCATGGGGGGCTGCTGCATCGGCTGACCCATGGGCTGGCCCATCGGGTTCTGGCCGCCCATGGACGGCTGGCCGCCCATCGGGTGCTGCATCGGGCCGCCGCCCATGGGGCCGCCCATCGGGCCGGGACCCTGCGGACCGTGTCCACCGGGGCCGGGCGGAAGCTGCGGGGCGCCGCCCGGCAGCTGCGGCGGGCCCATCTGCGGGGGCTGCTGCTGAACCGGCGGGCCGGATATGGCGGCGGGCACCGGGGCGCCGGGGCCGGCCGGGCCGCGCTGGTCCTGCGGCTCGGGCTTGCGCATGTTCTGCTGCTGCTGGTTCTGCGCGGCGGCACGCGTGGCGGCGGCCAGCTTCGCACGCAGGTCCTCGTTCTCGCGCAGCAGACGAGTCAGTTCGGCCTCGACCTCGTCGAGGAAGGCATCGACCTCGTCCTCGTCATAGCCTTCTCGGAGGCGGACGGTCGTGAACTGCTTGTTCCGCACGTCCTCGGGGGTCAGCGGCATGTCTTCTTCACCTCTACGTAGTCGTCGGCAGTCGGCAGGACCGTATCGTCCCCAGTCGTCCTCGCCCCGGTCATCTGGCGAATCCGCTCACGATGGAGATCAGGATGTAGACGATGATCATCAGAACGAAGAAGGACAGGTCGAGTGCCACGCCCCCGAGACGCAACGGCGGGATGAACCGCCGAAGAAGCTTGAGCGGTGGATCGGTGACAGTGTAAGTGGCCTCCAGAACGACCACCATCGCCTTGCCGGGTTCCCAAGAACGTGCGAACTGGAAGACGTAGTCCATCACCAGCCGGAAGATCAACACGATGAGGAAGCACATCAGCGCGATGTAGACCACCTGCAGTGCGACGCCCATCCCGCGCTTCCCTCTCCCCTGCTCTCGCCGCCCGGCCGGAGTCGGCCGGGCCGTTCTTTCCCGGTGTTCCTTCCGGCCGGGGCCGGAAGCCTGTCCTAGCTCTGGTTGAAGAACCCGCCCTCTGCAATACGGGCCTTGTCCTCCGCCGTGACATCGACGTTAGCAGGAGACAGCAGGAACACCTTCTGAGTCACGCGTTCAATGCTGCCATGCAGCCCGAACACCAGACCGGCGGCAAAGTCGACAAGTCGCTTCGCATCCGTGTCGTCCATCTCCGTGAGGTTCATGATCACGGGGGTGCCCTCGCGGAAGTGTTCCCCGATGGTACGGGCCTCGTTGTACGTCCGGGGGTGCAGCGTCGTGATGCGGTACGGCTCCCGCTCGGAGACGACCTTGGGCATGATCACGGGGGCGTTCTTCTCCAGGCTCGATCGTTCAGGTGTGATGGACGCCACGGGGGCGATTCGCGCCGGTCGTCCGCTTTCCACCGGTACGGACACCGGTTCGCGCTGCGCCGGCGGCTGTACGGCTCGTACCGGTTCGTCCGGCTGTGCGGGCTGATGCGGAGGCTGGTGCCGCCGGCGCTCCCGCTCCGGTTCGGGCTCGGGCTCGAACTCGTCGTCGGGGTCGAACCCCGGGCCGTCGTATCCATCGTCCTCCACGAGGCCGAGGTAGACCGCCATCTTGCGCATCGCGCCGGCCATGCTCTGAGTCCTCCGCTCTGTGGTGGATCGGTCTGCCGCCAGTGTCACTTTTGTCACCAAGGCGCCAAGTGCCCGCGATCCACGTGGTCTGCCCGCCGATCAGTGGGATTGACCATATTTTCTGCTGTGGTCCGACTTGCTTGGCGACGTTACCCGAGGCGGGGTCGGTCTCCGAGTACCGCAGTACCGACGCGTACGTGTGTCGCCCCGGCCGCCACGGCCTGTTCCAGGTCACCGCTCATGCCCGCCGAGACCATCGTGGCAGTCGGATGAGCAGCCCGCAGGCGTGATGACAATTCCATCAGCTGCTCGAACGCCGCGCGTTCGCGCCCGGCGTACGGACCGGCCAGCGGGGCCACCGTCATCAGCCCGTCCAGGCGCAGTCCCGGAGCCTCCGCAACGAGCCGGGCCAGTTCGCCGATCCGGTCCGGAGCCGCACCACCGCGCACGCCCTCGGCGCCCGACTCCGCGTCGAGCGCCACCTGGATCAGGCAGCCGAGCTCCCGGCCGGCCCGCCCGGCGGCCGCCGAGAGCGCCGTGACGAGCTTCGGGCGGTCGACGGATTGCACGACATGCGCATACCCGGCCACGGAACGGACCTTGTTCGTCTGCAACTGGCCGACGAAGTGCCAGGTCAGCGGCAGATCCGCGCAGGCGGCCGCCTTGGGCGCGGCATCCTGGTCCTTGTTCTCCGCCACATGACGGACACCGAGGTCCGCCAGCAGACGTACGTCACTTGCGGGGTAGGTCTTGGTGACCACGATGAGGGTCACCTCTTCCCGCTTGCGTCCGGCGGCCGCGCAGGCGGACGAGATGCGTTCCTCCACCCGCGCCAGGTTCGCGGCGAGCTGCGACTTGCGTTCCGTCATCTACGGTTCCAACCAGACATATCCGGCGAGCCGCCCGGTGACCCGGTCGCGGCGGTACGAGAAGTGGTCGCGGGATTCGAGGGTGCAGTGGCCGGACCGCTGCCGGTCTTCGATCCCCAGCGCCGCCAGCTGGGCGTGCACTCCGGCGACCACGTCCACGGCGGGGGTTCCCCAGCTGGTCTCCGCGTAGGCCGCGGGCACCACGGCCGCCACCTCGTCCCGCATCTGCGCGGGCACTTCGTAGCAGCGGCCGCAGACGGCGGGTCCGGTACGGGCGGTGATCCGCGCGGGGTCGGCACCGAGGGCGGTCATCGCCTCGACGGCGGCCGGCACCACTCCGGCGACGAGTCCGGGCCGGCCGGCGTGGGCGGCGGCGGCGACTCCGGCGACCGGGTCGGCCAGCAGGACCGGGGTGCAGTCGGCGGTGAGGACGGCGAGCGCCAGTCCCCGGCGGGCGGTGACCACGGCGTCCACCGCCGGGACCGGCTCGCCGCCGGGCCAGGGCCCGTCGACGACGGCCACGTCCCGCCCGTGCACCTGGTTCATCCAGACCACCCGGGCCGGGTCGAGGCCCAGGGCCCGCGCCGTGCGCGTCCGGTTGGACAGGACGGCGGCCGGGTCGTCGCCGACCGCACCGCCGAGATTGAGCTCCTCGTACGGAACGGCGCTCACCCCGCCCCACCGGTCGGTGAAGGCGAAGTGGGCGCCGTTCGCGCTGTGCTGCTCGCTTATCACTTCGAGAAGTCCGGTATCACTTCAGGAAGTCCGGAACGTCCAGCTCTTCGGCGGGGCTGTCCTGGTAGGGACGGGCCGTCGGGACCTGGGGGGCCGGGGCCACCGGGACCGCCGGCACCTCGGCCACCGGAGCCGGCTCGACCGGGGCCGGGGGCTCCTCGCGCGGGGTCACCGTGCCGAGTCCGCCGAAGGCGGGGCGGACCGGCTCGGGGGCGCGCACCGGGGCCGGCGGCTCCTCGCGCTTGGTGGAGGCGGCGCCGATCACGTTGTCCCGGCGGGCCGGCGGCTGTCCGCCGTCAAAGCCGGCCGCGATGACGGTGACCCGCACCTCGTCGCCGAGGGCGTCGTCGATGACGGCGCCGAAGATGATGTTCGCCTCGGGGTGGGCGGCCTCGCTGACCAGCTGAGCCGCCTCGTTGATCTCGAAGAGTCCGAGGTCGGAGCCGCCGGAGATGGAGAGCAGCACACCGCGGGCGCCGTCGATGGACGCCTCCAGCAGCGGCGAGGAGATCGCCATCTCGGCCGCGGCCACCGCGCGGTCGTCGCCGCGGGCCGAGCCGATGCCCATGAGCGCCGAGCCGGCCTCGGACATCACGGACTTGACGTCGGCGAAGTCGAGGTTGATCAGACCCGGGGTGGTGATGAGGTCGGTGATGCCCTGGACGCCGGAGAGCAGCACCTGGTCGGCCGACTTGAAGGCGTCGAGCACACTGACCTGGCGGTCCGAGATGGACAGCAGCCGGTCGTTCGGGATGACGATGAGGGTGTCGACCTCTTCGCGGAGCTCCGCGATGCCGTCCTCCGCCTGGTTCGCGCGACGGCGGCCCTCGAAGGTGAACGGGCGGGTGACCACGCCGATGGTCAGGGCGCCCAGCGAGCGGGCGATGTTCGCGACGACGGGCGCGCCGCCGGTGCCGGTGCCGCCGCCCTCGCCGGCGGTGACGAAGACCATGTCGGCCCCCTTGAGGACCTCCTCGATCTCCTCGCGGTGGTCCTCTGCCGCCTTGCGGCCGACTGCCGGGTTGGCGCCGGCGCCGAGGCCGCGGGTCAGTTCGCGGCCGACGTCGAGCTTGACGTCGGCATCGCTCATCAACAGCGCCTGCGCGTCCGTGTTGATGGCGATGAACTCGACGCCCTTGAGACCGACCTCGATCATCCGGTTGATGGCATTGACACCACCGCCGCCGACACCGATGACCTTGATGACTGCGAGGTAGTTCTGCGGTGCTGCCACGTCGAAGGCCTCTCGCCTCGATTACGTGTCGTCGCTTCGCGGGCCTGCGGTGCGACGACTGATGCCGAAAGTAGGGCGGTCCGACAGCGCGGCTGCCGACCCGAACCCTAACCCTTAAGTTTAGGGTTAACTCTGTGTCTGTTCCCTGGACTCTTCCGAACAGGACACTAAGTCGACAAGTGGCGCGCGTTCAACGAACACGCCGAACCTCCCGTTTTTCTTTTCACCCTATGTGATCACCCGGTTCGCTGGCCAACCAGGGTGCGCCGCTGTTCGACCTCGCGTCAACTCCCGGAGACCGCCGGGGCCGTGGGAGCGCTCACGTCGAACTCCGCGGCGCGCGGCGCGGCCTTCATGAGGGCGGTCAGCGTGCGGGCTTTGGACTCGCCCTGTTCGGAACTCCCCCAGACCACCGTGCGGCCCCGGGTCAACTCCAGTACGACGGAATCGTACGAGCGGATGCGCATCTTCCGGGTTTCTGCGGCCACGGCGCGCGGGAGGTGTCCGGCGATCGCCACCGCCTCGTGCAGCAGCCGCGTCTCGCCGAACCGGCGCAGACTCGGCGACTGCCCGGCGTCCAGGACGAGTTCGGGGATCCCGGCGGGCGCCTTGGAGACCGTGGCGAATCGCACACCGCCGTCGTCGACTTCCACGTATCCGCTCCCCTTTGCGATGAGCAGGACCGGTTTGCGCTCGGTGACCTTCAGGCCGATGCCGTGCGGCCAGGAGCGGACCACGTCGACGGTGTCGATGCGGGGCAGCGCTCCGCGTACCCGGGCCTCGATCTCGCCGGTGTCCACGGTCGCCAGCGGGGCGCCCAGCGGCACGGCCGCGGCCTCGGTGACCTGGGCGGTGGTGAGCACCTCGGTGCCGGTGACGCCGATCTTCTCGACGCGCAGCCAGTCGGATCCGTAGAGGACCCAGGTGCCGCCGCCCGCGAGCAGGGCGGCGGCGGCCAGGGCGGCGACGAGCGGAAGCCGGCGGGACCGGGCGCCCGGAGGGCGGCCGGCCGGGGCCGGCTCGGGGGCCCTGCCCGCCGCCTTGCCGCCGCCGCGCTGTGCGGTCGTGGGTCCGGCCACTGTCGCCTCCTGCGTTCGTGCTGTCCGCGGCCTGGGCGTCAGCGGTTGCGGTGTTCGGCGATCGCCTCGTACACCATGCCGACCAGCAGCTCGTCGGCGTCCCGGCGCCCGAACTCGGCGGCGGCACGGGACATCTCGTACAGCCGGTGCGGGTCGGCGAGCACGGGGAGCACCTGGCTCTGGACCCACTGGGGGGTGAGTTCCGCGTCGTCGACGAGCAGGCCGCCGCCGGCCTTGACCACCGGCTGGGCGTTGAGCCGCTGTTCGCCGTTGCCGATCGGCAGCGGGACGTAGGCGGCGGGGAGCCCGACGGCGGAGAGTTCGGCGACGGTCATCGCGCCCGCCCGGCACAGCATCATGTCGGCGGCGGCGTACGCGAGGTCCATCCGGTCCACGTACGGTACCGGGACGTACGGCGGCATCCCGGGCATGTTGTCGACACGCGGCAGTTCGTTCTTCGGGCCGACCGCGTGCAGGACCTGGATGCCGGACCGCTGGAGGGCGGGGGCGATCTGCTGCGTGACCTCGTTGAGGCGGCGGGCGCCCTGGGAGCCGCCGGAGACCAGCAGGGTGGGCAGGTTCGGGTCGAGGCCGAAGGCGGCGCGGGCCTCGGCGCGGGCCGCGGTCCGGTCGAGGGTGGCGATGGCCCGGCGCAGCGGGATGCCGACGTAACGGGCCCCGCGCAGCTTGCTGTCGGGCGTGGAGACGGCGACGGCGGCCGCGTACCGGGAGCCGATCTTGTTGGCCAGGCCGGGGCGGGCGTTGGCCTCGTGGACGATGATCGGCACGCCGAGCCGTTTGGCGGCGAGGTAGCCGGGCAGGGCCACGTAGCCGCCGAAGCCGACGACGCAGTCGGCCTTGGTGCGGACGAGGATGTCCTCGGCGGCCTTGATGGTGCCGCGCAGCCGTCCGGGGACGGTGATCAGCTCGGGGGTGGGCTTGCGGGGCAGCGGTACGGCGGGGATCAGCCCGAGTTCGTAGCCGCGTTCGGGCACCAGCCGGGTTTCCAGGCCGCGTTCCGTGCCGAGGGCCGTGATGCCGACCGTGGGGTCCTGCCTGCGCAGGGCGTCCGCGAGGGCGAGCGCCGGCTCGATGTGGCCGGCGGTCCCTCCACCGGCGAGTACGACATGCACCGAAATTCACCGCTCTCCGGACGGACGTTCCTTGACGCGCCGTCTCATCGATCTGCCTCTCAGCCCGGCCCGCCGCCAGCCGCTCTTCGGCTGCCGCATCGCGAGCGCGGCCCGTGCGGCGGGCTCCTCCCGCGCGAAGGCGATGAGGAGTCCGACCGCGAACATGGTCGGCAGCAGGGCCGACCCTCCGTAGGAGAACAGCGGGAGCGGGACTCCGGCGATCGGCAGCAGACCGAGCACCGCACCGATGTTGATCACGGCTTGGGCCGTGATCCAGGTGGTCACGCCTCCCGCGGCATACCTGACGAAGGAGTCCTCCGTGCGTCCGGCCACGCGGATACCCGCATAGCCTAGGGCCGCGAAGAGGGCGAGTACCGACAGCGTCCCCGCCAGGCCCAGTTCCTCCCCGGTGATGGCGAAGATGAAGTCGGTGTGGGCCTCGGGGAGTTGCCCCCATTTTTCCACACTGGCGCCGAGGCCCGAGCCGAACCAGCCGCCGGAGGCGAGGGCGAAGATCCCGTGGACGGCCTGGTAGCAGTCGGGGCCGCCCTCGGGGCCGAGGTCGGTGGCGCCGATGCAGGCGAGCCGTTCCATGCGGTGCGGGCTGGTCTTGATGAGCACGGCGACGACGAGTCCGGCTGCGGCCAGCACGCCGACGAACAGCCGGGTCGGGGCGCCCGCCACCCACAGGAGGCCGAAGAGGATGGCCGTGAAGATGATGGCGGTGCCCATGTCCCCGCCGAGCATGATGAGTCCGAGCAGCAGGAACGCCATCGGGACCAGTGGCACCAGCAGGTGCTTCCACTGGCTGAGGAGCTGCTTGTCGCCCTTGCGGGCCAGCAGGTCGGCGCCCCACAGGATCAGCGCCAGCTTGCCGAACTCGCTGGGCTGGAGCATGAACGGGCCGCCCAGCGAGATCCAGTTCTGGTTGCCGTTGATCGAGACCCCTATCCCGGGGATCTGCACGAGCACCATGAGGAACACGGTGCCGGCGAGCGCCGGGTAGGCCAGCGCCCGGTGCAGCTTCACCGGCATCCGCGAGGCGGCCAGCAGCAGTCCGGTGCCGAGAGCCGCCGCGAAGAACTGCTTCTGGAAGAAGTACGAGGCGGACAGGCCCAGCTGGAGCGCTTTGATCATCGATGCGGAGTACACCATGATCAGGCCGAGCACCGTGATCAGCAGGCCGCTGCCGAAGATCAGGTAATACGCGGTGAGCGGCCGGTCCCAGGTGCGGCGCAGCTGGCGGTAGCTGCGGCGGACCCGGTCCGCGGGACCGCGGCCGGGGCGCCGCGGCCGGAAGGACCGGGGGGTCCTCGTGGGCCGCTTGCGCCCCTGTGCCTTCGCTTCGGACGGCTGCCGCCCTGCGCCCACCGCCACGCGCTGCATGTCTGTTCCCCTCCACTCGTACGAGCAGCCGGCCGGACAGACCCGCCCCGGCCGAGGCCTAGGCTTGCCCGGCAGCCAGTTCGCGTACGGCGTCGGCGAACGCGTCGCCGCGCTTGCCGTAGTTCACGAACATGTCCATCGAGGCGCAGGCGGGGGCCAGCAGGACCGTGTCGCCGGGTTCCGCGAGCCGGGCCGCTTCCCGGACCGCCGCAAGCATCGCCCCAGTGTCGGTCCGGTCGAGGTCGACCACCGGGACTTCCGGGGCGTGTCGCGCGAGCGCTTCGCGGATGAGGGCCCGGTCGGCGCCGATCAGCACCGCGCCGCGCAGCCGCTTGGCGGCGCCGGTGACCAGCCCGTCGAAGGTGGCGCCCTTGGCAAGACCGCCGGCGATCCAGACGACGGGCTCGTACGCGGCCAGCGAGGCTTCGGCGGCGTGGGTGTTGGTGGCCTTGGAGTCGTTGACGTACGCGACCCCGGCGACGTCCGCGACGTGCGCGATGCGGTGCGCGTCGGGGCGGAAGTTGCGCAGGCCGTCGCGGACGGCGCGGGGCTCGACGCCGAAGGCGCGGGCCAGGGCGGCGGCGGCGAGGGCGTTGGCGATGTTGTGCGGGGCCGGCGGGTTGACGTCCGCGACCTCGGCGAGCTCCTGGGCGTTCTTCTGCCGGTTCTCGACGAAGGCGCGGTCGACGAGGATGCCGTCGACGACGCCGAGCATCGAGGGGCCGGGGGCGCCGAGGGTGAAGCCGATGGCACGGCAGCCCTCGACCACGTCGGCCTCGACGACGAGGTCCTCGGTGGCCTTGTCCGCGACGTTGTAGACGCAGGCAACGGTGTTGCCCTCGTAGATGCGGCCCTTGTCGGCGGCGTACGCCTCCATGGAGCCGTGCCAGTCGAGGTGGTCGGGGGCGAGGTTCAGCACGGCCGCGGAGTGGGCGCGCAGCGAGGGCGCCCAGTGCAGCTGGTAGCTGGAGAGCTCGACGGCGAGCACGTCGAGGTCGCGGTACTCGGGGTCGGTGCCCAGGACCACGTCCACGATCGGGGTGCCGATGTTGCCGACGGCGGCGGTGCGCAGTCCGGCGGCGCGCAGGATCGACGCCAGCATCTGGGTGGTGGTCGTCTTGCCGTTGGTGCCGGTGACGGCGAGCCACGGCGGGGCGTCGGGGCCGCGCAGCCGCCAGGCGATCTCGACGTCTCCGACGACGTCGACGCCGGCGGCCGCGGCGGCCGCGAACAGCGGGCCGGACGGCGCCCAGCCGGGCGAGGTGACCACCAGGTCGGTGCCCTCGGGGAGGGTCTCCGCGTCGCCGAGGCGGACGGTGATGCCCGCGTCGGCGAGTCCGGCGGCGCGGGCGCGCAGGGCGTCGCCGTCGCCGGCGTCCACCACGGTCACCACGGCGCCGAGGCCGGCCAGGGCGCGGGCGGCGCTGACGCCGCTCACGCCGAGGCCGGCGACGGTGATGTTCATGCCCTGCCAGGACGTCACTTCTCTGCTGCCCATCCTGCGTAGAAGAGGCCGAGGCCGACGATCACGCACATGCCCTGGATGATCCAGAAGCGGACCACGACGAGGACTTCCGACCAGCCCTTGAGCTCGAAGTGGTGCTGGAGCGGGGCCATCCGGAAGACCCGCTTGCCGGTGAGGCGGAACGAGCCGACCTGGATGACCACGGACATCGTGATGAGGACGAACAGGCCGCCGAGGAGCGCGAGGAGCAGCTCGGTGCGGGAGCAGATCGCGAGACCCGCGAGCGCGCCGCCGAGGGCGAGCGAACCGGTGTCGCCCATGAAGATCTTGGCCGGCGAGGTGTTCCACCACAGGAAGCCGAAGCAGGCGCCCATGAGGGCGGAGGCGACGACGGCGAGGTCGAGCGGGTCGCGCACCTCGAAGCAGGCGGCCGGGTTGGTGAGGGCCTCCGCGCTGGCGCAGGACTCCTGGTACTGCCAGACGCCGATGAACGTGTAGGCGCCGAAGACCATCACCGAGGCGCCGGTCGCGAGACCGTCGAGGCCGTCGGTGAGGTTCACGCCGTTCGACATCGCGAGGATCATGAACAGCGCCCAGACGACGAACAGGACCGGGCCGATGGACCAGCCGAAGTCCATCACGAAGGACAGCTTCGTGGACGCCGGCTCCAGGCCCCGGGAGTCGGAGAACTGGAGCGCCAGCACGGCGAAGGCGATGCCGACGATCAGCTGGCCGGCCATCTTCGCCTTGGCCCGCAGGCCCAGCGAACGCTGCTTGACGATCTTGATGTAGTCGTCGAGGAAGCCGACCAGGCCCATCCCGGCCATCAGGAACAGCACCAGCAGGCCGGAGAACGTCGGCTCGCTGGAGGTGATCACCTTCGTCAGGGCGTACGCGATGAGCGTCGCCAGGATGAAGGAGATGCCGCCCATGGTGGGCGTGCCCTTCTTCCCGGCGTGGCCGCGGGGGCCGTCGTCCCGGATGAACTGGCCGTAGCCCTTGCGGGCCAGGAGCTTGATCAGCAGGGGGGTGCCGATGACGGTGAGGAACATACCGATGACACCCGCGAACAGGATCTGCCTCATCGGCCGGTGACCTCGCCCTCGGCAGCGCCGGCGAGCAGGGCCGCAGCGACCCGCTCCAGACCGGCCGACCTGGAAGCCTTCACCAGCACGACGTCTCCCGGGCGCAGTTCACTGCGCAACAGGTCGACCGCCGCCTGCGCGTCGGACACGAGCACCGACTCCTCACCCCACGAACCCTCGTTATATGCGCCCAGTTGCAGCCAGGACGCTTCCCTGCCCCCGACTGCCACGAGCTTGCTCACGTTGAGCCGGACGACAAGCCGTCCGACCGCGTCGTGTTCGGCGAGCGAATCGTCTCCGAGCTCGGCCATGGGACCGAGCACCGCCCACGTACGTCCCCCCTGCGCCCGGGTGGCGCCGCCCATGGCGACCAGCGCGCGCAGCGCCGCCCGCATGGACTCGGGGTTCGCGTTGTAGGCGTCGTTGACGACCGTCACGCCGTCCGCGCGCTCGGTGACCTCCATGCGCCACTTCGAGAGCGTGCCAGCCTGGGAGAGCGCGACCGCGATCTCCTGGGCGGACATGCCCACGACATGGGCCACGGCGGCCGCGGCGAGCGCGTTCGACACGTGGTGCTCACCGTACAGCCGCAAGGTCACCTCGCTGCACCCGGTGGGTGTGTGGAGCGTGAAGCAGGGCTGTCCCTGGGGGGTCAGGCGTACCTCGGTGGCCCGAACGTCGGCGTCCTCGGCCTCGCCGAAGAGCACCGTACGGGCCTTCGTGCGGGCGGACATGGCGCGGACCAGGAGGTCGTCGGCGTTGAGGACGGCGACGCCGCCCTCGGCTTCTGTGGGCAGGGCCTCGACCAGCTCTCCCTTGGCCTGGGCGATGGCCTCGCGGCCGCCGAACTCGCCGATGTGGGCGGTGCCCACGTTCAGGACGAGGCCGATGCGGGGCGGGGTCAGGCCGGCCAGGTAGCGGATGTGGCCGATGCCGCGGGCGCCCATCTCCAGGACGAGGTGGCGGGTTTCCCCGGTGGCGCGCAGGGTCGTGATCGGCAGGCCGATCTCGTTGTTGAGGTTCCCGGGCGTCCACACGGTGGGCGCGTGGTGCTGGAGCACCTGGGCGATGAGGTCCTTGGTGGACGTCTTGCCGGCGGAGCCGGTCAGGGCGATCACGTCGGCGCCGACCCGGGTGACGACCGCGCCGGCCAGGGCGCCGAGGGCCGCGACCACGTCGGGGACGACGATCGCGGGCACGCCGACCGGGCGGGTGGCGAGGACGGCGGTGGCGCCGGCGGCGACCGCGCGCTCGGCGAAGTCGTGGCCGTCGACGTGTTCGCCCGCGAACGCGGCGAACAGGCTGCCCTGTTCGACCTCGCGGGAGTCGTAGACCACGGTCCCCGTCACGCGGGCGGACGGATCCGGTATGTCGTGGAGCTGCCCGCCGGTGATGTCGGCGATCTCGGCGAGGGAGAGGGCGATCACGGTTTCACCTCGGCCTGTCGGGTGTCCGGGCGCCGGTCCTCGATGGCGGCGCGCAGGACCTGGCGGTCGTCGAACGGCCGGACCACGCCTGCGGTGTCCTGGCCCTGCTCGTGGCCCTTGCCGGCGACGAGCACGGTGTCGCCGGGCTCGGCCCGGGCGACCGCGGCGGCGATGGCGCCGGCCCGGTCGGGGTCGACGAGCACGTCGCCGCGCTCGTCTGCGGGCACCGACACGGCGCCTTCGAACATCGCGGCGAGGATCGCGAGCGGGTCCTCGGAGCGCGGGTTGTCGGAGGTCAGCACGGCGGTGTCGGCGAGCCGGGCGGCGGCGGCACCCATCGGGCCGCGCTTGGTCCGGTCTCGGTCGCCGCCGCAACCGATCACGATGTGCAGCCGGCCCTCGGTGACCTTGCGCAGGGCGCGCAGGACCGATTCGACGGCGTCCGTCTTGTGGGCGTAGTCGACGACCGCGAGGTACGGCTGGCCGGCGTCGACGCGCTCCAGGCGGCCGGGGACGCCGGGGACCGCGGCGACGCCGTCGGCGGCGGCCTGCGGGTCGAGGCCGGCGGCGGCCAGGGTGACGATGGCGGCGACGGTGTTGGCCACGTTGAACGGGCCGGGCAGCGGGGCGGTGGCCCGGATCCGCACGCCTTCGGGGCCGGCCAGGGTGAAGGTGGAGCCGACCGGTCCGGACACCACGTCCTCGGCGCGCCAGTCGGCGCCCGGGTCGCCCTCGGCGGAGAAGGTGACGACCGGAATGGCGGCCTCCTTGGCCAGCCGGCGGCCGTACTCGTCGTCGGTGTTCACGACGCCCAGCCGGGCCCGGCGGCTCGTGAAGAGCTGCGCCTTGGCCTGGAAGTAGTCCTCCATGCCGGAGTGGAACTCCATGTGCTCCGGGCTGAGGTTGTTGAAGACCGCGACGTCGAAGACGCAGCCGTCGACCCGGCCGAGCACCAGAGCGTGGCTGGAGACCTCCATGGCGACGGCCTCGACGCCGCGCTCGCGCATGACCGCGAACAGCGCCTGGAGGTCGGTGGCCTCGGGAGTGGTGCGCTCGGACTTGATCCGCTCGTCGCCGATGCGCATCTCGACGGTGCCGACCAGTCCGGTGGCCCGGCCGGCGCCGCGCAGGCCGCCCTCGACCAGGTAGGCCGTGGTGGTCTTGCCGGACGTGCCGGTGATGCCGATCTGGAGGAGGCCGCGGCCCGGGTGCCCGTAGACGGCGGCGGCGAGCTCGCCCATCCGGCCGCGGGGCTCGGGCACGACGAGCACCGGCAGTCCGGTGGCGGCGGCCCGCTCGGCCCCGGCCGGGTCGGTCAGGACGGCGGCGGCACCGCGTTCGGCGGCCTGGGCGGCGAAGTCGGCGCCGTGCAGGTTGGCGCCGGGCAGGGCCGCGTACACGTCGCCGGGGCGCACGGCCCGGGAGTCGTGCGTGATGCCGGAGATCTCCGCCTGGGCGGCTTCCGGAACGTCGGTTCCCAGCAGCGCGGCCAGCTCGCCCAGGGGGGTCGGGCGCAGCGTGGCGGGCCGGGGCGCTCCCGGCGGCGTTGCCGGGGCGTCTTTCTGGGCGGTTCTGGGCTGATCAGCGTGGGGCACGGCGGTGAGCGTACCGGGCGCACCGGGCCCGCCGGGAATCGAGGGGCCCGGGTCGCGCTGGTTCCCGGGGTCCTGGGTGATCGTCGTCACGGTGGTGCCTTACGGGGTGAAGGTGACCGGCAGACCTGCGGGAGGGGCGCCGGTGGGGGCGATCTGGAGGGTCTTGAGGGCGAACTCCATGACCTTCTTGTAGATGGGGCCGCAGATCTGGCCGCCGAAGTAGCTGCCCTTCGTCGGATTCTGGATGGCGCAGTAGACGGTGATGCGAGGGTTGTCGGCGGGTGCGAACCCGGCGAAGGAGGCGGTGTAGCCCTTGTAGCGGCCGGTCGCCGGATCCACCCGGTTGGACGTTCCGGTCTTGCCGCCGACCCGGTAGCCGGGGATGCGGGCCTTGGTGCCGGTGCCCTCCTGGTCGTCGACGACCGATTCGAGCATGGCGGCGAGGGTCTTGGCGGTGCCTTCGCTGATCACGCGGGTGCGTTCGGGGGCGGAGGCGGGGGTGAAGCGGCCGTCGGGGCCCTTGCTGCCGCGGACCAGGGTGGGTTCGATGCGGACCCCGCCGTTGGCGACGGTCGAGTACACGGAGGCCGCCTGTACGGCGTTGACCGACAGGCCCTGGCCGAAGGGGATCGTGTACTGCTGCGAAGTGGACCATTCGCGGGGCTTGGCGAGGATGCCGCGGGACTCGCCGGGGTAGTCGAGGCCGGTGGGCCGGCCGAGGCCGAACTTCGTCAGGTACGAGTAGAGGACGTCGTTGGCGTCGGACTGGGTCTTGCCGAGCTGTCCGGTGGCCAGGATGGTGCCGATGTTGCTGGATTTGGCGAGGACCCCGTTGAGGGTCAGGTACCAGGTCGGGTGGTCGATGTCGTCCTTGAACAGCCGGTCGCCGCGGTGCAGCCGGTTGGGGACGGTGACGTGGGTGAGCGGGCCGGCGGCCTTCTCCTCCAGTACGGCGGCCATGGAGATGACCTTGGCGGTGGAGCCGGGTTCGTAGACGTCCTGGAGGGCCGCGTTGCCCATGGCGGCCGAGCGGGCCCGGCTGAGGTCGTTCGGGTCGAAGCCGGGGGCGTTCGCCATGGCGAGGATCTCGCCGGTGCGGGTGTCCTGGACGACGACGTAGCCGCGGTCGGCGGCGGACTTGCGGACCTGTTCGGTGATGGCGTTCTGGGCGGCCCACTGGATGTCGCGGTCGATGGTCAGCTCGATGTCGGAGCCGGGGACGGCGGGCTTCTCGTGGGAGCCGGCGGTGGGCACCCGGCGGCCGCCGGCCTGGGCGTAGCGGAGTTCGCCGTCCTGCCCGGCGAGCTTCTCGTCGAGGGCGGATTCGAGGCCGCCGGCGCCCTTGCCCTCGGAGTTGACGTAACCGATTATCCCGGCGGCGAGGTCTCCGTTGGGGTACACCCGCTTGCTGCTGGGCTCCTGGAAGAGGCCGGCGAGGACGTTGGCGCCGGGGCCGCCGCGGCGCTTGTCGGCCTCGGCCTTCTCCGCGAACGCCTTCTTGAGGTCCTTGATCTGGTTCCAGACCTGCGGGGTCTGGCGGCGGGCCAGGACCACGTACTTGGTGTTCGGGGTCTTGAACCGGGCGGTGAGCTCTTTGGCGTCCTTGCCGAGGAGCGGGGCGAGCAGGGCGGCGGCCTGCTCGGGGGCGTCGAGGGCCTTGCTCTCCTTGGGCGTGAACATGGTCGGGTCGGCGGTGATGTCGTACGCGTCGACGCTGGTGGCGAGCGCGATGCCGGTCCGGTCGGTGATCTGGCCGCGCTCGGCGGCGAGGGTGTACTTGGCGTACCGGTTCTTCTGCGCCTGCGCGGTGAACTCGGAGGCGTCGACGGCCTGTACCTGGAGGAGCCGCACGGTGAAGGCGAGCAGCACCAGGGTGAGGCCGATGCCGACGAGGCGGAGCCGGGGCTTGGGGTTGCCGAGCCGGATGGTGGCGGCGCGGCCGGCGGCCGGGCGGGGCCGGGCGGCGGCGGACCGGACGGCCGGGCGGGTGCGGGGCCGGGAGGCGGGCCGGTCCGACGGCCGGTCGCCGGCGCGCGGGCGGCCGGGGCCGGGGACCCGGCGGCGCGGGGGTTCCTGCGGGCTCACGGCGCCTCCGCGGGGTGCGGCGGGCGGAGGACGGGGCGGCGGCCCGTGCCGGGGGCCGGTTCCAGGGCGGTCACAGCGTCACCTGCCGGGTGTCGGGGTGGGCTTCGCGTCGGGTGCGGGGAGTCCGGCGGTGCCGGGGGTA
>NZ_JAJAUZ010000079.1 GCF_020532645.1 Streptomyces bambusae
GCCGCGCCCTCCGCCGCCATGGCCCAGGGCGCCGGCCAGGTGCAGGCCATGTGGCCGGGCATCCTGGAGGCCGTCAAGAACCGCCGGCGCTTCACCTGGATCCTGCTGAGCCAGAACGCGCAGGTCACCGGCTTCGACGGGACCACCGTCCAGCTCGGCTTCCCCAACGCCGGCGCCCGCGACAACTTCGCGAGCAGCGGCAGCGAGGACGTCCTCAAGGCGGTCCTGGCCGAGCAGTTCCAGGTGAACTGGAAGATCGACGCCGTGGTCGGCGGCGGCGGCGGACCGGCCCCCGCGTCCGGCTACGGCGCCCCGCCGGCGCCCGCGTACGCCCCGCCCGTCCACACCCCGCCCACCGCCGCGGCCCCGCCCCCGGCGGCCCCCGCCCCGGCCGCCGCGCAGCCGTCGGCCATGGCGCAGTCCGCCCCGCCGGCAGCGGCCGTGCAGGCTCCGCCGGCCGCGTACCAGCCGCCGCCCGTGGCCCCGGAGGACGACGTTCCGGAGGACGACGACCCGGACCTCGTGGAGAGCGCCCTGACCGGCCACGACCTGATCGTGCGCGAGCTCGGCGCCACTGTGGTGGAGGAATATACGAACGAGTAGCCGCCCGCGTTTGGGGTGCCCGCACAAGGGGCACTCCGCCGCGCGGGCTAGGCTGCTCACCGTGAAGGTCCTCGTCATCGGCGGCGGCGCCCGCGAACACGCCCTGTGCCGCTCTCTGTCCCTCGACCCCGACGTCACCGCTCTGCACTGCGCCCCCGGCAACGCGGGCATCGCAGAGGTGGCCCGGCTGCACCCGGTCGACGCCCTCGACGGTGCCGCCGTGGCCGCCCTGGCCGGTGAGCTGGAGGCCGACCTGGTCGTCATCGGGCCGGAGGCCCCGCTGGTGGCCGGGGTCGCCGACGCGGTCCGCGCGGCCGGCATCCCCTGCTTCGGCCCGTCCGGCGAGGCGGCGCAGCTGGAGGGCTCCAAGGCCTTCGCGAAGGACGTGATGGCCGGCGCCGGCGTGCCGACCGCCCGCTCCTACGTCTGCACCACCCCGGCGGAGATCGACGAGGCGCTCGACGCCTTCGGCGCGCCCTACGTGGTCAAGGACGACGGCCTGGCCGCCGGCAAGGGCGTCGTCGTCACCTCCGACCTCGCCGAGGCCCGGGCGCACGCCCTCGCGTGCGAGCGCGTGGTCATCGAGGAGTACCTCGACGGCCCCGAGGTCTCGCTGTTCGCCATCACCGACGGCACCACCGTGCTGCCGCTCCAGCCCGCGCAGGACTTCAAGCGCGCGCTCGACGGCGACCTCGGCCCCAACACCGGCGGCATGGGTGCCTATTCGCCGCTGCCGTGGGCCGACCCCAAGCTCGTCGACGAGGTCCTGGAGACCGTCCTCCAGCCGACCGTGGACGAGCTGCGCCGCCGCGGCACCCCGTTCTCCGGCCTGCTGTACGCCGGTCTGGCGATCACCGGCCGGGGCGTGCGGGTCATCGAGTTCAACGCGCGCTTCGGCGACCCCGAGACCCAGGTGGTGCTGGCCCGGCTGCGCACCCCGCTCGCCGCCGTGCTGCTCGGCTCCGCCAACGGCACCCTCGACACGCTGCCGCCGCTCGCCTGGCGCGAGGACGCGGCCGTGACCGTGGTCGTCGCGGCCCACAACTACCCGGGCACCCCCCGCTCCGGCGACCCGATCGAGGGCCTCGACGAGGTGGCCGCCGAGGACGGGCCGCAGGCGTACGTCCTCCACGCGGGCACCCGGCGCGAGGGCGACGCCGTGGTCAGCGCGGGCGGCCGGGTGCTCTCGGTCACCGCGACCGGATCCGATCTGGCGCAGGCCCGCGAGCGCGCGTATAAGGCCCTCGGCCGGATCCGCCTCGACGGCTCGCAGCACCGCACGGACATTGCGGAAAAGGCCGCCGAAGGCAGCTGAACCCCGGCGGTACCGCGCCGAACAGCGCCGGACCACCCCACGCACACACGTACGGGCCCGGAGCGCACACCATGCGCCCGGGCCCGTACGTACGTCTGCATCCGGCCGCCCAAGACCGCATCCAGCTTTACCCAAAGCCATTCCATCGGGTGACGCTGAGCCGTCCGGCTGACGGGTGCCGAACTCCCAACTATGGTGCCGCGCAAGGATTCCGGCACTTGGCCCACCGGCATTGCGATGTCGGTGACGGGTGCCACTCTGGGGGAGTGAGCAAAGCCGCCGCAGGGCACCGAGGGGGTGACGTCCGGCCGTGTCCGGAACCGGGCTGGGTATCGAGGTGGGCGCGTTGAGCGCGCGTGCCGGCGCACTCGCCGTGCTGCGACTGCGCAGCCGGGCGACGGCGCTGGCCGTGCTGCCCGCTGCCCTGGCGGTCGTACTGGTCGCCGCACGGGTCACCGGGCGGCTGACGGGCGACCTCTGGCAGGGCGTGATCGTCGCGGTCTGCGCGGCCGCCGCCGTGGTGGCCGTCGTCGCCGGCGTGTTCGCCGCCGTCGTACGGCACGCCAGCCCCGCGGTGACCCCCACCGTGCCGCTGGCCGAGGAGGCGGCCCCGGACCTCTACCGGCTGGTCCGCGACCTCGCGGACCGGATGGACGTCCCCGCGCCCTCCGCCATAGCCCTCACCCCGGACTGCGACAGCTGGCTGGAGGACCGCACCCACCACACCCACCGCGGCCGCGGGTCCGCGCCCGGCCGCGGGCCGGCCGGCGCGGACGCGGCACCGGTCCTCGTGATCGGCACCCCGTTCCTGTGGTGGATGCGGGTCGCGGAGCTGCGCGCCGTCCTGGCCCCCGTGGTCGCCGGCACCGGCCCCTCCGCCCAGCCCGACATAGCCGCCGCCCGCCGCTTCGTCCGCGGCCTCGACGCGGCGGTCGCGGTGGGCGAGCGGCCCGGCCTCGGCTGGGTGGCCCGGATCGGCCGCGCGCTGCTGGGCCGGTGCGGGCAGGACGCGGCCGAGATGGAGCGCGGGGTCGCCACCGCGGCCTCCGAGCGTGCCCAGGCGGTCGACTACGGACTGCGGATCGTCGCCCAGGAACAGGTCGGGCTGGCCTACGCGGGCTGGGACCGGCTGCTGACCCGGGTCGCGCTGCCCGCCTGGCGGATGGGCCGCTGGCCCTCCCAGCTGGACGTGGGCGTGGTCGCGGCCCTCACCGAGCTGTCCCGCCGCGACCGGCTCGCGGAAGGGTTCGCGAGCCGGCTGGGCGAGCGGCCCGCCTGCGACCTGCTGGAGCAGCCGGGTGCGGTGGACGAGGCCGCCTCGCTGCTCGCGGCCCGCCTGTTCCACGGCGGCCCGGCCCAGCCCGGCCCCGACTGGGCGCCGGTCGACTGGGAGGCGTATCCGGAGGAGGTCGTGGACCGGAAGTGGCGCACCGAGGCGGCCCGCCTGCACCGCGCCCTGGACGCCCTCACCCTGCCCGCGGGCACCCCCCGCCCGGCCGCGCCCTCCGCCGCCCCGGTGCCGGCCGGCCCCCGGCAGGTACCGGCGGCGGACACCCCGCAGCCGGACGGGCTGCCCGCGCCCACCCTGGAGCGGGTCTTCGCCCACCTGGCCGGCGCCGACGACACGGTGCGCGAGGTGCTGGCCGGCCGGCTCAGCGGAGACGTGGCGCGGGCCGAGGCCGCGGCGCCCGGCCCGGTGCCCGCCCGCGGGTCGGACGCCGTACCGCTGTTCCCGCTGCAGCCGCCGCGCAGCGGCCGCGACCTGCTGGCCGACCACGTAGCGGCGATGGTCTGCTGCGCCGCCGTGGACTATGCGGGGGGTGCGCCCGGTCTGGACTGGCTGGACGGGCCCGTCCTGCTGCTCGCCGGAGAGCGCCGGGCCGATCTCACGTCCCGGGTGCTGTCGCTTGTCGAGGACGGCGATCCGGAACCGCTGCGGGCCTGGCTCACAGAGACCGGCGTACGGGCGGAGAAGCCGGTCAGGCTGGTGTGAACCCCCTTCCGGGCCGGGCTTGCGGGCCCTGTCCGGAACCCCGTCCGCGCCTCCCCGCATCCGGATTCACATGTTCCGGTCTCGTCAATTCGCGACGAACGGTGACGAAGTGAGTGCGTTATGTGATGTGCTGGGACCGGTAGCGGACATCCGCGTACCGCAGCGGCAGTCGTTCGGGGGAGCGAGGGAGGGGAGCGGAATGGGTGCGGACCAGATCCGGCGCTGGGAGTCGGGCGCTCTCGCACACGCGGTGACCGACCCGTTCGGACAGGGCCCGCTCCCCTGGTTCCGAGGCAGCGAGCTGTACTTCGGCGACACCGGCCAGATGGTGCCCTGGTACGTCGACCAGGCCGCGGCGGCCGGCACCGGCGCGGGATCCGGCACCGGGCGCACCCCGGGCACGGTCCCCGCCCCCCGGGCCGGCGGCCCCCGCACCGCCGACGACGTGCACCGCCAGATCAAGGGATTCAGCTCCACCGGCGGCGTCGCCCCCGGCGAGGCCATCGACTTCCACATCACCGTCGACCCGCCCCAGCAGTTCTCCGTCGACATCTACCGGATCGGCCACTACGCCGGCGACGGCGCCTCGAAGATCCACTCCAGTCCGATGCTGTCCGGCATCGTCCAGCCCGCGCCGCTGGCCGCCGACCGGACCGTCTCCTGCCACCACTGGTGGCTGTCCTGGCGGCTCCAGGTCCCGTCGTACTGGAACCCCGGCGCCTATGTGGCCGTGCTGACCACCGTCGACGGCTTCCGCTCGCACATCCCGTTCACCGTCCGCGACGACCGCCCCGCCGACCTGCTGCTCCTGCTGCCCGACATCACCTGGCAGGCGTACAACCTCTACCCCGAGGACGGCCGCACCGGCGCCAGCCTCTACCACGCGTGGGACGAGCAGGGCCGGCTGCTCGGCGAGGAGGACGCGGCCACCACCGTCTCCTTCGACCGCCCCTACGCGGGCGCCGGCCTGCCCCTCCATGTGGGCCACGCCTACGACTTCATCCGCTGGGCCGAGCGCTACGGCTACGACCTCGCCTACGCCGACACCCGCGACCTGCACGCCGGCCGCGTCGACCCCACCCGCTACCGCGGCCTGGTCTTCCCCGGCCACGACGAGTACTGGTCGGCCCCCATGCGCCGGGCCGCGGAGACCGCCCGCGACGCCGGCACCTCCCTGGTGTTCCTGTCCGCCAACACCATGTACTGGCAGGTCGAGCTGTCCCCGTCGCCCTCCGGGGTCCCGGACCGGCTGCTGACCTGCCGAAAACGCCGCGGGCCGGGCCGCCCCGCCCTCTGGCGCGAGATCGACCGCCCCGAGCAGCAGCTCCTCGGCATCCAGTACGCCGGCCGGGTCCCCGACCCGGCCCCCCTGGTCGTCCGCAACGCCGGGCACTGGCTGTGGGACTCCACAGGCGCCGGCGAGGGCGACGAGCTGGACGGCCTGGTCGCCGGCGAGGCCGACCGCTACTACCCCCGCACCCAGCTCCCCGAGCACCACAACCGCATCCTGCTCGCCCACTCTCCTTACCGGGACAGCGAGGGCACCCGCAGGCACCAGGAGACCTCCCTCTACCGGGCTCCCAGCGGTGCCCTCGTCTTCGCCTCCGGCACCTTCGCCTGGTCACCCGCCCTGGACCGCCCCGGACACGTCGACGGGCGCATCCAGCGTGCCACCGCCAACCTCCTCGACCGGATCTGCAAGCGCGACTGACCGCCCCCGTTGGGCGTGATCACCGGCGGGTGCGCGAGAATCGGTGTGCTTCATACAGAACCACAGGGAGAAACCGTGTCCGGATTCGTCGAAAAGCCCGAGCCGGTTCAGGTTCCGGGCCTCGTTCACCTCCACACCGGCAAGGTGCGCGAGCTCTACCGGAACGAGGCCGGTGAGCTCGTGATGGTGGCCAGCGACCGCATGTCCGCCTACGACTGGGTGCTCCCCACCGAGATCCCCGACAAGGGCCGCGTCCTCACGCAGCTCTCCCTGTGGTGGTTCGACCAGCTCGCCGACCTGGTCCCGAACCACGTGATCAGCACCGAACTCCCCGCCGGCGCCCCCGCCGACTGGGCCGGTCGCACCCTGATCTGCAAGAACCTCGACATGGTCCCCGTCGAGTGCGTGGCCCGCGGCTACCTGACCGGCTCCGGCCTCACCGAGTACGAACAGACCCGCACGGTCTGCGGACTCGCCCTCCCCGAGGGCCTGGTGGACGGCTCCGAGCTGCCCGCGCCGATCTTCACCCCGGCCGCCAAGGCCGCCGTCGGCGAGCACGACGAGAACGTCACCTACGAGGAAGTGGCCCGCACCACCGGCGCCGAGACCGCCGCCCTGCTCCGCCAGACCACCCTCGCCGTCTACTCCCGCGCCCGCGACGTGGCGCGCGAGCGCGGCATCATTCTCGCGGACACCAAGTTCGAGTTCGGCTTCGACGGCGACACCCTCGTCGCCGCCGACGAGGTGCTCACGCCCGACTCCTCGCGGTTCTGGCCCGCCGACGAGTGGCAGCCCGGCCGCGCCCAGGCCTCGTACGACAAGCAGTTCGTCCGCGACTGGCTGACCTCGCCGGCCTCCGGCTGGGACCGCAAGAGCGAGCAGCCGCCGCCGGCGCTGCCCACCGAGATCGTCGAGCAGACCCGCGCCAAGTACATCGAGGCGTACGAGCGGCTCACCGGCCTCGCCTGGAACCACTGAGACACGAAGAAGGCCCCGGTCAGGTGACCGGGGCCTTCTTCATCGGAGCGGACGACGAGATTCGAACTCGCGACCCTCACCTTGGCAAGGTGATGCTCTACCAACTGAGCCACGTCCGCATGCGCCGTAGCGCGATGCCCACTATACCCAACCTCGCTGCCGGGCGAGACGCACTGCCGTGTGCCGGTTCTCGGCACCGAGCTTCGAGGCGGCCGAGGAGAGGTAGTTCCGGACCGTCCCCTGCGACAGCCCGGCCCGCTCCGCGATCTCCGCAACGGGCGCTCCGTCGGCCGCGAGTTCCAGCACTTCGGCCTCCCGCGCGGTCAGCGGTGAGTCCCCCGCGCTGATCGCGTCGGCCGCCAACTCCGGGTCCACATAACGCCCTCCGGCCTGCACGGCCCGGATGATCTCGGCGAGCTGCTGCGCCGAAACGGTCTTCGGTGCGAACGCCCTCACGCCGGCTGCAAGCGCCCGCTTCAGGTGCCCCGGCCGGCCGTGACTGGTCACGATCATGGTCTTGCAGCCGGGGAGTTCGGAGCGCAGTGATGTGGCGACGCTCACACCGTCCGCTCCCGGCATCTCGAGGTCCAGCACCGCCACATCGGGCCGGTGCGCCCGCGCCATCGCCAGCGCCTCCGGACCCGAGGCGGCCTCCGCGACCACCAGCAGGTCGCTCTCCAGGGAGAGAAGGGCGGCCAGTGCCCCGCGGATCAGGTGCTCGTCGTCCGCCAGCAGGACCCGTACGGTGCTCATGCCGCGGCCCCCTGAGCCGGGATCTCGGCGCGCAGCCGGAACCGGCCGCCGGGCAGCGGACCGGCTTCCAGCGTGCCGTCGAGGACGGCCAGCCGCTCCCGCAGCCCCGCCAGCCCCGAACCGGATCCGCCGGCCGGCGGACCGGACGGCACCCCGTCGTTCTCGACCACCAAGGTCAGGGAGTCCCCCGCACTCCCCGACAGCCCGATGGTGCAGCTCCGTGCGTCCCCGTGCCGGAGGATGTTCGTCGCGGCCTCGCGCACCACCCAGCCGAACGCCGACTGGATCTCGGCGGGCAGCTCGGTGTCCGCCGGGACGTCCACCCGGCAGTCGATGCCGGCGGCCGTGAGCACCCCGCGGGCTCCCTCCAGTTCCACCACCAGGTCGGCCTCGCGGTATCCCCGCACCACGTCCCGCACCTCGCGCTGGGACTCCTGGGCAATCCGCTGTACCTCGATCATCTGCTCCACTGCCTCGGGGCGTTCACGCCGTGCCAGTTGCACCGCGAGTTCGCTCTTGAGCGCGATCACCGCGAGATTGCGGCCCATCACGTCGTGCAGGTCCCGGCCGAACCGCAACCGCTCCTCGGCCACTGCGAGCCGCGCCTGCAACTCCCGGGACCGGTCCAACTCCCACACCGTACGCACCAGCCACGCCGAGAACCCGCAGGTGAAGGCCAGGAGCGCGGACCCGAGCAGCACCCCCACCCCGTAGCCCACGGACTCCGCCCCGGGCACCCCCGCGGCCAGGGCCGCGACGGCCGTCACCAGACCCGAGACCGGCACCGCCAGCGCCATCTCCCGGACCCGCCGCAGCACCAGCACCAGGGCGCCGACGCCGAAGCACACCATGCCGCCCACCAGCGTCGGCCCGGTCGTGGCGTTCGGGACCCGGCCGATCTCCCCGGTGCCCCGCAGCACCAGCAGCGCGATGACGGCCGCCGCCGTCACGCCGATCAGCGCACCGGCCGCCTTCACCGGCCGCGGCCCCCGCTCCAGCACCCAGTTCAGGGCCTTGCCGCAGACCACTCCGCACAGCACCGACTGCAGGGTGGCGACCAGCGCCAGCGCCGTGGCCAGCGGGATCGGAATCCGCTCGACGTCGACGAAGGGCGCGGGCACCACGAGGGTCAGCTCGATCACGGCGAAGAACAGGAACGACCAGCGCGTGTACAGCTCGACCTTGGCCGCCTGCCCCCGGTTCTTCCACCAGCCGGTCAGCTTCGACATCGTCCCGTCCCCCCGGCCGCCCCGCCCGTACGTGCGGCTGGTCGTGCAGTCCCCGCCCCGCGGGCCGTCCCGCGAGGTCCTACCGGCGCGGTTCCCACCGGAACCACCGCCGGACAGCAAACACGGTGATCACGATCCAGGCCAGCGCTGTCAGCGCCGCACCCAGCAGCTCCCCGGCCCCGGTGCCTCCCGTCCAGCCGGCCCGTATGAGCTGCATCGCCCCGCTCAGCGGCAGCAGTTCACACACATCGGCCACCCGGTCGGGCAGCACGTCCGTCGGCAGCATCATCCCGGAACCGATCGCCGACAGCAGGAAGAACGGCAGCGTGGTGATGCCCGCGCTCTCCACGTTCCGCGTGATGGCCGTGGTCAGGGCGGCCGCCGGCACGAGCAGGACCACGGCGACGACGAGTCCGGCGACCAGCAGCAGCGGCTGTTCGGGTGCCCCCAGGCCGAGGACGATCGCCCCGCCGGCCGTCAGCAGCAGGACCTGGAGGAGCGCCAGGACCACGGCCGGCAGCGAGCCGCCCGCAAGGATCTCGAGATCGGTGGCCTCCCCGGTGCGCAGCCGCTTGAGCACGAGCTCCTCGCGCCGGGCGGTGAACGCGGACACCAGGGCCATGTAGACGACGAGGATGAGGACCATCCCGGTCCCGCCGATCATCGTGGCGGCGCCGGCGCCCATCGGCAGGTCGCCGGGACCTATCCCGGAGAGGGAGGAGCGCAGGACGGAGATCATCGCGACCGGCATCAGCAGGGCGATGAACAGGTTGTTCTTGTTGCGGGCCAGGAGCGTGAGCTCGGCTCGTCCCAAAGCGGCCAGGCGGCCGTACGCGATGCTCATCGGACACCTTCCGGGGTGCGGGCGGCGATCTCCAGGAACGCCTCTTCGAGGGAGGCCGAGCGGGCGTCCAGCCCGTCCAGCCGGACGGCCGACTCCTCGGCCCAGCGGAGCAGTTCGGTCAGCGACTCCTGGAGCCGGTTCGTGCGGATCTCCACGGCCGGGCCGTCCGCGGCGGCCCGCAGGCCGAGCGGCAGGGCGGCCGGGGAGACGCCCTCGGGCAGCCGGAAGCGGATCCGGGCCGGCTGGGCGGCGGTGACCTCGGCCGGGGTGCCGGCCGCGACGATCTCGCCGCCGTGCAGGATCGCCAGCCGGTCGGCCAGCTCCTCGGCCTCCTCCAGGTAGTGCGTGGTGAGCAGCACCGTCGTGCCGGCGTCGCGCAGGGAACGGACCAGCCGCCAGGTGTCGCGGCGGCCCTCGGCGTCCATGCCGGTGGTCGGCTCGTCGAGGAACAGCACTTCGGGGCTGCCGAGCAGGGCGAGTGCCAGGTCGAGCCGGCGGCGCTCGCCGCCGGACAGCTGCTTGACCCGTATCGCGGCCCGGGCGGTCAGCCCGACCTGCTCCAGGACCTCGGCGGCGGGCCGGGCCCCGGTGGTGCAGCCGGCCCACATGCGGAGGGTCTCGCCGACCGTGAGGTCGGCGGGGAAACCGCCCTCCTGGAGCATGACTCCGGTCCGGGGCCGGACCAGGGCCCGCTCGGCGTACGGATCGTGGCCGAGGACGCGGACCCGGCCGGAGGACGGCCGGGCCAGGCCTTCCAGGACCTCCACGGTCGAGGTCTTGCCGGCGCCGTTGGTGCCGAGCAGGGCGAAGATCTCGCCGCGGGCGACGGTGAAGGAGATGCCGCGGACGGCCTCGAAGCCTCCGGAGTAGCCGCGGCGGAGGCCTTCGGCCTCGATCACGCAGGGGTCGTTGTCAGTCATGACTTCAGATTCCCGGCGGATCCGGGGCCTCGGCAGTGCGCGGTGTCATCAGCCCCGATGACATTTGTCATGAGCGGGATGCACCCCATCCCGACCCTGACCACACGGGCCCGTCGGCAAACGTCGTGGCACCGGCAATCAGTCCGGCCCGTCGGCGGCCATCACGGCCCCTGACCACCCCGACCCACCGGCAGACTCCGTCTCCACCAGCAGATTCGCATCGACCGGCAGACTCCGTCTCCACCAGCAGATTCGCATCGACCGGCAGACTCCGTCTCGACCGGCAAACGCAGAAGGCCCCAGTCTTTCGACTGGGGCCTTCTCTCTGAGCGGACGACGAGATTCGAACTCGCGACCCTCACCTTGGCAAGGTGATGCTCTACCAACTGAGCCACGTCCGCATGCCGCCGATCGGCTTTCACCGGTCGGTGCGAGCACCACTCTACCCGATCCACCGGAGTGGTTGGTAAAGCGATGCAGAGCGGGTGACAGGAATCGCACACTGCGCCTCCCCCCTGGAAGGGGGGTGTTCTGCTACTGAACTACACCCGCACGACCTTCGAGGCTTTGACCTGCGGTCTCGCCCCTCGGCGTGATCCACACACTAGCGGACCGACCGGGGTGCTTGGCAAATCGGTGGTCAGTGGGCCTCGTTGTAGGCCTCGTAGACCTTCTTGGGGATGCGGCCCCGGGGCGGGACGTCGAGGCTGTGCGACCGGGCCCAGGCGCGGACGACGGCCGGGTCCGGGGCGAGCGAGGTGTGCTTGTAGGTCTTGCCGGACCGGGCCTGCCGGCGGCCCGCCGCCATGTAGGGCGCAAGGCTCTTGCGGAGCTTCTTCGCGTTGGCGAGATTCAGGTCGATCTCGTACGACTTACCGTCGAGACCGAAGGTCACGGTTTCCGCCGCCTCCCCGCCGTCGATGTCGTCGGAGATTGTCACCACTACGCGCTGCGCCACGGATATCGGTCCCTTCGCGCGACCTTCGCCACCCGCTTCTGACGTGCGGCGATGTCGACTGTATGGCTGTTTCGGAACAATGCGTCTTTGTGCCGCAAACCTTGTGGATTCCTTTGTACCTCGAATACCGCGGCATTGTGAAGCCCAATTAATGCCGCCCGCGTGTCCCGCCGCAATCCCGGCCGTGCTGCTTTCCTGTCGATTTTGAGGAGTGTTGGTGAAGGCGAAAGCGGAGGGTTGTGTGAACGTACAGATCGTCTACCCGCGTAGAAATTTCGGGCGGGTACGCTGATGACACCGCCTTCGCACCAACCACCACACCGGGAGTGCCAGTGGCACGCGTCGTAGTCGACGTCATGCTCAAGCCCGAGATCCTCGACCCCCAGGGCCAGGCGGTGCAGCGTGCACTGCCGCGCCTGGGCTTCGAGGGGATCGCGGACGTCCGTCAGGGCAAGCGTTTCGAGCTGGAAGTCGAAGGGCCGGTCGACCAGGCCGCCCTCGACCGCATCCACAAGATGGCCGAGACGTTCCTCGCCAACACCGTCATCGAAGACTTCACCGTGAAGGTCGAGGCCTGACGGTGACCACTCGCATCGGAGTCGTCACGTTCCCCGGAACGCTCGACGACCGTGACTCGCTGCGCGCCGTCCGCCTCGCGGGCGCCGAGCCGGTCTCGCTGTGGCACCGCGACAAGGACCTGCACCAGGTCGACGCGGTCGTCCTCGCGGGCGGGTTCTCGTACGGCGACTACCTGCGGGCGGGCGCCATCTCCCGCTTCTCGCCGGTGATGGAGACGATCATCGAGCAGGCGAAGGCGGGCATGCCCGTCCTCGGCATCTGCAACGGCTTCCAGGTCCTCACCGAGGCCCACCTGCTGCCGGGCGCGATGCTGCGCAACAACCACCTGCACTTCATCTGCCGCGAGCAGCGCCTCCGCGTCGAGAACGCAGAGACGGCCTGGACCGGCGACTACGAGCAGGGCCAGGAGATCGCCGTCCCGCTCAAGAACATGGACGGCCGCTACGTCGCCGACGAGCGCACGCTCGACGAGCTGGAGGCGGAGGGCCGGGTCGCGTTCCGGTACCTGGCCCGCGGCGAAGCCGCTGACGGGTACGGCAACCCGAACGGCTCGCTCCGCGACATCGCCGGCATCACGAACGAGGCGGGCAACGTCGTCGGTCTCATGCCGCACCCCGAGCACGCCGTCGAGCCGCTGATCGGGACGGGCCGCACCGACGGCCTGCCGTTCTTCACCTCGGTCCTGAAGAAGCTGGTAAGCGCATGACCCTCGACACCGTCAAGCACGCCGCGGAGACCCCGGACGCCTCCCAGCCCTGGAAGGAACTCGGCCTCAAGGAGGACGAGTACGACCGGATCCGCGAGATCCTCGGCCGCCGCCCCACCGGTGCCGAGCTCGCCATGTACTCCGTCATGTGGTCCGAGCACTGCTCGTACAAGAGCAGCAAGGTCCACCTGAAGCAGTTCGGTGAGAAGGCCCCCGAGAACGACGCCATGCTCGTCGGCATCGGCGAGAACGCCGGCGTCGTCGACGTCGGCCAGGGCTACGCGGTCACCTTCAAGGTGGAGTCCCACAACCACCCGTCGTACATCGAGCCCTACCAGGGCGCGGCCACCGGCATCGGCGGCATCGTCCGCGACATCCTCGCGATGGGCGCCCGCCCGGTCGCCGTGGTGGACCCGCTGCGCTTCGGCGCGGCGGACCACCCGGACACCAAGCGCGTGCTGCCCGGCGTCGTCGCCGGCATCGGCGGCTACGGCAACTGCCTGGGCCTGCCGAACATCGGCGGCGAGGTCGTCTTCGACGAGTGCTACCAGGGCAACCCGCTGGTCAACGCCGGCTGCATCGGCGTCATGAAGCACGAGGACATCCACCTGGCCAAGGCCTCCGGCCCCGGCAACAAGGTGATCCTCTACGGCGCCCGCACCGGCGGCGACGGCATCGGCGGCGTCTCGGTCCTCGCGTCCGAGACCTTCGACGACACCAAGCCCACCAAGCGCCCCGCGGTCCAGGTCGGCGACCCGTTCCAGGAGAAGCTCCTCATCGAGTGCACCCTGGAGATCTTCAAGGAGAAGCTGGTCGCGGGCATCCAGGACCTCGGCGGTGCCGGCCTGTCCTGCGCCACCTCCGAGCTGGCCTCCGCCGGTTCCGGCGGCATGCGCGTCGACCTCGACACCGTCCCGCTGCGCGACGCGACCCTCTCGCCCGAGGAAATCCTCATGAGCGAGTCGCAGGAACGCATGTGCGCGATCGTCGAGCCGCAGCACGTCGAGCGGTTCCTGGCGATCTGCGAGAAGTGGGACGTCATCGCCACCGTCATCGGCGAGGTGACCGACGGCGAGCGCCTGGAGATCTTCTGGCACGGCGAGCAGATCGTCGACGTGCCGCCGGGCACCGTCGCCCACGAGGGCCCGGTCTACCAGCGTCCGTACGAGCGCCCCTCCTGGCAGGACGCGCTGCAGGCGGACGACGCCGGCAAGCTGCCCCGCCCGCAGAGCTCCGAGGAACTGCGCAAGCAGGTCCTCGCGCTGGTCGGCTCCCCGAACCAGGCGTCGAAGTCGTGGGTCACCGACCAGTACGACCGCTTCGTGCAGGGCAACACCGTCCTCGCGCAGCCCGAGGACGCCGGCATGGTCCGCATCGACGAGGAGAGCAACCTCGGCGTGGCCATGGCGACCGACGGCAACGGCCGGTACGCCAAGCTCGACCCGTACACCGGCGCGCAGCTCGCGCTGGCCGAGGCGTACCGCAACGTCGCCGCGACCGGTGCCAAGCCGCTGGCCATCTCCGACTGCCTGAACTTCGGCTCGCCCGAGGACCCGGCCGTCATGTGGCAGTTCGCCGAGGCCTGCCGCGGTCTGGCCGACGGCTGCCTGGAGCTCGGCACCCCGGTCACCGGCGGCAACGTCTCCCTGTACAACCAGACCGGCGACACGGCGATCCACCCGACCCCGGTCGTGGCGGTCCTCGGTGTGATCGACGACGTCAACCGCCGTACGCCGATGGCGTTCGCGGAGCAGGGCCAGCTGCTGTACCTGCTGGGCGACACCCGCGAGGAGTTCGGCGGCTCGGCCTGGTCCCAGGTCGTCCACGACCACCTCGGCGGTCTGCCGCCGAAGGTCGACCTCGGACGCGAGAAGCTGCTCGCCGAGATCCTCATCTCGGCCTCCCGCGACGGCATGGTGGACGCCGCCCACGACGTCTCCGACGGCGGCGTGGTGCAGGCGCTCACCGAGTCCTGCCTCAAGGGCGGCAACGGCGCGCGCGTGATCGTGCCCGAGGGCCTGGACGCCTTCACCTTCCTGTTCTCCGAGTCGGCGGGCCGGGCCATCGTGTCCGTGCCGCGCAGCGAGGAACTCCGCTTCACCGACATGTGCGGCGCCCGGGGCCTCCCGGCCACCCGCATCGGTGTCGTGGACGGCGACGCGATCGAGGTCCAGGGCGAGTTCACGCTCCCGCTGGCCGAGCTGCGCGAGGTCCACGAGGCGACCATCCCGGGGCTGCTCGCGTAAGGCGGCCGGACCCGGAACGTGCCCCGCTCTCCCCGACGGGAGGGCGGGGCACCGCCGTTTCCGCCGCTCCCGCAGCCGCGGACTACGCTCGGCCGCATGCCGACCGCCAGGAAACCCAAGACCCGCAGTTACGACCCCGCGAAGATCCGGGCGGCGGTGTCCGCGCAGTTCGGGCACGTCACGGCCGCCGTCCGCGGGCTGACCGCGGAGCAGCTCGCGCTCCCCACCCACCTCGGCGAGTGGACCGTACGGGACCTGGTCGCGCACATCGCCTGGGTGATCGACTCGGCGGCGGCTGCGGCCGAGCGGCCGGAGCCGGCGAAGGCCGAGGTCACGGCGGTGCAGTGGCCGTTCGCGACGGCTCCGCTGGCGGGCGGGATCGCGGCGGCGGCCAAGGAGTTCCCGCTGGAGGGGGCGGCGGAGGCCGCGTACGGGCGGGCCGCGGACCGGCTGGCCGCGGTGCTCGGCGCGCTGCCCGGCAGCCGCCCGCTGGCGCTGCGGATCGGGGCGATGACCCTGGACGACTTCATGGTGACGCGGACCGTCGAACTGGTGGTGCACACCGACGACCTGAACCGGGCCGCCGGCCTGGAGATCCCCTTCGACCGGCAGGCGCTCGCGGCCTGCACCCGGCTGCTCGCGGACGCCCTGTCGGTGAAGGCGCCGGGCGGTTCGGTCGAGGTGCGGATCCCGCCGTTCGCGGTGGTCCAGTGCATCGAGGGCCCCCGGCACACCCGCGGTACGCCGCCGAACGTGGTGGAGACCGACCCGTTGACCTGGGTACGACTGGCCACCGGACGCACCGGCTGGGCGGCGGAGGTCGACGCGGCGAAGGTCGGCGCGAGCGGTGAGCGGGCCGACCTGTCGGCGGTCCTGCCGGTGCTGGGCTGACCTCCCCGGCGGCGACGGGCCTGCCCGGCCGGCCGTTCCGGAAGGCTTCGGGAACGGTGCGGAACCGGCCGGGCCGCGGGCACGTCACAGGGGCATGCGAATCCTCCGACTTGCCCCTGCGGCCCTCGTCGCCGCCCTCGCCCTCACCGGCTGCGGCAGCACCGGTTCGGATGCCGCCGGTGCCGGCTCGGCCCCTGCGGAGGCCCTGACCGGAGTCAAGTGGAACGTCGAGAGCATCAAGGCCGGCGGCAAGGAGACCGCCGCGCCCCCCGGCGTCGACCTGCTTGTGGAAGGGAAGGCGGCCAGCGGCAACTACGGCTGCAACCGCTTCCAGGCCGACGTCACGCTGTCCGGCGACAAGCTGACCGTGAAGCCCGGCCCGACCACCACCATGGCCTGCGACGCCATGGAGTTCGAGACCCTGTACTCCGAGACCCTGGACGGCGAGCTCACGGTGAAGACCGCCGGCGAGCGCCTGACCCTGACCAACGCCAAGGGCGATGTCATCACCCTGACCTCCAAGGCCGTCGCCCCGCCGAAGGCCGCCCCGCTCAAGGGCACCAAGTGGACCGTGGACGCGCTGGCCGCGGGCAGCTCCCCGATGGACAGCGTCAACTCCGTGCCCGGGGGCGCGTCCCACTTCACCATCGCCGAGGACGGTACGGTCACCGGCAACCTCGGGTGCAACACCTTCCGCAGCACCGCGAAGGTCTCCGGCGACTCGGTCACGTTCGGCGCGCTGTCCGCGACCCGCAAGGCGTGCAAGGGCGCCGAGGGCGAGACCGAGAAGGCCATGACCGAACTGCTCGGTTCCGGTCCGCTGAAGTCGAAGGTGGACGGAAACACGCTCACCCTGACCGCCGAAAGCGGCAAATCGCTCGGCGCGAAGGCCGGCGAGAAGTAGCCTCGGGCGCGCTTTGCTCTTCGTAGGAAAATACAGGGGCTGATCGTTGCGGACTGGCCGCCCCACCTGGGGCGGCAGTCCGTGACGGGGCGTGCCGCCGAAGGGACCCTGTGCATTCCTTTTGTGTGTTCCGACAAGGGAATCCGGACCCTAAGTGAGGAGTGTCGTCACCCTCTGTGCTGTGACATTTCCCGGGTATCCCCAATTCGGACCAGTGGTCGATCTCGCCTACACTTCAAGACGTGCCTCGTGGTGATGGACGACTCAACCACGACCTGCTCCCCGGCGAGAAGGGCCCCCAGGACGCTTGCGGCGTCTTCGGTGTCTGGGCTCCGGGTGAAGAGGTCGCCAAGCTCACCTACTTCGGACTGTATGCACTGCAGCACCGCGGACAAGAGTCCGCGGGCATCGCTGTGAGCAACGGTTCCCAGATCCTCGTCTTCAAGGACATGGGCCTCGTGTCCCAGGTCTTCGACGAAACCTCTCTCGGCTCTCTCCAGGGCCACATTGCGGTCGGTCACGCCCGTTACTCGACCACCGGTGCCTCGGTGTGGGAGAACGCGCAGCCCACCTTCCGCGCCACGGCCCACGGCTCCCTGGCCCTGGGTCACAACGGCAACCTGGTGAACACCGCCGAACTCGCCGAAATGGTGGCCGCCCTGCCCCGGCAGGACGGCCGCACCACCCGGGTGGCGGCCACCAACGACACCGATCTGGTCACGGCCCTGCTGGCCGGCCAGACCGATGACGACGGCAAGCCGCTGACCGTCGAGGAATCGGCCCGCAAGGTCCTTCCGCAGGTCAAGGGCGCCTTCTCGCTCGTCTTCATGGACGAGGGGACGCTCTACACCGCCCGTGACCCGCAGGGCATCCGCCCGCTGGTCCTCGGCCGCCTGGAGCGCGGCTGGGTGGTCGCGAGCGAGTCCGCCGCCCTCGACATCGTGGGCGCCAGCTTCGTCCGCGAGGTCGAGCCGGGCGAGCTCATCGCGATCGACGAGAACGGCCTCCGCACCTCGCGCTTCGCTGAAGCAAAGCCCAAGGGCTGTGTCTTCGAGTACGTCTACCTGGCGCGCCCGGACACCGACATCGCCGGCCGCAACGTGTACCTCTCGCGCGTCGAGATGGGCCGCAGGCTGGCGAAGGAAGCCCCGGTCGACGCCGACCTGGTCATAGCGACCCCGGAATCCGGGACCCCCGCGGCCGTCGGCTACGCCGAGGCCAGCGGCATCCCGTACGGATCCGGCCTGGTCAAGAATGCCTACGTCGGCCGGACCTTCATCCAGCCCTCGCAGACGATCCGTCAGCTCGGCATCCGGCTGAAGCTCAACCCGCTCAAGGAAGTCATCCGCGGCAAGCGCCTGGTGGTCGTCGACGACTCGATCGTCCGCGGCAACACCCAGCGCGCCCTGGTCCGGATGCTCCGCGAGGCCGGCGCTGCCGAGGTCCACATCCGGATCTCGTCGCCGCCCGTCAAGTGGCCCTGCTTCTTCGGCATCGACTTCGCCACCCGCGCGGAGCTGATCGCCAACGGCATGTCCGTGGACGAGATCGGCAAGTCGCTGGGCGCGGACTCCCTCGCGTACATCTCCCTCGATTCCATGATCGAGGCGACGACCATCGCGAAGCCGGACCTGTGCCGGGCCTGCTTCGACGGCGTCTACCCGATGGAGCTTCCCGACCCGGAACTCCTGGGCAAGCAGCTGCTGGAGACCGAGCTCCTGGGCGGCACCGACGCCGCCGACGCGCTCCGCCGCCCGTAACTCCCTCACGCAGTACGAACACGAAAGCTCTCACCTCATGTCTGCTGAGTCCCTTGAGCCTGCTCCGCAGGCGGCCACCGGTGCCTCCTACGCCTCCGCGGGCGTCGACATCGAAGCGGGTGACCGCGCGGTCGAGCTGATGAAGCAGTGGGTGAAGAAGACCCAGCGCCCCGAGGTCCTCGGCGGCCTCGGGGGCTTCGCCGGCCTCTTCGACGCGTCCGCCCTCAAGCGCTACGAGCGGCCGCTGCTCGCCTCGGCGACCGACGGCGTCGGCACGAAGGTCGACATCGCCCGCCAGATGGGCGTGTACGACACGATCGGCCACGACCTGGTGGCGATGGTCATGGACGACATCGTCGTCTGCGGTGCCGAGCCGCTGTTCATGACGGACTACATCTGCGTCGGCAAGGTCCACCCGGAGCGGGTCGCCCAGATCGTCAAGGGCATCGCCGAGGGCTGCGTGCTGGCCGGCACCGCCCTGGTCGGCGGCGAGACCGCCGAACACCCGGGCCTGCTGGGACCGGACGACTTCGACGTCGCGGGCGCCGGCACCGGCGTCGTGGAGTACGACCGGCTGCTCGGCGCGGATCGCATCCGTACGGGGGACGCCGTCATCGCGATGGCATCGTCCGGACTTCACTCGAACGGGTACTCGCTGGTCCGGCACGTGCTCTTCGACCGGGCCGGGCTGTCCCTGGACCGGGAGGTCCCGGAGTTCGGCCGCACCCTCGGCGAGGAGCTCCTGGAGCCCACCAAGATCTACTCGCTGGACTGCCTGGCGCTCACCCGGACCACCGAGGTGCACGCGTTCTCGCACATCACCGGCGGCGGTCTGGCGGCCAACCTGGCCCGCGTGATCCCGGACCACCTGCACGCCACGGTCGACCGTTCGACCTGGACCCCGGGTGCCGTGTTCGACCTGGTCGGCAAGGCGGGCCGGGTGGAGCGGCTGGAGCTGGAGAAGACCCTGAACATGGGTGTGGGCATGATGGCCGTCGTCCCGCAGGAGTCCGTCGAGGTGGCCCTGACCACGCTGGCCGACCGTGGGGTCGACGCCTGGGTGGCCGGCGAGATCCTGGACCGCGGCGAGCACACCGAGGGCGCCACCCTCACCGGGGTGTACGCGGTCTGACCTGCGAGGTTCCTCGCACGTTCATCGACATACGGCAGGGGAGCGGGCTGCGGCCCGCTCCCCTGCCGGTCGTTGCAGCAGCCCCTGCCGGCCGTTGCAGCAGCGATCGCCGCGGATGCCCTGCGGCCTCTTGCACGGCCGTACCCGAGCAGCACTGAACCCGGTCCGGGGAAAAGTCCCTGGACCGGGCTCAGACGTTTTTCAGCTGGTCAGCCCGATGTCGAGCCGAGTCAAGCGCCGCGGCGCTGCTGGGTGGGACCGGACTCGTCGTCCTCGTCCTCATCCGTGTTGTACATGTCCGCATAGCGGGCATACGGGTCGTCGTCTTCGTCCTCGAACGGCTCCCCGTTCGGCGGCTGGCTAACCGGCTGGTTAACCGGCTCCGAAGTCGATGCGCCCAGCTCGTTGGCCAGACGTGACAGATCAGTCCCGCCGCTGCTGTACTTCAGCTGGCGGGCGACCTTCGTCTGCTTGGCCTTTGCCCGGCCGCGCCCCATGGCTCGACCCCCTCGGTGACGGGGCTCGACGGCCCCAGAGTCTTGACACGCGTTCATGATTCGGAACGGACTCTCCGTAGAGAGGCCGGTCCGTAGGGCTTCCACGGTACCTGGTTCAGCGGCCATACGGTACGTCGCCCGCATGACGTGCCTCGACGCAGTGCCGGCGAGACGCCCCGTACTCGCTGGTCAGCTGTGATTTTAGCTCCTTATTGACGGACGACCCGCCGAAGCGCAGTGAGTCTCACCACGCAGTGCCCGACGGGCCGTCCGGAGGAGCCGTCCTACGCCGTGCGGGAGGCGCGCGCCTCGGCCATGCGCTGCTCGGCGATGCGGTCGGCGGCGGCGGCCGGCGGGATGCCATCCGACTTCGCGCGGGCAAAGATCTCCAGGGTGGTGTCGAAGATCTTCGTGGCCTTGACCTTGCAGCGGTCGAAGTCGAAGCCGTGCAGCTCGTCGGCGACCTGGATGACGCCGCCGGCGTTCACCACGTAGTCCGGGGCGTAGAGGATGCCGCGGTCCGCGAGGTCCTTCTCGATGCCGGGGTGGGCCAGCTGGTTGTTGGCCGCGCCGCAGACGATCTTCGCGGTGAGCACCGGGACCGAGTCGTCGTTGAGGGCGCCGCCCAGGGCGCACGGGGCGTAGATGTCGAGGCCCTCGGTGCGGATGAGGGTCTCGGTGTCGGCGACCGCGGTGACCTGGGGGTGCTTGGCGATGATCCGGTCCACGGACTCCTGGCGGACGTCCGTGATGACGACCTCGGCGCCGTCCTCGAGGAGGTGCTCGACCAGGTAGTGGCCGACCTTGCCGACGCCGACGACGCCGACCTTGCGGCCGCGGAGGGTCGGGTCGCCCCACACGTGCTGGGCGCTGGCGCGCATGCCCTGGAAGACGCCGTAGGCGGTGAGGACGGAGGAGTCGCCGGCGCCGCCGTTCTCGGGGGAGCGGCCGGTCGCCCAGCGGGTTTCACGGGCCACGACGTCCATGTCGGCGACGTAGGTGCCGACGTCGCAGGCGGTGACGTAGCGACCGCCGAGGGACTCCACGAACCGGCCGTAGGCCAGCAGCAGTTCCTCGCTCTTGAGGACGTCCGGGTCGCCGATGATCACGGCCTTGCCGCCGCCGTGGTCGAGGCCGGCGAGGGCGTTCTTGTACGACATGCCACGCGACAGGTTGAGGGCGTCGAGCACGGCCTCCTCGTCGGAGCCGTAGGCGTGGAACCGGGTGCCTCCGAGGGCCGGGCCCAGGGCGGTGGAGTGGAGGGCGATGACGGCCTTCAGTCCGGTGGCGCGGTCCTGGCACAGCACGACTTGCTCATGGCCTCCCTGCTCCGAACGGAACAGGGTGTGCAGGACGCCGTCGGTCATTTCGGTCACGGTGGTGACTCCCATAAGTGATGCGGCGGGGAAGCCCTCCTGCGGGTGGGGAGGGCGTGTGGGAGCAGCGTAAGACCTGCGGGGCGCCCGTAGGTGCCGGGTGCCGAGGATCACCCTCGGCGGGAGTACGCGTAGCGGCGCGGGCGGTGGGGGAGGAGGTGGGGGTGACCGATTCCCTCACCGTCCCGTATGCCTCCTACCTGCGAGTCTACGAGCCCCTGGCGGCCTTTCCGGAGCCCGAGCGCACCCATTGGTCGGACTACGCCCGGCGGGGCTGCGCGCCCGGCTACCAGGACGAGCTGAGGCGGTCCCTGGCGGACCTGGTGCCGGTGCCGCCGGTGGGGGTGCCGGTGCACGAGAGCGCGGACGCGTTCACGGCGACGGTGGACGGGGTGCTTCTGGTGTGTCCGTGGCGGACCCGGCTGCGGGGCTGGCTGGCGCTGCGCGAGCTGGTGGAGGAGTTCCCGGCGCCGGTGCTGGACCAGGCGCTGCCCCCGGTGGTGCGGCTGCAGGCGCAGGCGGACTACGAGCGGTGGCGGGAGCGGAACCCGGACGCCCGGCCGTGGATCCGGACGGCGGTCTGGCAGGTGCCGCTGCGCTGGTTCGTGCTGGTCGCGGACGAGGAGCGGGAGTACGTGCCGGGGGAGCTGCTGCGGTACCGGACGCCGATGGTGCAGGCCCGGCGGCGGCTGGCGCGGGCGCTGCGGGTGCTGCGGCGCTCGGACGAGGAGCACGGGACCAGTCCGGCGCTTGCGGCGGGGCTGGTCGAAGTGGGCACGTGGCTGGAGGAGTTCCACCCGCGGTCGATGGTCGAAGTGGACTACGGCGGGCTGGTGCACGCGCTGCCGGCGGAGGCGCTGGCCGCCGACCGGTCGGCGGCGGAGCTGGCTGCGGGGCTGCGGGCGCTCGGCGCGGGCGACCCGGAGGGGGCCGGCGAGGTGTACGAGATTCTGGCGGCGCGCTGGCGATCGGTGCGCGAAAGACTGTTCGCCAACTGATGCGGATGCAATGATTCCGCCCATCGGTAACACTCGGGCCTTTGTGCCGGGACCTACGTCCCGATCCGGGCCAATGGCCCAAGCGTGACGGAACGCACTAACTTCACCCTTGCGCCGTTCCCCTACCCTCGTGCCAAAATAGGACAAGGAGTCCGGGGAGGGTTCCTTCCGCCCATCTACGGGCGGAATGCTCGGTAATGCACTCTATGGGGGGTCTTTTGCGGCCCCCGATCGCTGTGTGACTGATCGTCACTGTGGGGTGACTGTCCGTTATGGGCTGGTCCATCGGCTTCCGTCGCGGATGAACACCTCAGAGGGCAATTCCATCGGTTTGGCCGACGAGGCTGGACGGATGGTGTAGTTGTAGTGCCGAGGACAAGCCGTTCGTCCTATAACCGACTCGGCCCGCGTCTGTCCATTTCGGGCAACGCGGGCCAAGGTGCAGAATTTAGAGGAAAGAACCGAGATGGTTCGGTTCTCCCGAGGAGGCCGCTCATGACCGCTCGCACCCCTGATGCCGAGCCGCTGCTGACCCCGGCTGAGGTTGCCACCATGTTCCGCGTGGACCCGAAGACGGTTACCCGCTGGGCCAAGGCCGGCAAGCTCACGTCCATCCGCACGCTGGGTGGGCACCGCCGCTACCGCGAGGCTGAGGTCCGCGCCCTGCTTGCGGGTATTCCGCAGCAGCGCAGCGAGGCCTGAGCACAGCAGCACCACAGCACCCCCGTTTTGCCGGGCGTTTATCGGGTCCCCCAATCCGATGGCCCCACCTAGCTTTATGCGGCCGGACCTGCCCCAACAGGCCCGCACCGTCGATCGCGCTGGACTCCGCCGGGTCCAGCGCGATTTTTTTTGTGCCCTCTCCGGCCGACGGGACCGGGGAGGGGCGCCGGACCGGCGTGCCGCCGGGAGCGCTGCCGGGCCTTCCGCTCGGGTTGCCGGGGAGGGGTCCAAGGGAGGTGCCATTGCACATATTAAATTGAAGGCCTGTATGGGTGCGATAAATGGTGTAGTTCCAAAAACTCATACGGTGACACCCGTCACATCTGATAACTCTTGTACATCCGGCATTGCACCCGTAAGGGGACTCCGCAGGAGAGACCGGTCATGCGGTCGGGGGACTTTGTGCGGTCGGCTAATCGGAATTAATCATTCCGCTCCGCGGGGGTGTTCAAACATCCGTCCGGGAGTCTGCGCGCACGAGTCTCCGGATGCGGGAGTCCGGACGTGGAGTCCGGACGTGGAGTCCGGACGCGGCCGGGTGCGAGAGAGTCCGGAAACGCCTTAGGGCCCGCATCTCGAAAGATGCGGGCCCTGAGTGAAAAGCGATCCTGACGGGACTTGAACCCGCGACCTCCACCTTGACAGGGTGGCGAGCTAACCAACTGCTCCACAGGACCTCGTTGTCGCCGACGCGCGGCTACGACGAGAACTGTACAACAGCCCGCGGGGTGCGTCGAACCAAGGCCCCGTCAGACGGCGCCGGGGTCCTGCCGGGCCTTCCCGGGCCCTTCTCAGGCACCGACCACGGCGTCGATGGCCTTCACGATCCGCTTGTCGGAGACCGGGTACGCCGTCCCCAGCGCGTGGGCGAAGTAGCTGACGCGCAGTTCCTCGATCATCCAGCGGATGTCCGTGACCGCCTCCGGGACCGGCCGGCCCTTCGGCTGCTGCTCCAGCAGCCAGGCGTACTCGTCCTGCATCTCGTGGACCTTCTCCATGCGCGTGGTGTCGCGCTGGGCCCCCGTCGGCATCTGCTGGAGCCGCCGGTCGGCCGCCACCAGGTAGCGCATCAGGTCCGGCAGCCGGCGCAGGCCCGTGAGGGTCACGAAACCGGCCGGCACGAGGGCCGCCAGCTGGTTCCTGACGTCCTGCACGTTGTTCAGCAGGGCGAGGCTGTTCGTGCCCTTCAGGCGCCGCTCACAGGCCTGCCAGGCAGCCAGGATCTGCTGCACCTGGCCCACCGTGCGTACGGTCGTGTCCACGAGGTCGGCCCGCACGCTGTCGTAGAGCTTCCGGAACGACTGCTCGTCCCAGGCCGGCCCGCCGTGGTCCGCGATCAGCTTGTCGGTCGCCGCGGTGGCGCAGTCCTCGAACAGTGCCTGCACCGAGCCGTGCGGATTCCGGGACAGCGCCAGCTTCTGCTGGTTGGAGAGCTTGTCCGAGGCGAACTTCGCCGGGTTCACCGGGATGTTCAGCAGGATCAGCCGCCGGGTGCCGCGCCACATCGCCTGCTGCTGCTCGGCCTCCGTGTCGAAGAGACGTACGGCCACGCTGTCGCCCTCGTCGACCAGCGCCGGGTACGCCTTCACCGGCTGGCCCGCGCGCCGGGTCTCGAAGACCCGGTCCAGGCTGCCGATCGTCCAGTCGGTCAGGCCCTTGCGCTCCACCGACTCGCCGCCCGCCCGCTCGGCGGTCGCCGCCGCGGCCTTGGACAGCGCCTGGCGCGCCTTCGGCTTCAGCGTGAGGCGCAGGGCCTCCAGGTCCTTGTCCTCGGCGAGCTTCCGGCGCCGCTCGTCGACGATCCGGAACGTGATCTTCAGGTGCTCGGGGATCCGGCCCAGGTCGAAGTCGTCGGCCGTGACCGGGATGGCCGTCATCCGGTGGAGCTCCCGGGCCAGCGTCGTGACCAGCGGCTCCTGGAGCGGAACGGCAGAGTCCAGGAAGCGGGTCGCGTAGTTCGGCGCGGGAACGCAGTGCCGGCGGATCGGCTTGGGCAGCGACCGGATCAGCTCGGTCACCACCTCCCCGCGCAGGCCCGGGATCTGCCAGTCGAAGCCCTCGTCCGTGACCTGGTTGAGGACCTGGAGCGGGATGTGGACGGTCACGCCGTCGGCATCCGCGCCCGGCTCGAACTGGTAGGTCACCCGGAACTTCAGCGGACCCTGCCGCCAGGAGTCCGGGTAGTCGTCCTTCGTGACCCCGGCGGCCTTCTCCGTGAGGAGCATCTCCCGCTCGAAGTCGAGGAGTTCGGGCTCCTCCCGGCGCTTGTGCTTCCACCAGGAGTCGAAGTGCGCACCCGACACCACGTGCTCGGGGACCCGCTGGTCGTAGAAGTCGAACAGGGTCTCGTCGTCCACGACGATGTCGCGGCGGCGGGCCCGGTTCTCCAGCTCCTCGACCTCGGTGAGCAGCTTGCGGTTGTCGGCGTAGAACTTGTGGTGGGTCCGCCAGTCGCCCTCTACCAACGCGTTGCGGATGAACAGCTCGCGCGAGACCTCGGGATCGATCCTCCCGTAGTTGATCTTCCGCTGGGCGACGATCGGCACCCCGTACAGGGTGACCTTCTCGTACGCCATCACGGCGGCCTGGTCCTTCTCCCAGTGCGGCTCGCTGTACGTGCGCTTGATCAGGTGCTGGGCGAGCGGCTCCACCCACTCCGGCTCGACCTTAGCGTTGACCCGGGCCCACAGCCGCGAGGTCTCCACCAGCTCCGCCGACATCACGAACCGGGGCTGCTTCTTGAACAGCGCCGACCCCGGGAAGATCGCGAACTTGGCCGACCGGGCGCCCAGGTACTCGTTCTTGTCGGTGTCCTTGAGGCCGATGTGCGAGAGCAGGCCGGCCAGCAGCGAGACGTGCACATGCTGCTCGGGGGCGTCGGCCTCGTTGACGTGGATGCCCATCGTCTTGGCGACCGTGCGCAGCTGCGTGTAGATGTCCTGCCACTCGCGGATCCGCAGGAAGTTCAGGTACTCCTGCTTGCACATCCGGCGGAACGAGGACGAGCCGCGCTCCTTCTGCTGCTCGCGGACGTACCGCCAGAGGTTGAGGAAGGCGAGGAAGTCGCTGGTCTCGTCCTTGAAGCGGGCGTGCTGCTGGTCGGCCTGGGTCTGCTTGTCGGACGGGCGCTCGCGCGGGTCCTGGATGGACAGGGCCGCCGCGATCACCATGACCTCGCGGACGCAGTTGTTCTTGTCCGCCTCCACCACCATGCGGGCCAGCCGCGGGTCCACGGGCAGCTGCGAGAGCTGGCGGCCCATGGTGGTGAGCCGTTTCTTCGGATCCTTCTGGGCCGGATCCAGCGCGCCCAGCTCCTGGAGGAGCTGCACGCCGTCGCGGATGTTGCGGTGGTCCGGCGGGTCGATGAAGGGGAACTTCTCGATCTCGCCGAGGCCGGCGGCGGTCATCTGGAGGATGACGGAGGCCAGGTTGGTCCGCAGGATCTCCGCGTCCGTGAACTCCGGACGGGCGTTGAAATCGTCCTCGGAGTACAGCCGGATGCAGATGCCGTCGGAGGTACGGCCGCAGCGGCCCTTGCGCTGGTTGGCGCTGGCCTGCGAGATCCGCTCGATCGGCAGCCGCTGGACCTTGGTGCGGTGGCTGTAGCGGGAGATCCGGGCGGTGCCCGGGTCGATCACGTACTTGATGCCGGGGACGGTCAGCGAGGTCTCGGCCACGTTCGTCGCGAGCACGATCCGGCGTCCGGTGTGCTGCTGGAAGACGCGGTGCTGCTCGGCGTGCGACAGCCGGGCGTACAGCGGCAGCACCTCGGTGAAGCGGAGCTTCTTCTTCTCCAGGGCGTCCGCGGTGTCGCGGATCTCGCGCTCGCCGGAGAGGAAGACGAGGATGTCGCCGGGGCCCTCGGCCTGGAGCTCGTCCACGGCGTCGCAGATCGCGGTGATCTGGTCGCGGTCGCTCTCCGCCGAGTCTTCGTCGGCTCCCTCCAGGAGCGGGCGGTACCGCACCTCGACGGGGTACGTACGGCCGCTGACCTCGACGATCGGGGCGTCGCCGAAGTGCCGGGAGAAGCGCTCGGGGTCGATGGTCGCGGAGGTGATCACGACCTTGAGGTCGGGGCGCCGCGGCAGCAGCTGGGCCAGGTAGCCCAGCAGGAAGTCGATGTTGAGGGACCGCTCGTGCGCCTCGTCGATGATGATCGTGTCGTACGCGCGCAGCTCGCGGTCGGTCTGGATCTCGGCGAGCAGGATGCCGTCCGTCATCAGCTTGACGTAGGTCTGCTCGGCGTCGACCTGGTCGGTGAAGCGGACCTTCCAGCCGACGGTGCGGCCGATCTCCGACTTCAGCTCCTCGGCGATGCGCTCGGCGACGGTACGGGCGGCGATCCGGCGCGGCTGGGTGTGGCCGATCATGCCGCGGACACCGCGGCCGAGGTCCATGCAGATCTTGGGGATCTGGGTGGTCTTGCCGGAGCCGGTCTCGCCGGCGACGATCACGACCTGGTGGTCGCGTATCGCCTCGGCGATCTCGTCCTTCTTCTGGCTGACCGGCAGGGCCTCGGGATACGTGATCTCGGGCTTGCGCGCGGCGCGCGCGGCCACCCGCTCGGCTGCCCGGTCGGCCTCCGTGGCGATCTCGTCGAGGACGGCCTGCCGGGCCTCGGGCTTGCGGATGCGGCGGGCGCCTTCGAGACGACGGCCGAGCCGGTGAGCGTCGCGGAGCGAGATTTCACCGAGGCGGGTCTGCAGGGCGGCGAAGGAAGTAGACATACAAGTTCGATGCTCTCACCCGCGGGCCGCGGGCGGCGAACGCATTTGTGGTGCCACCCCGTACCATTTCCGGACGAGATCCCCCGAACCGATCCGCCACGCGAGTGAGAGGCGCCCACCGCATGCCCCGCCGACCCCGTCCCGTGGCACTCGTGACGGCGCTGGTGGCAGGGCTCGTCCTGGTGCTGACGCTGGCGGGGGTGCTGTGCGGGGTGGGCCCGGCCCCATCCACCGATTCCGCTTCTGCTTCCGCAGCGGCGTCCTCGCCGGTCTTCGCGCCGGTCGCCGCGCCGGCTTCGGAACCGGCCTCCGCGGCCCCTGCCGCACGGCCCGCCGGCCGGGCGGACACGGCCGCGGTCCTCGGGCCCGGGCAGGGACCGGGGTGCGACCCCGGCGACCGGGACCCGCACGGGCCGGTGCCCGGCGCGCCTGCGCGCAGTGCCGAGCACGCCGCCGTGCCCCTGGCGCGCGCGGTGCCCGGGGTGACCGGGTGGCGGGCGGACACCGGGGCCGTACCGTGTGCCGTGCGGGGGCCCGAGGGGTCCGCGCCGGACCCCGTGGAGCTTGCCGTGATGCGGGTGTAGGAGGCCGGCCAGCCCGCCGGTCCCCGTTCGTACCCGTCCCACGGAGCTCCCGCATGTCCCGTTCTTCCTCCTCTTCCTCCTCCGCATCGGCCCGCAAGCCGCTGCTGGCCGCCGCCGGTGTCGCGCTCGCCGCCGTCACCCTCGGGCTGGTCTCCTGGCAGGCCACCGCGCCTGCCGAGGAGACCGCCGACACCGCCTCTTCGTCGGCCGCCGCGCCCGCCGACCCGCACGCCGCCGGCGCCCGCCCCGAGCTGGTCGCCCTGGCCCGCCGCGAGGCCGCCGACCCGATGGCCGTGGGCCGTGCCGACGCGCCCGTCGTCCTCATCGAGTACGCCGACTACCGCTGCGGCTACTGCGGCAAGTACGCCCGCGACACCGAGCCCGCCCTGATCGAGAAGTACGTCGAGAACGGCACCCTGCGCATCGAATGGCGCAACTCCCCGATCTTCGGCGCCGAGTCCGAGGCCGCCGCCCGCGCCGCCTGGGCCGCCGGCCGGCAGGGCCGCTTCGCCCAGTTCCACGCCGCCGCCTACGCCGAGGGTGCCAAGGAGCAGGGCTTCGGCGCCGACCGGCTGGCCGAGCTGGCCAAGCAGGCCGGCGTACCGGACCTGGCCCGCTTCACCCGCGACATGGACGGCACCGAGGCCAAGGCCGCCCTGGCCCGGGACACCGCCGAGGCCCAGCGGATCGGCGTCAGCTCCACCCCGTCCTTCCTGGTCAACGGCCGTCCGATCGCCGGCGCCCAGCCGGAGTCCGCGTTCACCGAGGCCATCGAGGCCGCCGCCCGGGCAGCCGGGAAGGCGAAGAACTAGTGGAGATCGGATACCTGGCCGCCTTCCTCGGCGGCCTGCTCGCGCTGCTCTCCCCGTGCAGCGCCCTGCTGCTCCCCGCCTTCTTCGCGTATTCGATCGACTCCACGTCCCGGCTGTTCGCCCGGACCGGGATCTTCTACGCCGGGCTGGCCACCACCCTGGTGCCGCTCGGCGCCGCCGGGTCCTTCGCGGGCCGGTTCTTCAACGGCCACCGCGACCAGCTGGTGCTGGCCGGCGGCTGGCTGATCATCGCGCTCGGCATCGCCCAGATCCTCGGTCTGGGCTTCGCCTCCCGGCGGATGGCCGAGCTGTCCGGCAGGATCCGCCCGACCACCGCGCTGTCCGTGTACGCCCTCGGCGCGGTCTACGGACTGGCCGGCTTCTGCGCCGGCCCGATCCTGGGCAGCGTCCTCACGGTGGCCGCGGTCAGCGGCAGCCCGGCGTACGGCGGCCTGCTGCTCGCCGTGTACGCGCTGGGCATGGCGGTGCCGCTGTTCGTGCTGGCGCTGCTGTGGGAGCGGTTCGAGCTGGGGAAGCGGCGCTGGCTGCGTGGCCGGACCCTGCGCGCCGGCCGCCTCGGACTGCACACGACCTCGCTGCTGTCCGGGCTGTTCTTCATCGCGCTGGGCGCCCTGTTCCTCGCGTACGACGGGGCCGCGGCGCTGCCGGGTCTGCTCGACGTGGACGACTCGTACGCCGCGGAGCAGTGGGTGCGGGGCTTCGCCGACGGGATGCCGGACTGGGCGGTGCTGGGGCTGGTGGCACTGGGTGCGCTCGGCACCGGTCTGGTGCAGTGGCGCCGGAAGGCCGCGGCGGACCGGGAGTGAACACGAGGAAGGCCCCGTCCGCTGGACGGGGCCTTCCGTTTGTGGCTGGGGCCGGGGTCGAACCGGCGACCTATCGCTTTTCAGGCGATCGCTCGTACCAACTGAGCTACCCAGCCACGAGATCGTTTCCGACCTCAGCGATCCTGACGGGACTTGAACCCGCGACCTCCACCTTGACAGGGTGGCGAGCTAACCAACTGCTCCACAGGACCTTGCAGTGTGCGAGAGCAAGTCTTGCACACGGTAATGCGTACCCCCAACGGGATTCGAACCCGTGCTACCGCCTTGAAAGGGCGGCGTCCTGGGCCACTAGACGATGAGGGCTAAAGGCCCGCCGGGGCGCTTTCCAGCGCGTCGGGGACGTGAGAAGCATATGGGATGGGATCGGGTATCGCCAAAACGGTTTGCTCCGGGGGGAGAATGGCGGCGTGCTGGAGATGACGCGTGAGGAGTTCGAGGAGCTCGTCGCGGAGGCCCTGGACCGGATCCCGCCGGAGCTGACGCGCCTGATGGACAACGTCGCCGTGTTCGTGGAGGACGAGCCTCCGGCAGACGATCCGGAGCTGCTGGGGCTGTACGAGGGGACTCCGCTGACGGACCGCGGCGAGTGGTACGCCGGCGTGCTGCCGGACCGGATCACGATCTACCGGAACCCGACCCTGCGGATGTGCGAGTCCCGCGAGGACGTGGTGGCCGAGACGGAGATCACCGTGGTGCACGAGATCGCCCACCACTTCGGGATCGACGACGACCGGCTGCACGCACTGGGGTACGGGTGACCGACCGGCCCGATCCGGGCGCGGAGGCGATCGACCCGGACGTCGACCTGCACGTGCCCGCACAGCGGGCGGAGCCGCAGGGCCGGGTGCTGGCCGCGGTGGCGGCCGGCGGGGCGCTGGGCGCGCTGGCCCGGTACGGCATCGGGCTGCTGTGGCCGGCGGCCCCGGGGGGCTTCCCGTGGGCGACCTTCGGGATCAACGTGGCCGGGTGCGCGCTGATCGGGGTGCTGATGGCGCTGGCCGGCGAGGGTGGCCGGACGGCGCATCCGCTGGTGCGGCCGTTCCTGGGAACGGGTGTGCTCGGCGGCTTCACGACGTTCTCCACCTACGCCGTCGACTTCTCGCGGCTGCTGGACCGGGGTGAGGCGGGCACCGCGCTGGCGTACGCCGGGCTCACTCTGGCCGGTGCGCTGGGTGCGGTGTGGCTGGCGGCGTCGGTGACGCGGCGGCTGGTCTCCCCGGTGCGGGCGGGGGGCGCCGGGTGAACTGGCTGCTGGTGGCGGTGGGTGCGGCGGTCGGGGCGCCGCTGCGGTACCTGACGGACCGTGCGGTGCAGGTGCGGCACGACTCGCTGTTCCCGTGGGGCACGTTCACGGTGAACGCGGCCGGCTGCCTCGTGCTCGGGGTGCTGACCGGTGCCGCGCTGGCCGGGGACGACCCGGCGGGGCTCCAGGCACTGCTGGGGACCGGGCTGTGCGGGGCGCTGACCACGTACTCGACGTTCTCGTACGAGACGCTGCGGCTGGCCGAACGCGGCATGCGGTTCCTGGCGGTGGCGAACGCGGCGGGGTCGGTGCTGGTCGGGCTGGGCGCCGTACACCTGGGGCTGACGGTGACGGAGAGCCTGCTCGGGCGGTGACCGCCCGGCGTGCGGGCGCTGCCGTACGGGGCGCTCGCGGACAGGCCGTGTCCTCGGGCGCGTGTCCCAAGGGGGGGTGCGGGAGTTGTCACATTGACCCGCCCATCGCGGACCCACGCCCTTCCGGAGGTGCCGCCCGTGCGCCAGTTCCCCGCTTCCGTCCGACTGGCCGTCACCGCGCTCGCGGTGGCGGCGTCCGCGGGCTGCATGAGCGTCACCGACGAGGCTGCCAAGCCCGGGCCGTCCGCATCCGCCGGCCGGCAGGAGGCGATCGGCGAGTCGGACGGCGGGGCCGCGTCCGGTCAGGGCGGGCACGGCCGCTCCGGCCACGCCGCGAAGAGCGGTGCGCAGGCCAAGGGCGGTAAGGCCGGCGAGGACGGGAAGGACGGCGGTGGCGGCGCTTCGCCGAGCCCCGGTGCGGCGGCCGGTGCGCCCGGCGGCGGCCCCTCGCCCAGCGGTCCGC
>NZ_JAJAUZ010000008.1 GCF_020532645.1 Streptomyces bambusae
CCGCCGCCGAGCCCGAGGCCCCGGCCGCCCCGCGCGGCCGTCGCCGTCCGGCCGTGGCCGTCTTCCAGGCCCCGGTGTTCACCGAGCCGATGTTCCAGACCCCGATGACCGCCGCCGCGGCGCTCGCCGAGGAAGCGGAGACCGAGGAGGAGGAGGCCGAGGCCGAGGCCGTCGTCGCCCCCGCCCCGCAGCCCGCCGCCCGCCGTCGCCGCCGCCGTGGCGGCATGGTCGAGGCCGAGCCGGCCGTCGAGCCGGAGCCGGCCGCCGTCGCCGAGCCCGTCGTCGAGGAGCCCGAGGCCGTCGTCGAGGAGCCCGAGGCGGAGGAGGCGGACGAGGCCGAGGAGACCGACGAGCGTCCGTCCCGCCGTCGCCGTCGCGGTGGCCGCCGCCGTCGCCGCGGTGAGTCCGCGGAGCTGGACGACGCCGCCGAGGAAGAGGCCGAGGACGAGGAGGAGGCCGCCGAAGAGGAGGCCGAGGAGGAGTCCGAGGACGCCGCCGGGCTCGGTTCCAGCTCCAGCCGCCGTCGCCGCCGTCGCCGCCGTCGCTCCGGTGACGCCTCCGACAGCGACTCCCTCGACGAGGACGGCGTCCGCACGGTCGTCAAGGTCCGCGAGCCGCGCCCGGCGCGCGAGAAGGCCGAGCCGTCCGACGAGGTGCAGTCCATCAAGGGCTCCACCCGCCTGGAGGCCAAGAAGCAGCGCCGCCGCGAAGGCCGCGAGCAGGGCCGCCGCCGCGTCCCGATCATCACCGAGGCCGAGTTCCTGGCCCGCCGCGAGGCCGTCGAGCGCGTCATGGTCGTCCGCCAGCACGGCGAGCGCACCCAGATCGGCGTCCTCGAGGACAACGTGCTCGTCGAGCACTACGTCAACAAGGAGCAGGCCACCTCGTACGTCGGCAACGTCTACCTGGGCAAGGTCCAGAACGTGCTGCCGTCGATGGAGGCCGCCTTCATCGACATCGGCAAGGGCCGCAACGCCGTCCTGTACGCCGGCGAGGTCAACTTCGAGGCCCTCGGCATGGCCAACGGCCCGCGCCGCATCGAGTCCGCCCTGAAGTCCGGCCAGTCCGTGCTCGTGCAGGTCACCAAGGACCCGATCGGCCACAAGGGCGCCCGCCTGACCTCGCAGGTCTCGCTGCCCGGCCGCTACCTGGTCTACGTGCCCGAGGGCTCGATGACCGGCATCAGCCGCAAGCTGCCCGACACCGAGCGCGCGCGCCTGAAGACCATCCTCAAGAAGATCGTCCCCGAGGACGCGGGCGTCATCGTGCGCACCGCCGCCGAGGGCGCGAGCGAGGACGAGCTGCGCCGCGACGTCGAGCGTCTGCAGGCCCAGTGGGAGGACATCCAGAAGAAGTCGAAGATGATCACGACCTCTTCGCCGAGCCTGCTGTACGGCGAGCCGGACATGACCGTCCGCGTGGTCCGCGACATCTTCAACGAGGACTTCTCGAAGGTCATCGTCAGCGGCGACGAGGCGTGGAGCACCATCCACGGCTACGTCTCGCACGTGGCCCCGGACCTGGCCGACCGCCTCCAGCGGTGGACCTCCGAGGTCGACGTCTTCGCGACGTACCGCATCGACGAGCAGCTCGCCAAGGCGCTGGACCGCAAGGTCTGGCTGCCCTCCGGCGGTTCGCTGGTGATCGACAAGACCGAAGCGATGGTCGTGATCGACGTCAACACCGGCAAGTTCACCGGCCAGGGCGGCAACCTGGAGGAGACCGTCACCAGGAACAACCTGGAGGCGGCCGAGGAGATCGTGCGCCAGCTGCGGCTGCGCGACCTCGGTGGCATCGTCGTCATCGACTTCATCGACATGGTGCTGGAATCGAACCGGGACCTGGTGCTGCGGCGCATGCTGGAGTGCCTGGGCCGGGACCGTACGAAGCACCAGGTCGCCGAGGTCACCTCGCTGGGCCTGGTCCAGATGACCCGCAAGCGGGTCGGCCAGGGCCTGCTGGAGTCCTTCTCCGAGACCTGCGTCCACTGCAACGGCCGCGGCGTCATCGTGCACATGGAGCAGCCGGCCGCGGCCGGCTGCGGCAACGGCAAGCGCGCCAAGAAGCGCGGCCGCGGCGGTGCGCACGAGCACGACCACGAGCTGGTGACCGGCATCGAGGCGGACGTCGTCGAGGCCGAGACCGAGGCCGAGGTCGCGGCGGAGATCGCCGCGCCCGTCTCCCTGCCGGAGCCGGACTTCGCGCCCGACGAGGAGCTGTACAGCAGCCCCGCCGAGGCCGAGGCCGCCGCGGGCATCGTCAGCGGCCGCCGCTCGCGGCGCCGCGCCACCCGCAAGGTGAGCGCTCCGGCCGGTGCGCCGCGCGCCGCCGCGGTGACCGAGCCCGAGCCGGTCGTGGTGGCCGAGCCGGAGCCGGTCGTCGTGGCCGAGCCCGCCGACACGGTGCTGGAGCCGGCCGCCGGGACCGTCGCCGTCGAGGAGACCGTGACCGAGGCCGTCGCCGAGCCGGTGGCCGAGGATGCCGCGCCGAAGGGCCGTACGCGTCGTCGTGCGACCCGCAAGGCCACCGCCCCGGCGCCCGAGTCCGAGGCTGCCGCCCCGGCCGTCGCCGAGGCCCCGGTGGCCGAGGCTCCGGCCGAGCCGGTCGCCGAGGTCCCGGCCGAGGTTCCCGCCGAGCCGGTCGCCGAGCCGGTCGTGGAGGCCGCCCCGCCGCGGGCGCGCCGCCGGGCCACCCGCAAGGCCACCGCGCCCGCCGGTTCGCCGGCCGGTGCCGAGGCTGCGGCCGTGGTGGTCGTGACCGCGCCCGCGGCGCCGGAGGCGGCCCCGCAGGCCGCTGCCGAGCCCGTGGCCGAGCCGGCCGCCGAGGCCCCTGCCGAGTCCGTCGAGGAGGCCGCTCCGGCCAAGAAGACGACCCGCAAGGCCGCGGCCAAGAAGGCTCCGGCGAAGAAGGCCGCCGCCAAGAAGACGACGACCGCCAAGAAGGCCGTCGCCAAGAAGACGGTGGCCAAGAAGACCACTGCGAAGAAGACGGCGAAGAAGACCGCGGCGGCGGAGCAGTCCGCCCCGGCGGCTTCCGAAGCCTGATCGGCGCAGTTCAGAAGGGGTGACGGGGCCCGGTTTGACCTCTCAAACCGGGCCCCGTAACCTTGACCGTCGGCGTGTCTACGTGCACGCCAGCTCCTGAGCACCTCACCTCCCGGGCTTCACGGCGCGGGAGAGGCCGCCCGCTTTCCGGCGGGGTCGGCTGGCTTCAGGGGTTCCGATTTTCGAGCGAGAGAGAGATCCGCGTGTACGCCATCGTGCGCAGCGGTGGTCGCCAGCACAAGGTTGCTGTCGGCGACATCGTTGAGGTTGACAAGATTTCCACTGCCAAGGTTGGCGACACGGTCGAGCTCTCGACCCTGCTCGTTGTCGACGGCGACGCCGTGACCAGCGACCCGTGGGTCCTGGCCGGCATCAAGGTCACGGCCGAGGTCGTGGACCACCACAAGGGCGCCAAGATCGACATCCTGCGCTACAAGAACAAGACGGGCTACCGTCGTCGTCAGGGTCACCGTCAGCAGTACACGGCGATCAAGGTCACCGGCATCCCGACCGCCGCGAAGTAAAGAGGGACTGAGCAATGGCACACAAGAAGGGCGCATCGTCCACCCGGAACGGTCGCGACTCCAATGCCCAGCGGCTCGGCGTGAAGCGCTTCGGCGGTCAGGTCGTTTCCGCTGGTGAGATCCTCGTCCGCCAGCGCGGCACCCACTTCCACCCGGGCGCCGGTGTCGGCCGCGGTGGCGACGACACGCTGTTCGCCCTGCAGGCCGGTTCGGTGCAGTTCGGCACCCACCGTGGCCGCAAGGTCGTGAACATCGTTCCGGCCGCCTGATCCAGCTTCTGCTGATCAAGCGTTCGTAACTTCCCGAGGGCGGATCTCACTCCTTCCCGGCGCAAGCCGGGAAGAGGGATCCGCCCTCGGCGCGTTGTCACATAGACACGTTTAATGGGCAGCAAGGTCTGCCCGGGACATACCCGCATGTATCTGGAGGAACACCCATGACCACCTTCGTGGACCGCGTCGAGCTGCACGTCGCCGCGGGTAACGGGGGGCACGGCTGCGCCTCCGTACACCGGGAGAAGTTCAAGCCCCTCGGCGGCCCCGACGGCGGCAACGGCGGCCGCGGCGGCGATGTGATCCTGGTCGTCGAGCAGGCCGTCACCACCCTGCTGGACTACCACCACAGCCCCCACCGCAAGGCCACCAACGGCAAGCCCGGCGAGGGCGACAACCGCTCCGGCAAGGACGGCCAGGACCTCGTCCTGCCCGTGCCGGACGGCACCGTGGTCCTCGACAAGGAGGGCAACGTCCTCGCCGACCTGGTCGGCCAGGGCACCACGTACATCGCGGCCCAGGGCGGCCGCGGCGGCCTCGGCAACGCGGCCCTGTCCTCGGCCCGCCGCAAGGCCCCCGGCTTCGCGCTGCTCGGCGTGCCCGGCGACACCGGCGACATCGTCCTGGAGCTCAAGACCGTCGCCGACGTGGCGCTGGTCGGCTTCCCGAGCGCCGGCAAGTCCTCGCTGATCTCGGTGCTGTCCGCTGCCAAGCCGAAGATCGCGGACTACCCGTTCACCACCCTGGTCCCGAACCTGGGCGTGGTCACCGCCGGCTCCACCGTCTACACCATCGCCGACGTGCCCGGCCTGATCCCGGGCGCCAGCCAGGGCAAGGGCCTGGGTCTGGAGTTCCTGCGGCACGTCGAGCGCTGCTCGGTCCTCGTGCACGTCCTGGACACCGCCACCCTGGAGTCCGACCGAGACCCGGTCTCCGACCTCGACGTCATCGAGGAGGAGCTGCGGCAGTACGGCGGCGGCCTGGAGAAGCGGCCGCGGCTGGTCGTCCTCAACAAGGTCGACATCCCGGACGGCCAGGACCTCGCGGACATGATCCGCCCGGACCTGGAGGCGCGCGGCTACAAGGTCTTCGAGGTCTCCGCGGTCGCCCGCACCGGCCTCAAGGAGCTGTCCTTCGCGCTGGCCGCGATCGTCGCCAAGGCGCGCGCCCGCAAGCCGAAGGCCGAGGCCACCCGGATCGTCATCCGGCCCAAGGCCGTCGACGACAGCGGCTTCACCGTCGTGTACGACGAGACCGAGGACGTCTACCGCGTGCGCGGCGAGAAGCCGGAGCGCTGGGTGCGCCAGACCGACTTCAACAACGACGAGGCCGTGGGCTACCTGGCCGACCGCCTCAACCGCCTGGGCGTCGAGGACGCGCTGAAGAAGGCCGGCGCGCACGCCGGCGACGGCGTGGCCATCGGTTCCGAGGAGAACGCGGTCGTCTTCGACTGGGAGCCGACCATGATGGCCGGCGCCGAGATGCTGGGCCGCCGCGGCGAGGACCACCGCATGGACGCCCCGCGTCCGGCGGTGCAGCGCCGGAAGGACAAGGAGGCGCAGCGCGGGGACGCGGCGCAGCGGGAGTACGACGAGTTCCGTCCGTTCTGACCACGGGGTTGAAGTCGCCTTTACACCCCTCCCGTAGGATCCCCGGGTGAGTATCGTGCTCGACCAGACGGCCGGTGGAACGGAAGCTTCCACCGGCCCCGCCAGCGGCAGTGTCTGCGTAGTCGTCATCGCGTACAACGACGCCGAACTCGTGGGCGAGGCCGTGGCATCGGCCCTCGCCCAGGGTGACGTGGTGTCGGAGGTCATAGCGGTCGACGACTGCTCCTCCGACGGCACCCCGGCGGTGCTGGACGAACTCGCCGCCGCGCACCCGCGGCTGCGGGTCGTCCACCGGAAGCAGAACAGCGGAGGCTGCGGCACCCCGCGCAACGACGGCATCAAGGCCGCCACGGCCCCGTACGTCCTGTTCCTCGACAGCGACGACGTGCTGCCGCCGGGGGCCGCCGCCGCCCTGCTGGCCGCCGCCGAGCGGCACCGGGCGCCGGTGACCGTCGGCGCGTGCGTCCGCCGCGAGCTCCCGCAGGAGCACGACGTGCCCTGGGTGCCCGGTCTGTACGACGCGCCGGCCGTCATCGAAGGACCGGCCGGCAAGCCGGAACTCGTCCGCGACACGCTGTGCGTCAACAAGCTGTACGAGCGGTCCTTCCTGGACAGGCATTCCATCCGCTTCCCCGACGGTCGTTTCATCTACGAGGACTTCGTCTTCACCGCGCAGGTGCTGGCGGCCGCCCCGCGCATCGCGGTGATCCCCGAACTGGTCTACGTCTGGCACGTGCGCCGCAGCGCCGCCCAGGTGTCGATCTCCCTCGACCGCGCGGACATCGGCAACTGGCAGGCCCGCGTCGGCGCCCACCGCAAGGCCGTGGAGATCCTCCGCGACTCCGGCTCGGACGCCCTCGTCACCGCCTGCCGGATCAAGTTCCTCGAATACGACCTGCGCATGTACCTGCGCGAGATCGGCACCAACGCCGGGTACCAGCGCGCATGGTGGACGCTGACCCGCGAGTACCTCGCCGGTTTCACCGCGGAGGAGATCGCGGGCACCGGCACCCGGGCCCGCTGGATCGCACACGTGCTGCTCGCCACCCCGGAGCCGCCCGCCGACCTGGAACGGCTGGTGCAGTTCGCGGCCGACCCGCCGCGGCTGCTGCCGCCGTACGCCCTGGCCGACGGGGTCCCGGTGTGGAGCGACGAGCTGCCCGGTGCCCGCCTCGACGGGCTGGCCGAACTGCCGCTCGCCGAGCTGCCGGTCATAGTGGACGCCCGCCTGGTCACCGGCCTGGCCGGCGAACTGAAGGTGGTCGTCCACGACCTGTACGGGCGGCTCGCCGAGGCCGGGCCGCGCAGCGTGCACCTGGAGTTCGACACCCGCCGCGGCGACGAGCCGGCCCTCAGCCGGCCCGTGGACCTGCGCGCGCAGCAGGACGGCACCTGGACCGCCCGGCTGCCGGTGGGCATGACCGCGCTGGCCGCCGCAGGCCGCCGGCGCGGCCGCCGTGGCCTGCAGGTATGGGACGTCCGGCTGCGCGTGCACTGCGCCGACGGCGGCTCGCTGCTCGCCTCCCTGCGCCCGCAGTCCGAACCGCTCCGGCGCAGCGCGCTGCTCAGCAGCCGGTACGGTGTGCTGCTGGTGCAGCCGTACGAGACGGCCAGCGGATCGCTGGCCCTGCGGCTGGCACCGGGACTGCACGGAGCGGTCAGCCTGGTCAGGAACCGCATCTTCCGGGCGCGGATGCGGCGGCGTAACGGCTGAGGCCCGGCGGCCGGAGCCCCACGGGGCCCGGTCGCACGGACCGCTCAGACTGCTTGACAGACGGACAGGACTCGGGAGTTACGAATGACGTTTCTGATCACCGGCGGTGCCGGTTACATCGGTTCGCACGTGGTCCGGGCGATGACGCTCGCGGGCGAGCAGGTCGTCGTCCTCGACGACCTCTCCACCGGCGACGAGGACCGGGTGCCGGAGGGCGTGCCGCTGGTGGTCGGCTCGGTGCTGGACCGGCTGGTCCTCGACCGCACCATCGCCGAGCACCGGATCACCGGCGTCGTGCACCTCGCGGGCAAGAAGCAGGTCGGCGAGTCGGTCGAGAAGCCGCTCTACTACTACCAGGAGAACGTGCAGGGCCTCGCGGTCCTCCTGGAGGCCGTCGCGGCCGCCGGCATCCGCAACTTCCTGTTCTCCTCCTCCGCCTCGGTGTACGGCATGCCGGACGTGGACCTCGTCACCGAGGACACCCCGTGCGCGCCGATGAGCCCGTACGGCGAGACCAAGCTGGCCGGCGAGTGGCTGGTGCGCGCCGCGGGCCGGGCCCACGGCATCGCCACCGCCTGCATGCGCTACTTCAACGTGGCCGGCACCGCGACCCCCGAGCTCGCCGACACCGGCGTGTTCAACCTGGTCCCGATGGTCTTCGAGCGCCTCGACGCGGGGGAGGGCGCCCGGATCTTCGGCGACGACTACCCGACCCCCGACGGCACCTGCATCCGCGACTACATCCACGTCGAGGACCTGGCGGACGCCCACCTGGTGGCCGCCCGCAAGCTCGCCGAGTGGGCCGCCGCCGGCGATTACCAGGACCTGACCGTGAACATCGGCCGCGGCGAGGGCGTTTCCGTCCGCGACATGGTCGAGCTGATCAACGAGAACACCGGCCACACCGAGGGGCCCGTGGTCACCCCGCGCCGCCCCGGCGACCCGGCCAAGGTGGTGGCCTCCGCCGACCGGATCGCCGCCGAGCTGGGCTGGAAGGCCAAGCACGACGTCCGCGCCATGATCACCTCGGCGTGGGAGGGCTGGGCCGCCCACCGCGTCTCCGCCGGCCACCACACCGAACAGCGCTGACCTTCCGCGCTCAGGGATGGGCGTGCCGCAGGACCTGTCCGAGTCCGGACCGGGCGCGGCGCGCCCATCGCGCGTGTGCGGGGCGGCGCACTGTCACCCGCAGCGGCCCGCCGTCGGGGCCGGCGACCGGGAGGTCCCGGACGAACGTCCCGGCCTCCAGGTGCAGCTTCACCTCCCAGGTCCCCGGCGGCAGCCCGTGCAGGGCACAGCGGACGAGGACCCGCCCGTCCGGTCCCCGTTCCGTGTCCGCGGCGGCGGCCAGCAGGGGAGTGCGCTCCGGCGCGGTCAGCAGCGGCCGCAGCCGGGCCCCGGGCGGCAGGCCCGGCAGGGTGGCGGTGACCTCGGCGGTGCGGCCGCCGAGCGGCCCGCGCCGCAGCCGGCCGCGGGCGCCCCGGCCGAGCGGCCGGCGGACGGCCCCGACGTCCAGGTTGAGGTGGCCGTGCGCCACCGAGGAGAAGGCCGCCACCGCGGTCGGCCCGGCGGCCCGGCCGCGCACGACCAGCCGCGGCTCCGGATCGGGCTCGTACGCCTCGGCCGCGGGCTCCGGCAGCCAGGCCTCGCGGTGCAGGGTGCCGGCCGCGATCGTGATCCGCATGGTCCACACGCCGTCCGGCAGCGGCCCGCCGTCCGCCGCGTGCCCCACGTCGACCGCGCAGGTGTAGTGCCCCTCGTCGTCGCTGTCGGCGGGCACCAGGTACGTGACGCCCTGCCGGCGCAGCAGGACCCCCGCCCGCTGCGGCACGCCGGGCCCCAGCCCCGTGAGGCGGGCCCGGCCGCGCAGCCGCAGCACCGGCCCGTCCCAGTGGCAGTCGTCGAGCTGCTGGCGCAGCGCCACCTTCGCGGTCAGCTCGAACAGCTCGTCCGGCAGGCCGGCCGCCGGCTCCCGGAAACCCGGGTAGGCCGCGTACGCCCGTCCCTCCTCGATCACGGTCGGCACGTCCGCCGCGGCGCTGTCCGCCGCCACCACGGCGTCCAGGCCGGCCGCATCGCCGGCGAGCAGGTGCCGGGCGCGCAGCCGCAGCCCCGGCGGCAGCGCGGTCAGCACCCCGTCGGTGCCCCACTGCCGCACGAGCGGTGCGGCGGCCGCCGCCATCGCGGCCCGCCCCGCCGGATCCCGGGCCAGGTAGTGGCCGCCGAACGGGGCGAGCACCTCCCCGTGGAAGTGCCGCCGCATCAGCTTGTCGCGGTCCGGCCCGGCCGGCACGTGCGCGGCGACCAGGTCGAGGACCGTGCCGGTGAAGGCCAGCTGCTCCGGCCAGTCGAGGTCCTGCCGGGTCGCGTTGGAGCCGTCGGCCCGGCCCTCCAGGTAGTAGCAGTCGTAGTCGGCGACCACCGACACCTTCGCCGCCCCCAGCAGGCCGGGCACCGAGAACGGCAGGTCCTCGCCGACCAGCCGGCCCTCCGCGAACCGCAGCCCCAGCCGGTCGACCAGGCTGCGCCGCCACAGCTTGTACGCGGCGAGGGTCCAGTACACCGGCGAGTCGAAGAGGCTGACGTCCGGGCTGGTGGTGCGCAGGTCGACGGGGGCGGGGCGGCCGCCGATGCCGATGATCCGGCCCTGGACGACGTCCGAGCCGTGCTCCTCCGCCATGGCGACGAGCCGTTCCAGGGCCTCGTCGCCCAGGTAGTCGTCGGAGTCGAGGAAGAACAGGTAGCGGCCGCGGGCCTGCGCGACGCCGAGGTTGCGGGGGCGGCCCGCGCCCCCGGAAGCGGGCTCGTGGCGGACCGTGGTGCGGGGGTGCGCGGCCGCCCAGGCGTCCAGCCAGGCGCCCGACCCGTCGGTGGAGCCGTCGTCCACGGCGATGACCTCGATCCGGTCCGCGCCCAGGGTCTGGGCGGCGACGGAGTCGAAGCAGCGCTGGAGGTAGCGCGCGGTGTCGTGCACCGGTATGACGACGCTGACGGTGATGCGGGAGCCCATGGGCGGTTCCCTCGGCTTGCTGGTCCCCTGACGGCCTTCCCCATCGAGCGTACGCCGACGGGCCACCACCGCAGGGTGATGGCCCGTCCCGCTGCGCTCGGCGCAGCCGTGTGCTACATGCTGTCCGTCAGCGGTGGAGCAGGGTGAAGAGGTTCTCCCAGCGGCCGGTGATCTCGTCCGTGGAGTAGCGCTGGATGTCCTCGCGGGCCTGCTCGCCCATCCGGTCGCGCAGCTCGCGGTCGGACATCAGCCGGTCCAGCCGGCGGGCGAACTCGCCCGTGTTGCCGGGCGGCGCGATCAGACCGTTCTCGCCGTCCGTGATGATCTCGCGGACGCCGGGCGCCACGTCGAACGCCACGCACGGCACCGCGGTGGCCATGGCCTCCATCAGCGCCAGAGGGAAGCCCTCGCCGCGGGAGGACAGCGCGAACACGGCGCTCGCCCGCAGCGCGTCCGGGACCTGGCTGGTGCGGCCCATCCACTCCACCGAGGAGGCGATCCCCAGCTGCGCGGCCTGCTTCTTGAGGGCCTCCTCCTCCGGGCCGGAGCCGTAGAGGGTCAGCACCCACTCGGGGTGCTTGTCGGCGACCTCGGCCCAGGCGTCGAGGAGGAGGTCGACGCCCTTCTCCTCGTGGAGCCGGCCGATGCTGACCACGCGCTTGGCGGTCCGCCGGGACGGCTCCTCGGGGAAGAACGGCAGCGGGTTCGGCATGGCGCCGACGTTGTCCATCCGCTGGCGGATCCACAGGTCCGCGTCCTCGCGGGTGAGGGCCAGCATCCGGTCGACGTCCGCGTAGAACCGCTTGACGCGGCCGAAGCGGGAGGACTTGCGGCAGGTCTCGAAGGACTCGTGGCTCATGCCGACGACCTTCAGGCCGGCGGTGTCCGCGAGCGCCACCCACTCCATCGCCCAGACCTGCGTGACGATGACGACGGAACCAGGTCGGGCGGCCCGGAACAGTGCCGACATCTTCGCGGCCTGCTCCCGCATGCCGGTGTCGCGCGCGGCCCGGCGCCGCCGCTCGACCAGGTCCAGCTTGCCCTTGAGGCCCGAGAGGGACTTCACGGACGGCGGGTGCACGTCGTACAGGGTGGTGGTCCGGTACGGCAGGTCCGGGCCCAGGTCGGCGCGCCGGCCCTCGGGGGCCGGGACGATGCCGACGACGTGGACCCCGTGGCCGCGCTCCGCGAAGAGCCGGGCCATCTGGTGCGACCAGCTGGTGATGCCGCCCAGCTCGTCCACGCTGTTGGAGACGAGGAAGATGTCGCGGGGCCGGCTCTCGTGCGTTTCGGTCATGGCCGTTCCGGTGGCTGCGGTCGTGTCGGTCGACTGGGGCATCAACGGCTCCAGCCCGAGAAGAAGGTGTCGACGATCGTCTTGGCTGCGGTGCCCTGGTCGTACTCGCCGAACTCGGCCACGAAGCGCTTGCGGGCCTCGGCGTGCGTGTCGTCCGCCACGTCCAGGGTCTTCAGCACGTCGTGGAACTCCTCCTCGGTCCGGAACACCGGACCCGGAGCGTGCTCCAGCAGGTCGAAGTAGGTGCCGCGGCCCTCGTGCACGTACTTGTCGTAGTCGTACGTGAAGAAGAGCATCGGCCGGTCGAGCAGCGCGTAGTCGAACATCACGGAGGAGTAGTCCGTGATGAGGACGTCGGCCAGCTGCATCAGCGGCATCACGTCGTGGCGCGCCGACACGTCGATGACCTTGCCCTTGGCGGCGGGCGGCAGGACCACGTGGTTGAGGTAGTGGGCCCGGACCAGCAGCACGTACCGGTCGCCGAACTCCTCTGCGAACTTCTCCACGTCGAACGGCATCGGGAAGGCGCCCGGCGTGCGGAACGTCGGCGCGTACAGCAGCACCGTCTTGTCCGCGGGGATGCCCAGCTCGGCGGCGAGCGCGCCGCGCTCCCGCGCGCCGTCGGCCGCGTCCTCGGCCTGCCGGGTCTTCACGAGCACGTCGTTGCGCGGGTAGCCGACCCGCAGCAGCTTCTCCTCGGGGATCCGGAAGGCCCGGGCGAGGGTCCGCACGTCGTGCTCGGAGCGGCACAGGAAGTGGTCGAAGCGGTCGAGGTGCTTCTGCTCCGCCGCCTGCTGCGCCTGCGTGGCCGCCTTCAGCCCCGGCTGGTCGAAGCCCATCTTCTTGAGCGCCGAGCCGTGCCAGGTCTGGATGTACGTGGTCTCGGGGCGCTTGGCGAGCTTGAGCGGGTAGCTCTGGTTGTCCACCCAGAACTCGGCCCGGGCCAGCGCCTTGAGGTACGGCAGCGACCAGCGGCGCACCAGGTGGGCGTCCTTCGGGAAGTCCTTCGGGGCGGGGCCCGCGTAGGACCAGTACGCCTCGAAGTCCAGGCCGCGGGCGCGCATCTCCTCGTAGACCGCGCGCGGGCTGTCGCTGTACTGCTTGCCCAGCATGCTCTCGAAGACGACGGTCCGCTTCTTCACGGGCAGCCGGCCGTACACCTCGTGGAAGAGGCGCAGCTTGGTCTTGTCCGAGGTCAGCGTCTTGCGGAGGTCCTTGGCCCTGCGGTAGCCGGCCTTGGCGAGCTTGCCCGGCTTGCCGCGCACGGCGGTCTGGATGAACTCCTCGATCCGCTCGTTGTCGTGCTTGGCGGACACCAGCCGGAAGGCCAGGTGGCCCTTGGCGGTCGGGTGCGGCTCGATGTGGTCGGCGACCAGCCGGGTCAGGCGGGGCTTGACCGGCAGCAGACCGCTGCCGAGCTCGCTCTCGCCGACCGTCAGGCGGGTGTTGGTCTTCTGGCCGTTGACGTCGAGGATGACGCGGACGTCCCAGACGGAGTCGATGATGCCGAGCGGGCGCAGCTTCGCGCTGAGGTCGACCTCGGCGTCCCAGGTGACGAAGCGGCCCTCGTGGCGCAGCGACTTCACCGGGAAGACGAAGGTCTGGAGGCTGCGGCGGCGGGCCCGGAACTCGATCTGGCCCTTGATCTTCGCGTCGGCCGGCATCACGCCCAGCGGGTTGGTGATGCGGCCCGCGAGGCGCACGGTGCCGTCGGACTCGGCGTAGTCCGTCAGCGCGTTGCGCAGGAACATCTTCTGGACCGGCTTCTGGTGGTAGCCGAGGTCCGTGACGTCGAGGATGCTGCGGCCGAACGCGTCGTCGAGGTGCTCGCCGCACCAGTAGATGCGGCCGTCGCGCTCGGCGAGCGGCGCGGAGATCTTGTCCCGGTGGGTCAGCGTGTCGACGGCGGGCAGCAGGTTGTCCCAGTCGCCCTTCTGCAGCAGGTACGCGCAGATCGCCTGGATGGGCTGGACCCGGGTGTACGCCTCGTGGTCGAGGCCCGCCAGGTAGTCGCGGGAGAGCTCGGCGAACTCGCGCCGGTAGGACTCGTCGCGGAACGGCAGGTCACGCAGATGCAGTACAAGGTCGTGCTTGAGGAACTTGACGTCCTTGGCCTTCTTCATCTCGGCCATGCCGTGCTGTTCGAGTAGCGCGTCGATCCGCCGGTGGATCTCCAGCCGGTGGATGTAGTTGCTCATCTCGTGCCGGCGGTTGGTCACGGACTTGACCTTGGCCTGGGCGTGGACGTGCCAGAAGTAGACCTGGTTCGGGATGAGGGTGATCTTCTTCGCGGCGAGGTAGGCCTCGGCGATGAACATCAGGTCCTCGTAGAGCATGCCCTTCGGGAACAGGAGGTTGTTCTCGATGAGGAAGTCGCGGCGGTAGCACTTGTTCGTGGAGAGGGTGTCCCACACGAACAGGTCCGGCAGCTCGCTGACCGAGGTCAGGGTGCGGGTGGTGCGGTACAGCCAGGAGTACCACTCGTCGCGCTTCTGGTTGCGGGTGTCCTTGTGGACGCGCACGCACAGGCCCGAGACCATGTCGGCCTCGGTGCGCTCGGCGGCCTCCAGCATGTTGCGGCAGGCGTTGAGTTCGAGGACGTCGTCGCTGTCGAGGAACATGACGTAGCGGCCCCGGGCGTGGCCGATGCCCACGTTGCGGGGTTCGCCGCCGGCGCCGCTGTTCTCGGGCAGCTGGTAGGCGCGCACCTGCGGGTGCGCTGCTTCCAGTTCCTTGGCGACCTCGAAGGACCTGTCCTTGCTGCAGTCGTCGACGATGACGACCTCAACGCTGTCGAGGGTCTGGTCCAACACCGATTGGACGGCCGTGGGCAGCCGCGCTGCGTCGTTGTAGACGATGACGACCACGGAGACGTCGGGCACTGGCACCTCAATCCATTTGTTCTCCTGCACGCCCGTCAAAGCTACCGTGTGTTCCTCGGTGGCTTGACAGCGGGATACCCCCCTTATGGCCGGATCTGTTCCTTTTCTTCCAACCTGTCGCCCCCGTCTGTTACCAGGTCGTGTGAATGAACCGGGCATAGCCGACTGATCCGTGCATACTGGACGCGCGTTGCAGTGCCGGGGCCCTTCCGCATGCGGGAGGGCCGGTTTCGTACGTGGACGGGGAAGCAGGCATGACGAAGCTGTCCGTGGTCGTTCCGTGTTTCAACGAGGAAGCGGTCATCGACAGCTTCGACACCGAGATCCGCCGCACCCTCGACGCCCTCCCCGTCGACTACGAGGTCTGCTACATCGACGACGGCAGCAGCGACGGCACCCTCGGCCGGCTCCGCCGCATCGCCGCCACCCACGGCGACCGCGCCCGCTACGTCTCCTTCAGCCGCAACTTCGGCAAGGAGGCCGCCATGCTCGCCGGCCTCCGCGAAGCCGGCGGCGAAGCCGTCGTGATCATGGACGCCGACCTCCAGCACCCGCCCGAGCTGATCGCCCGCATGCTCGACCTCTACCGGCAGGGCCACGACCAGGTCGTCGCCCGCCGCACCCGCGAAGGCGACAAGCGGATCCGGTCCGCCCTCAGCCGCCTCTACTATCGCGGGGTGAACCGCTGGGTGGACGTGGAGCTCGCCGACGGCGTCGGCGACTTCCGGCTGCTCTCCCGCCCGGCCGTCGACGCCCTCCTGTCCATGCCCGAGTACAACCGCTTCTCCAAGGGCCTCTTCTCCTGGATCGGCTTCGACACCGTCCACTTCGACTACCGCAACGCCCAGCGCGGCGCCGGCGAGACCAAATGGCGCTTCGGCGCCCTGCTCAACTACGGCATGGACGGCCTGATCTCGTTCAACAACCGGCCGCTGCGCCTCGGCATCTGGACCGGCGCCGCCCTCACCGTGCTCTCCGGCCTCTACGCCCTGTGGGTCGTCGGCATGGCCCTCGCCTTCGGCATCAGCGCCCCCGGCTACGTCACCCTCGTCGCGATCACCGTCGGCCTCGGCGGCGTCCAGCTCGTCATGCTCGGCCTCATCGGCGAGTACATCGGGCGCATCTACTACGAGACCAAGCGCCGCCCGCACTTCCTCGTCAAGGAGGCGCACACCCCCGCCGCCCGCACCGCCGCGGCCGCCTGGCACGCCCGGACCCCGCTCGGGGAGCCCGTCCGGCTCGACCCGCGGTGACCCCCGCCCCGCCCCCCGCGCCCCGCCCAGAGCGCCGCCGCCCGCCGTCCGGGCAGGCTGCGCAGGTGCTGCGGTTCGCCCTGGTCGGCGGGGTCAACACGGCCGTCTTCTTCGCGCTCTACCTGCTGCTGCACCCCTGGCTGCCGTACTTCGCCGCCTACACCGCGGCCTTCCTGCTCAGCATGGTCGGCTCCTTCTTCCTGAACACCTACTTCACCTACCGCACCCGGCCCACCTGGAAGAAGTTCCTGCTCTTCCCGCTGACCAACGCCACCAACTACGCCGTCCAGTCCGCCGGGCTGTACGCGCTGGTCAGCTGGGCCGGCATGGACACCCGGACCGCCCCGCTGGCCGCCGCGGCCGCCGCCGTCCCCGTCACCTACCTGCTCGCCACCCGCATCCTCGTACCCCGTCCCGCCCGGGCCCGCTGACCCCGCCGGCCGCCGTCCGCGGACCGGAATGCGCGGGCGGCCGCCGTCGGGCACCCCGTAGATTGGGTGCCCTCATCACGTGGTGCAAAGGGGATGGACGTGTCAGCGGCAAGGCAGGGAGTCACCGACGCCCGCAGGATCGTCGTCAAGGTCGGCTCCTCCTCCCTCACCACCGCCGCGGGCGGGCTCGACGCCGACCGCGTCGACGCCCTGGTCGACGTGCTCGCCAAGGCCCGCAGCGGCGGCGAGAAGGAGATAGTGCTGGTCTCCTCCGGCGCCATCGCCGCCGGCCTCGCCCCCCTCGGCCTGCGCCGCCGCCCCAAGGACCTGGCCCGCCAGCAGGCCGCCGCCAGCGTCGGCCAGGGGCTCCTCGTCGCCCGCTACACCGCCTCCTTCGCCCGCTACGGAGTCCGCGTCGGCCAGGTCCTCCTGACCACCGACGACACCAGCCGCCGCGCCCACTACCGCAACGCGTACCGGACCCTGGACCAGCTCCTGGCCATGGGTGCGCTGCCCGTCGTCAACGAGAACGACACCGTTGCCACGGACGAGATCCGGTTCGGCGACAACGACCGGCTCGCCGCGCTCGTCGCCCACCTGGTCCGCGCCGACCTGCTCGTCCTGCTCTCCGACGTCGACGGGCTGTACGACGGCGACCCGTCCCTGCCCGGCACCAGCCGCATCGACGAGGTCCGCGGCCCCGCGGACATCGCCCACGTCTCCATCGGCAGCGCCGGCAAGGCGGGCGTCGGCACCGGCGGCATGGTCACCAAGGTCGAGGCGGCCCGGATCGCCGCCGCCGCCGGCATCCCGGTGGTCCTGACCTCGGCCAGCCAGGCCGCCGACGCCCTCGCCGGCCGCGGCACCGGCACCTACTTCCACGCCACCGGCCGGCGCTCCGCCGACCGGCTCCTGTGGCTCCAGCACGCCTCCACCCCGCAGGGCCACCTGGTCCTCGACGAGGGGGCCGTCCGCGCGGTCACCGAGCGCGGCAGCTCCCTGCTGCCCGCCGGCATCGCCGCCGTCGAAGGCGACTTCACCGCCGGCGACCCGGTGGAACTGCGCGACGCCGAGGGCCGCGCCGTGGCCCGCGGCCTGGTCAACTTCGACGCCAAGGAGCTGCCGCAGCTGCTCGGGCGTTCGACGCGGGAACTCGGGAAGGAACTCGGGCCGGAATACGAACGCGAGGTCGTCCACCGCGACGATCTGGTGCTCCTGCACGGCTGAGGTTCGGTAAAACAGGAGCGCAGCCGCGCTCGGACTGGTCAACTTTGGTGGCGGGACAATGACGGACGGAACGCAGCAGGGAGGCCGCCGGTGAGACGAACGCGCCCGGGGGAGCGAGCGCTGACCAGCGTCGAAACGGGCGACGACGTCGTCGCGTCCCGCCTCTGGCACGTCACGCTGAGCGTCTCGGGGGCCCCGGCCCCCCTGGCCGAGGTCCGCCGCGGCCTGGAGCAGCTCGCCCACGACCACCCCTTCCTCCTCACCAGCCGGTACGCCGCCGACCACGCGGAGATCCGCTACTGGGAGGAGGCCCGCGACCTCCACGACGCCGCGGCCGTCGCCCTCCGCCTCTGGGGCGAGCACCGCTCCACGGCCAGACTCCCGCCGTGGGAGATCGTCGGCCTGGAGGTCATCGACCGCGCCACCTACCACCAGCGCGTGGCCGAAGGCTACGGCCCGCCCCCCGCCTCCCCGGTGGGCGTCCACCCGTACTGAGGCAACCTCCGGCCGCGCCGGGGGCAACTTCCAGCCTCGCCAGGGGGCACCCCCAGCCCCCTGGGGCTGGGGGAGTTCGAGGTGCGGGGTCCGGGGCGGAGCCCCGGTCCGGGAAGGGGCGGGGAGGGGAAAGCCCCGCGCAGCGGCCGAGCCCACCCACCCGCAGGGCCCCGTCTCGCGGAGCGAAACCCGCAAAGGCGCGCGCCGCAGCCGGGTTTACCCTGCACCCATGACCCCGCAGAGCCCCGTCACCGAATCCGCCACCCGCGCCCGCACGGCCGCCGCCACCCTCGCCCCCCTGCCGCGGTCCGCCAAGGACACCGCGCTGCTCGCGATCGCCGACGCGCTGGAGGCCCGTACGGCCGAGATCGTCGAGGCCAACGCCGTCGACACCGCCAAGGCCCGTGCCGCCGGGACCAGCGAGACCGTCATCGACCGGCTCACCCTCACCCCGGAGCGGGTCGCCGCCATCGCCTCCGACGTCCGGGACGTCGCCGCCCTGCCCGACCCCGTCGGCGAGGTCGTCCGCGGCTCCACCCTCCCCAACGGCATCGACCTCCGCCAGGTCCGCGTCCCGCTCGGCGTCGTCGGCATCATCTACGAGGCCCGCCCCAACGTCACCGTCGACGCCGCCGCGCTCTGCCTGAAGTCCGGCAACGCCGTCCTGCTCCGCGGCAGCTCCTCCGCGTACGCCTCCAACACCGCCCTCGTCGCCGTCCTGCGCGACGCCGTGGCCGCCGCCGGCCTGCCCGCCGACGCCGTCCAGCTGGTCCCCGGCGAGAGCCGCGACTCCGTCCGCGAGCTGATGCGCGCCCGCGGCCTGGTCGACGTCCTCATCCCGCGCGGCGGCGCCTCCCTGATCCGCACCGTGGTCGAAGAGTCCACCGTGCCCGTCATCGAGACCGGCACCGGCAACTGCCACGTCTACGTCGACGCCCGGGCGGACCTCGGCATGGCCGTCGACATCCTGATCAACTCCAAGGCGCAGCGGCCCTCCGTCTGCAACGCCGCCGAGACCCTCCTCGTGCACCGCGACATCGCCGCCGACTTCCTGCCCCGCGCCCTCGACGCCCTCGCCGAAGCCGGCGTGACCGTCCACGGCGACGAGGCCGTCCTCGGCTACGCCGCCGACTCCAAGGCCACCGCCCTGCCGGCCACCGACGAGGACTGGGCCGCCGAGTACCTCTCGTACGACATCGCCGCCGCCGTTGTGGACTCCCTCGACGACGCCGTCGCCCACATCCGCCGCTGGACCTCCGGCCACACCGAGGCGATCGTCACCACCTCGCAGGCCGCCGCCCGCCGCTTCACCCAGCTGGTCGACTCGACCACGGTCGCCGTGAACGCCTCCACCCGGTTCACCGACGGTGGCCAGTTCGGCTTCGGCGCCGAGATCGGCATCTCCACCCAGAAGCTGCACGCCCGCGGCCCCATGGGCCTCCCGGAGCTCACCTCCACCAAGTACATCGTCACCGGCGACGGTCACGTACGGTGACGATCCGCTCGACCTCGTGTGGCTGAAAGTCGCGCACACCCTGCCCAAAGCAGCCCCCCAGGTCTACGCTGGTTCCGTGCCGGACGACGTGGGGGGCAAGCCGTTCCCGGACGACTGGGAGCCCGACGACGACCGCGGAGGCGCGGACCAGGACTTCGCCTCCGTGGTGTTCGACGAGGCCTTCGTGCGGGGCGCACGCATTCATGAACCGACCGCCGACGAGCGGGTCCGGGCAGCTGCCCAGGCCCGCGCCGAGGCGGAGGAGGCCCGCGCCGTCGCGGGCGGCAGAGCGGCCGCCGACGAGGGCCCCGAGGGCTACGACGGCTACCTCGACCGCTACGGGTACGGCTACGGCCCCGACGGCGAGCCCTACGGCTTCGGCCCGGACTTCGCCTACGGGTACGGATACGGCTACGGCCCCTACGGGGCGTACGGCGGCTCCCTGCGCCCCTACCGCGGCCGGGCCCGCTGGCACCGGCCGGTGGCCTGGATGCTGGCCGTGGTGATGGGCGTCGGCATGGTTGCCCTCGCCTTCACGGCCGTCTACCGGGGTGCCTCCGACGACCGCCGGGACCAGGCACCCCTGCCCGCCACCACCGGCATCGGCACCGGCCCGGGCAACCCGCCCGAGTCCGGGAAGGCGAGGGGCGGCCCGGGCGGCCCACCCGTCGTCACCGCCCCCTGAGCCGCCCCGTCCGACCGTCTGGGCGCGCCCTCCGGAAAGTCGGTGAATTCTCCGGCCCGGGGCGTTTACCTTCACCCCCTGCGACCAACCCTGAAGGTACGGCCCCTCCGGCGACTTCGGCCGAGGGCCTCCCATGCGGGCTTCTCATGCGGGGAGAAGCGATGGCTGTGCCCGGAGATCCACCCGACGTACCCGACGGCATCGGCGGTGCCGACGACGAGTACCGGTCCGTCGTGTTCGACGAGGACTTCGTGCGCGCCGCCCGGCTCCAGGAGTTCTCCGCACAGGAACGCCTCGGCGAGCACAGCCGGGCCGTCCGCAGCCGCTCCGGCTGGGGCGGCGGCGACCGCAGCGGCTCCCGCCGCGGCCGCCAGGGCCTGGCCCTGATGCTCGTGGTGGCCGTCGCCTTCGGCGCCGCCGTCTTCATGGGCCTGCGCAGCCCTTACGTCGCCCCGCCCGTGAGCCACACCGACCCGCTGAGCATCTCCGTCGTCCCGCTCGCCCCGCGCGGCGCGGTCCCCGGCGGCCGGCCCGCCGAGCTGTACGGGGCGAGCCCCGCGGCCGAGCACCGGGTGGGTGCCGCCGGCATCACGCTGCCGCCGGTCCGCCGTACCGCGCACTTCAGCGCCGAGCAGGTGGTCAGCGCGCTGTCCACGGCCAAGGACTACCTCGTCCAGTCCTCCCTGGACCCGGACGTGCTGGCCGGCGCCGCCACCCGCCCGGTGCGGATGCTCCTCGACCCCGACCAGGTGACCCAGTTCGACGAGAGCCTCGGCCGGCCGGCGCCCGACGGGCGGCACGCCGCGACCGGCTGGCTGGTGCGCTTCGACCCGGCGACGGCCGTGCTGGCCGACTCCCGGGTCCGGGTCGCCGGCACCATGACCGCCGCCGAGGCCGGTCCGGACGTGCTGGAGGTCGCCACCGACCACACCTTCGTGTACGCCGTCCGGCCGGCCGTGGCCGGGCCGGGGACCGACGGGGCGGCGGGCCGTCCCGCCGCCTCGCTGTTCACCGTCCGCCGCGAACTGCGGTTCCGCTTCGACCGGCAGGACCTGGGGCTCGGCCGGGCCGAGCTGTTCTCCGCCGCCGTCCTCGCCGGGCCGCTGGACTGCGCCGCCGACCCGTCCGCCGCCTTCCGCCCGCTGCTGGCGGGGGAGCGGGCGAGCGGCGCCGGCCCGGCGGTCACCGACCCCTTCCGGACCGGCCGGCCGCACACCGGGGCCGGCGTCTGCGGCGTGCTGTCGGCTAGCGCCCAGCCGAGCCCGGCGACTCCCCGCCCTTAGCGCCGCCCCCGGCGCCCTCGGCGGAGCCGGAGCCCGTACCGGAGCCCGTATCGGAGCCCGTGCTCGAGGCGGCGCCGCCGCCCGTGAACCTGTCCCGCAGCCGGCCGCCGAACTCGCCGGCACCGCCCGCCAGGTCGCCGACCAGCTTCATCAGCGGGTCCTTGCTGGTGCGCACCGAATCGGCGTAGTGCGAGGCCGACTGGCGGAACGAGTCCGACACCGAGGTGTCCTTGTCCTCCTCGCGCCGCGGGTAGTGGCCGTCCATGATCCGCTGGTAGTCGCGGGTCGCCGCCCACTTCTTCAGCTCCGCGGCGCGTACCGTCGTGAACGGGTGCGAGCGCGGCAGCACGTTGATGATCTTCAGTACGGAGTCGCGGAGGTCGCCGGCGGCCTCGTACTCCTCCGCCTGCGCCAGGAAGGCGTCCACGTTCATCTCGTGGAGGTGGTTGCCGCCGGCGATCTTCATCAGCCCCCGCATCGAGGCCTGGAGGTCCTGGCCCACCAGCAGGCCCGCCCGGTCGGCGGACAGCTCCGACTTGCGGAACCACTCCCGCAGCCCGGTCACCAGCGCCGTGATCGCCACCGTGCCCAGCGGGATCCACGCCACCTTCAGCGCCAGGTTCGTCAGGAACAGCAGGATGGTCCGGTAGACCGAGTGCCCGGACAGTGCATGGCCCACCTCGTGGCCCACCACCGCCCGCATCTCCTCCTCGTCGAGCAGCTCCACCAGACCCGTCGTCACCACGATGATCGGCTCGTCCAGCCCGATGCACATCGCGTTCGGCTTCGGGTCCTGCTGCACGTACATCTGCGGGACCCGGTCCAGATCGAGGATGTGGCAGGCGTCCAGCAGCATCGTGTGCAGGTGCGGGAACTGCATCTCGCCGACCCGCACCGAATCCGACAGGTACAGCAGTCGCAGGCTGCGTTCCGGCAGCAGCCCGCTGAGCGCCTTCAGCGCGGTGTCGAAGCCCGTCAGCTTCCGCAGCGCCACCAGTGCGGACCGGTCCGCCGGGTGCTCGTACGCCCGTGAGGAGATCCCCTGGAACCGCCGCCTCGTCCGCTCCGGCAGCCGCTCCTGCGCCTGGTCTGACATCGCTTCCCCCTTGCTCGTGTACCTCACCACCCTCCCAAACGCCTGAGTCGGCGTGAGCGTGCCCGGACCGCCCGCATACGATGTGCGCGAAGTCTCTCCGCTTGATCCCGACACCGATAGGTCCCCTGCCTGATGAGCCTCTCCAGCACCGCCCACAGCCTGGTCGCCCTCGCCTCGGAGGGTGCCGAGCACGGTGGCAACCACGACAGCCTCAACCCGTACCTGACCGGCGGCGGCGCCCTCGTGGCCCTGCTGCTCCTGCTGTGGATCACCACCCGCCTCAACCGCGACCGCTGAGTCGGGGCCGCTCCACCGGGCCAGTAGGCTCTGCACGCATGGGAGAGCAGGAAGTGCCTACCGGTCCGGTCAAGCGCCGCATAGGAGTGATGGGCGGGACGTTCGACCCGATCCACCACGGACATCTGGTGGCCGCCAGCGAGGTGGCCGCCCTGTTCCACCTCGACGAGGTGGTCTTCGTCCCCACGGGTGAGCCGTGGCAGAAGTCGCACCGGGCCGTGTCGCCGGCCGAGGACCGCTACCTGATGACGGTCATCGCCACGGCCTCGAACCCGCAGTTCTCGGTCAGCCGGATCGACATCGACCGCGGCGGGCCGACGTACACCATCGACACGCTGCGGGACCTGAGCGCCCTCAACGGCGACGCGGACCTGTTCTTCATCACCGGTGCGGACGCGCTCGCGCAGATCCTCACCTGGCGCGACGCCGAGGAGCTCTTCTCCCTCGCCCACTTCATCGGAGTGACCCGGCCCGGCCACATACTGACCGACGACGGACTGCCCGAGGGCAAGGTCTCCCTCGTCGAGGTGCCCGCGCTCGCGATCTCCTCCACGGACTGCCGCGAGCGCGTGGCCCAGGGCGATCCCGTCTGGTACCTGGTGCCGGACGGCGTGGTGCGCTACATCCACAAGCGTGAGCTGTACCGGGGCGCCTGAGGGTTCCCGAGAGAGAGGGGCACCGGTGAACGACCGACAGGACCCGTACGGCGGCCGGTACGAGGAATACCCGGCCGGACAGCAGCAGCTCATCGGCTACGACGCCTACGGGCAGCCGGTATACGGCCCTGCCTCCGGCGAGCCCGACCGGCAGTACGACGCGTACGGCTACGGCTACGACGCGTACGGACAGCAGCAGGAGCCGCAGCAGCCCGCCCCGGGATACGGCGTGCCCGCCGACGGGTACGAGCAGCCGGGCACCGGATACGACCCCTACGCCGGGCCGCAGCAGCCCTACGGCGGCTACGGCCACGACCCGTCCGCCACCGGTTCCCACCAGGCCGTCCCCGACTTCACCCAGCCCGTCCCGCAGGCCCGCAGCCAGGTGCAGCAGGCCCCGCAGTGGATCCCGCAGCAGGCCCCGGCCCCCGAGCCGGCGGCCGCACCCCCGCAGGTCCCCGAGCCTCGCCGGGCCGCCGAGGCCCCCGACTACCGGACCGAGCAGTTCGCCTTCCTCGACCAGCCCGACGACGAGTCCGGGGACGTCATCGACTGGCTCAAGTTCACCGAGAGCCGCACCGAACGCCGCGAGGAGGCCCGCCGCCGCGGCCGCAACCGCGTGGTGGCCCTGATCGTCGTCCTCGCCCTGCTGGTCGTCGGCGGCATCGGCTGGCTCTGGTACGCGGGCAAGCTGCCCGGCCTGGGCGGCGGCTCCGCCGCGAAGTCCGGCGCCGCGGCCGGCCCGCAGAAGCGCGACATGATCGTCGTGCACCTGCACAACACCAAGAAGGGCGGCACCTCCACGGCGCTGCTCGTCGACAACGTCACCACCAAGCAGGGCGCCACCGTCCTGCTGCCCAACAACCTCGCCGTCAGCGCCGAGGACGGCGCCGCCATCACCCTCGGCAAGTCCGTCGAGGAGGACGGCCTCGGCGGCACCCGCGAGTCCCTCGACGCCATGCTCGGCACCCGCATCGAGGGCACCTGGCGCCTGGACACCCCGTACCTGGAGAACCTCGTCGAGCTGGTCGGCGGCATCGAGGTCGACACCGACACCGCGGTCCCGGCCGACGCCAAGGCGAAGATCCCGGCGGTCGGCAAGGGCGAGAAGCAGAGCCTCAGCGGCGCCATGGCCGTGGCCTACGCCACCTTCCGTGGCCCCGGCGAGCCCGAGGCCCGCCAGCTCCAGCGCTTCGGCACCGTCCTCTACGGCGTCCTGCGCAAGATGCCCGACGACCCGAAGGCCGCCACCGTCACGGTCGAGACCCTCGCCCAGATCCTCGACCCCTCGCTCACCGAGAGCGACCTCGGCGGCGCCCTCGCCCGGCTTGCCGAGCACGCCAAGATCGGCGACCACCGCACCGAGGTCCTGGAGGTCCAGGACGACGGCGCGCTGACCGCGAAGGCCACCGACTCCGTCGTCAAGAAGCTCCTCGGCGGCGCGCTGAAGGCCCCCGAACCCGGCTCGATCCCGAGGGTCGGCCTCAAGGACGCCACCGGCACCGTGAAGGCGGCCACCAGCGCCCGGGTCCAGCTCGTCAACGGCGGCTACACCTTCGTCGACGGCGGCAAGGCGACCGGCACCGAGGACGCCTCGCAGGTCACCTACGCGGACGACAGCCAGAAGGAAAAGGCCTCCGAGGTCGCCAAGACCCTCGGCCTGCCGGCCTCGGCCGTGAAGAAGGCGGAGTCGCAGGTGAACGCCGACGTCGTGGTGGTCCTCGGCAAGGACTACAAGGCCCCCTGACCGGGGCGGACGGGAGCGGACCGGAATCTGCGCGGGCGGTCACGGCGGTACATGAGACCCTTGAGGTCGATCTGACCTCCAACCGAAAGCATGGCTTGTGACCGCCACGGACCGCTCCATCGAGCTCATCACCACCGCCGCTCAGGCGGCGGCCGACCGGCTCGCGCACGACATCATCGCGTACGACGTCAGCGACGTGCTGTCGATCACCGACGCCTTCCTGCTGGCCTCGGCGCCCAACGACCGCCAGGTCAAGTCCATCGTCGACGAGATCGAGGAGCGCCTCCTCAAGGAGCTCGGCGCCAAGCCGGTGCGCCGCGAGGGTGACCGCGACGCCCGCTGGATCCTGCTCGACTACGTCGACATCGTCGTGCACGTCCAGCACAGCGAGGAGCGGGTCTTCTACGCCCTGGAGCGGCTGTGGAAGGACTGCCCCGAGATCGAGCTGCCCGAGGACGCCAAGCTCACCAAGGGCAAGGCCGAGGAGCACGCGAAGCTCCGCGAGGCCCAGGGCGACGACGACCTGGACGGTGATCTGTTCTGAGCGCCACCAAGGCCGGCCGCCGGATCGTCCTGTGGCGCCACGGCCAGACCTCGTGGAACCTGGAGCGCCGTTTCCAGGGCTCCACGGACATCGAGCTGACCGAGGCCGGCCTGGCCCAGGCGCGCCGCGCGGCGCGCCTGCTGGCCTCGCTCAGGCCCGACGCGATCGTCGCGTCCGACCTGCAGCGGGCGGCCGCCACGGCCGCCGAGCTGGCCGCGATCACGGGCCTGCCCGTCGCGCACGACGCCGCCCTCCGCGAGACCTACGCGGGCGAGTGGCAGGGCCTGACGCACGACGAGATCGTCGCGAAGTACGGCGAGCAGTACGCGGCGTGGAAGCGCGGCGAGCCGGTCCGCCGCGGCGGCGGCGAGCTGGAGACCGAGGTCGCCGACCGGGCGGCCCCGGTGGTGCTCCGGCACGCCGACGCGCTCGCGCCGAACGGCACCCTCGTCGTGGTCAGCCACGGCGGCACCATCCGCACCACCATCGGCCGGCTGCTGGGCCTGGAGCCGCGCCACTGGGAGGGTCTGGGCGGCCTCTCGAACTGCTGCTGGTCGGTCCTCGGCGAGGGCGCGCGGGGCTGGCGCCTGCTGGAGCACAACGCCGGAACCCTGCCCGAACCGGTGCTCGGCGACGACGACTGACGGCGTCCGGGACCCGGATTTCACTTTCGGGCCCATCGCAGGCTAGAGTTCTTCTTGTTCGCAGCGCAGAGCGCAGGAAACAGCGGGAAGCAAGCGAACTGCGGGGCTATAGCTCAGTTGGTAGAGCGCCTGCATGGCATGCAGGAGGTCAGGAGTTCAATTCTCCTTAGCTCCACAATCAGGATCCCGTCCCCAACAGGGGGCGGGATCCTTGCTTTTGTTCCCCTGCCCGACCCCGGCCCGACATGGCAGAATCGGAGCGCCGGAGGGGGAGACGACGGCCCGGAGCGGGAGGGAGTCGCTGACTGATGGGTGCACACCGGCGGCGGTGCGACTGGTGCAACAGCGGCACGCCGATCGTGCGGGACATGGAACCGGTCAACGCCGACTACCAGTACTGGTGCGAGGAATGCGCACGGGCGCTGATCATAAAAGGCGACCCCATCGAGACGTACCGCGAGCTGGAGGGCGAGCCGATCTACGGCCGCCTGCTCGACGAGCACTGCACCCTCAAGCGCTTCTACCAGTTCGCCAGCGCCTGACGCCCGGTGCGGGCAGGACAGGCGAAGCGGGCGAACCGGGCGCGACGGAAACCCGTTTTTGGACTTCGCCGCAGCTCGTGTAATGTTCTCGATGTCGCCAGGGGAACCGGCAAGGGAAACCGAGAAGGGGCCCGGCGGCAGAGAGAAACAAGGGGCTATAGCTCAGTTGGTAGAGCGCCTGCATGGCATGCAGGAGGTCAGGAGTTCAATTCTCCTTAGCTCCACAGTGAAGAAGGCGGGCCACCCGGATCGGGTGGCCCGCCTTCTCGTTGTGCGGTCGTCCGAGCGGGCGCAGACAGCGCTGCGGTACCCTGACGCCATGCGTGCCGTACGCCTTCTGCTTACCGAGCCGCGCTGATCAGTACCGGGCCTGCGATGACCAGGCCGGCATCGGCGCGGCGTCCCCTCCTGTGCGAGGGGTTTTTTCGTTTGGGCGGGCCGAGACGGCAGAGACGATCGATGGAGCTTCAGGAATCATGAGCGAGACGAACACCCCGGCCCCCGAGGCGGCCGAGGCGCACCGTTACACGGCTGCCATGGCCGCCGACATCGAGGCACGCTGGCAGGACGTATGGGACGCGGAGGGCACCTACGAGGCGCCCAACCCGACCGGTGACCTGGCCGGCGACCCGGCCGTCGCCGCGCGGCCCCGGAAGTTCATCATGGACATGTTCCCGTACCCCTCGGGTGCGGGCCTGCACGTCGGCCACCCGCTCGGCTACATCGCCACCGACGTCTTCGCCCGCCACCAGCGGATGACCGGCCACAACGTCCTGCACACCCTGGGCTTCGACGCGTTCGGCCTGCCCGCCGAGCAGTACGCCGTGCAGACCGGCACCCACCCGCGGGTGTCCACCGAGGCCAACATCGAGAACATGAAGGCGCAGCTGCGCCGGCTGGGCCTGGGCCACGACAAGCGCCGCTCGTTCGCGACGATCGACCCGGACTACTACAAGTGGACCCAGTGGATCTTCCTGCAGATCTACAACTCCTGGTACGACACGGACGCGAAGAAGGCCCGCCCGATCGCCGAGCTGGCCGCCGAGTTCGAGGCCGGCACCCGCGAGGTCCCCGGCGGCCGCGCCTGGTCCGCCCTGACCGAGGCCGAGCGCGCCGACGTCCTGGGCGAGTACCGCCTGGCCTACTCCTCCGACGCGCCGGTCAACTGGTGCCCCGGCCTGGGCACCGTCCTGGCCAACGAGGAGGTCACCGCCGACGGCCGGTCCGAGCGCGGCAACTTCCCCGTCTTCAAGTCGCGGCTGAGCCAGTGGAACATGCGGATCACCGCGTACGCCGACCGGCTGATCGACGACCTGGACGAGCTGGACTGGCCCGAGGCCATCAAGCTGCAGCAGCGCAACTGGATCGGCCGCAGCGAAGGCGCCCGGGTGGACTTCGCCCTGGGCGACGAGGCCATCACCGTCTTCACGACCCGCCCCGACACCCTGTTCGGCGCCACGTACATGGTCCTGGCGCCCGAGCACCCGCTGGTCGAGAAGTTCATCCCGGCCGCCTGGCCGGAGGGCACCCACCAGGTGTGGACCGGCGGCCACGCCACCCCGGCCGAGGCCGTCGACGCGTACCGCAAGCAGGCCGCCTCCAAGTCCGACGTGGAGCGCCAGGCCGAGGCCAAGGACAAGACCGGCGTCTTCACCGGCGAGTACGCCGTCAACCCGGTCAGTGGCGCCAAGGTGCCCGTCTTCATCGCCGACTACGTGCTGATGGGCTACGGCACCGGCGCGATCATGGCGGTGCCGGCGCACGACAGCCGCGACTTCGAGTTCGCGCGCGCCTTCGAGCTGCCCGTGCGCTGCGTGGTCGAGCCCACCGACGGCCGCGGCACCGACACCGCCGACTGGGAGGACGCGTTCGTCTCCCACGACGCCAAGCTGATCAACTCGGCCGGCGACGGCATCTCCCTGGACGGCCTGGGCGTCGTCGAGGCGAAGGCCGCCATCACCGCCTGGCTGACCGAGCGCGGCATCGGCGAGGGCACCGTCAACTTCCGCCTGCGCGACTGGCTGTTCAGCCGCCAGCGGTACTGGGGCGAGCCGTTCCCGATCGTCTACGACGAGGACGGCGTCGCGCACGCACTGCCCGAGTCGATGCTGCCGCTGGAACTGCCCGAGGTCGACGACTACTCGCCGCGCACCTTCGAGGCCGACGACGCCGACTCGAAGCCCGAGACCCCGCTGTCGCGCCGCGAGGACTGGGTCAACGTGGAGCTGGACCTGGGCGACGGCCGCGGCCTGCGCCCGTTCCGCCGCGAGACCAACACCATGCCGAACTGGGCCGGCTCCTGCTGGTACGAACTGCGCTACCTGGACCCGCACAACTCCGACGCGCTGGTCGACCCGGAGATCGAGCGGTACTGGATGGGCCCGCGCGAGGGCGCCCCGCACGGTGGTGTCGACCTTTACGTCGGCGGCGCCGAGCACGCCGTGCTGCACCTGCTGTACGCGCGCTTCTGGTCCAAGGTGCTCTTCGACCTGGGCCACGTCTCCTCGGCCGAGCCGTTCCACAAGCTGTTCAACCAGGGCATGATCCAGGCGTACGTCTACCGTGACGAGCGCGGCTTCCCGGTGACCGCGACCGAGGTCGAGGAGCGGGACGGCACGTTCTTCTTCGAGGGCGAGCCGGTCAAGCGCGAGCTGGGCAAGATGGGCAAGTCCCTGAAGAACGCCGTCACCCCGGAGACCATCTGCGAGGAGTACGGCGCCGACACGCTGCGCCTGTACGAGATGGCGATGGGCCCGCTGGACGTCTCCCGGCCGTGGGACACCCGCGCCGTGGTCGGCCAGTACCGCCTGCTGCAGCGCCTGTGGCGCAACATCGTCGACGAGGAGACCGGCGCCGTGACGGTCGTCGACTCCGAGCCCGGCGAGGACACGCTGCGCGCGCTGCACAAGGCGATCGACGGGGCCGGCGCGGACCTGGCGGGGCTGCGGTTCAACACCGCCATCGCCAAGATCACCGAGCTGAACAACTTCCTGACGAAGGCCGGCGGCCCGCTGTCCCGGCCGGTGGCCGAGCAGCTGGTGCTGCTGGTCGCCCCGCTGGCCCCGCACATCGCGGAGGAGCTGTGGCACCGCCTGGGCCACACCGACTCGGTCGTCCACCAGGACTTCCCGGTGGCGGACCCGGCGTACGTCGTGGACGAGGCGGTGACCTGCGTCGTGCAGGTCAAGGGCAAGGTCAAGGCCCGCCTGGAGGTGCCGCCGACGATCTCCGAGGGCGACCTGGAGCAGCTGGCCGTGTCCGACCCGGGCGTGGTCGCTGCCCTGGGCGGCGCGGAGATCCGCAAGGTGATCGTGCGTGCACCGAAGCTGGTCAACATCGTCATCTGACGCGTGACGGGCCGGCCCGCGGGCCGGCCCTGAGGGTTGTCCCTTACGGGCAGGACGGGGGTTTCGCGGGAACCTCCGGCCTGCCCGTTCCGTTTACGGTGGAGGGAAGCAGAGCGGGCAGGGACATCCGGGGAAGGGGCTCTCATGGAGGCCTTGTTGATCATCGTGGCGCTGATGCTGTTCGCCTTCCTCGGGCTGGGCGTCTACGTCACGGCCAAGGTCGTCAAGGCGGCGAAGGCCGGTGTCGACCGTACGATCACGCAGGCCCGGCGGACCGTCGAGGACACCACGCTGCGGGCCCGCAGCATCGGCCAGGCGGGCGTCGGCGGCAGCCTGGCGCAGCTGCGCCTGGACCTGCGGAACTCGATGCGAGCCACCCAGGAGGCGCTGTTCCAGGGCGTCGAGAAGGACGCTTCCCTGCGCGAGACCATCGGCCTGTTCGAGCGCCTGAGCGCGCACGGGCACGAGCTGGACGCCGAGCTGAAGCGGATGGAGAGCGACCCGGACAAGGCCCGCATCGCCGAGCGGCTGCCCGAGCTGCGGGAACGCACCGAGCGCATCACCAAGGCGGCGGACTCGCTGCGGTGGGCGGCGCGCGACCGTGCCCGGTCCTTCGCCTCGGACGAGCTGGACCTGCTGACCTCGGAGATCGAGATGGAGTCCGGGGCGCTGCGCGACTGGGCGGCGAAGGAACGGGCGGACGGGCTCGACGGGCTCGACCCGGTGGACGGGGCGGGTGCTGCCGGGGCCGGATCGGGTGCCGGATCGGGTGGGACTGCCGGGCGTCCGGGCGGTGCCGGGGCCGGCGGGGCCGCGGGGCCGAAGTCGCTCGGGCCGGCCACGCAGCAGTGGGAGACCTCGTACCCGTGGGAGAAGACGGCGCGGCCCGAGGCCAGTTCCTGAGACCCGCGGCCCGGGACCCGAGACCTGCGCTCCCGTGCTCGGCGGGCCCGGGCGGGACGGGGGCGGGCGTCGCGCGGGGCCGGTGGGCCGGCCGGAGCGGGCGGCCCGGGCTGCCGGGAACGGCCTCCTGCCGGTAACCTCCCCGTCATGTCCCGCCATGTCGCGATCATCACCGATTCCACGGCCTACCTGCCCCAGCCGGCGATGGTGCGGCACGCGATCACCTCGGTACCGCTGACCGTCGTGCTCGGGGACGAGGCCCTCGAAGAGGGCACCGAGATCTCCGCGCGGTCGCTGGCCCTCGCGCTCCAGAAGCGCCGCCCGGTGACGACCTCCCGGCCTAGTCCGGAGGACTTCGTCCGTGCCTACCGGGCCGCCGCCGACTCCGGTGCCACCGGCATCGTCTCGCTCCACCTCTCCTCCGAGTTCTCCGGCACCTACGACGCGGCCGTGGTGGCCGCGAAGACGGCGCCGGTGCCGGTCCGGGTCGTCGACACGGGCATGGTCGCGATGGCGCTCGGCTTCTGCGCCCTGGCCGCCGCCGAGGCCGCGGAGGCGGGCGGCACCGTGGACGACGCGGTCGCGGCCGCCGAGAAGCGGGCGGCGGGCATGTCCGCCTTCTTCTACGTGGACACCCTCGACTACCTGCGGCGCGGCGGCCGGATCGGCGCCGCCCAGGCCCTCCTCGGCTCCGCACTCGCCGTGAAGCCGCTGCTGCAACTCGACGGCGGGCGGATCGAGATGCTGGAGAAGGTGCGGACGGCCTCCAAGGCGATTGCGCGGCTGGAGGAGCTCGCGGTGGAGCGGGCCGGTACCGCCGAGGTGGACGTCGCCGTGCACCACCTGGCCGCCCCGGAGCGCGCCGAACGGCTGGCGGACCGGCTCCGGGAGCGGGTGCCGGGGCTGGTGGAGCTGCACGTCAGCGAGGTGGGCGCGGTGATCGGTGCGCACACGGGGCCGGGGCTGCTGGCCGCGGTGGTCTCTCCGCGGTGATTCTTCCGCGGTGACCTCCTCGCGGTCCTTGCACGCACCGGTTCGGGTGACGGAGTTGTCCACAACTGGGCTGCTGTGCACAGAAAACGGGTGGTCGGCCCGCTGATTTCCTTTTCTGCCTAACGTGTTGGGCATGACTCTTCGACAGCACGTTCAGGATGTCCTCGTTCCTTCGCGCCCGGGTGCGGATTCTGCCGCGGCTGCCGGTGCGGCGCCGCCGGACCCGGGGGCCGGCCCGCTCCCGGCGGTGCGCGGCGGGGCGGGCCGGGGCAGGCACGCACGGCGCGGACCCCGCGGCGGGTGGCGGGCGGACCGGGCGGCGAGCGGGCCGGGTCGCCGGGCGGCCTCCGACGGCAGGTTCCGGCAGCGCCGCGGGCCGGATCCGGGGGCGGTCCGGATGCGCGCCCGGACGCTGCTGGCGGGGATCCCGCCGGGCGCGGGGCCCGCGCCGCCCTCGGCTCCGGCTCCCGTGACTGCTCCGGCTCCGCTGACTGCTCCGGCTGCGCTGACCGCTCCGGCTCCCGTGACGGCTCCCGGGCCCGTGCCGCCGTCGGTGCCGCCGCTGCCGGGGGTGCCGGCGGGGGTGGTGCCCGGCGGTGTGCCGCCTGCAGCGGGAGCGCCCGTGGCCGGGCCGCCCGCGGCCGTACGGCTCGATCCGGTGCCTGGTGGTACGCCGCCCGCGGTGTCGATGGCGGGGGCTGCGCTGCGGGAGCGACTGCCGGTGTGGCTGCAGGCGCGGTGCGGGTACGAGACGCGGACGGTGGTCGCCGTCGTGCTGGTGCTCGTGATCGCCCTCGGGTTCGCGGCCCGGCACTTCTGGGCGGGGCGGCCGGAGCCGGTGGCCGCACCCCGGGTGGTGAGCGCCGGGGCGGCCGTGGCCCCGAGCACGGCCCCGGCGGCGGCCGGGAGCGCCCGGATCGTCGTGGACGTCGCCGGGAAGGTGCATTCCCCGGGCGTGCTCCGGCTGCCGGCCGGCGCCCGCGTCGAGGACGCGCTGTCCGCCGCCGGGGGAGTGCGGTCGGGCGCCGACACCAGCGGGCTCAACCGGGCCCGGGTCCTGGCCGACGGCGAGCACGTCGTGGTCGGGGCTCCGGCACCGCCCGCCGGGCCGCCGGGCCCGCCCGGGGCTGCGGCACCGGGCGCACCGGTCAGCCTCGGCTCCGCCACCGTCGAGCAGCTCGACGCACTGCCGGGGGTCGGGCCCGTCCTGGCCCGGCACATCGTGGAGTTCCGCACCGCCCGCGGCGGCTTCCGGTCGGTGGACGACCTGCGCCAGGTCACCGGCATCGGGGAGCGCAGGTTCGCGGACCTGCGCCCCCTGGTGCGGCCGTGAACCGCGGACGGCCCGGCCCGGGTCCGGGGGGCGGTGCGGGCGGTGCGGCGGGGAGGGGCGGGCCGGGACCCCCGGCGGGGTCCGGTGGCGACCGGGAAGGGCCTGCCGATCTCCGGCTGGTGCCGCCGGCGCTGGCGGCCTGGGCCGCCGCCGCCGTGGCCGTCGGCCTCCCGGGGGCCTGGGCCGCTGCCGGGACGACCGCCTGCGCGGCCGGCGGGGTCCTGCTGCTCGGGGCCGCCGCCACGGGCCGGGCGCGGCGGCTCGGAGCCGCGGGAGCAGCCGTCCTGCTGTGCGCGGCTGCCGGTGCCGGGGTGGCGGGACTGCACGCGGCGCAGGCCCGCAGCGGGCCCGTCGCGGCCCTCGCCGCCGAACACACCCCGGTCACCGCGGAACTGACGGTGTCCTCCGACCCGAGGCGCACCCGCCGCGGCCCGCCCGCGGTGCTGCTCGACGCGCAGCTGACCCGAGTCACGGAGCCCGACGGGCGGACCACTGCCACCCGCACGCCGGTGCTGGTGTTCGCACGGCACGAGGCCTGGACCCGGCTGCTGCCGTCGGTCCGGGTCCGCGTGACCGGCCGGCTCGTACCTCCGCGGCACGACGGGGAGCGGCCGGTGGCCGCCGTCCGGGTGTCCGGCAGCCGGCCGCCGGAGGTGCTCGGCGGACCCGACCGGCTCCAGCGGACCGCCGGCGACCTGCGCGCCGGACTGCGCGAGGCGACGCAAGGCCTGGCCCCCGACGCCCGGGCGCTGCTGCCGGGGCTGGTGGTGGGCGACACCTCCCGGGTGCCGCCGGATCTGCACGAGGCGTTCCTCGCCACCGACCTGGTGCACCTGCTGGCGGTCTCCGGGTCCAACCTCACCGTGGTGCTGTTCCTGCTGGTCGGACCGCCCGGGCGGGCGATGCGGGCGGAACGCGGCGGGCTGGCGCCCCGGTTCGGGCTGACGCTGCGGAGCACGGCGGTGTGCGGGGCGGGGCTGGTGCTCGCGTTCGTCGTCGTGTGCCGGCCGGAGCCCAGCGTGCTGCGGGCCGCGGCCTGCGGGGCGGTCACCCTGCTGGCCATCGGCACCGGACGTCGCCGGTCCCTGATCCCGGCGCTCGCCGCCGCCGTGCTGCTGCTCGTGCTGTACGACCCCTGGCTCGCCCGCAGCCCCGGGTTCCTGCTCTCCGTGCTGGCCACCGGGGCGCTGCTCACCCTCGGGCCGCGGTGGAGCACCGCCCTCCAGCGGCGCGGCATGCGGCCGCGGTTCGCCGAGCCGCTGGCGGCGGCCGCCGCCGCGCAGGCGGTGTGCGCCCCGGTGGTGGCCGTCCTGGCCGCACGGGTCAGCCTGGTCGCCGTCCCGTGCAACCTGCTGGCGGAGCCCGCTGCCGGGCCGGCGACGGTCCTCGGGTTCGCCGCGCTGGCCGCGGCCGCCGTGTGGATGCCGGCCGCGCAGGCGCTGGCCTGGTGCGCGGGCCTGCCCGCCGGCTGGATCGCGGGCGTGGCCCGCACCGGCGCGGCCCTGCCCGGCGCGGAGGCGGGCTGGCCGGGCGGGGTGACGGGCGGACTGCTGCTCGCCGCGGCGACCCTGGTCGCGGTGGCCGTGGCGGCCCGGCTGGTCCGCCACCGGTGGGTGTGCGCGGCGGCGGCCCTGCTGCTGCTCCTGGCCGTGGTCCGGCCGGCGCCGCTGACCCGGGTGGTCGCCGGCTGGCCGCCGCCGGACTGGCGGTACGTGCAGTGTGCGGTGGGACAGGGGGACGCCGGGGTGCTGGCCGCCGGACCGGGCACCGCCGTGGTCGTCGACGCCGGGCCCGAACCCGGGCCGGTGGACCGCTGCCTGCGGTTGCTCGGAGTCACCCGGGTGCCCCTGCTGCTCCTGACCCACTTCCACCAGGACCACGTCGGCGGGCTCGCGGGCGTGCTGCGCGGCCGCAGCGTCGGGGTGATCCAGACCACCGGACTCGACGAGCCGCCCGAAGGGGCGCGGGCGGTGCGGGCAGCCGCGGCGGCCGCCGGGGTGCCGGTCGTGCGGGCCGCGCCCGGGGAGCGGCGCCGGGCCGGGCCGCTGGACTGGCAGGTGCTCTGGCCGCCGCCCGGCGGTCCGCCCGGCGGCGGGGCCAATGACGCCAGCGTCGCCCTGCTCGTGCAGGCGTCCGGGATCCGGCTGCTGCTGCTCGGGGACCTCGAACCGCCGGCCCAGCAGGCGCTGCTGAGAGAGCGTCCGGATCTCGGTCCGGTCGACGTCCTCAAGGTGGCGCACCACGGCTCCGCCCACCAGGACCCCGGGCTGCTCGCGCGGGCCCGGCCGCGGCTGGCGCTCGTCCCGGTCGGCGCGGACAACCGTTACGGCCATCCGTCGGCCCGGACCGTGGCCGCCCTGAGGGCCGCCGGGGCCGCCGTGCTGCGGACCGACACCGACGGATCGGTCGCCGTCACCGGAGCCGGGCCGGGGCTGCGGGCCGTCCCCGCGGGCCGTCGACGGCGGACTGAAAGGGCGTACCGGCGGTCCGGTCCTTACATCGGGCAGCACGGGCCGGGCCCGGCCATACCGGGCCGACCATTCTGTTTGCCCGCAACACGTCCACATGATCGAATGCGTCGTCGCCAGAAGCGGTTCAGACAGCACGGGGGTGCATACGCGATGTTCGGTCGCCGGCGGGGGAATGAGACGGCCGGAAGTTCACACACCACACTCACCGTGGCCGTGCCGCCCGAAGCGGGCGTGCTCAGCGGCCGGGTGATCGACCGGTTCCAGCAGCCGGTCCGGCAGGCCCGGTACGAGGTCACCGATCCGATCGGGCGGCGCATCGTCGCCGGCGAGACCGATCCGTACGGCGGACTGCACGCGGCGGTGCCGGCCGGCGAGTACCGGCTCGCCGTCACCGCCGAGGGCTACGCGCCGTACCACGCCTCGGCGCTCGTCGAGCCGGGCGGGCCGCCGGGGCCCGGAGACATCCTCGTGGAGGCCGTCGACCCGCCGCTGCTGCCGCGGCCCGGGCACTGGGAGATAGAGCCGACGCACTCGTCGATCGCGTTCAGCGCGCGGCACATCGGACTGGCCAGGATCCGCGGCCGGTTCAACACGTTCGCCGGCGCGGTCCGCATCGCGGACCACATGGAGGACTCCGCGATGCACGTCATCATCGATGCGGCCAGCATCGACACCGGGGTCCGGATGCGCGACGAGCACCTGAGGTCGGCGGACTTCCTCGATGCGGCCCGGCACCCGACGATCGAGTTCTACAGCGAGCGGTTCATCCACCGCACCGGCAGCCGCTGGGCGGTCGCGGGAGCGCTGACCCTGCACGGGGTGAGCCGGTCCGTGACGCTGGACACCGAGTACCTGGGGGTCGGGACCGGCATGGAGGGGGAGACCCGGGCAGCCTGCCGGGCCGGCACCGAACTGCACCGGGAGGACTTCACCCTCACCTGGCAGTCCCTGCTGGCCCACGGGATAGCCGCCGTCGGGTCGAGCATCGACGTGTCGCTCGACGTGCAGATCGTGCACAAGAACTGACCGGGCGGCCAGCGGTGGCCGGGCGCCGGGCCGTTACGGGGCTTCCAGCCAGCCCTCGTACTCCACGGCGACAGCGTCCAGCTCCGCGGGGTCCAGGCGGCCCTGCGGGTCCTCCACGACGACCAGCCACTGGGCGTCCTCGGCGTCGTCCTCCCCGGCCAGGGCGTCCCTGACCAGCTGGGGTTCCTCGGCGAGGCCGAAGCGGTCCGAGACCTCGTCCGCCACCTCCTGCGCGGCGTCGCGGTCGGGCAGTACCAGTACATGTCGAGCGTTCACGGCTCCCATTCTGGTGCACCGTCCGGGCCGGGCCTGTCGGTGGGGCGTGGGATGCTGGACGGCGATGGCCACCAGGAAGAACCCCACCGACGATCTGCTCGCCCCGCTCACCCTCGCGGTGGGTCAGGAGGAGCTGCTGCTCGACCGCGCCGTGCGGGAGGTGGTGGCGGCCGCCCGCGCGGCGGACGCCGACACCGACATCCGCGACCTGACCTCCGACCAGCTCCAGCCCGGCACCCTCGCCGAGCTGACCAGCCCCTCGCTGTTCTCGGAGCGCAAGGTCCTGGTCGTGCGCAACGCGCAGGACCTGTCCGCCGACAGCATCAAGGACGTGAAGGCGTACCTCGCGGACCCGGTGGAGGACATCGCCCTGGTGCTGCTGCACGCCGGCGGCGCCAAGGGCAAGGGGCTGCTCGACGCGGCCCGCAAGGCGGGTGCCCGCGAGGTGGCCTGCCCGAAGATGACCAAGGCCGCCGACCGGCTGGCCTTCGTGCGGACCGAGTTCCGAGGGCTGGGCCGCTCGGCCACCCCCGGGGCCACCGAGGCGCTCGTCGACGCCATCGGCAGCGACCTGCGCGAGCTCGCCGGCGCGGTCGCCCAACTGTGCGCGGACGTCGAGGGCACCATCGACGAGGCGGTCGTCGGCCGCTACTACACCGGCCGGGCCGAGGCCTCCAGCTTCACCGTTGCGGACCGGGCCGTCGAGGGCCGGGCGGCGGAGGCCCTGGAGGCGCTGCGCTGGTCGCTGTCGACCGGCGTCGCCCCCGTCATGATCACCAGCGCGCTGGCCCAGGGCGTCCGGGCCATCGGCAAGCTGGCCTCCGCGCCGCGCGGCGCCCGCCCCGGCGACCTGGCGCGGGACCTCGGCATGCCGCCGTGGAAGATCGACCGGGTGCGCCAGCAGATGCGCGGCTGGTCGGCGGACGGCGTCTCGGCCGCCCTGCGGGCGATCGCCGAGGCCGACGCCGGTGTCAAGGGCGGCGGCGACGACCCCGAATACGCCCTGGAGAAGGCCGTCGTCGCCGTGGCACGCGCCGCCCGCCCACCCCGCCGCGACACGTACTGACCCCCCCGGCCGGGCACGGCCCCACCCGCCCGGCCCCGGTATGCGCCCGCCCGGCCCCGGCCCGCACCCGGCCGTGGGCCGGGGGCCCCGACCCGGCTGCGTCGTGTACCCCCGGCAGCCGGATGCGTACCGGCCCGGGCGGGTGCCTCAGCCCTGTGGGTCCTGGGGGCGGGTGCCGGCGTCGTGAAGGCGGCGGTCGGCGAGATCGGTGCGGGCTTCCGTGCGGTGGCCGCGGGCGATGTAGTCGCGTACGACGGCCTCCACCGCGTCCTGCGGCGAGCCGACCCCGGCGAGCACCATCACCTCCACCACGAGTTCTGCGTCCAGGCTGATGTTGACCTTGGCCATGCCCCGCCCCTCTCGTCCCACCCGCAATCGGTTCCCGGACTCTAGCCCGCGGGACGCCCCCGGACATGCCGAAGGCCCCGGTCACGTCCTGGGGAAGGACGGGACCGGGGCCTCCGGTTCACAACCTGTGTGTCCCACACCCGCGTGGCGAACGCAGGCCGCGTGTGGGACGGGGTGCCGGTCAGGAGCGGATGAGAGGGCCCGCTGGATCCTTTCCGGCGATCACATCAGAGTGCTCAGCCCTGAAGAGCGGCAACCTTGATCGCCAGCGCCGACTTCTTGTTGGCGGCGGCGTTCTTGTGGATGACACCCTTCGAGACAGCCTTGTCCAGCTTCCGCGAAGCGGCACGGGCCGCAGCGGTGGCCTTCTCGGCGTCGCCGGCGACGACGGCCTCGTTGGCCTTGCGGATGAAGGTGCGGAGCTCGGACTTGACGGACTTGTTGCGAAGGCGGGCCTTCTCGTTCGTCTTGTTCCGCTTGATCTGGGACTTGATGTTCGCCACGAAAGAGCCTTTTCAGGTTCAGAGGTTGATCTTCGGATTGTGCCGCGTGAGCTGAGAGGGCAGACGAGACACAGCCACCCAGGCTACCAGGCCCAGTCGGACCAGCCCAAACCGAGCGCAGCGCCCCGCGCATGGGACCATGGAGCCTGAGTATCCATAGTCGTCGCCCGAGAATCAGGACCTTGCGTGCCCGCGATCCCCAGCCACGTGCCCGAGCCGAGCCGTACCGACCCGGCGCTGATCCGCAATTTCTGCATCATCGCGCACATCGACCACGGCAAGTCGACTCTCGCCGACCGGATGCTCCAGCTGACCGGTGTCGTCGACCAGCGGCAGATGCGTGCCCAGTACCTCGACCGCATGGACATCGAGCGTGAGCGCGGCATCACGATCAAGTCCCAGGCGGTCCGTCTGCCCTGGTCGCCCACCGAGGGCGACGGCATGGGCAAGACCCACATCCTCAACATGATCGACACGCCGGGCCACGTGGACTTCACGTACGAGGTCTCCCGGTCGCTGGCGGCCTGCGAGGGCACCGTCCTGCTCGTCGACGCCGCCCAGGGCATCGAGGCGCAGACCCTGGCCAACCTGTACCTGGCGATGGAGAACGACCTCGCGATCGTCCCGGTCCTCAACAAGATCGACCTGCCGGCTGCCCAGCCGGAGAAGTTCGCCGAGGAACTGGCGAACCTGGTCGGCTGCGACCCCGACGACGTGCTGCGCGTCTCCGCCAAGACCGGTGTTGGCGTGGACGCCCTGCTCGACCGCGTGGTGCAGGCCGTCCCGGCCCCGGTCGGCGTTAAGGACGCCCCCGCCCGCGCGATGATCTTCGACTCCGTCTACGACTCGTACCGCGGCGTCGTGACGTACGTCCGTGTGGTCGACGGCACGCTCAACAAGCGCGAGCGGATCCGGATGATGTCCACCAGCGCCACCCACGAGCTGCTGGAGATCGGCTGCAACTCGCCCGAGATGCTGCCGGCCGACGGCCTGTCCGTCGGCGAGGTCGGCTACCTCATCACCGGTGTGAAGGACGTCCGCCAGTCCAAGGTCGGCGACACCATCACCCAGATGACGGGCGGTGCCACCGAGGCCCTCGGCGGCTACAAGGACCCGAAGCCGATGGTCTTCTCCGGCCTGTACCCGCTCGACGGCTCGGACTACCCGGACCTCCGCGAGGCCCTGGACAAGCTCCAGCTCAACGACGCCGCCCTGGTCTACGAGCCGGAGACCTCCGCCGCGCTCGGCTTCGGCTTCCGCGTCGGCTTCCTCGGCCTGCTGCACCTCGACGTGATCCGCGAGCGCCTGGAGCGCGAGTTCGGCCTCGACCTCATCGCCACCGCGCCGAACGTGGTCTACCGCGTCGTCCTGGAGGACGGCAAGGAGGTCACGGTCACCAACCCGAGCGAGTTCCCCGAGGGCAAGATCTCCGAGGTGTACGAGCCGGTCGTGCGCGCCACGATCCTCGCCCCGAGCGAGTTCATCGGCTCGATCATGGAGCTCTGCCAGACCCGCCGCGGCACCCTCATCGGCATGGACTACCTGTCCGAGGACCGCGTCGAGATCCGCTACACCCTGCCGCTCGCCGAGATCGTCTTCGACTTCTTCGACCAGCTGAAGTCCAAGACCCGCGGCTACGCCTCGCTGGACTACGAGCCCACGGGCGAGCAGGCCTCCAGCCTGGTCAAGGTCGACATCCTGCTGCACGGCGACAAGGTGGACGCCTTCTCCGCGATCACCCACAAGGACGCGGCGTACGCGTACGGCGTGCGCCTGGTCGCCAAGCTGCGCGAGCTCATCCCGCGGCAGGCCTTCGAGGTGCCCGTGCAGGCGGCCGTCGGCTCCCGGGTCATCGCCCGCGAGACCATCCGCGCCATCCGCAAGGACGTCCTCGCCAAGTGCTACGGCGGTGACATCTCCCGTAAGCGGAAGCTGCTGGAGAAGCAGAAGGAAGGCAAGAAGCGCATGAAGATGGTCGGCTCGGTGGAGGTCCCGCAGGACGCCTTCATCGCCGTGCTGTCCAGCGACGAGTCCGGCGGCAAGGGCAAGAAGTAGCCACCCCCCGGCAGTCCTCCGAACGGGCCCCTGCGCGAGTGCGCAGGGGCCCGTTCGTTATAAAGCGGCCGCTCGGCGCCTCTTACGCGGGGGCCGGTCGACCTCTACGCTGATCTCTGCTCGATGGTTACTCGCCAGTTAACCCACGCGGTACAGCGTGGTCCGGAGGATGTCGTGAGCGACACACAGACCTTGATCGAGAACCGCCCGCCCTCGGTGGCGGCCCTCTTCCTTGAGCGCGTCGCCGCCACCCCGGACGCAGAGGCCTACCGGTATCCGGTGCCCGCCGCCTCCGGCCAGGGCCCGGACGACTGGAAGTCGCTGAGCTGGGGCCAGGCCGCCGACCGCGTCTACCGCATCGCCGCCGGCCTCGTCAGCCTCGGCCTGGAGCCGGAGCAGCGGGTCGCGCTGGCCGCCAACACCCGCGTCGAGTGGATCCTGAGCGACCTCGGCGTGATGTGTGCGGGCGGCGCGGTCACCACGATCTACCCCAGCACCAACGCCGAGGAGTCGGCGTTCATCCTCTCCGACTCCGAGAGCCGGATCCTCATCGCCGAGGACGCCGGCCAGCTCGCCAAGGCGCGCGAGCGCCGGGCCGACCTGCCCGAGCTGCGGCACGTCGTGGTCATCGACCCGGCCGGCGCCGAGCCCGCCGAGGGCGACCCCGAGGGCTGGGTGCTCACCCTCGCCGAGCTGGAGGCGCGTGGCGCCGAGTACCTCGCGAAGCACCCGGAGTCCGTGAAGGAGCGGGTCGGCGCCATCACCTCCGGGCAGCTCGCCACCCTCATCTACACCTCGGGCACCACCGGCCGCCCCAAGGGCGTCCGCCTCCCGCACGACAACTGGTCGTACATGGCCAAGGCCATCGCCGCGACCGGCCTGGTCACCAGGGACGACGTCCAGTACCTGTGGCTGCCGCTCGCGCACGTCTTCGGCAAGGTGCTGACCTCCGGCCAGATCGAGGTCGGCCACGTCACCGCCGTCGACGGCCGCGTCGACAAGATCATCGAGAACCTGCCGGTGGTCCAGCCCACGTACATGGCCTCCGTACCGCGCATCTTCGAGAAGGTCTACAACGGGGTCGCCGCCAAGGCCCGGGCCGCCGGCGGCGCCAAGTACAAGATCTTCAAGTGGGCCGCCGAGGTCTCCCGCGAGTACGCCAAGACCTCCCAGGACAACTTCCGGCGCACCGGCACCGCCTCGGTCCCCATGGGCCTCGGCATGAAGCACAAGGTCGCCGACGCGCTCGTCTACTCCAAGCTCCGCGACGCCTTCGGCGGCCGGCTGCGCGCCGCCGTCTCCGGCGCCTCCGGCCTGTCCCCGGAGATCGGCTTCTTCTTCTCCGGCGCGGGCATCCACATCCTGGAGGGCTACGGGCTCACCGAGTCCAGCGCCGCCAGCTTCGTCAACCCGGGCGAGGCGTACCGCACCGGCACGGTCGGCAAGCCGCTCCCCGGCTGCGAGGTCCGCATCGCCGACGACGGCGAGATCCTGCTGCGCGGCCCCGGCATCATGGAGGGCTACCACGGCCTGCCGGAGAAGACCGCCGAGGTGCTGGAGTCCGACGGCTGGCTGCACACCGGCGACATCGGCGAGCTGTCCGCGGACGGCTACCTGCGGATCACCGACCGCAAGAAGGACCTGATCAAGACCTCCGGCGGCAAGTACGTCGCGCCGGCCGAGGTCGAGGGCCAGTTCAAGGCGGTCTGCCCGTTCGTGTCGAACATCCTCGTGCACGGCGCCGACCGCAACTACTGCACCGCCCTCATCGCGCTCGACGAGCCCGCGCTCCTCGGCTGGGCCAAGGACCACGGCCTGGAGGGCAAGTCCTACGCCGAGGTGACGGCCGCCCCGCAGACCCGCGAGCTGGTCCAGGGCTACGTCGACACCCTCAACCAGGGCCTCCAGCGCTGGCAGACGATCAAGAAGTTCGAACTGCTGCCGCGCGACCTCGACGTCGAGCACGGCGAACTCACCCCGAGCCTGAAGCTGAAGCGCCCGGCGGTCGAGCGCGAGTTCAAGGCCCTGATCGACGGGATGTACGAGGGCACGCGCGAGGCGTGACCACAAGGGGCGGGAAGCCTTCCCCGCCCCTTCGCGCCGCCTCCTTGCCCCCTCCTCGCCCCCTCCCGGCCCCGGGCCGGGAGGGCGCCGCCCGTCGGCCGGTCGGCCGTTCCCGGGAGGTGCGGGAGAATGGGGGCATGCCTTCCGTACTGCCCGACGGCGAACCCATGCCCGAAGACGGGTCGCTGCCCGCGCATGCCCTGAACGGGGCGGCGGACCGGCCACTCGGCTTCTACCTGCACGTGCCGTACTGCGCGACCCGCTGCGGCTACTGCGACTTCAACACGTACACCGCCACCGAGCTGCGCGGCACCGGCGGCGTGCTCGCCTCCCGCGAGAACTACGCCGAGACCCTCGTCGACGAGGTGCGCCTCGCCCGCAAGGTGCTCGGTGACGACCCGCGCGAGGTGCGGACCGTCTTCGTCGGCGGCGGCACGCCCACGCTGCTGCCCGCCGCGGACCTCGTCCGGATGCTGGGTGCGATCCGGGACGAGTTCGGCCTGGCGGCCGATGCCGAGATCACCACCGAGGCGAATCCGGAGTCGGTCGGGCCGGCGTACCTGGAGGAGCTGCGGGCGGGCGGGTTCAACCGGATCTCGTTCGGCATGCAGAGCGCGCGGCAGCACGTGCTGAAGGTGCTCGACCGGACGCACACGCCGGGGCGGCCCGAGGCGTGTGTGGGGGAGGCGCGGGCGGCCGGCTTCGAGCATGTCAACCTGGACCTGATCTACGGGACCCCGGGCGAGTCCGACGACGACTGGCGGGCCTCGCTGGACGCGGCCCTCGGGGCCGGGCCCGACCACATCTCGGCGTACGCGCTGATCGTCGAGGAGGGGACGCAGCTGGCGCGCCGGATCCGGCGGGGCGAGGTGCCGATGACCGACGACGACGTGCACGCGGACCGGTACCTGATCGCCGACGAGGTGCTCGGCGCGGCCGGCTTCGACTGGTACGAGGTCTCCAACTGGGCCACGTCCGAGGTGGGACGCTGCCTGCACAACGAGCTGTACTGGCGCGGGGCGGACTGGTGGGGGGCCGGGCCGGGCGCGCACAGCCACGTCGGCGGGGTGCGGTGGTGGAACGTGAAGCATCCCGGGGCGTACGCGGGGGCGCTGGCGGCCGGCCGCTCCCCCGGGGCGGGGCGTGAGGTCCTGTCGGACGAGGACCGGCGGGTCGAGCGGATCCTTCTGGAGCTGCGGCTGCTGGAAGGCGTGCCGCTGTCCCTGCTCGCGCCTGTGGGCTTGGCGGCGTCCCGGCGGGCGCTGGCGGACGGTCTCCTCCAGGACGCGGCCTATCAGGACGGCCGTGCCGTCCTGACCCTGCGCGGTCGTCTCCTGGCCGACGCGGTCGTCCGCGACCTGGTCGACTAGCCCCGCCGCTGGACCGGCCCCGCCGCTGGACCGGCCCCGCCCCCGACCCGGCGCCGCCGTTGCCGGCGCGCCTCAAAGATCGGGGGCTCCGCCCCCGGACCCCCGCGCCTCAAACGCCGGCGGGGCTGGATTCTGCCCCGCCGCATCCGGCCCTCTGGGCAGCCGAAGCCCGGACGCGGCACATTCCAGCCCGGCGGGTCAGGGGGCCGTGACGAAGTCGATGAGGGCTTCGACCCGGGACAGGAGGGACGGTTCCAGGTCCTGGTAGGTGTGGACGCGGGACAGGATGTGCTGCCAGGCGGCCCCGGTGGGCAGCGGCCAGCCGAGCGCGTGGCAGACGCCCGTCTTCCAGTCCTGGCCCGGCGGGACCACCGGCCAGGCGGGGATTCCCAGAGAGCCCGGTTTCACCGCCTGCCAGACGTCCACGTACGGGTGGCCCACGACCAGGACGTTCGGGTCCGTGACCGCCGCCGCCAGGCGGGACTCCTTGGAGCCGGGCACCAGGTGGTCGACCAGGACTCCGAGCCGCGCGTCCGCCGACGGGGCGAACTCCGCGACGACCGCCGCCAGGTCGTCGATCCCGGACAGGTACTCCACGACGACGCCCTCGATGCGCAGGTCGTCACCCCAGACCCGCTCCACCAGCTCCGCGTCGTGCCGCCCCTCCACGTAGATCCGCCCGGCCCGTGCCACCCGCGCCCGCGCCCCCGGGACCGCCACCGACCCCGACGCCGTGCGGGCCGGTGCGGCCGGGCGCCGGGACGGGCGGACCAGGGTGACGACCTCGCCCTCCAGCAGGAAGCCCCGCGGTTCCAGCGGGAAGACCCGCCGCTTCCCGAAGCGGTCCTCCAGCGTCACCGTCCCGCCCTCGCAGGCGGTCACCGCGCCGCAGAAGTCCGTACCGGCCACCTCCACGACCAGATCCGGATCCGCCGGCACCTCCGGCACCGGCCGGGCGGCGCTCCGCTTCCACGGCGGGGTCAGGTCGGGTGAGTACTCGCGCATTCGGACGACAGTAGGGAGGGGGGCCGGGTCAGGAAGGCGACACGCCGAAACGCGCCGCCAGTGTGGCGCGTTGCGCACGCACGAACGCCGCGTCCACCACCGCCCCGTGCCCCGGCACGTACACCGCGTCCTCGCCGCCCAGCGCCAGCAGCCGGCCGATCGCCGCCGGCCACTGCCTGCGGACCGCGTCGAAACCCGCCTGAGGTTCGCCGGACTCCTCCACGAGGTCCCCGCAGAACACGACCTCCTGCTCGCCCGGCACGAACACCGCCAGATCGTGCCCGGTGTGCCCCGGCCCGACGTTCGCCAGCAGCACCTGCACCCCGCCCAGGTCCAGCGTCCACTCGCCCGAGACCAGGTGCCGCGGCGGCACCAGCAGCTCCACCGAATCCGCGGCCTCCGCCTCTGCCAGCCCGTGCCGTACGGCCTCCTCCCGCAGCAGGTCCCGGCCCGCCAGCAGCAGCCCGTCCAGGCCCACCGCGCCGTAGACCTCGGCCCCCGAGAACGCCGAGGCGCCCAGGACATGGTCGAAATGGCCGTGCGTGAATGCGATATGAGTCACTCTGCGGCCCGCCAGCCGCTCCGCCTGGGCCCGCAGCGCGGCCCCCTCGCGGACACAGGAGCCGGGGTCGACGAGCAGCACCGCATCGTCTCCCACCACCAGTCCCGCCGTGCAGTCCCACACCGGGAGGCGCAGCCGGCCGGTTCGCCCGGTCAGCCCCTCCCACCCGGCCTCTTCCCATTGGACGTCCATGGCGCGACGCTACCGTGACGGGCCGCCCTTGCTAGGGGTGTACCTCACCGCCGTACACTGACCGGGGGATCTCTGGCACTCGGGCAGCCCGAGTGCCAGCAGCAGGACCGCAACGGAACGAACAGGCATCACAGCTGGAGGTGTGCGCCGATGCTCAGCGAACGCAGACTCGAGGTGTTGCGCGCCATCGTCCAGGACTACGTCGGGACGGAGGAGCCGGTCGGCTCCAAGGCGCTCACGGAGCGCCACAAGCTCGGCGTCTCGCCGGCCACCGTGCGCAACGACATGGCGGTCCTGGAGGACGAGGGGTACATCGCCCAGCCGCACACCAGCGCCGGCCGCATCCCGACCGACAAGGGCTACCGGCTCTTCGTCGACCGGCTCGCGGGCGTCAAGCCGCTGTCCTCGCCGGAGCGCCGGGCCATCCAGAACTTCCTGGACGGCGCCGTCGACCTCGACGACGTGGTGGGACGCACGGTCAGGCTGCTCGCGCAGCTGACCCGGCAGGTGGCGGTCGTGCAGTACCCGTCGCTGACGCGCTCCACCGTCCGGCACGTCGAACTGCTCGCGCTGGCACCCGCCCGCCTGATGCTCGTCCTCATCACCGACACCGGCCGGGTCGAGCAGCGGATGGTCGACGCACCGGCGCCGTTCGGCGAGGCCGCGCTGGCCGACCTGCGGGCCCGGCTCAACAGCCGGGTCGTCGGCCGCCGGTTCGCGGACGTGCCGCAGCTGGTGCAGGACCTGCCGGAGTCGTTCGAGACGGACGACCGCGGCACCGTCCAGGTCGTCCTCGCTACCCTGCTGGAAACCCTGGTGGAAGAGACCGAAGAACGGCTGATGATCGGCGGCACCGCCAACCTCACCCGCTTCGGGCACGACTTCCCCCTCACGATCAGGCCGGTGCTGGAGGCGCTGGAGGAGCAGGTCGTGCTCCTCAAGCTGCTCGGCGAGGCCAACGAATCCGGCATGACCGTACGCATTGGGCATGAGAACGCCTACGAGGGACTGAACTCCACGTCCGTCGTCTCGGTCGGCTACGGTTCGGGCGGCGAGGCAGTCGCCAAACTCGGCGTGGTCGGACCGACCCGCATGGACTACCCCGGAACGATGGGAGCGGTACGCGCAGTGGCACGTTACGTCGGACAGATCCTGGCGGAGTCGTAAGTGGCCACGGACTACTACGCCGTGCTCGGCGTACGCCGCGACGCGTCTCCGGACGAGATCAAGAAGGCCTTCCGCAAGCTCGCCCGCGAGCTGCACCCGGACGTGAACCCCGATCCCAAGACGCAGGAGCGTTTCAAGGAGATCAACGCCGCGTACGAGGTGCTGTCGGACCCGCAGAAGAAGCAGGTCTACGACCTCGGCGGGGACCCGCTGTCCGCCTCGGGCGGCGGCGGTGGCGCAGGCGGCTTCGGCGCCGGCGGCTTCGGGAACTTCTCGGACATCATGGACGCCTTCTTCGGACAGGCGTCCCAGCGGGGCCCGCGTTCGCGCACCCGCCGCGGCCAGGACGCGATGATCCGCCTGGACCTGGAACTCGACGAGGCGGCCTTCGGGACCACCAAGGAGCTCCAGGTCGACACGGCGATCGTGTGCACCGGCTGCTCCGGCGAGGGCGCCGCCCCCGGCACCTCCGCCCAGACCTGTGACATGTGCCGCGGCCGCGGCGAGGTCTCCCAGGTCACCCGCTCCTTCCTGGGCCAGGTCATGACCTCGCGCCCGTGCCCGCAGTGCCAGGGCTTCGGCACCGTGGTCCCGACCCCGTGCCCCGAGTGCGCGGGCGACGGCCGGGTCCGGTCCCGTCGCAGCCTCACCGTCAAGATCCCCGCCGGTGTGGAGAACGGGACCCGCATCCAGCTCTCCGGCGAGGGCGAGGTCGGCCCCGGCGGCGGCCCCGCCGGCGACCTGTACGTGGAGATCCACGAGCTCCCGCACCCGGTGTTCCAGCGGCGCGGCGACGACCTGCACTGCACCGTGACCATCCCGATGACGGCGGCCGCGCTGGGCACCAAGTGCCCGCTGGAGACGCTCGACGGGATGGAGGAGGTCGACATCCGGCCCGGCACCCAGTCCGGCCAGTCGATCCCGCTGCACGGGCGCGGCGTCACGCACCTGCGCGGCGGCGGCCGGGGCGACCTCATCGTGCACGTCGAGGTCCAGACCCCGAACAAGCTCGACCCGCAGCAGGAGGACCTCCTCCGCCAGCTCGCCAAGCTCCGCGGCGAGGAACGCCCCCTGGGCCAGTTCCAGCCGGGGCAGCAGGGGCTCTTCAGCCGTCTGAAGGACGCGTTCAACGGGCGTTGACGCCTGACGGGCGGCGGTGGGTTGCCGCGCCCCGGGGGTCCGGGGGTGGCTCCCCGGGTGGATGCGGTCAGCCGGGGCAGCAGGGGCTCTTCAGTCGCCTGAAGGACGCGTTCAACGGGCGCTGACGCCTGACGGACGGCGGCGGGCCGGGCTTCCGGTTCGCCGCCGTCGGGCTTCCCCTACCGGCGGCCGGGCCACGGCCGGCGCGTTCCGGTCGCCGGACTATGCCAGGCGAATGCCCTGATTCGGCCTGGTGCGGGGGACATGGCACGATGCGCTCATGTCCTCCGCACTGAGCGATCTCTGCCGGTATCCGGTCGTGCAGGCTCCGATGGCAGGCGGCGGTTCCCGCCCCGAACTCGCCGCGGCCGTGTCGGACGCGGGCGGACTCGGATTCCTGGCCGGCGGCTACAAGACCGCCGACGGCATGTACCAGGAGATCAAGCGGCTCCGCGCGCTCAGTGCCCGCCCCTTCGGCGTCAACCTCTTCATGCCGCAGCCCCCGGCCGTGGACCCGGCCGCCGTCGAGGCGTACCGCGGCCAGCTCGCCGGCGAGGCCACCTGGTACGACACCCCGCTCGGCGAGGACGTCTTCGGCGGCTGTGACGACGGCTACGACGCCAAGGTCGCGATCCTCCTCGACGACCCGGTGCCGCTGGTCTCCTTCACCTTCGGCTGCCCCGACCCCGCCACCCTCGACGCCTTCCACCGCGCCGGAACCTGCACCGCGGTGACCGTCACCACCGCCGAGGAGGCACGGACCGCGCAGCACGCCGGCGCCCAGGCGGTCTGCGTGCAGGGCATCGAGGCCGGCGGCCACCAGGGCACCCACCGCGACGACCCGGAGGCCGACGGCGGCGGCTTCGGCCTGCTGCCGCTCGTCGCGCAGGTCCGCGAGGCCGTCGCGGTCCCGATCATCGCCGCCGGCGGCCTGATGCGGGGGGCGCAGATAGCCGCCGTGCTGGCCGCGGGCGCGGCCGCCGCCCAGCTCGGCACCGCGTTCCTGCCCTGCCCGGAGTCCGGCGCCGACCCGCTGCACAAGCGGGCCCTGACCGACCCGCTGTTCTCCCGCACCGAGCTGACCCGGGCCTTCTCCGGGCGGCCCGCCCGCGGGCTGGTCAACCGGTTCATGCGCGAACACGGCCCCTATGCGCCGGCCGCGTACCCGCAGGTGCATCATCTGACCACCGGACTGCGCAAGGCCGCCGCCGACGCGGGCGACCCGCAGGGGATGGCCCTGTGGGCCGGACAGGGCCACCGGCTGGCCCGCACCCTGCCCGCCGGGCAGCTGGTGGAGGTTCTCACGGCCGAAGTGGCCGAAGCGCAGAGCGCGATGCAGATGAGGAGTGCGTCATGACCGCCCCCGTGTTCGTGGTCGACAAGGTGCCCGCCGGGCCGCAGTTCGTCCTGGACGGGCCCGAAGGCCGGCACGCGGTCTCCGTGAAGCGGCTGGAACCCGGCGAGGAGGTCGTCCTCACCGACGGCCGCGGCGCCTGGGCCGAGGGCGTGGTCGCGGCCGCCGAGGGCAAGGACCGCCTGGTGGTCGACGTACGGACGGTCGCCGAGGAGCCCGAGCCGGCCCCGCGGATCACCGTGGTGCAGGCCCTGCCCAAGGGCGACCGCGGCGAGCTGGCCGTCGAGACCATGACCGAGACCGGGGTCGACGCGATCGTGCCCTGGCAGGCCGCCCGCTGCATCACCCAGTGGCGCGGCGACCGGGGCGCCAAGTCCCTGGCCAAGTGGCGCAACACGGCCCGCGAGGCTGGCAAGCAGTCCCGCCGGGTCCGCTTTCCCGAGGTCACCGAGGCCCTGTCCACCAAGCAGGTCGCCGCCCTGCTCGCGGAGGCCGACCTCGCGGTCGTCCTGCACGAGGACCGGGACGCCGACAGCGGCGCGCTGGCCCTCGCCGAGCTGCCCGCGGCCGGCTCGATCGTGGTCGTCGTCGGCCCCGAGGGCGGCGTCTCGCCGGAGGAGCTGGCCGTGTTCGCCGAGGCCGGCGCCCGCCCGTACCGGCTGGGACGCTCGGTGCTGCGCACCTCCACGGCCGGCACCGCGGCCACCGCCGTCCTCCTGGCCCGCACCGGTCGCTGGTCGTAGCAGCCGGGCTCCAGGGCCCGTCGAGCGGTCCCCGGCCGGGCGCTCGCTACGATGCGACTGACCGATCACGCTACGGAGGCGAAGCACATGGCAGGGGAACCGCAGGCGGACTGCCTGTTCTGCAAGATCGTCAAGGGGGAGATCCCCGCGACGGTCGTGCGCGAGACGGAGACCACGGTCGCGTTCCGCGACATCAACCCGCAGGCCCCGACGCACGTCCTGGTGATCCCCAAGGCGCACTACCCGGACGCGGCCTCGCTGGCCGCCGCCGAGCCCGCGCTCGCCGCCGACGTGCTGCGGGAGGCCGGCGAGATCGCCGCCGAGGACAAGGTGGACGGCTCCGGCTACCGGATCGTCTTCAACACCGGCACCGGCGCCGGCCAGACCGTCTTCCACGCCCACGCGCACGTGCTCGGCGGCCGCGGCCTCCAGTGGCCCCCGGGATAACCCTCCGTGTCCGTACGTGAATTCGTGGTGCTCGGCACCGCGAGCCAGGTCCCGACCCGGCACCGCAACCACAACGGGTACCTGCTGCGCTGGGACGGAGAGGGGATCCTCTTCGATCCCGGCGAGGGCACCCAGCGGCAGATGCTGCGGGCCGGCGTGGCCGCGCACGACATCGACCGGATCTGCATCACGCACTTCCACGGGGACCACTCGCTCGGCCTGGCCGGGGTGATCCAGCGGATCAACCTGGACCGGGTCCCGCACCCGGTCACGGCACACTTCCCGGCGTCCGGGCAGCAGTTCTACGACCGGCTGCGGCACGCCACCGCCTACCGTGAGACCGTCGTCATCGACGAGGCGCCGGTCAGCGCGGACGGGGTCCTCGCGGCCGGGCCGTCGTACCGGCTGGAGGCGCGCCGGCTGAGCCACCCCGTGGAGTCGTTCGGCTACCGGCTCACCGAGCCCGACGGCCGGCGGATCCTGCCGGAGCTGCTGGCCGGGTACGGGATCTCCGGGCCGGACGTGGGCCGGATCCAGCGCGAGGGCCGGCTCGGCGAGGTCAGGCTCGACCAGGTCAGCGAGGTCCGGCGGGGGCAGAGCTTCGCCTTCGTCATGGACACCCGGCTGTGCGAGGGCGTGGACGCGCTCGCCGAGGGCTGCGACATGCTCGTCATCGAGTCGACCTTCCTCGACGAGGACGAGCACCTGGCCACCGAGCACGGCCACCTGACCGCCGGGCAGGCCGCCCGGGTCGCCCGCGACGCAGGCGTCCGGCACCTGGTCCTGACCCACTTCTCGCAGCGGTACACCGACCCCGAAGCCTTCGAACGGCAGGCCCGCGCGACCAGTTTCGACGGCGAACTGACCGTCGCCCAGGACCTCCTGAGGGTCCCGCTGCCCCGGCGCTCCTGACCCCGCCCCCGGCCCGGCCGGCGCCCCGTACGCCGTATGCCGGTGATCTGGGCCACACTGGGTTTGGGGCGGGGGCATCCCGGGCAGGGCTGGCGGTCCTGCGGTGATTTTCCCTCCCGGCAGTCCCTGCCGCCCCTGCCGACGCAGCAGAAACGACCCCTCAGGACGGGGAGACCTCACGTGACCAGCCGGAACGGACACCACCCGCCCCTGCGAGCCCCGCTGGACCCGCTGCGCGCCGTAAGGGCCCCGCAGGACCCGGGCTGCGACGTGTTCCTGACCGGCACGGTCTTCCTGGACATCATCTTCACCGGGCTCGACTCCGCACCCGTCCGCGGCACCGAGTCCTGGGCCCGCGGCATGGGCTCCAGCCCCGGCGGCGTCGCCAACATGGCCACCGCCCTGGCCCGCCTCGGCCTGCGCACCTCGCTCGCCGCGGCCTTCGGCGACGACCACTACGGCGAGTACTGCTGGGACGCTCTGGAGCAGGGCGAGGGCATCGACCTGTCGATGTCGCGGACCATCCCCGGCTGGCACTCACCGGTCACCGTGTCGATGGCGTACGAGGGCGAGCGGACGATGGTCTCGCACGGCCACGAGGCGCCCCCGCCGGCCGGGCCCGGCCCGTTCCCGGACTGCCCGCCCCGGGCCCGCGCCGCCGTAGCCTCCCTGGAACCGGGCCGCCGGTCCGAGTGGATCGCCTCGGCCGCCGCCCGCGGCGCGCGGATCTTCGCCGACGTCGGCTGGGACGACAGCGGCCGCTGGGACCTCGACGGGCTGCACGACCTGGAGCACTGCGAGGCCTTCCTGCCGAACGCCGGCGAGGCCATGCACTACACCCGCACCGAGTGCCCGCTGGCCGCGGCCCGGGCGCTGGCCGAGCGGGTGCCGATCGCAGTCGTCACCATGGGGGCGGAGGGCTCGTACGCCGTCGACGGGCGGACCGGGGAGACCGCGCGGGTACCGGGCATCGCCGTGGCGGAGCTGGATCCCACCGGGGCCGGGGACGTGTACGTGGCCGGGTTCCTCACCGGGACCCTGGCCGGCTGGCCGCTGGCCGACCGGCTGGCGTTCGCCGGTCTGACGGCGGCGCTGTCGGTCCAGGAGTTCGGCGGCTCGCTGTCCGCGCCGGGGTGGCCGGAGGTCGCGGCCTGGTGGCGTGCCGTGCGGGAGCGGGCCGGCGGGCTGCCGGAGGAGCTGCGCCGGTACGGGTTCCTGGACGGGCTGCTCGCGGACTCGGCCCTCGACGCGGAAGCCTGCGGCCCGCGCCGCCGCGCCGTCCCCACCATCGGCTTCCGCCACTCCGCCTGACCCGGCGCCCCAGCCCACGGGGCTCCGCCCCGGACCCCGGTCCTCAAACGCCGGACGGGCTTGATTTTTTCCCCTGTCCGGACTTCGGCCGGTCCGGGGCGGAGCCCCGAAAACCTCTCGGAAGCGTCGCGGCGGCGTCGTACGCTTGGAAGTCACAGAGGTCGTCGAACGGCGAGACCTCGCAACGGGAGGTATGTGCAGGCCAGAGAGCCGGCCCATGACTCAGACACCCACAGACCAGACCCTTGCACCGGGACAGGCGCGAGCCCACTTCACCGTCCCCGCGAAGCACCCGATGGTGATGGTGCTCGGCTCGGGTGACGCCCTGTTGCGCGTGATCGAGCGGGCGTTCCCCGCCGCCGACATCCACGTCCGCGGCAACCAGGTGACCGCCGTCGGCGACATCGCGGAAGTCGCCCTGATCCAGAGCTTGTTCGACGAGATGATGCTGGTGCTCCGCACCGGGCAGCCGATGACGGAGGACGCAGTGGAACGCTCGATCGCCATGCTCCGGGCGAATGGCGGCGACGGCACGGACGCCGTGCCGGAGACCCCGCACGAGGTGCTCACCCAGAACATCCTCTCCAGCCGCGGCCGCACCATCCGACCCAAGACCCTCAACCAGAAGCGGTACGTCGACGCGATCGACAAGCACACGATCGTCTTCGGCATCGGCCCCGCCGGCACCGGAAAGACGTACCTCGCCATGGCCAAGGCGGTCCAGGCCCTGCAGTCCAAGCAGGTCAGCCGGATCATCCTGACCCGCCCCGCCGTGGAGGCCGGCGAACGCCTCGGCTTCCTCCCCGGCACCCTCTACGAGAAGATCGACCCGTACCTGCGCCCGCTGTACGACGCCCTGCACGACATGCTCGACCCCGACTCCATCCCCCGCCTGATGGCCGCGGGCACCATCGAGGTCGCGCCGCTGGCGTACATGCGTGGCAGAACTCTCAATGATGCGTTCATCATTCTGGACGAGGCGCAGAACACGAACCCCGAGCAGATGAAGATGTTCCTCACCCGGCTCGGCTTCGATTCGAAGATCGTCATCACGGGTGACGTGACGCAGATCGACCTGCCCGGCGGGACCAAGTCCGGTCTCAAGCAGGTCCAGGAGATCCTGGACGGCGTCCCGGACGTCCACTTCTCGCGGCTCACGTCCCAGGATGTCGTCCGGCACAAGCTCGTCGGCCGTATTGTCGACGCGTACGAGCAGTACGACAGCCGCAACGGGAAGTAGTTCGAGAACCACATGTCGATCGACGTCAACAACGAGTCCGGAACCGAGGTCGACGAGCAGGCGATCCTCGACGTCGCCCGCTACGCCCTGACCCGGATGCGGATCCACCCCCTCTCCGAGCTCTCGGTGATCGTGGTGGACGCCCAGGCGATGGAGGAGCTCCACATCCAGTGGATGGACCTGCCCGGACCCACTGACGTCATGTCCTTCCCGATGGACGAGCTGCGCCCGCCGACGAAGGACTCCGAGGAGCCCCCGCAGGGGCTCCTCGGCGACATCGTGCTCTGCCCCGAGGTCGCCAAGAAGCAGGGCGAGGACGCGCCCACCGGGCACTCGATGGACGAGGAGCTCCAGCTCCTCACCGTCCACGGGGTCCTCCACCTGCTCGGCTACGACCACGAGGAGCCGGACGAGAAGGCCGAGATGTTCGGCCTGCAGGCGGCGATCGTCGACGGCTGGCGGGCCGAGCGCGGCCTGACCGGTCCGTCGCCCGCGCCCACCGTCTCGTGAGCGCCGCCCAGCTGATCGCCGGGGCGGTGGCGCTGGTCATCGTGGCCTGGCTGGCCGCCTGCGCCGAGGCCGGCATCGCCCGCGTCTCCGTCTTCCGGGCCGAGGAGGCCGTCCGCTCCGGGCGGCGCGGCAGCGCCAAGCTGCTCCAGGTCGCCTCCGACCCGACCCGCTACCTGAACGTCGCCCTGCTGGTCCGGGTGTTCTGCGAGATGGCAGCCGGGGTCCTGGTCACCTACGTCTGCCTGGACGAGTTCGGCGAGAACTGGACCGCCCTGGTCGTCGCGATCGCCGTCATGGTCCTCGTCTCGTACGTGGCCGTCGGCGTCTCCCCGCGCACCATCGGCCGCCAGCACCCGCTGAACACCGCGACCGCCGCCGCGTACGTCCTGCTGCCGCTGGCCCGCGTGATGGGGCCGGTCCCGCAGCTGCTGATCCTCCTCGGCAACGCCCTCACTCCCGGAAAGGGCTTCCGCAAGGGCCCGTTCGCCTCCGAGGCGGAGCTGCGCGCCATGGTCGACCTCGCGGAGAAGGAGTCGCTGATCGAGGACGACGAGCGCCGCATGGTGCACTCGGTCTTCGAACTCGGCGACACCCTGGTGCGCGAGGTGATGGTCCCGCGCACCGACCTGATCTGCATCGAGCGGTACAAGACGATCCGTCAGGCCACCACGCTCGCGCTGCGGTCCGGCTTCTCGCGGATCCCCGTGACCGGGGAGAACGAGGACGACATCGTCGGGATGGTCTACCTCAAGGACCTCGTCCGCAAGACGCACATCAACCGCGAGGCCGAGGCCGATCCGGTGTCCACCGCGATGCGCCCGGCCGTCTTCGTGCCGGACACGAAGAACGCGGGCGACCTGCTGCGGGAGATGCAGCAGGTGCGCAACCACGTCGCCGTCGTCATCGACGAGTACGGCGGCACCGCGGGCATCGTCACCATCGAGGACATCCTGGAGGAGATCGTCGGCGAGATCACCGACGAGTACGACCGGGAACTTCCGCCCGTCGAGGAACTCGGCGGCGACCGCTACCGGGTGACGGCCCGTCTCGACATCACGGACCTCGGCGAGCTGTTCGGCATCGACGAGTACGACGACGAGGACGTGGAGACGGTCGGCGGGCTGCTCGCCAAGGCGCTGGGCCGGGTGCCGATCGCGGGCGCCGGATCCGTGGTGGAGCTGCCCGACGGCCGCCGGCTGCGGCTGACGGCGGAGGCCCCGGCGGGCCGCCGGAACAGGATCGTGACGGTGCTGGTGGAGCCGGAGGCAGCGCCCGACACGGCCGGGGAGGACCCCGCGCCGTGACCCCGGAGCAGCTGCGGGCGTTCTGCCTGGGCTTCAACGCCGTCGTGGAGGAGTTCCCCTTCAACCCGGAGACCTCGGTCTTCAAAGTGCTCGGCAAGGTGTTCGCGCTCAGCGCCCTGGACGCCAGTCCACTGCGGGTGAACCTCAAGTGCGACCCGGAGAACGCGCTGCGGCTGCGCGAGCAGTACCCGGCCGTGATGCCCGGCTGGCACATGAACAAGCGGCACTGGAACACCGTGACCGTCTCCGAGGTCCCCGGCACCCTCCTGAAGGAGCTCGTCGAGGACTCGTACGACCTGGTGGTGGCGGGGCTCCCGCGGGCGGAGCGGCTGCGGCTGGATCGACCGTAAACCGGTGGCCGGTTTTCGACCCAGGTGCGGACCGGTCGGTGCGGCGGACCCTTCGGGTGCAAGGTCACAATTTCGCAGGACGTTCGGATCCACGGTTTGCCGTGCCCTAGTCTTGGCTTTGCTTCCGCCAAGGAAGATCCCTATGCACTGTTTCACGCCGTCGTCGCCGAAGGGCTGACCACCCACAGGCCGGGGGATGGAGGGGAGAGCGCCTCGGCGGCGCCGTGCTCCGGCACGGGTCCGCCGAGGCGCTCCGTTTTTCCGGTCCCTATGCTTTCCGGCATGACCGACAGCATCTCCGGCGGCAACGGGATCGACCCCGAGGACCGCAAGATCATCACCCTGGCCCGCAGCGCCCGCGCCCGCAACGGCGTGGCCGAGGGGGCGGCCGTCCGGGACGAGACCGGCCGCACCTACGTGGCCGGCACGGTGACGCTGGACTCGCTCAGCCTCAGCGCCCTGCAGACCGCCGTCGCGATGGCGGTCGCCAGTGGTGCGCAGTCCCTGGAGGCGGCGGCCGTGGTGACCGAGGCCGCCGAACCGGCCGCCCTCGACCGCGCCGCCGTCCGCGACCTCGGCGGCCCGGCCACTCCGGTGCTGCTCGCCGGGCCGGACGGGGAGCTGAAGATCACCGTCACCGCGGGCTGAGCCCGTCCGGTCCGCCGCCGCCCCTTTCCCCGTACGCCCTCCGCGGCGTCCGTGCGTCAGGCCGCGGGGCGGCGGCGGACCACCATCGACATCAGCGCGGCCATCGCGCACAGCGCGCCCGAGGCGTACCAGACCACGTCGTACGAGCCGAAGACGTCGCGCGCCACCCCGCCGAGGAAGGCCACCAGGGCCGCACCCACCTGGTGGGCGGCGAGCACCCAGCCGAACACGATCGCGCTGTCCTCGCCGTAGTGCTCCCGGCACAGCGCGATCGTCGGAGGGACGGTGGCGACCCAGTCCAGCCCGTAGAAGACGATGAAGAACAGCATCGGGGGGTGGACGGCCGGGGCGAGCAGCATCGGCAGGAAGAGCAGCGAGATCCCGCGCAGCGCGTAGTAGACGGCCAGCAGTCGGCGGGATTCGAAGCGGTCGGTGAGCCAGCCCGAGCAGACGGTGCCGACGACGTCGAAGACGCCGATGACCGCGAGCAGCCCGGCGGCCGTGGTCATGGGCATGCCGTGGTCGTGGGCCGAAGGCACGAAATGCGTCTTGACCAGGCCGTTCGTGGAGGCGCCGCAGATCGCGAAGGCGCCGGCGAGCAGCCAGAACGGGCCGGTGCGGGCCGCGTCGAAGAGCACGGTCACGGCCCGGCGGGCCGCTCCCGGCACCGGCGCCGGCTTCGGTACCACGTCGGTGCTGCCGTACGGGGCGAGCCCGAGGTCGGCCGGGTGGTCGCGCAGCAGCAGCCAGACGAACGGGACCACGGCGATCGCCGCGAGGGCCACCGTGACCGCGGCCGGGCGCCAGCCGTGGGCGCTGACCAGCCAGGACAGCAGCGGCAAGAACACCAGCTGGCCGGAGGCGCCGGCGGCGGTGAGGATGCCGGTGACCAGGCCGCGGCGGGCGGTGAACCAGCGGTTGGTGACGGTGGCGCCGAAGGCCAGTGCCATGGAGCCGCTGCCGAGGCCGACGAGCAGGCCCCAGAACAGGACGAGCTGCCAGGCGGCGGTCATCCACACGGTGAGCAGCGAGCCCACGGAGATGACGGTGAGCGCGGCGGCCACCACCCGGCGGATGCCGAAACGGTCCATCAGGGCGGCGGCGAAGGGGGCGGTGAGGCCGTAGAGGGCCAGGTTGACCGAAACGGCGAACCCGATCGTGCCGCGCGACCAGTCGAACTCCTCGTGCAGGGGGCCGATGAGCAGGCCCGGCAGGGAGGCGAAGGCGGCCGCGCCGATGATCGTCACGAAGGTGACGGCGGCGACGGACCAGGCGCGGTGGGGGCGGCGGCGGACGGTGGGAGCGGCGGGGCGGGTGGCTGTACGGGTCACGCGGACCATGCTGGCCGGGGCGGGTGGCCGGTTCGAGTGGCCCGGGAGACATGGTTCGCTACGATCGGGCCATGGCTGCTGATATGACCGGAACCGGCGCGGAGGCGGCGCAGCACCGGGTCGTCGTGCTCGCCCTGCCGGGGCTGCTGCCCTTCGAGCTCGGGATCCCGCACCGGATCTTCGGGCGGGCCCGGGACGCCGGCGGGCGGCCCCTGTACGAGATCCTGACCTGCGGTCTGGACGCCGGGCTCGTGCCCACGGACGCAGACTTCGCGGTCGCCGTCGCGCACGGACCGGAGCTGCTGGCGACCGCGGACACGGTGGTGGTGCCGGCCTCGTACGAGCTGGGGCCGGTGTACGAGGAGGGCCGGCTGACGCCCGAGCTCGCCGCCGCGCTGGACCTCGTACGGCCCGGGACGCGGCTGCTGTCGATCTGCACGGGCAGTTACGTGCTGGCCGCGGCCGGGCGGCTGGACGGGCGGCGGGCGACGACGCACTGGTCTTCGGCGGCGCACTTCCAGCGGCTGTTCCCGGCGGTCGAGGTCGATCCGGACGTGCTGTTCATCGACGACGGGGACGTGCTGACGTCGGCGGGGGTGGCGGCCGGGATCGACCTGTGCCTGCACGTGGTGCGGCGGGACCACGGGGCGGCCGTCGCGAACGACGTGGCCCGGCGGACGGTGGTGCCGCCGCACCGGGACGGGGGGCAGGCGCAGTTCGTCTCGCGGCCGCTGCCGTCGTCGGCGGTGGCGAGTACGGCGGGGGCGCGGGGGCGGATCCTGGACCGGCTGCACGAGCCGGTGCGGCTCAGTGAGCTGGCCCGGGAGGAGGCGATGTCGGTACGGACGTTCACGCGGCGGTTCCGGGAGGAGGCGGGGGTCAGTCCGGGGCAGTGGCTGGTGCGGCAGCGGGTGGAGCGGGCCAGGGTTCTGCTGGAGACGACCTCGCTGGGTGTGGAGGCGGTGGCCCGGGAGGCGGGTTTCGGCACCGCGCAGTCTCTGCGCAAGCACTTTCATTCCGCTCTGGGTGTCACGCCGACGGCCTACCGGCGCACGTTCCGCCCGGCCTGACCGCCTTGCGAACCGGTGCTCCGCCCCGCACCCCGGTCCTCAAGCGCCGGACGGGCTGGATTTCCCCGCCCTGCACTTCGCCTGCGACCCCGCCCGTGGGGCCGATGCGGCAAATCCAGCCCCGCCGGCGTTTGAGGCGCGGGGTACGGGGCGGAGCCCCGGATCTTCGAGCGCGGCCGGAGACCGAGGCGCGGGACACCCGGCGGATGCTGCCAATAGTTGATGGGTCATCAGGTCGTGGGGGATGGCGGCATTGACTTCTGGGGTGTGGCGCTCGTGAATGGGCCCAGCCGGGGGACCCGGGGACAGGGCGGGGGACGCGCGCATGGAGGCACGCAGGGGACACCGCTGGGCGGCGACGCTCGGAGTGGTCGCACTCGCAGCCTCGGCCGCGCCGAGCGCGACCGCCTCCGGCGCCGCCGCGCAGGACGTCGCGTTCCGCACGCACTGCCTGGCCCCCCAGGAGTCCGGCCTGGCCCCCGCGGACGGCCGGACCCGCGCCACCGTGACCGTGGACAACGCCGCGCCGAAGGCGGGGGACACCGTCACCGTGACCTACCGGGTCGTGACCACCGTCGCCGGGAACCCGCTCGACACCCCGCTGCCCGCCGACACCGTCACCCCCACCGGCAAGGTCCGGCTCGGCGGCGCCCAGCAGGGCGAGGTGACCGTCGTCGGGGCCAAGCGCAACGACCCGGTGCCCGCCCGCGGCGCCTTCGCCGCGTTCGACATGACCGGCACCTTCACCGTCACCGACCCCGGCGTGATCACCCTCGCCCCAGGCGACTACGCCCTCCACACCAGCCACCTCATGGAGCTGGACACCCGCTGCACGGCCGACCGGGCACCGGTCGCGGCCCGCCTCACGGCCGCCCCGGACCCCGCCGCCAACCGGCGCGCCCTCGCCCTCGCCGCCCCCTCCGGTCCGCCCGGTGCCAAGGTCCGCGTGACCGGCGCCGGCTTCACCCCGGGCGCCGCCGTCACGGTCGCCGGCCGGGCCGGGGCCGCCGAGACCGCCGACCGGGTCACCGCCACCGCCGACGGGCTCGGCACCCTCACCGCCGAACTGCCCGCCGCCGACCGCACGACCACCGCCGTCATCGCGTACGAGGGACCCGCGTGGACGGCGGAACGCGGCACGGGCCCGGCCGCGTACGCCGTGATCCGGGAAGTCCCGCCGCCGCCCGGCAGCCAGAAGGTGACCGTGGACGTGACCCCCGGCGCCCTGTCGATGCTCCAGGAGGGCGCGGAGATCGCGCTCTCCCCGGTGCCGTACGGCGAGGGCGGCGCGGCCACCGGACGGATCCGGACCGTCACCGTCAAGGACCTCCGAGGGGGCCCCGCAGGCTGGTCCCTCACCGGCCGCCTCACCGACTTCACCGGCCCCGGCGGCGCCCGCCTCGACGGCGCCCGGCTGACCTGGAGGCCCGTCTGCGTCACCCGCGCCGGCAGCCCCAGCACCTGCGCCGCCGGCAGCCCCGGACCGCTGGGCGACGGCGCCACCCTGGCGAGCACCCCGGACGCCGGCCTGGTCGGCGGCGAGTTCACGGTGGACGCCGAGGTGTCCCTGGACGTCCCCGCGTACACCGCACCGGGCGCCTACACCGCGGTCCTGACCCTGACCCTGTCGTGAACCGGACCCGCACCGCCGCAGCCCTCCTCCTCGCCGCGGCCGCGGCCCTCAGCGCCGCCCCCGCCCACGCCGCCGACAACGGTCAGTGGTCCGTGCAGCCCGCCGCCACCCGGATCGCCCAGCGGCCCTGGTTCCACCTCGCCGCCGCCCCCGGCGCCACCGTCACCGACCGGGTCACCGTCGGCAACCGGACCCGCCGCCCGCTGGTCTTCCGGCTCTACGCCGCCGACGCCTACAACACCGCCCGGGACGGCGGCTTCGCCGTCCGCGGCCCCGACGAGCCCCGCCGGGGCGTCGGCGCCTGGACCCGGCTCGCCCGGGACCGGATCACCGTGCCGCCGCGCTCCACCGTCACCGTCCCCTTCACCCTCGCCGTCCCCGAGCGGGCCGAACCGGGCGACCACCCCGGCGCCGTCGTCGCCCTCGCCGAGCAGCCGGAGCGGCCCGCGGACGGGCCGGCCGCCGGCATCGGCGTCCAGCGGGCCGTCGCCGCCCGGGTGCACCTGCGGGTCACCGGCCCCACCGCACCGATGCTGGCCGTGGAGGGGCTCACCGTGACCCGGCCGCCCGGCACGGACACCGCCGTCGTCACGTACACCCTGCACAACCAGGGCAACGTCACCCTGCACCCCGCCGGCCGGCTGCGCGCCGAGGGCCTGCTCGGCCGGGACCTGCTGGACCGGCCGCTCGCCCGGCTGCCCGCCGACCTGCTCCCCGGCACCAGGGTCCGGCTCACCGAGCGCTGGCGCGGGCTGCCCGCCTTCGACCGGCCCGAGATCCGCGTCACGGTCACCGCGGGCGAGGCCGCCGACCGGGCCGCCGCCGGATTCGCCACCGGCCCCTGGACCCCGGCCGGCACCGCCGCCGGCGTGCTGCTCGCCGGGGCCTCCGCGTTCGCCGGGCGGCGGTACTGGTCGGCACGCGCGGCGGCATCGGGGAGAATGGCCCGCATGAGCGATCGTTCCCCCTCGTCCACCACCGCGCACCGCGCGGGCTTCGCCTGCTTCGTGGGCCGGCCCAACGCGGGCAAGTCGACCCTGACCAACGCACTCGTGGGCACGAAGGTCGCGATCACCTCCAACCGGCCGCAGACCACCCGGCACACCGTCCGCGGCATCGTGCACCGCCCGGACGCCCAGCTGGTCCTCGTCGACACGCCCGGCCTGCACAAGCCGCGCACCCTGCTCGGCGAGCGGCTGAACGACGTGGTGCGCACCACGTGGGCCGAGGTCGACGTGATCGGCTTCTGCCTGCCCGCCGACCAGAAGATCGGCCCCGGCGACAAGTTCATCGCGAAGGAACTCGCCGGGATCAAGAAGACCCCCAAGATCGCCATCGTCACCAAGACGGACCTGGTCGACTCCAAGGCGCTCGCCGAGCAGCTGCTCGCGATCCAGCAGCTCGGCGCCGAGCTGGGCATCGAGTGGGCGGAGATCGTCCCGGTGTCCGCCGTCGGCGACACCCAGGTCAAGCTGCTGGCCGACCTGATCGCCCCGCTGCTGCCGGAGAGCCCCCCGCTCTACCCCGAGGGCGACCTCACCGACGAGCCCGAGATGGTCATGGTCGCCGAGCTGATCCGCGAGGCCGCCCTCGAAGGCGTCCGCGACGAGCTCCCGCACTCGATCGCCGTGGTCGTCGAGGAGATGCTGCCGCGCGAGAACCGGCCGGCGGACAAGCCGCTGCTGGACATCCACGCCAACGTCTACATCGAGCGCCCCAGCCAGAAGGGCATCATCATCGGCCCCAAGGGCTCGCGCCTGAAGGAGGTCGGCATGAAGTCCCGCAAGCACATCGAGGCGCTGCTGGGCACCCCCGTCTTCCTCGACCTGCACGTCAAGGTCGCCAAGGACTGGCAGCGGGACCCCAAGCAGCTCCGCAAGCTGGGCTTCTGATCCCGGCGACGGACCACGGGGGAGGGGCGGCACCGCACGGGTGCCGCCCCTCCCTCCCTTCACGACCGCCGCGCTACGAGATCTCCGCGATCAGCGCCGTGCCCGCCCGGCGGAAGCCCGCCCGGGTGTAGATCCGGGCCACGTCCTCGTCGCCCGCGGACAGGAACACCGTGGCGGCACCCGCCTCGCGGGCCGCGGCCACCAGCGCGGCCGTCACGCCGAGGGCGAAACCCTGCCGGCGGGCGGCGGGCAGCGTCCCCACGCCGACCACCTCGGCGACGTCGCCCGCGGGGAGGTACTGGCCCGAGCACAGCACCACCCCGTCGCGCACGACCGCGGCCAGCGCCGTGGTACCGGCCGCCAGCTTCCGCGCCACGTACGTCCGCCGCGCCTCGCTCCCCGGGTCGGCCATCTGCCGCCCCAGCTCCGCGACGCCGGCCTCGCCGAGCGCGGTGCCGGGGGCCGCGAACGCCAGGGTCGGCACGGTGACGGCGGCCAGCAGCATCGGGTCGTCCGCGCCGAGCAGCCGGACCTCCGGGTGCGGCGGCACGGTCTCCGCCGCCGGGTCCAGCACCATCAGCGGGTGGGCGTGCACCGGGACGCCCGCCGCCTCGACGGCCGCGCGCAGCCCCGGGGTGGTCTCGGCCACCCACTCGAAGGCCTGCGGCACCTTCAGCTCCCGCTGGCGCTCCAGCACCCGCGTCACGTCGGCCGGGGTCACCGCCCCGCCGCCGCCCAGCGCGGGCCGCGCGTAGTACTGCCAGCCCTCCGGGTCCTCCTGGACGAACAGGGTCAGCGGGCCGAAGTCCTCGGCGCGGGCGCCGCCCAGGCGCGGCACGGTGTCGTAGTACCGCTCCAGGGCGGGCAGGGCATCGTCAGAAATGATCACCAGGGCATCCAAGCAGGGACCCGGCGGCCGGGCACCCCGGTTTCGGCCCGCACCGCGGCAGCGTCACGCGCCCTCCTTGAGGACCCGCCGGACCAGCTGCCGCTGGGCGTCGGTCAGGTCCGGATCGGCGCAGTGCACCGTCCGGCCGTCCACGGTGATCCGGTACGAGAAGCCGTCCCGGACCCCTGAGGAGGCGGGCCGCGGCGGGCCGGGGCGCAGCGCGAGCTCCGCCAGCGCCCGCCACTCGTCCGCGTCCTCCCCGGAGGTGACCTCCACCTCGGCCCGCCGCTCGATGCCGGCGAAACCGCCCGTCCGGTGCACTTCGATCCGCATGGCAGGAGTTCTACCGCGGTCAGCCGGTCGGCACACCCACCTGCGCCCAGGCCTTCAGCAGCGCCTGCTGCTCCTCGCCCTCGCCGAAGCGGGTCACGGCCGCCGCCACCGACAGCCGGGCGAAGTCGGCGAAGCTCGCCTTCTTGTCCAGCTCGCCGCCGGTGAGGGTGTCGTACCAGATCTGTCCGGCCCGCTCCCAGGCGTGTCCGCCGAGGGCGGTGGCCGCCAGGTAGAAGGCGTGGTTGGGGATGCCGGAGTTGATGTGCACGCCGCCGTTGTCGCGGCCGGTGCGGACGTAGTCGTCCATGGTGGCCGGCTGCGGGTCCTTGCCCAGCACGTCGTCGTCGTACGCGGTGCCCGGGGCCTTCATGGAGCGCAGGGCGGTGCCCTCGACGGAGGGGGCGAAGAGGCCCGAGCCGATCAGCCAGTCGGCCTCGGCGGCGGTCTGGCCGAGGGTGTACTGCTTGATCAGGGAGCCGAAGACGTCCGACATGGACTCGTTCAGGGCGCCGGGCTGGCCGAAGTACGTGAGGTTCGCCGTGTACTGGGTGACGCCGTGGGCGAGCTCGTGGCCGATGACGTCCACGGGGATGGTGAAGTCGAGGAAGATCTCCCCGTCCCCGTCGCCGAACACCATCTGCTCGCCGTTCCAGAAGGCGTTCCCGTAGTTCTCGTCGTAGTGGACGGTGGCGAGAAGCGGCAGGCCCTCGCCGTCGATCGAGTTCCGTCCGAAGGCCTTCAGGAACAGGTCGAAGGTGGCTCCGAGACCGGCATAGGCGCGGTTGACGGTGGCGTCCTGGCCGGCTTCCGAGCCCTCGCGCCGGACGATCTCGCCGGGCAGGTCGAGGCCGTTGCGGGCGTCGTGGATGGTCCGGTTCGGGCGGTCGCCGCCCGGCTCGGCCAGGTCGAGCGCGGGCACCCCGATGACGGTGTTCAGCCGTCGGGTGGTGCGCAGGGAGGCGTCGGCGATGAGGGTCCGGCGGGCCGGCTCGGCGACGAGCTGGTTGTCGGACTGGGCGAGCCGGTCCAGCAGGTGGGGCGGCACGATCGTGCAGAACACGGGGTGGAAGGCAGCAGCCATGGGATCCATGCGACAGCAATGTGGCACCGGGTAACGGTGGTGTCACTAGGTGCGACCATGATTCATTCGCTTGTCTGAAACGCGACGGGGCTCGTTGACGCTTCGACCGGACCTCCAGGCCGGCCCGAGCGGCATACGTCACATTTCGGACATGGCGGAAATGCGGTCCCGCATACTGGAACGGCCACGCGCCCCCGGTGCGGCTCGGCTAGGGTTCGGTCCATCATGCGTTTCGGGCTGCTTCTCCTTAGCTGCCGCGGCGAGGGCCTGTAGTCGTAGGCCGACCCCCTCCCCGCGGAGTCTGGTGATGCCGTTACGACCCGTCGGCCGTTCAGCGAAAGACACGCGGACACGCGAGGAGCCCTACGCAATGACTCAGCCCATCGGTCGCCCCACGCCCATCACCAACGCGACCCAGCTGCAGAAGCCGTCCGGGATGCCGATCCACAAGTACGGCGTCTACGAGCAGGTCGACCTGCCCGACCGCACCTGGCCGAACCAGCGGATCACCAAGGCGCCCCGCTGGCTGTCGACCGACCTGCGCGACGGCAACCAGGCGCTGATCGACCCGATGAGCCCCGCCCGCAAGCGCGAGATGTTCGACCTGCTGGTGCGCATGGGCTACAAGGAGATCGAGGTCGGCTTCCCGTCCTCCGGCGAGACCGACTTCAACTTCGTGCGCTCCATCATCGAAGAGGGCGCCATCCCGGACGACGTCACCATCTCCGTCCTGACCCAGGCCCGCGAGGACCTGATCGAGCGGACCGTGGAGTCCCTGCGCGGCGCCCGGCGCGCCACCGTGCACCTGTACAACGCGACCGCCCCGACCTTCCGCCGGGTCGTCTTCCGCGGCTCCAAGGAGCAGATCAAGCAGATCGCCGTCGACGGCACCCGCCTGGTCATGGAGTACGCCGAGAAGATCCTGGACGATGAGACGATCTTCGGGTACCAGTACAGCCCCGAGATCTTCACCGACACCGAGCTGGACTTCGCGCTGGAGGTCTGCGAGGCCGTCTGTGACGTGTGGCAGCCGGAGGAGGGCCGCGAGATCATCCTCAACCTGCCCGCCACCGTGGAGCGTTCGACGCCGTCCACGCACGCGGACCGGTTCGAGTGGATGGCGCGCAACCTGACCCGTCGCGAGCACATCTGCATCTCCGTACACCCGCACAACGACCGCGGCACCGCCGTCGCCGCCGCCGAGCTGGCGCTGATGGCCGGCGCGGACCGGGTCGAGGGCTGCCTGTTCGGGCAGGGCGAGCGCACCGGCAACGTCGACCTGATCACCCTGGGCATGAACCTGTTCTCGCAGGGCGTCGACCCGCAGATCGACTTCTCCCAGATCGACGAGATCCGCCGCACCTCCGAGTACTGCAACCAGATGGAGGTCCACCCGCGCCACCCCTACGCGGGCGACCTGGTCTACACCGCCTTCTCCGGCTCCCACCAGGACGCCATCAAGAAGGGCTTCGACGCCATGGAGGCCGACGCGGCCGCCCAGGGCAAGACGGTCGACGACATCGAGTGGGCGGTCCCGTACCTGCCGATCGACCCGAAGGACGTCGGCCGCTCCTACGAGGCCGTCATCCGCGTCAACTCGCAGTCCGGCAAGGGCGGCATCGCGTACGTCCTGAAGAACGACCACAAGCTGGACCTGCCGCGCCGGATGCAGATCGAGTTCTCCCGGATCATCCAGGCCAAGACCGACGCCGAAGGCGGCGAGGTCACGCCGAAGGACATCTGGAACGTCTTCAAGGACGAGTACCTGCCCAACCCCGAGAACCCGTGGGGCCGCATCCAGCTGCGCTCGGGCCAGTCGACCACCGACAAGGACGGCTCGGACACGCTGACCGTCGAGGCGGTCGTGGACGGCATCGAGACCGAGCTGACCGGTACCGGCAACGGCCCGATCTCGGCCTTCTTCGAGGCCCTGGCCGGCATGGGCATCGACGCCCGTCTGCTGGACTACAGCGAGCACACCATGAGCGAGGGCGCCTCCTCGCAGGCCGCCTCGTACATCGAGTGCGTGATCGACGGCCGCGTGCTGTGGGGCATCGGCATCGACGCCAACACCACGCGCTCCTCGCTGAAGGCCGTGGTCTCCGCGGTCAACCGCACCTTCCGCTGACACCGGCGCGCCGGGACCCCGCTCCTCCCCACCGGGAGGGGCGGGGTCCCGGCGTTTCCGCCGGGTCCTAGCGGGCGAGGTAGCCGCCGTCCACGGGGAGCACCACGCCCGTGATGAACGAGGCCGCGTCGGAGGCCAGGAAGGCGATGGCGCGGGCCACCTCGGCAGGCTCGCCGAGCCGCCCCATCGGGTGCGCGGCCACCATCTCCGCCAGGTACTCCGGGCCGCCCGGCTCGTCGGGCAGGGCCAGCACCCGCTCCGTACGGATGGTTCCGGGCGCCACCGCGTTGACGCGGATGCCGTGCGCGGCCCACTCCACCGCCAGGTGCGCGGTCAGCCCCGAGGCCACGAACTTCGCCGGCCCGTACGCCGCCTGCCGGGCCTGCCCGGCCAGCCCGGAGATCGAGGACACGCACACCAGGGCGCCGCCCGGCCGCTCCTGGGCGGTCATCGCCTCGATGGCGTACTTGCAGGTCAGGAACATGCCGCGGCCGTCGACCGCCATCACCCGGTCCCAGTCCTCCGGGGTGGTCTCGCGGACGTCCGACAGCGGCAGGATCCCGGCGTTCGCCACGGCCACGTCGAGGCGGCCGAAAGCACGCACCGCGGCCGCGACCATACGGCGGTTGTCAGCCGGATCCGCGACGTCGCCGGTGACCGTCTCGACCGGCACGTCCTCGGCGGCGAGTTCGGCGCGCAGGGCCGCCAGGCCCGCTTCGTTCACATCGGAGGCGGTGACCCCGGCACCCTCGCGGGCCAGTAGCAGGGCGGTCGCCCGGCCGATCCCGCTCGCGGCTCCGGTCACCAGACACGACTTGTCCTTCACGGCCGACACCGTAAGGGGAGCAGGGGCGCGCACCGGGGCGCGCAGGGGCGCACTTCGGCCAACTGCCGTCAGGGCGGGGGAGTTGTCTTGTCACAGGGCTGCCGTCGCCACACCGGTGTGGCTAACATCACGCCCACGCGGCGATGTTGCCGAAGGGTTACGGAGGTGGGGCGTGCTGCCTGCTCGGGGTGAGACCGGCCGGAAGTGGACCGTGTGCGGCGTCCGCACCACCTGGAACACCATCGGGGACGGCGAGTTCTTCTGCCCGGGCTGCGGCGGGGACCGCAACTACCGCCGGCGCACCGGCCGCCGCCGCTTCACCCTGCTGGGCGTACCGCTGCTGCCGCGCGGGCTGGCCGGCCCGGTCGTCGAGTGCGGCAGCTGCCGCGAGCGGTTCGGCACCGAGGTGCTGGAGCACCCCACCTGCACCCGGTTCTCCGCGATGCTGCGGGACGCGGTGCACACCGTCGCCCTCGCGGTGCTCGCCGCGGGCGGCACCGGCTCACGGACCGCACTGGAGGCCGCCGCAGCCACCGTGCGGGCGGCGGGCTCCGAGGAGTGCACCGAGGAGGAGCTGGCGGCCACCGTCGACGCCCTCGCGGTGGACTCCGGGCGGCTGTCCGCGGACATGTTCGGCGCCGCGCTCTCCATCGAGCTGCACGAGGCGCTGGAGCCGCTGTCGGCGCACCTGGCACCGGCCGGGCGCGAGTCGGTGCTCCTCCAGGGCGCCCGGATCGCCCTCTCCGACGGCCCGTACAGCCCCGCCGAGCGGGAGGTGCTGTCGACCGTGGGCACCGCGCTGCGGCTGACCGGCGACGACGTGGCCCGGCTGCTGGCGGGGGTCCGCGCGTCCGGCTGAGACCGGGAGAGGGGCGCTCCGGGGCGGCTCGGGGCGCTCCCGGGCCGCCGGCCGAGCCGGCCGCCCCCCGTCAACAGCACATTCGGCGTCCGTTGGTGCTGTCGCGCTGCGCACGTGCGGGCGCGTCGGGGGCCGCGGGGCGGTAACGATTTGCCCCTACCCGCCCGTCGAAGGGCTCCTGCGTGGCCGGAATTGATCGTTCCGACCTCCGATCGGCCTCGGTGGATCCACCAGGACGGAACCTTTCACGGCACGTTCACAAGCTGTTCCGCTTCGCGCCGCGGAACGCGCGTGTGTGCTGGTCGGCGGCCTCGTCGGCCGGGAATCTTCACGGGTGTGCAGGGCAAAGCGCAGCCGTCGCGCCCGGGTCCCCGTAGCGCACCCGGCCGGTCGTCGCCATGGGGCGATCCCACAAATCACCGACGCTCGCGCATCAACAGTTTGTAGAAGACGACGATGTTCGTGAGGCGGGTCACGGGCGTTTGATTCCGGTCACACGCCGAGGCCCTGCTCGAAACAGAGCACCGCTTCGATTCACGTGACTGCACTGACAACCCTGGCGGACCCCCGAGCGCCGCCCAGGGACAACCAGATCTCCTCTCACTTACCTACCTCTTGAAGGGCAAGGCAGAGATGGCACGTGTCGCCGCCCGGCTTTCCGGCTCCGGAGAGCAGAGCACGCACCCGGTCGACGAGGTGCTCCCCCTTCCCCAGCTCGCGCTGTACGGCTTCCAGCACGTACTCGCCTTCTACGCGGGAGCGGTGATCGTCCCGATCATCGTCGGTGGTGCTCTGGGACTCAGCACCGAACAGCTGGTCTACCTGATCAACGCAGACCTCTTCACCTGCGGAATCGCCTCGATCATCCAGGCGTTCGGCATCGGCCGGATCGGCGCGCGGCTGCCGCTGATCCAAGGGGTCACCTTCACCGCCGTCTCCCCGATGATCGCCATCGGGCTCGGCGCCGGCGGCGGCACCGCCGCCCTCCTGGTGATCTACGGAGCCGTGATCACGGCCGGCCTCGCGACGTTCGCGTTCGCCTGGCTGCCGGCCAGGGCCTTCCGCGCCGTCATGCGGCTGTTCCCGCCGGTCGTCACCGGCACGGTGATCACGGTCCTCGGCATCGTGCTCATCCCGGTCGGCCTCAACGACGCCGCCGGCGGCCTCGGCAGCCCCGACTTCGGCGACCCGAAGCACTTCGCGTACGCCGGCGGCACGATGCTCTTCATCCTCGTCCTGATGAAGCTCGGCAGGCCGTTCCTGTCCAGCATCGCCATCCTGCTCGGCCTGGTCGGCGGCACCGCCGTCGCCTTCCTGCTCGGCGACGCGAAGTTCGGCGACGTCGGCCGGGCGGACTGGGTGGGCGTCACCACGCCGTTCCACTTCGGCGCCCCGAAGTTCGAGTGGTTCCCCATCCTCCTCATGCTCATCGTCATGCTGATCACGATGGTCGAGACCACCGGTGACACGTACGCCGTCGGCGACATCGTCGGCAAGGACGTCGACAGCGAGACCGTGGCCCGCGCCCTGCGCGCCGACGGCGCCGCCACCGCGCTCGGCGGCGTGCTGAACTCCTTCCCGTACGTGGCCTTCGCCGAGAACGTCGGCCTGGTGCGGATGACCAAGGTCAAGAGCCGGTTCGTGGTGGTCGCCGCGGGCGTCTTCATGATCGTCCTGGGAATGCTGCCCAAGGCCGCCGCGATCGTCGCCTCCGTCCCGCACGGGGTGCTCGGCGGCGCCGCGACCGTCATGTTCGCGATGGTCGCCCTGGCCGGCATCCAGACCCTGGCCAAGGTCGACCTCAAGGAGGAGAAGAACGCGCTGGTCATCGGCGTCTCGCTGGCCTTCGCGCTGCTCCCGGCCACCGTCCCGGTGCTCTTCAAGGAGCACATGGACGCCGACCTGTCCTCGCTGCTCAACAGCGGCGTCACCCTCGGTGCCACCGCCGCCATCGTGCTCAACCTGATCTTCAACGGCCTGGGCAAGGGCGACGCCCATCGGGCCGAGGAGCCCCCGGCAGTCATCCCGGCCCAGCCGGCGCCGGCCGGACCCGCGGAGCCGGCCGAGGACGCCGCGCCGGCGGCCCCGGCCGCGGAGGGCGGCACGACCGCCCCGGCGCCGACCGCATAGGCCTCCCAAGGGGTGTCCCCGGCCGGGTACCTGCCCCGGCCGGGGACACTGCCGTCCCGGGCCGCCCGTACGGATGCCCGGCCGCGGCCCGTACACCCGTCCCCGCCGCGGCGCCGGTACGGGAGAATGGGCCCATGAGTCTGTTCCGCGACGACGGCATCGTGCTGCGCACCCAGAAGCTGGGCGAGGCGGACCGCATCATCACGATCCTCACCCGCGGCCACGGCCGGGTCCGGGCCGTCGCCCGCGGAGTGCGCCGCACCAAATCGAAGTTCGGCTCCCGGCTGGAACCTTTCTCCCATGTCGACGTGCAGTTCTTCGCCCGCGGCAGCGACCTCGTCGGCCGCAGCCTGCCGCTGTGCACGCAGACCGAGACCATCGCCCCGTACGGCGGCGGCATCGTCACCGACTACGCCCGCTACACCGCCGGCACCGCCATGCTGGAGACCGCCGAGCGGTTCACCGACCAGGAGGGCGAACCCGCCGTCCAGCAGTACCTGCTGCTCGTCGGCGGCCTGCGCACCCTCGCCCGCGGCGAGCACGAACCGCACCTGATCCTCGACGCCTTCCTGCTGCGCTCCCTCGCCGTCAACGGCTATGCGCCCTCCTTCCGGGACTGCGCGAAATGCGGCATCCACGGCCCCAACCGGCACTTCTCCGTGGCCGCGGGCGGAGTGATATGCGGCGACTGCCGCGTCCCCGGAAGCGTCGTACCCTCGGCAGAGGCCATCGGACTGCTCAGCGCCCTGCTGACGGGCGACTGGGCCACCGCGGACGCCTGCGAGCCGCGGTACGTCAGGGAGGGCAGCGGGCTGGTCTCCGCCTACCTGCACTGGCACCTGGAGCGCGGGCTACGCTCCTTGCGTTACGTAGAGAAATAAGGAGCGCAGCGACATGGCACGACGCGGGATCCTGGGACGCACCCGCCGCGAGTACCTCACTCCCGAGCCGCACCCCTCCGGTGCCCGCCCGCCGAAGATCCCCGGCGAGCTGGTCCCCAACCACGTCGCCATCGTCATGGACGGAAACGGCCGCTGGGCCAAGGACCGCGGCCTGCCGCGCACCGAGGGCCACAAGGTCGGCGAGGGCGTGGTCCTCGACGTCCTCAAGGGCTGTCTGGAGATGGGCGTCAAGAACCTCTCCCTGTACGCCTTCTCCACCGAGAACTGGAAGCGGTCGCCCGACGAGGTCCGCTTCCTCATGAACTTCAACCGCGACGTCATCCGCCGCCGCCGCGACGAGATGAACGAGCTGGGCATCCGCATCCGCTGGGTCGGCCGGATGCCGAAGATGTGGAAGTCCGTCGTCCAGGAGCTCCAGGTCGCCCAGGAGCAGACCGTCGACAACGACGCGATGACCCTGTACTTCTGCGTGAACTACGGCGGCCGCGCCGAGATCGCCGACGCGGCGCAGGCCATCGCCCGCGACGTCGCGGCCGGCCGGCTCGACCCGTCCAAGGTCAACGAGAAGACCTTCGCGAAGTACCTGTACTACCCGGACATGCCGGACGTGGACCTGTTCCTGCGCCCCAGCGGCGAGATGCGCACGTCCAACTACCTGATCTGGCAGAGCAGCTACGCCGAGATGGTCTTCCAGGACGTGCTGTGGCCCGACTTCGACCGCCGCGACCTCTGGCGCGCCTGCCTCCAGTACGCCCAGCGCGACCGCCGCTTCGGCGGCGCCCTCCCGAACGACATCCCCGGCCAGGGCCAGCCCTCCTGACCGCGGGCCGCACGCGCGCGAAGGCCCCCGGACGGAATCCGTCCGGGGGCCTTCGCGCACGTCCGGGAGGCCCTAGGAACCGGCCGCGCAGTCGGCGCAGGTGCCGAAGATCTCCAGGGTGTGGGCCACGTTCACGAAGCCGTGCTCGGCGGCGACCGAGTCCGCCCACTTCTCCACGGCCGGTCCCTCTACCTCGACGGCCTTGCCGCACATACGGCAGACCAGGTGGTGGTGGTGGTCGCCGCTGGAGCAGCGGCGGTAGACCGCCTCGCCGTCGCTGTTGCGCAGCACGTCGACCTCGCCGGCGTCCGCCAGCGACTGGAGGGTGCGGTACACGGTGGTCAGGCCCACGGAGTCACCGCGGTGCTTGAGCATGTCGTGCAGCTCCTGGGCGCTGCGGAACTCGTCCACCTCGTCCAGCGCGGCCGCCACGGCCGCGCGCTGCCGGGTCGACCGGCCCCGTACTGGCGCGCTGCTCGTCTCGCCAGGCGCAGTCCCCACCGGTTCCTCCTCACATCGGCCGAAGGGCCATTGTGCCAGGCCCCCCGTGCCCGGGTCGCTCCGTGCGGCCCCGGACGTCAGACCTTCACGTCGTCCCCGGTGCACACTTCCGACGCCGCCCGGGCGGCCTTCGCGCGCCGCCTGGCCAGCGGGGCCGACACCAGTGACAGGACGAGGAAGACGCCGATGGCCAGGAGCACGATCGCGGCGCCGGAGGGGGCCTCCACGTAGTACGTGGTGACGGTCCCGGCGAGCGAGACGGTCAGGCTGATCCCGATGGCCAGCGCCAGCGTGGCCATGAACCCGCGGGTGAGCCGCTGGGCGGCCGCGACCGGGATCACCATCATGGCGCTGACCAGCAGCAGACCCACGATCCGCATGGCGACGGTCACCGTCACCGCGGCCGTGACCGCGATCAGCAGGTTCAGGGCGCGCACCGGCAGGCCGGTGACCTTGGCGAACTCCTCGTCCTGGCAGACCGCGAACAGCTGCCGGCGCAGACCCACCGTGACCGCGATGACGAACACCGCGAGGATCGCGATGGCGGTGACGTCCTCCGGCGCGACCGTGGTGATCGAGCCGAACATGTAGCTGATCAGGTTCGCCGTGGAGCCGCCCGGCGCCATGTTGATGATCATGACGCCGCCGGCCATGCCGCCGTAGAAGAGGACGGCGAGCGCGATGTCGCCGCTGGTGCGGCCGCGGGAGCGGATCAGCTCCATGCCGACCGCGCCGACGATCGCGACCAGCGTGGCCATCCACACCGGGCTGGTCTGCAGGAAGAAGCCGAGGGCGACACCGGTCATGGCCACGTGGCCGATGCCGTCGCCCATGACGGCCTGGCGGCGCTGCACGAGGTACGTGCCGATGGCGGGTGCGGTGATGCCGACGAGGGCGGCGGCGATCAGCGCCCGCTGCATGAAGGCGGGGGTCAGGAATTCCATCAGCTCAGCAGTCCCGTCCGGAGCGGCTCGGCGTCGTGGGCCGCGTGGGGGTGTACGTGGTCGTGGCCGGGCAGCGCGTGCTGGCCGACGGCTTCCGGGGGCGGACCGTCGTGGACGACGCAGCCGTCGCGCAGCACGACGGCGCGGTCGATCAGCGGCTCCAGCGGGCCCAGCTCGTGCAGCACCAGCAGCACGGTGGCGCCGACGGACACCTGCTGGCGCAGGGCGCTCGCCAGCACCTCCTGGTTGGCGAGGTCCACGCCGGCCATCGGCTCGTCCATGATCAGCAGTTCGGGCTCGACGGCCAGCGCGCGGGCGATCAGCACCCGCTGGTGCTGCCCGCCGGACAGCGCGTTCACCGAGGCCTCGGCGTACGGCAGCATGTCGACCAGGGCCAGTGCCCGGTCCACGGCCGCCCGGTCCGCCTTGCGCAGGAAGCCGAACCGGGTCCGGGCCAGCCGGCCCGCGGAGGCCACCTCGCGGACGGTCGCGGGCACCCCGCCGGCGGCGGTGGTGCGCTGCGGCACGTAGCCGATCCGGGACCACTGGCGGAACCGCTTGAACGGCGTTCCGAACAGCTCCAGCTCGCCGCCGCTCAGCGGCACCTGCCCGACCACGGACCGCACGGCGGTGGACTTGCCGGAGCCGTTGGCGCCGAGCAGGGCGACGACCTCACCGCGCCGCACGGTGAGGTCGACCCCGCGCAGGACGGTGCGCGAGCCGAGCGAGGCGGTGGCCCCGCGCAGGGATATGACGGGCTGCTCCGCGCCGGGCTCGCCGGACTTCGCGGACACGGTCGACTCCATGGCCTGCGCCTCCGTCAGTGCAGTGGTGGTCACTTGGCGCCGAGCGCCTTTTCGAGGTTGTTCAGGTTCGCGCGCATGACCTCGAAGTAGTCCTTGCCCTGGGACTTGTCGGAGATCCCCTCCAGGGGGTCCAGCACGTCCGTCTTCAGGCCGAGGTCGGCGGCGAGGGTGTCCGCGGTCTTGGGGCTGGCGAGGGTCTCGAAGAAGACGGTGGTGACCTTCTCCTTCTTCGCCAGCGCCTGGAGCTCCTTCATGCGGGCGGGGCTGGGCTCGGACTCGGGGTCGACGCCCGCGATGCCCTCCTGGTCCAGCCCGTAGCGCTCGGCGAGGTAGCCGAAGGCGGAGTGGGTGGTGATGAAGGTCTTGCCGGGGACGGCCTTCAGGCCGTTGCGGAACTCGGTGTCCAGGGCGCCCAGCTTCGCGACGAGGGCCTCGGTGTTCTTCTTGTAGTCGGCCGCGTGCGCGGGGTCCGCCTTCTCGAAGGCCTTGCCGACGCCCTTGGCGATCTCGGCGTACTTCACCGGGTCCAGCCAGACGTGCGGGTCCTCGCCGGCCTCGCCGTGGTCGTGACCGTGGTCCCCGCCCTCCTCGGCGTGGCCCTCCTCGCCTTCGAGGTGGACCTCCATGGTGGTCAGCTCCGCGGCGTCGACCTTGGTCTTGGTGCCGGCCTGCTCGACGGCCTTGTCCACGGCCGGCTGGAGCGACTTCAGGTAGAGGACGACGTCCGACTCGTCGAGGCGGGCGGTCTGGCGCGGGGTGATCTCCAGGTCGTGGGGCTCGACTCCCGGCTTGGTCAGGGAGGAGACCTCCGCGTGCGTCCCGCCGATCTGCTCGGCGAGGAACTGGAGGGGATAGAACGACGCGACCACGTTCAACTTGCCGTCGGCCGTGCCGGCGGCACTGGCTCCGGAACAGGCGGTCAGGGCCGTGGCGCCGAGGGCGACGGCGCCGGCGAGGGCGGTGGCGGATATGAGGCGTCGTACGTTCATGACACTCATTTTCATCAAAGATGGAAACGATTGTCAAAAGCCTCGTAAGCGGATCTTCCTCGCGCGCGGTATAAGGGGAACCGATTTGAAAGTGGGGCCCGGGGCGCCGGTACCCTGAGGCCTTCGCGTTCATCCTCGTAATGAAGAGAGCACCGTGGCCGCCGACAAGATCGACACCATCGTCAGCCTCAGCAAGCGCCGTGGCTTCGTCTACCCGTGCAGTGAGATCTACGGCGGCTCCAAGGCCGCCTGGGACTACGGACCGCTGGGTGTCGAGCTCAAGGAGAACATCAAGCGCCAGTGGTGGAAGGCCATGGTGACGGGCCGTGAGGACGTCGTCGGCATCGACTCCTCCGTGATCCTGGCGCCCGAGGTCTGGGTGGCCTCCGGTCACGTCGCGACCTTCTCGGACCCGCTGACCGAGTGCACCGCCTGTCACAAGCGTCACCGCGCCGACCACCTGGAAGAGGCGTACGAGGCCAAGCACGGCCGCCTGCCCGCGAACGGCCTGGCCGACATCAACTGCCCGAACTGCGGCACCAAGGGCCAGTTCACCGAGCCCAAGCAGTTCTCCGGCATGCTGGAGACCCACCTCGGCCCGACCCAGGACACCGGCTCCAAGGCCTACCTGCGCCCCGAGACCGCCCAGGGCATCTTCACCAACTTCGCCCAGGTGCAGCAGACCTCGCGCAAGAAGCCGCCGTTCGGCATCGCGCAGATGGGCAAGTCCTTCCGGAACGAGATCACTCCGGGCAACTTCATCTTCCGCACCCGCGAGTTCGAGCAGATGGAGATGGAGTTCTTCGTCAAGCCGGGCGAGGACGAGCAGTGGCAGGAGTACTGGATGCAGGAGCGGTGGAACTGGTACCGCGGCCTCGGCATCCGCGAGGAGAACATCCGCTGGTACGAGCACCCGAAGGAGAAGCTGTCCCACTACTCGAAGCGCACCGCCGACATCGAGTACCGCTTCAACTTCGGCGGCAGTGAGTTCTCCGAGCTGGAGGGCGTGGCCAACCGCACCGACTACGACCTCAAGGCCCACTCCGCGGCCTCCGGCCAGGACCTGTTCTACTTCGACCAGGAGGCCAACGAGCGCTACGTCCCGTACGTCATCGAGCCGGCGGCCGGTGTCAACCGCGCCATGCTCGCCTTCATGCTCGACGCGTACAACGAGGACGAGGCCCCGAACGCCAAGGGCGTCATGGAGAAGCGCACCGTGATGCGCCTCGACCCGCGCCTGTCCCCGGTCAAGGTCGCCGTCCTGCCGCTGTCCCGCAACGCGCAGCTCTCCCCGAAGGCCAAGGGCCTCGCGGCCGACCTGCGCCGCAACTGGAACATCGAGTTCGACGACGCGGGCGCCATCGGCCGCCGCTACCGCCGCCAGGACGAGATCGGCACGCCGTTCTGCGTCACCGTCGACTTCGACACCCTCGACGACAACGCGGTGACCGTGCGCGAGCGCGACACCATGAAGCAGGAGCGCGTCTCCCTGGACCAGATCCAGGCCTACCTCGGCGCGCGCCTGATCGGCTGCTAGCCGTCAGGTCCCGGACGAAGAGGGCGGTGGCGGCCCCGTTCAGGCCCGCAGGCCGCGGATCACCAGGGCGGAGACGGCCTCGAAGGCGGCCGCGATCTCCGGGCGGGACCACTCCGGGGCGTACTGGGGGTCGTGGAAGCGGCCGGTCGCGTCGAAGACCGCGCGGGCCGCCGCCGGGACGTCCGGGACGCTGAACTCGCCGGCGTCCGCGCCCTCGGCGACGATCCGGGCCAGCTGGGCGACCAGCTCGGACAGGTGGGCGTCGACGACCCGGCTGTTCTCGGCGAGCAGCACGGTGTACGTGGCGAACAGCTCGGGATCGTCGCCCGCCTTGTGCCGCTTGGCCTCGAACAGGGCGGCCAGCCACGCGGCCAGCTTCTCCGCCGCCGGCCGGCCGGGCTCGGCGGTGATCCGCTCCAGCACGCCGACGGTCCGGCCCAGCCACCGGTCGGTGACGGCCTCCCGCAGCGCGGCCTTGGAGGGGAAGTGCCGGTAGACGCTGCCGTGGCTGACGCCCAGGGCGCGCGCCACGTCCACCACGGTGGCCTTCGTCGGGCCGTAGCGGCGCAGCACCTCCTCGGTCGCTTCGAGGATGCGCTCGGGCGTCAGGGCAGCGGCAGCGGACATGGCACGACGGTACCCGGCGCTCAGTGCTCGCTGTCGAGGTGGGCCATCTGGGCGGCCGGGTAGCGGTCGCCGGCGGCGGAGCCGACGGGCACGGCCGCCTCGATCGCGGCCAGGTCGCCCGCGTCCAGTACCACCTCCATGGCACCGAGTGCCTCGGTCAGCCGGTCCCGGCGGCGGGCGCCGATCAGCGGCACGATGTCCTCGCCGCGCGCCAGCACCCAGGCGATGGCGGTCTGCGCCACGGAGACGCCCTTGCCGTCGGCGACCTTGCGCAACGCCTCGACCAGGTCGAGGTTCCGGTGGAGGTTCTCGCCCTGGAAGCGCGGGCTCATGCCGCGGAAGTCGCCGGGGGACAGCAGCCGGTCCCGGGTGAAGTGGCCGCTGATCAGGCCGCGCGAGAGGACGCCGTACGCGGTGACGCCGATGCCGAGTTCGCGGGCGGTGGGCAGGATCTCCGCCTCGATGCCGCGGGAGATCAGGGAGTACTCGATCTGGAGGTCGGCGATGGGGGCCACCGCGGCGGCCCGCCGCAGGGTGTCGGCGCCCACCTCGGAGAGGCCGATGTGGCGGACGTGCCCGGCCTCGACGGCCTCGGCGATCGCGCCGATCGTCTCCTCGACGGGGACGTCCGGGTCGACGCGGGCGATCCGGTAGATGTCGATGTGGTCCCGGCCGAGCCGCTGGAGCGAGTAGGCCAGGAAGTTCTTCACGGCCTCGGGCCGGCCGTCGTAGCCGGTGAAGCCGCCCTCGACGGTGCGCAGGGCGCCGAACTTCACGCTGGTCAGCGCCCGGTCGCGGAGTGCGGCAGGGGCGGTCCGCAGGGCCTCGTTGATCAGCAGCTCGTTGTGGCCCATGCCGTAGAAGTCACCCGTGTCGAGGAGGGTGACGCCGGCGTCCAGGGCGGCGTGGATCGTCGCGAGCGACTCGGCGCGGTCGGCCTCCCCGTAGAGGGCGGACATCCCCATGCAGCCGAGGCCGAGGGGGAAGACGGAGGGGCCGGTGGTGCCGAGACGACGGGGGGTGTGGGTGGTCATGCAACGAGAATGGCATGACGGATGACAGATTTCAATATTTGTCATTCGTGGCCATGTCGGAGGGGCCGGCTCCGGGGGGGGGGGAGGGGAGGGGGCGTCAGCTCCGGGCGGCCGGTGTGGCCCCGGCCGCCGCCTCCGGAGCGGCCAGCGTGCGCGCCGTCCGCTCCGCCGTGGCCCTCGCCCAGGGCCCGCTGGTCGCCGCGCCCACGACGAGCACCGCGAACCCGCAGCCCGCGAGGATCCACCAGGCCGGGCGGGCCGCCTCCGCGAACGGTGCCCCGGTCAGGCCCGCAGCCAGCACGGCGCCGGTCACGGCCACGCCCAGGGCGGTGCCGGTCTGGCGGCTGGTGGAGGCGACGGCCGCCGCCACCCCCGCCTGTGCGCGGGGCATCCCGGACACCGCCGTGTTGGTGATCGGCGCGTTGACCAGTCCGAACCCCAGGCCGAACAGGACGTATCCGGTGAACAGCAGCGCGGTGCCCGACCCCGGCGGGGCGAGGGCGAACAGCACCCCGCTGGCCCCCATCGCCAGACCCGCGGCGAGCAGCGGCAGCCGGGGGCCCCGGCTGCCGACCAGCCGGCCGGACAGCGGCGCCACCAGGAAGGTCAGGGCCGCCATCGGCAGCATCCAGAGCCCGGCGTGCAGGGCGTCGAGCCCGCGGACGTCCTGGAGGTAGAGGGTGTTCAGGAAGAGGAACCCGGACAGGGCGGCGAACGAGCAGACCGCGATGACGACGGCACCGCTGAACGGGGCGCTGCCGAAGAACCGCGGGTCGATCAGCGGCTCCCGGTGCCGCCGCTCGTACCGCAGCAGGGCGGCGAGCGCGGCGGCCGCCACCGCGGCGCAGCCGAGCACCGTCGGCGAGGTCCAGCCCGCCGCCGGCGCCTCGATGATCCCGTACGTCACGGAGCCGAGCAGGGCCACGACCAGGAGCTGCCCGACCGGGTCGGGGCGGCGCGGCCGGTCCGCCCGCGACTCGGGCACGTACCGCAGGGTGAGGGCGAGGGCGAGCAGGCCGACGGGCAGGTTCAGCCAGAACACCGCGCGCCAGCCGACCGTGTCCACCAGCAGCCCGCCGACCAGCGGGCCCGCGGCCATGGACAGGCCCACGACGCCGCCCCAGGCGCCGATGGCGCGGGCCCGTTCCCGGGGGTCGGTGAACGTGTTGGTGATGATCGACATCGCCACCGGGTTGAGCATCGAGCCGCCCACCGCCTGGACCACCCGGAAGGCGATCAGCCAGCCGAGGCCGGGTGCCAGCGAGCAGAGCACCGAGCCGGCGGTGAACAGGACCAGACCCGCGGTGAACACCCGGCGGCGCCCGATCCGGTCGGCGGTGGCCCCGGCGAGCATCAGCAGTGAGGCCAGTGTCAGCGTGTACGCGTCGATCGTCCACTGCAGGCCGGCGACCGAGGCGTGCAGCTCGCGGCGCATCGACGGCAGGGCGACGTTGAGGGCCGTGGTGTCCAGGCTGACGATCAGCAGACTCATGCAGCAGATCGCCAGCACCAGTGCGCGCCGCCGGGGACCGGGCTCGGACATGCCTCGATAGTACGTCTAACTAATGGTTCGGGCGCCGAATGGGCGACAATGGGGGGATGACCACGCTCCCCGCCGCCCTGCAGATCGGCCCGCACACCGTGCAGCCGCCGGTGGTGCTCGCGCCCATGGCCGGTATCACCAACGCTCCCTTCCGTACCCTCTGCCGCGAGTTCAGCGGCGGCAAGGGGTTGTTCGTGAGCGAGATGATCACGACCCGGGCGCTGGTCGAGCGCAATGAGAAGACCATGCAGCTGATCCACTTCGACGCGACCGAGACCCCGCGCTCGATCCAGCTGTACGGCGTGGACCCGGCGACCGTCGGCAAGGCCGTGCGGATGATCGTCGAAGAGGACCTCGCCGACCACATCGACCTGAACTTCGGCTGCCCGGTTCCCAAGGTCACCCGCAAGGGCGGCGGCTCGGCGCTGCCGTACAAGCGGAACCTGCTGCGGGCCATCCTCAAGGAGGCCGTGGCCGGGGCCGGCGACCTGCCGGTGACGATGAAGATGCGCAAGGGAATCGACGACGACCACCTCACCTACCTCGACGCGGGCCGGATCGCCGTCGAGGAGGGCGTCACCGCCATCGCCCTGCACGGCCGCACCACCGCCCAGCACTACGGCGGCACCGCCGACTGGGAGGCCATCGCCCGCCTCAAGGAGCACGTGCCTGAGATCCCGGTGCTCGGCAACGGCGACATCTGGTGCGCCGAGGACGCCCTGCGGATGGTCCGCGAGACCGGCTGCGACGGCGTGGTCGTCGGGCGCGGCTGCCTGGGCCGGCCGTGGCTGTTCAACGACCTGGTGGCGGCCTTCGAGGGCCGGCCCGAGGACTACACGGCCCCCGGGCTGCGGGAGGTCGCGGACGTCATGCTGCGGCACGCCCGGCTGCTGGGGGAGTGGATCGGCGACGAGGCCCGCGGCGTGATCGACTTCCGTAAGCACGTGGCCTGGTACCTGAAGGGCTTCTCGGTGGGCTCCGAGATGCGCAAGAAGCTCGCGGTCACCTCGTCCCTGGCCGAACTCGACGCTCATCTGAGCGAGCTCGACCTGGACCAGCCGTGGCCCGAGGGTGCGGACGGCCCGCGCGGTCGGACGTCCGGAAACAACCGGGTTGTCCTCCCGGACGGCTGGCTGAAGGATCCGTACGACTGCGCCGGAGTGAGCGAGGAAGCCGAACTGGACACGTCCGGGGGCTGAACGGCAGGCGTGATATGCGCCACGCATGCGAGGGGTTGCGCTCAGATGAGCGCTTAAATCGCGGATGCACTTCTCAAAGGGTGGCACTGGGTGCCACCCTTTGTTCGTTCAAGAGTTGAACACAAATGGATCGATGATCGCTCACCTGAGCGTAAACAAGCGGATGCGGGCACCTGCTCCTTCGGGAGATGAATGCTCTTCGGGCGTTTGGGCTACCGTCCGGTCACTTTCGATCTGGTGGCGGACGGGTGGTCGAAGCCGTGCGACGGCCAAGTGGACGTACCCAGATGCCTTCGATCTGGGTATGTTCCTCGCCGTCAGGGCAGCACCGAGTCGTCGAGGAGTCGAGACCCGTGTCGGAAAACAAAGATCAGAAGTTCGTCTACGACTTCACCGAGGGCAACCGCGACCTCAAGGACCTTCTCGGCGGCAAGGGAGCCAACCTCGCCGAGATGACCAACCTGGGCCTCCCGGTGCCCCCCGGCTTCACCATCACCACCGAGGCCTGCAAGGTCTACCTGGAGAGCGGCGAGGCCCCGGCCGCGCTGCGCGACGAGGTCAGCGCCCACCTGGTCGCCCTCGAAGCGAAGATGGGCAAGAAGCTCGGTCAGTCCGACGACCCGCTGCTGGTCTCCGTCCGCTCCGGCGCCAAGTTCTCGATGCCCGGCATGATGGACACCGTCCTCAACATCGGCCTCTCCGACGAGTCCGTCCAGGGCCTGGCCGCGCAGGCCGGCAACGAGCGCTTCGCCTGGGACTCGTACCGCCGCCTCATCCAGATGTTCGGCAAGACCGTCCTGGGCGTCGACGGCGAGCACTTCGAGGAGGCCCTCGACGAGGCCAAGGCCGCCAAGAAGGTCACCGTCGACACCGACCTCGACGCCGCCGACCTCAAGAAGGTCGTCAAGACCTTCAAGAAGATCGTCGCCAAGGAGACGGGCCGCGAGTTCCCGCAGGACCCGCGCGAGCAGATGGACCTGGCCGTCAGGGCCGTCTTCGACTCGTGGAACACCGACCGCGCCAAGCTGTACCGCCGCCAGGAGCGCATCCCCGGCGACCTCGGCACCGCCGTCAACGTCTGCTCCATGGTCTTCGGCAACCTGGGCCCCGACTCCGGCACCGGCGTCGCCTTCACCCGTGACCCCGCCAGCGGCCACCAGGGCGTCTACGGCGACTACCTGCAGAACGCCCAGGGCGAGGACGTCGTCGCGGGCATCCGCAACACCGTGCCGCTCGCCGACCTGGAGCAGCTGGACAAGAAGTCCTACGACCAGCTGATGCAGATCATGGAGACGCTGGAGACCCACTACAAGGACCTCTGCGACATCGAGTTCACGATCGAGCGCGGTCAGCTGTGGATGCTCCAGACCCGTGTCGGCAAGCGCACCGCCGGCGCCGCCTTCCGCATCGCCACCCAGCTCGTGGACCAGGGCCTGATCGACGAGGCCGAGGCCCTCCAGCGGGTCACCGGCCACCAGCTCGCCCAGCTGATGTTCCCGCGCTTCGACGAGGACGCGAAGACCACCCTCCTGGGCCGCGGCATCGCCGCCTCCCCCGGTGCGGCCGTCGGCAAGGCCGTCTTCGACTCCTACACGGCCGTCAAGTGGTCCCGCTCCGGCGAGAAGGTCATCCTGATCCGCCGCGAGACCAACCCCGACGACCTCGACGGCATGATCGCCTCCGAGGGCATCCTGACCTCGCGCGGCGGCAAGACCTCGCACGCCGCCGTCGTCGCCCGCGGCATGGGCAAGACCTGTGTCTGCGGCGCCGAGGAGCTGGACGTCGACACCAAGCGCCGCCGCATGACCACCTCCTCCGGGCAGGTCATCGAGGAGGGCGACGTCGTCTCCATCGACGGCTCCACCGGCAAGGTCTACCTCGGCGAGGTACCCGTCGTACCGTCCCCGGTCGTCGAGTACTTCGAGGGCCGCATGCACGCCGGCGCCGACGACGCCGACGAGCTGGTCGCGGCCGTCCACCGGATCATGGCCTACGCCGACCGGGTCCGCCGCCTGCGGGTGCGCGCCAACGCCGACAACGCCGAGGACGCGATGCGCGCCCGCCGCTTCGGTGCCCAGGGCATCGGCCTGTGCCGCACCGAGCACATGTTCCTCGGCGAGCGCCGGGAGATGGTCGAGCGCCTGATCCTCGCGGACACCGAGGAGGAGCGCGAGGCCGCCCTGACCGAGCTGCTGCCGCTGCAGAAGAAGGACTTCATCGAGCTGTTCGAGGCGATGGACGGCCTGCCCGTCACCGTCCGCCTGCTCGACCCGCCGCTGCACGAGTTCCTGCCCGACATCACCGAGCTGTCGGTGCGCGTCGCCCTCGCCGAGGCCCGCAAGGACCACAACGAGAACGACCTGCGCCTGCTCCAGGCCGTCCACAAGCTGCACGAGCAGAACCCGATGCTCGGTCTGCGCGGTGTCCGCCTGGGCCTGGTCATCCCCGGCCTGTTCGCCATGCAGGTCCGCGCGATCGCCGAGGCCGCGGCCGTGCGCAAGGACGCCAAGGGCGACCCGCGCGCCGAGATCATGATCCCGCTCGTGGGCACCGTCCAGGAGCTGGAGATCGTCCGCGAGGAGGCCGACGCGATCATCGCCGAGGTCGAGGCCGCCACCGGCACCAGCCTCAAGCTCACCATCGGCACCATGATCGAGCTGCCCCGGGCCGCGCTGACCGCCGACCAGATCGCCGAGGCCGCGCAGTTCTTCTCCTTCGGCACGAACGACCTGACCCAGACGGTGTGGGGCTTCTCCCGCGACGACGTCGAGGCCAGCTTCTTCACCGCCTACCTGGAGAAGGGCATCTTCGGGGTCTCCCCGTTCGAGACCATCGACAAGGACGGCGTCGGCTCGCTCGTCAAGCACGCCGTCAAGCTGGGCCGGGCCACCCGCCCCGACCTGAAGCTCGGCGTCTGCGGCGAGCACGGCGGCGACCCCGAGTCGGTGCACTTCTTCCACGAGGCCGGCCTCGACTACGTCTCCTGCTCGCCGTTCCGGATCCCGGTGGCGCGCCTGGAGGCCGGCCGGGCCGCCGCCGAGGCGCAGGGCAGCGACAGCCGCTGACCCCGCCCCGCGATCCGCGCCCTCCCCCGGGGACCCTGACCCCCTGGGGAGGGGCGCACCCACTCGGAACCGCCGTCGGCACCCTCATGCCGGCGGCGGTTCCGTCACATCCGGGACCGGCACCCGCGCAGCATCGGCGCGGCATCCGGAAGGCCGTCCCGCACGGCTTCCGCGACGGCATGCGGACAGCCATCCAGGGCTGATCAAAGAGAAACGGGAATTGAACACCAGCAGGCGGCGGACGGATCCCCACCCGCCCGCCGCCTCCTGTCAATCTGCCGGACACGTCGGCGCTTCCCAGGTCGACCGACCGCCAGGCTCCGCAAAGCCCCCCACGGCCTTCGCGGAGCGTTTCCGGTCGCCCCGGAGTGTGCCCGGCGGAGTACAGCATTTCGCTTGTCACGCCCCTGCCGAAAGGGGTTTCAACTGTGGCCGAAAGGGCGTGGTCACGTCCCGTGACGGTGTGCATACTCGTGGGGCGGGGGGATTGCGGTTGCACAGGTGGGGGTTCGGTGCTGCGTATCCATTTCACTGGAGTGGACCTGGCACGGGTGCGGATGGCGGGAAGACCCGATGCGTTGTGGGAAACGATTCTGAGTTTTCATCGATTAAGAGACCGGCGGGATGTCCGACTGTTCGGTGAATGGCGTACAGAAACACGTACCCGGTTGAATACTGAAACACGCCTCCTGAGCGCGCTGATACCGGCTCGTGGCTATTTCCCCGACTTCCTGACCCCCGGCGAGGGGCAGTACGGCATGGACCTCGGGCTCGATGCGCTCATGGGGACGCGCAGCCACCGGATCCGCCGTGAGACGGGGCTGCTGGCCGGCTCCGGGCAGCAGGCGCCGGGCCGGATACGCGAGTTCGCCGAAGGCGGGCCGCCGCAGCTGTCCCGGCTCGTGACGGAGCTGCGCCGGTACCACCGGGCGGCCGTGGAGCCGTACTGGACGCACATCCAGGCGCAGATCGAGGCCGAGCGGGCCGCCCGGGGCCGGGCGCTGCTCGACGGCGGCGCGGACGAACTCCTGTCCTCGCTGCCGTCGATGATGCGCTGGCGTGCCCCGGTGCTGGAGTGCGACTACCCGGTGGACCGGGACGTCCGGCTGCGCGGGCGCGGGCTGCTGCTGCAGCCCTCGTTCTTCTGCCGGCGCACCGCCGTCACCCTCCAGGACCCGGAGCTGCCCCCGGTGCTCGTCTACCCGGCCGCCGCCGAGCACGCCACCGCCGGCCGCGGCGGCGAGCACGTACGGCCCGAGGAGCACCGGCAGCGGACCCTGGGGAAGCTGGTCGGGCACACCCGCTCGGTGGTGCTCCGCGCCATCGGCGACGGGGCCACGACCAGCGAGCTGGCCCGCCGGGCCGGCGTGTCCCTGGCCTCGGCCAGCCAGCACGCCTGCGTGATGCGCGAGGCGGGCCTGGTCACCACCGCCCGGCAGGGCAACGCCGTGCTGCACACGGTCACCCCGCTGGGCGCGGCCCTGCTGCGCGGCGGCGCGGTGGCCTCGTAGCGGCCCGGAGCGTTCCGGAGCGTCCCCGGGACGCACGACGGCCCCCGGCCGGGCTGGTACGCCCGGCCGGGGGCCGTCTCGCCTGGCCCGGGGATCAGGTGCGGAACGGGCCCGTCACCTCGTACGTGATGCCGCCCGAGGAGCTGCCGCTGGTGCCGCGCTGGCTGGAGAAGTACAGCCGGTTGCCGGCGGGGGAGAAGGCCGGGCCGGTGATCTCGGAGGAGGACTGGCCGGTGATCCGCAGGAACGGCGCCACCACGTCGTCCGGGGTGATCACGCAGATCTCCATGTTGCCGCCGTCCTCGGCCACGTACAGGTCGCCGTACGAGGAGCCGGTGACGTTGTCCACGCCCGTCAGCGGGGCGCCGCCGCCGGCCACGAGGGAGTCGTCGTACGCCAGCTCGTACGTGCTGTTCGCGAGGTTGAGCTGCCAGACCCGGTTGTCGCCCTTGGTGGTGAACCAGACCGTGTCGTTGGCGTAGTGGCAGCCCTCGCCGCCGTTGAACTTCTTCGAGGCCGACACCTGGCTGCGGGTCGCGGTCGGCGAACCGTCCGGGTCCGGCACGTTCTGCCAGGTGAACGAGCCCGAGGTGCCGGTGCCGGCGACCATCACCTGGAGGGTGCCGGAGGACAGGTTGCCCCAGGTGTTCGGGATGAACCGGTAGAAGCAGCCGTTGCTCTCGTCCTCCGTCAGGTACACCACCTGGCGGACCGGGTCGGCGGCCGCGGCCTCGTGCTTGAACCTGCCCATCGCGGGCCGCTGCACGGCCGCGTTCACGCCCCACGGGTCGGTCTCGTACACGAAGCCGAGGCTGACCTCCTCGCAGGACAGCCAGGTGTTCCACGGGGTCTTGCCGCCGGCGCAGTTCTGCCGGGTGCCGGAGAGGATCCGGTAGGCGGAGGTGACCGTGCCCGAGGAGTTGAAGCGCACCGCGCTCGCCCCGCCGGACGGGTTGATCTCGGAGTTCGACACGTAGATCCAGCCCGTGCCGTCGGTGTAACAGGCGCCGCCGTCGGGGGCGTTGTGCCAGCTGTACGAGGTGCCGGAGACGGTCTGGCCGGAGCGGGCGATCACCCGGCTGGTGAAGCCGCTGGGGAGCATGATGCCGTTCGCGTCCGCAGCGCCGAGCGCCCCGTAGGGGCCCGGGCCGGGCTGGGCGGGGGCGGCGTAGGCCGCGCCGCGCATCAGGGAGCCGCCGAAAGCGGCGGCCGAGGTGCCGATGACGGCTCCGCGCAGGAAGTTGCGACGTTCCACGGTCACTCCAGGGGAGGGAGGGCTGCCCTGCGGACCGGCCGGCCGCAGAGGTCGAGCGCCGAGGAAACTAGGCGCGCCGCGTGGCCTCCCGGGCAACGCGGCGTGTCGGGCCGGGGACCGCCTCCGGTCGGGCCGGGTCACGGCGTTGGCCACGGCTCGTGGGAGCGGCCCTGCGGCCGCCGGCTGCGGGCGGCCCGGCGCGGTGGAGGAGGCTGGGTGTTCCGCACCGCGGCCTACGGGCGCAACGCCTTCGCCCCGCACGCCGCCCTGCACCTGACCCGGCCCATGACCGCCGCGGACTTCGGCCGCTGGGTGCAGCTGTGGCGGGCCACCGTCGACGGGCTGCACCGCGGCCCGTACGCCGAGCGGGCCACGTCAAACTCCGCTCGGCGGCCTGACGCCACCGGCCCTGACCTGCGGTTTCGCAGTCCGGCGAAAAACATTCGAAGAAATCTGCGGATGACCGATGAGTTCTCCGCGACCGCCCGGTCTACCTCTCGAACGCAGCACACAGCACGCAGCACGCAGCACGCAGCACCGAGAGAGACGAGAGCGCCATGCCCGCCACCATGATCTTCGTGAACCTGCCGGTCAAGGACCTGGAAGCCGCCAAGACCTTCTGGGGGAAGGTGGGCTACTCCTTCAACCCGCAGTTCAGCGACGAGACCGCCGCCTGCATGGTCATCAGCGACACCATCTACGCCATGCTCCTGACCGAGCCGAAGATGCGGGAGTTCACCAAGAAGGAGATCGCGGACGCCACCCGCACCACCGAGGCGATCATCGCGCTGAGCGCCGAGAGCAGGGAGGCGGTCGACGCCCTCGCCGACGCGGCCATCGTCGCCGGCGGCACCGAGACCCGGCCCGCCGACGACTACGGCTTCATGTACGGCCGCTCGTTCGGCGACCTCGACGGCCACCTCTGGGAGGTCGTCTGGATGGACCCCGCCCAGGTCGAGTCCCAGGGCTGACCACCGGGATCCCGGCGCCGGCCGCCCGGCCGCGGCTCAGACCGCGGCGGGCGCCGGCGCGGTGGCGGTGCGCACCCGGTAGGCGGGCACCGCCACCCCGTCGTCGTCCAGGCAACGCCCCGACTCCAGGTCGAACCGCTGCTTGAGCAGCGGCGACGCCACGAACGCCCGCCCCGACGCCGAGCCGAGCAGCCCGCGGGAGAGCACCTGCGCGCCGGTGAACGGGTCCTGGTTCCCGATGGCGTACGGCCGGCCGGCCCGGTCGACGAACACCGCGGCCTGGCTGCCGTCGGGCAGCAGCGCGGCCACGCCCCGGCCGGGGGTCAGCGCGGTCACCGGGCACACCGCCAGCCAGGTGCCGTCCAGGCACAGTTCGAGGGTCTCGGGGATCATCGGGCGGCGCTTCCTTCCAGGGGACGGCCCGCGGGAGCCGCGGGGCTGATGTCGAGCAGCACCAGATCGGGCTTGACCTGGTCGCGCTCCGGTACGAAGCGCACCGACGGGTCCGGGGCGCCGGGCGCATTCACGAAGGAGACGAATCGGCGCAGCCGGTCCGGATCACCGAGCGTTTCGGCCCATTCATCGCGGTAATGCGCCACGTGATCGGCCATCAGGGATTCGAGTTCCGCACACAGGCCCAGGGAATCGTGCACGATCACGTCCCGCAGATGGCCGAGTCCGCCTTCGAGGCGTTCCAGCCATGTCGACGTCCGTTCCAGCCGGTCGGCGGTTCGGATGTAGAACATCAGGAAACGGTCGATGAGACGGACCAGTTCCGCGTCGGACAGGTCCTGGGCGAGCAGGTCGGCATGGCGCGGAGTGGCTCCGCCGTTGCCTCCGACATACAGATTCCAGCCATTCGCCGTGGCGATGACACCAAAGTCCTTGCTCTGTGCCTCCGCGCACTCGCGGGCGCAGCCGGACACCGCCGACTTCAGCTTGTGCGGGGCCCGCAGCCCCCGGTAGCGCAGCTCCAGACCGATCGCCATCCGCACGCTGTCCTGGACCCCGTAGCGGCACCAGGTCTGCCCCACGCACGACTTCACCGTCCGCAGCGCCTTGCCGTACGCGTGCCCCGATTCGAAGCCCGCGTCCACCAGCCGGGCCCAGATCTGCGGGAGCTGGTCCACCCGGGCGCCGAACAGGTCGATCCGCTGGCCGCCGGTGATCTTCGTGTAGAGCCCGAAGTCACGGGCCACCTCGCCGATCACGATCAGCCGGTCCGGGGTGATCTCCCCGCCGGGGATCCGCGGCACCACCGAGTACGAGCCGTTGCGCTGCATGTTCGCGAGGAAGTGGTCGTTCGTGTCCTGGAGGGCCGCCTGCTCCCCGTCCAGCACGTAGCCGTCCGCGCCGATGGTCGGGGCCAGCGAGGCGATGATCGAGCCCACCGCCGGCTTGCACACCTCGCAGCCGTCGCCGCCGCGGGCCTCCGGCCGGCCGTGCCCGTCCAGCAGCGCGGCGAACGAGGACAGCCGCAGCGTCCGGACGATCTCGTACAGCTCGGCGCGGGTGTGCGGGAAGCAGCCGCACAGGCCCTTGTCTCCCGCCGGCGGCAGCAGCTGGCCGATCACCTTCACGCAGGAGCCGCAGCCGGTGCCCGCCTTGGTGCACTTCTTCACCTCGGGCAGCGTCGCGCAGGCGGTGATCGCCTTCTTCGTGACGTTGTGGCAGGAGCAGATCACCGCGTCGTCGGGCAGCGAACCCGGGCCGAGGGCCGCGGGTGCGCCCACCCCGGCGGGCAGCACCAGCTGCTCGGGGGCGGCCGGCGGCACCGAGCCGGTCAGCGGGCGCAGCAGCCCGTAGGCCTCGGCCTCGCCGACCAGGACACCGCCGAGGAGGGTGCCGTCGGCGCCGATCACCAGCTTCTTGTAGACGCCGGACCGGGAGTCGGAGTACACCACGTCCAGGCAGCCCTCGGCCGTCCCGTGGGCGTCGCCGAACGAGGCCACGTCCACGCCGAGCAGCTTCAGCTTGGTGGACAGGTCGGCGCCCGTGAAGGTGCGGTCCGGGCCGCCGGCCAGGTCGGCGGCGGCCGTCTGCGCCATCTCGTAGCCGGGCGCCACCAGACCGTAGACCCGGCCGTCGGAGGCCAGGGCGCACTCGCCGATCGCGTACACGTGCGGGTCGGAGGTCCGGCACCGCTCGTCCACGGCGATCCCGCCGCGCTCGCCGACCTCCAGCCCGGCGTCCCGGGCCAGCTGGTCGCGCGGCCGGACGCCGGCCGAGAAGACGACCAGTTCGGTGTCCACGGTGCTGCCGTCGGACAGCAGCATGCCGCTGACCGAGCCGTCCGCACCGGTGACGACCTCCTGGGTGCCGGTACCGGTGTGCACGGTCAGGCCCATCGACTCGATCGTGCGCAGCAGCGCCGCGCCGCCGCCCTCGTCGACCTGGACGGGCATCAGCCGCGGGGCGAACTCGACGATCCGCGTCTCCAGCCCCAGCCCCTGCAGGGCGCCTGCGGCCTCCAGCCCGAGCAGCCCGCCGCCGACGACCGCGCCGCGGGTGCGGCCCTTCGCGTACTCCTCGATGGCCAGCAGGTCCTCGATGGTGCGGTACACGAAGCAGCCGGGGGCGTCCTTCCCGGGGACCGGCGGCACGAACGGGTACGAGCCGGTGGCCAGCACCAGCGTGTCGTACGCGAACACCCGGCCGGAGCGCGCGGTCACGGTGCGGGCGGCCCGGTCGATCGCCTCGGCCGGGTCGCCGAGGTGCAGCTCGATGCCGTGCTCGGCCATGAAGCCGGCCGGGGTCAGTGACAGGTCCTCGGCCGTGCTGCCGGAGAAGTACGAGGTCAGGTGGACGCGGTCGTAGGCGGGCCGGGGCTCCTCGCAGAGCACGACGATCCGGTGGGTGCGGCCGGTCACGCCGTGTTCGGTGAGCGCTTCGAGGTAGCGCTGACCGACCATGCCGTGCCCGATGAGCACGATCGTCGGGGGGTTGGTCATGTCAGGAGCCTCCGTCGTCGGTGAGCAGGTGGAGCAGCGGATTCCGGGGGGAATCCGGAAGCGGTTCGTCGCCCTCCCAGGTGCGGGCCAGCGCCCCCACGGTGGAGAGCTCGCCGAGCAGCACCCCGCCGACCAGCCGGTCGCCCCGCACGACGACCTTCCGGTAGGTGCTCCGCGTGGCGTCGGCCAGCCGCAGCACGTCGTCGCCGGGCTGCGGGGTGGTCTCGCCGAACGCGGCCAGGTCCAGCGGGCGCTCCCCGGCGACGAGGGTGAGCCGGGTGAGGGCACGGGTGCCGGTGTAGCGGGGGCGGTGGGCGGCGCCGGCCGGGCCGGGCATGGCGGTGGCGGTTGCGCCTGCCGCACCTGCCGCCGAGCCGGGGCTCGGCGGGCCGTCCGCAGCGGCGGCGTGGGTGGCGGCCGTGCGGGCCGGACCCGCCGCCACGGGGGCGGCCGGTGCGGCCGGTGCGGTGCCGGTCGCCGCGGTCGTGCCGGTCGGGGTGCCGGGGCTTGCGGTGTCGCCCGTACCGGCCGGGTGGGGGGTGCCCCTACCGGCCGGGTGGGCGGCGCCGGAGTCCACCGGGGCGTGCGAGGGGGCCGTGAGGATCCGGGCCAGTACGTCGGCCTGTTCGAGGGCGGGGCCGGCCAGGCCGTAGACGCGGCCGGCGTGTTCGGCGCAGTCGCCGATCGCGTGGATGCGCGGGTCGCTCGTGCGCAGTTCGTCGTCCACGACGACGCCCCTGCGGACGGTCAGGCCGGCGGCCTGCGCCAGGCCGGTACGGGGCCGGACCCCGCAGGCCAGGACCACCAGCTCGGCGTCCAGGCGGAGCCCGTTGGCGAGTTCCACGCCCGTCACCCGGCGCGGGCCGTCCGCGGTCAGCAGACCGCGGACCCGGCACTCGGTGTGCACCTCCACGCCGAGCCCGGCCACGTGCTCCAGCAGCAGCGCGGACGCGTCGTCGTCGAGCTGGCGCTCCATCAGCCGGTCGCCCTGCTGGGCCAGTACCACCGCGCCGTCCGGCCCGGCCCGCTCGGCGAGCGCCCGCGCCGCGGACACCCCCAGCAGCCCGCCGCCGATCACCACGGCCCGCAGCCCCGGACGCGCCTGCGCCGACAGCGCCAGGCAGTCGGCCATCGTCCGGAACGGGTGCACCCCGTCCGGCAGCTCACGGCCCTCCGGCTCGAACAGCCCGCGCAGCGGCGGCAGCACCGGGTTGGACCCGGTCGCCAGCACCAGCGTGTCGTACGGCACCGCCGTACCGTCGTCGCACTGCACCGTCCGGTCCTCCCGGTCGATGCGCACCGCCCGGACACCGCGGCGCAGCACCGGGCCGGGGTCCGGGAGGGCCGCGACCTCGGGGCCGTAACGGCCCGCGAGGACCTCGGCGAGCAGCACCCTGTTGTACGGGGCGTGCGACTCTTCGCCGAGTACGGTCACGGAGGCGGCGGCGCCGAGGCGCTGGGCGAGCCGCAGCCCGGCCAGTCCGCCGCCGATCACCACCACACGCTGTTGCGAGGTCATGCCGCCAACGGTGCGGGCCCGCTGTTTCCCGCGGGCATCCCTCCTGTTTCCCCCGCGGAACGCTGCCCTCACCGGACCGGCGGCACACTGTGAGCGGGGTCAGCGGGGTCAGCGGGTGCCCGTGAGGTGGGCGAACACCACCACGTTGCCGCGGTAGCCGGTCCGGGCCGAGAAGCCGCCGCCGCAGGTGATCACGCGGAGCTCGGCGCGCGGGGACCGGCCGTACACCGTGTGGTCGGGGAAGGCCTTCGCGTCGTAGACCTCGACGGCGTACACCGTGAACACCGCGGTACGGCCGTCCCGCCGCGCCACCTCGACGGCCGCGCCCCGGCGCAGCGCGCCCAGCTCGTAGAACACGGCGCGGCCGCGGGCGTCGTCCACGTGCCCGGTGACGACGGCCGTCCCGGCGGCCCCGGGCGCGGTGCCGTCCCGGTACCAGCCGGCCAGGTCCCCGTGCTCCGGCGGCGGCACCTCCAGCCGGCCGTCGGGCCGCAGGCCGAGCCCGGTCAGCGGGGCGTCCACCCGGATGGCGGGAATCCGGATCCGCAGCGGCGCCGACGGGGCCAGCGGCGCGAGCTCCCGCCCACCGGTCCGCGCCGCGGCCGACTCCTCGGCGGCGGGCTGCGGCGGCTCCTCCCGCCCGCCGCCGATCCCGGCTCCGATCAGCCAGACCCCGGCCCAGGCGGCCACGAGCACGAGCCCGCCGAGGCGGACGTTGCGATGCACACCGGTCATGGGGTCGACCCCCTCAGTCTGGCGGGGTGGTGGGGCTGCTGCTCGGGGTACGGCCGCCGCCCGGGCGGTCCGCGCGTGCGGGTGGGGCAGGGGCGGCCGCGAGTGGTGGTGGCCGCCTGCACGTCCGCGGCGGCCCGGCGGCCGGCGGTGGGGTGGTGGGTGGGGTGGTGGGGTGCGTGGCCCGTGCCGGCCGGGGCGATCGCCGGACGGGCGGCCGGCTGCCGGTACGGCCGTCGCCCGCCGCCGCGAGCGGGGACCTCGCGGGGCGGGCGACGGGGTGGGCGGTACCGCGGACCGTGGGGTCCGTCAGACCTGTGCGCCGCTCGCCCGGCGCCGCAGGATCCAGGTACCGCCGACGGCGGCCGCGGCCAGCAGGGCCACTCCCGCCGAGATCAGGACGGGGTCGGAGGTCTCCTGCACCCCGCCGCCCACGCCGGACTGCACGTGCCCCTGCGGATCGGGTCCGGTGACCGCGATGTCGCCCGTGGCGAACCGGCCGTTGGCGCAGGTCACGCCGATGCCGTAGGTGCCGGCGGGGGTGCCGGGGGCGATCCGGAAGCTGCCGGCGACGGCCTCCCCGGCACCCGGTGCCAGCCGGAACCGGCCGCCGCCGACGGTGGTGGCGTCCCCGTCGGCCGTGCCGGCCCTGCCGCAGGCGGTCGTGTCCACCGTCACCGTGTCGCCCGGGGCGGCCGAGCGGGGGGTGACCTCCAGGGGGGCGAAGTCGCCGGCGGCGGCGTGGGCGGCGGTGGGGGAGAGCAGGGTGGCCGTCAGCAGCAGGGTTGCGGTGCGGCGGCGCATGCGGTTCCTTCCCTCGGGCTGGTACGGCCGTCCCTTCCGGGGCCGTACCCCGAGCCAACACCCTCCCCCTTCCCCGCGCCCGCCGACCGTCCCCCGCCGACCCCGCCCCGCCCCCCATCCCCCCAGCTCACACCCCCACAACACCCCCCACCCCCCACCACGCCGTCCGGGTGACCCCCACCCACCGACCGGACCGAAACGGGACCCCGCCCGGCGCCTCAACCGCCCGCGGGGCCGGGTGTGCCTCGCCGTATCCGGCGCGGCCGGGCGGACGCCGCGGGGCGGGAAGATCCAGCCCGTCCAGGGGGCACCTCCCAGCCCCCTGGGGCTGGGGGAGTTTGAGGACCGGGATCCGGGGCGGAGCCCCGAAGCCACCGCCGCGTGGGCCGCGGGCACCCCCGCCGGCGCCGACGGTGCGCGGTCCGGGGCGGAGCCCCGGAATCACCGCGGGGGCGCGTACGATGCGCCCGCACAGCCCGCCGCACGAGGGAGGCCCCCGTGACACCCCCGCCCGCCCCACCCGTTCTGGCCGTCCTCACCACCGTCGACACGGAGCAGGCGGCCAGGACCCTCGCCGAGGGAGCCGTCGGCGAGGGTCTGGCCGCCTGCGCCCAGATATCCGGCCCGATCACGTCCGTCTACCACTGGCACGGCAGGCTGACCACCGACCAGGAGTGGCAGGTCCTCTTCAAGACGACCGAATCGGCCTACCCCGCCCTGGAGTCCCGGCTGCTCGCCATCCACCCGTACGACACCCCGGAGATCATCGCCACCCCCGTCGTCCACGGCAGTCCCGCCTACCTGGCCTGGGTGGCCGCGGAGGTCACCGCGTGACCCGGCCCTCCGCGCCCGAACTGCCGTTCTTCGTCTACGGCACCCTCCGCCCGGGCGAGGTCAACCACGACCTGTTCCTCCGCGGCCGCACCACCGCCGAGGTCCCCGCCCGCCTCCCCGGCGCCGCCCTGTACGACGGGCCCGGATACCCGTACGCCGTGGCCCGGGACGGCTCCGAGATCGTCGGCGAACTCGTCACCCCCGCCGCCGGCCGCTACCCGGAACTCCTCGCCGAACTCGACCGGCTGGAGGAGTACCACGGTCCGGACCGCCCGGGAAACGTGTACGACCGCGTCGCCTGCCGGGTCCGCCTCACCGACGGCACCGGCGCCGACGCCTGGGTCTACCTGGCCGCCCCCACCCTGGCCGCCCGCCTCACCGCCTCCGGCACCCCCATCCCCACCGGCGACTGGCTCGACCGCGAGCACCCGGCCCGGTCCGGCCCGGCTACGCCGGACGGACCCGTACCGCGCAGACCTTGAACTCCGGCATCCGGGACACCGGGTCCAGCGCCGGATTGGTCAGGGAGTTGGCACGGCCCTCGCCGGGCCAGTGGAACGGCATGAAGACCGTGTCGGCCCGGATCGCGTCCGTGATCCGGGCCGGGGCCACCGCGCGGCCGCGCCGCGAGACCACCTCCAGCGGGCCGCCCTCGACCGCCCCGATGCGTTCCGCGAGCCGCGGGTGGAGCTCCACGAACGCCCCCGGCGCCGCCGCGTTCAGCTCCTCCACCCGCCGGGTCTGCGCCCCCGACTGGTACTGGGCCACCACCCGGCCCGTCGTCAGCAGCAGCGGGTACTCGGCGTCCGGCACCTCGTCCGCGTCCCGGTGCGCCACCGGCACGAACCGGGCCCGCCCGTCCTCCGTCGCGAACCGGTCGAGGAACAGCCGGGGCGTGCCCGTGCCCCCCTCCGGGCACGGCCAGAACACCCCGTCCTCCTCCGCGATCCGCGCGTAGTCGATGCCCGAGTAGTCCGCCGGACCGCCCGCCGACGCCCGCCGCAGCTCCTCGAACACCTCCTCGGGGTCCTCCGGGAACCCCTTCGCGACGCCCAGCCGCGACGCCAGCCCGTGCAGCACGGAAAGATCGCTGCGCACCCCCGGCGGCGGGGTGAGGGCCTGCCGGCGCAGCAGCACCCGGCCCTCCAGGTTGGTCGTCGTCCCCGTCTCCTCCGCCCACTGCGTCACCGGCAGCACCACGTCCGCCAGCGCCGCCGTCTCCGACAGCACCACGTCCGCCACCGCCAGGAAGTCCAGCGACCGCAGCCGCTCCTCGACGTGCGCGGCCCGCGGGGCCGACACCACCGGGTTCGACCCCATCAGGAGTAGCGCCTTCACCTCGCCGCCCAGCGCGTCCAGCAGCTCGTACGCGCTGCGCCCGGGACCAGGCAGCGAGTCGGGGTCGACGCCCCAGACGCCGGCCACGTGGGCCCGGGCCGCCGGGTCGGTCAGCTTGCGGTAGCCGGGCAGCTGGTCGGCCTTCTGGCCGTGCTCGCGGCCGCCCTGCCCGTTGCCCTGGCCGGTCAGGCAGCCGTACCCGGACAGCGGGCGGCCCGCGCGCCCGGTGGCCAGGCACAGGTTGATCCAGGCGCCCACCGTGTCGGTGCCCTTGGACTGCTGCTCCGGGCCGCGGGCGGTGAGCACCATCGCCGCCTCGGGGGCGCAGAACATCCGCACCGCCTCGCGCAGTTTCGGCACCGGCACGCCGGTGATCCGCTCGACCAGCTCCGGCCAGTGCGCCATGGCGGCGGCCCGGGCCTCGGGCCAGCCGGCGGTGCGGGCGGCGATGAACTCCTCGTCGGTGCGGCCTTCCGCGACCACGAGGTGCAGCAGGCCCAGGGCCAGGGCGAGGTCGGTGCCGGGGCGGGGGGCCAGGTGCAGGTCCGCCTGCTCGGCGGTCTTGGTGCGGCGGGGGTCGACGACGATCAGGGTGCCGCCGTTCTCCTTCAGCTCCGTGAGGTAGCGCAGCGCGGGCGGCATGGTCTCGGCGAGGTTGGAGCCGACGAGGATCACGCAGCCGGTGCGGGGGACGTCCGCCAGCGGGAACGGCAGACCGCGGTCGAGCCCGAACGCGCGCTGGTGGGCGGCGGCCGCCGAGGACATGCAGAACCGGCCGTTGTAGTCGATCTGCGAGGTGCCGAGGGCGACGCGGGCGAACTTGCCGAGCGCGTACGCCTTCTCGTTGGTCAGGCCGCCACCGCCGAACACGCCGACGGCGTCCGGGCCGTGGCTGCGGCGGGTGAGGGTCAGGCCCTCGGCGATCGCGTCGAGGGCCTCCTCCCAGGTGGCCGGTTCGAGCTGCCCGGTGGCGTGGGCGCGGATCAGGGGCTCGGTGAGGCGCACCCGGGAGGAGAGCAGGGCGGGGGCGGTGCGGCCCTTGCCGCACAGGGCGCCCCTGTTGACCGGGAAGTCCGGCCGCTCGGCCACCGTGACGCCGGGGCCGGCTGCGGCCGGGCGGAGGTTCATGCCGCACTGGAGGGCGCAGTACGGGCAGTGGGTGGCGGTGGGGGAGTGCATGCGGCCCATCGTGCGACGGCGGTGTTACGCGGGCCGCCGCCCCGCGTTACGTACCGGGTACGCCCCCCTCAGCCCCGCCCGCCCTGCTTGGTGAGCGCCTCGCCCCGCGCCTCGAACGCCGGCGAAGCCGGATCGCGCCCGCAGCATCCGGAGCCCCGGTTCCGGGGTCAGGCGGGGGCCCGGGAAGGGCCGGCCGTCCAGCCGCCGTCGACGGCGAGTTCGGCGCCCGTGACGTAGGACGCCGCGTCGGAGAGCAGGTAGGCGACGGCCGGGGCGATCTCCTCGGGCAGGGCGACCCGCCCCAGCGGCGCGCTGGGGAAGCGGCCCTCGCCACCCCGCACCCCGGCCGCCGACGTCATGGCGGTCAGCGTCATCCCGGGATGCACCGAGTTCACCCGGATCCGGTCGGCCGCCAGCTCCACGGAACCGATCTTCGACAGCCCCCGCACGCCCCACTTCGAGGCCCCGTACGAGCCCGTCAGCGCCAGCCCGGTCAGCCCGGCCGCCGAGGAGACGTTGACGATCGAGCCGCCGCCGTTCGCCCGCAGCACCGGCACGGCCGCCCGGATGCCGAGGAACACGCCCAGCAGGTTCACATCCAGCACCCGCCGGAACGACTCCGCGCTCTCGTGCTCCAGCAGCCCGCCGGAGATGATCCCGGCGTTGTTGACCAGCCCGTCGAGCCGGCCGAACTCGGCCACCGCACGGTCCACCGCCGCCTGCCAGTCCGCCTCGCTGGTCACGTCGTGCCGCAGGAACCGTGCCGCGTCCCCGAGTTCCGCCGCGGCCGCCTCGCCCTCCTCCGCGAGCACGTCCGTGATCAGCACCCGGCCGCCGCCGGCCACGACGGCCCGCGCCGCCGCGGCGCCCAGCCCGCGCGCCCCACCGGTGATCACGACCGCTTTGCCGGACAGATCCACCACAGTCACGCAGCACCCCTCGAAGCCCGGAACGGGAACGGATCACGCCGACCCTAAGCCGACGCCCCGTCACTCCACCAGACCGCCCGCCGCCCGCCGGCCACGGGCCCCGCTCACCCCGCGTCCGCCGCCGCCAGCGCCTGCTCCACCCCGCGTTCGCGCGGTCCCAGGAAATGCGGGTCCGGCCGGACGGCCGCGTCCAGGGCCGCCTTGCCGGCGGCGAGGATCTCGCGGGCGCCGCCGTAGTACCAGACCGAGTCCAGCGGCTCGCTCACCCCGACCCCGTACGACTCCACCCCCGCGGCCTCGCACAGTGCGACCGCCCGGCGTATGTGGAAGCCCTGGCTGATCAGTACGGCCCGGTCCACGTCGAAGACCTTCTTGGCGCGGACGCACGAGTCCCACGTGTCGAAGCCCGCGTAGTCGCTGACGATCCGGTCCGCGGGCACCCCCTGCTCCGTCAGATAGGTCCGCATCGCGTCCGGCTCGTCGTACTCCGCCCGGCTGTTGTCGCCGGAGACCAGCACCACCTTGACCTTGCCCGCCCGGTACAGGTCCGCCGCCGCGTCCAGCCGGTGCGCCAGGTACGGCGTCGGCCGGCCGCGCCACAGCCCCGCCCCGAACACCACCGCCACGTCCGACGCCGGCGCGTCCGCGGTCGTCCGCAGCCGGTCCCCGGCCACCGCGTGGGTCCACGCCGACGGCAGCAGCGCCAGCACGCACAACGCCATCACCGCCTGAACGGTCCGCCGCCGTCCTCGTACACCCATGGTCGCCTCCCCGCTGTTCCCGCGCGGATCTCCGCACGGCGATCTCCCCTGTGGACGCACCCGGGACCCGGGCGGTTCACCCCGTGACCGCCCGCACCACCCCGAACACGCTCCGTGACAAGAAGAGCACACCCCACTGACAACGCCCCCGGGACCCTCTGACAGCCGGCCCGGCCCCCGCGTGAGCCGCCGGTAAACACCCGTCACGCCCACGCAACGGCCCGGCAACCTCGGCCCGCCAGGATCGGTCCATGACGGAGCCGGACCCCGCACCGCTCTTCCCCTTCGCCAGCACGGCCGACCTCCTCGGCCGCATCACCGCCCAGCTCGGCACCCAGCTCAGCGGCCTGCGCCCGCCGGGGGCCCGCCGGAACGGAGCCCCCGCATGCACCGCACCCGCCCCGCCGCCACGCTCGTCGCCGTCGCCCACGGCAGCCGCGACCCCCGCGCCCTCCGCACCGTGACCGCCCTGCTGGACCGGGTCCGCGAACTCCGCCCCGGCCTCCCCGTCCGGCTCGGCCACATCGAACTCAACGCCCCCCTCCTCGACGACACCCTCGACGCCCTCGCCGCCGGCCCCTCCGCCACCGACCTACCCGGCGGACCCGCCGGAGCCGTCCTCGTACCGCTCCTCCTCGGCCGCGGTCACCACGTCAAGCACGACCTGCCCCACGCCGCCGCCCGCGCGGCCGCCGCCGGCCTGCGCACCCGCATCGCCGCCCCCCTCGGCCCGCACCCGCTCCTCGTCGAAGCCCTCCACGACCGCCTGCACGAAACCGGCTGGACCCCCGGCCGCGGCGCCGCCGTCGTCCTCGCCGCCGCCGGCTCCCGCGACCCGCAGTCCGCCACCGACGCCCGGCACACCGCCCGCCTGCTCTCCGAACGCCTCGGCGGCACCCCCGTGCTCCCCGGCTACGCCTCCGCCGCCACCCCCACCGTCCCCGACGCCGTACGCGCCCTCACCGCCCGCGGCCTCCACCGGATCGCCATCGCCTCGTACTTCACCGCCCCCGGCCGGTTCGCCGCCCAGAGCGCCGCCGCCGGGCCCGGCCCGGCCGCCGCCCCGCTCGGCGACCACCCCGCCCTCGCCCGGCTCGTCCTGCACCGCTACGACCACGCCCCCGCCCACCGGCCCGCCCCCGCCCTCCTGGGGTCCGCCTGACGGTATGCACCCGGATTGTCGGCCCGTCCGGTTAACGTCTCTGCATGGAAGGCAGCACCGCACCCAGCCCGTTCTACGAACCCTCCGACACCGAGCGCTGGGCCGCCGAGCCCGACAAACGCCCGGGACGCACCGCCTTCCAGCGCGACCGCGCCCGCGTGCTGCACTCCGCCGCGCTGCGCCGCCTCGCCGGAAAGACCCAGGTCGTCACCCCCGGCACCCGCTCCTGGGACTGGGACGCCAGCCCCCGCACCCGGCTCACCCACTCCCTGGAATGCGCCCAGGTCGGCCGCGAACTCGGCGCCGCCCTCGGCTGCGACCCCGACCTCGTCGAAGCCGCCTGCCTGTCCCACGACATGGGCCACCCGCCGTTCGGGCACAACGGCGAGGAAGTCCTCAACGAGTTCGCGAAGGACTGCGGCGGGTTCGAGGGCAACGCCCAGTCGCTGCGCCTGCTCACCCGCCTCGAACCCAAGCGGTTCACCACCGACCCCGGCACCGGCGAACTCACCAGCGTCGGCCTCAACCTGACCCGCGCCTGCCTCGACGCCGCCACCAAGTACCCCTGGGCGCGCGGCGGCCACCCCACCGACCCGGACTCCGTGAAGTTCGGCGCGTACGAGGACGACCTGCCGGTCTTCGCCTGGCTGCGCGAAGGCGCCCCCGCCGACCGCAAGTGCTTCGAGGCCCAGGTCATGGACTGGTCCGACGACGTCGCGTACTCCGTCCACGACTTCGAGGACGGCCTGCACGCCGGCCACCTCGACCCCAACCTCCTCTTCGCCGAACCCGAACGCGCCGACATCTGGCGCGTCGCCATCGGCCGCTACGTGCCCGCCGGCACCGCGCCCGAGGAACTCCGCGAAGCCCTCGACCGGCTGATGGCCGAGGACTGGTGGCCGCACGGGTACGACGGATCGGCCGTCGCCCAGGCCCGCCTCAAGGACGCCACCAGCCAGCTCATCGGCCGGTTCTGCCTGGCCGCCGAAGGCGCCACCCGCGAGGCGTACGGCTCCGGCCGGCTCACCCGCTACGGCGCCGAACTCGTCGTCCCCCGCGCCACCCGCAACGAGTGCGCCGTCCTCAAGGCGGTCGCCGACCTGTACGTCATGCAGCGCGACGAACAGGAACGCCTCCGCGCCGACCAGCGCATCGTCCTCGCCGAACTCGCCGAGGCCCTCAGCGCCCGCGCCCCCGAAGGGCTCGACCCCCAGTTCCGGGCCCTGTTCGACGCCGCACCCGACGACAAGGCCCGCAAACGGGCCGTCATCGACCAGATCGCCTCGCTCACCGACGCCTCCGCCCGCACCCTCCACGCACGGCTCACGGCGCGCCGCGGGTGAGCCGATCGGGCCACGTCCCCTTCACGGGGCAGGCTCAGTGCGGGACGCTCGCATACGGTCGCATGTGGCGCAGAGGCAACGAGGAGGCATCAGGTGGTCGACGCACACCGGACGTTCGTCATCGTCGGCGGAGGACTGGCCGGAGCAAAGGCGGCCGAAACGCTCAGGTCCGAAGGGTTCACGGGCCGGGTGATCATGATCTGCGACGAGCGCGACCACCCCTACGAACGGCCGCCGCTGTCCAAGGGGTTCCTCACCGGCAAGGAGGAGCGCGACTCGGTCTTCGTCCACGAACCCGCCTGGTACGCGCGTGCCGACGTCGAACTCCACCTCGGCCAGCCCGCCGTGCACCTGGACCGCGCGGCGAAGACCGTCACCCTCGGCGACGGCACCCTCGTCCCGTACGACCGGCTGCTGCTGGCCACCGGCTCCGAGCCGCGCCGCCTCGACATCCCCGGCACCGACCTCGCCGGCGTGCACCACCTGCGCCGCCTCGCCCACGCCGAACGGCTCCGCCGGGTCCTGACGGCCCTCGGCCGCGACAACGGGCACCTCGTCATCGCCGGCGGCGGCTGGATCGGCCTGGAGGTAGCCGCCGCCGCCCGCGGCTACGGCGCCGAGGTCACCGTCGTCGAACCCGAGCCGACCCCGCTGCACGCGGTCCTCGGCCCCGAGATCGGCCGCCTCTTCACCGACCTGCACGCCGCCCACGGCGTCCGCTTCCACTTCGGGGCCCGCCTCACCGAGATCACCGGCCAGGACGGCATGGTCCTCGCCGCCCGCACCGACGACGGCGAGGAGCACCCCGCGCACGCCGTGCTCGCCGCCATCGGCGCCGCCCCCCGCACCGCCCTCGCCGAGGCCGCCGGCCTGACCCTGGCCGCCCGCGAGCACGGCGGCGGCATCGCCGTCGACGCCTCGCTGCGCACCTCCGACCCCGACGTCTTCGCCGCCGGCGACGTCGCCGCCGCCGAGCACCCGCTCCTCGGCACCCGGCTGCGCGTCGAGCACTGGGCCAACGCCCTCAACGGCGGCCCGGCCGCCGCCCGCGCCATGCTCGGCCAGGACGTCTCGTACGACCGCGTCCCGTACTTCTTCTCCGACCAGTACGACCTCGGCATGGAGTACTCCGGCTACGCCCCGCCCGGCAGCTACGACCAGGTCCTGATCCGCGGCGACGCCGCCAAGCGCGAGTTCATCGCCTTCTGGCTGTCCGACGGCCGGGTGCTCGCCGGCATGAACGTGAACGTGTGGGACGTCACCGCCCCCATCCAGGCCCTGATCAGGAGCGGTGCCACCCCCGATCCCGACCGGCTCGCCGACCCGTCGGTGCCGCTGGACTCCCTCACCGGCTGACCGCCGACGGCTGCGCCGGACCGGGGCCCGTAGACTTCACGCGTGGCAGGCAGGATCAACGACGACGACGTGAAGGCGGTACGGGACGCGGTCCCGATCGACGCCGTGGTGTCCGAGTACCTCCAGCTGCGCAACGCCGGCGGCGGCAACCTCAAGGGCCTCTGCCCCTTCCACGACGAGAAGTCCCCGTCCTTCCAGGTCAGCCCCAGCAAGGGCCTGTACCACTGCTTCGGCTGCCAGGCGGGCGGGGACACCCTCGACTTCATCATGAAGATCGACCACCTCTCCTTCTCGGAGGCGGTCGAGCGGCTGGCCGGCCAGGCCGGCATCACCCTCCGGTACGAGGAGGGCGGCTACACCGCCGGCACCAGCGGCCGCGGCGAGCGGATCCGGCTGGTCGAGGCGCACAAGGCGGCCGCCGTCTTCTACGCGGGCCAGCTGGAGAGCCCCGAGGCGGAGATCGCCCGCGCCTTCCTCGCCTCCCGCGGTTTCGACCAGGCCGCGGCCGCGCACTTCGGCGTCGGCTACAGCCCGGCCGGCTGGGACCACCTGACCCGCTTCCTGCGCGGCAAGGGGTTCAGCGACAAGGAGCTGCTGCTCTCCGGCCTCGCCCAGGACAGCCGCAGCGGCAAGCCGATCGACCGGTTCCGCGGCCGCCTGATGTGGCCCATCCGCGACATCACCGGCGAGGTCGTCGGCTTCGGCGCGCGCAAACTCCGCGACGACGACAACGGCCCGAAGTACCTCAACACGCCGGAGACGGCGATCTACAAGAAGTCGCAGGTCCTCTACGGCATCGACCTCGCCAAGAAGGAGATCGTCCGGACCAGCCGGGCCGTCGTCGTCGAGGGCTACACCGACGTCATGGCCTGCCACCTCGCCGGCGTCACCACCGCCATCGCCACCTGTGGCACCGCGTTCGGCGGCGACCACATCAAGATCCTCCGGCGGCTCCTGATGGACAACGCCACCGCCGAGGTGATCTTCACCTTCGACGGTGACGCGGCCGGCCAGAAGGCCGCCCTGCGGGCCTTCGAGGACGACCAGAAGTTCGCCGCCGAGACGTCCATCGCGATCACGCCCGGCGGCATGGACCCCTGCGAACTGCGGCTCGCCGAGGGCAACCAGGCCGTCGAGGACCTGGTCGAGTCCCGCACCCCGCTCTTCGAGTTCGCCCTGCGCCACATCGTGGCCCGGCACAACCTGGAGAACCCGGCCGGCCGGGCCGCCGCCCTCGACGAGGCCGCGCCCGTGGTCGCCCACATCAAGAACATCGCCATCCAGCACGAGTCCGCCGTCCAGCTCGCCGGGATGCTCGGCGTCCGCGACGAGCAGTTCGTCGTCAAGCGGGTCGCCCAGCTCGCCCGCTGGGCCCGCGACCGCGGCGGCCGGGCCCCCCAGCAGCCCCCGCGCGCCGGCTCCGGGTCCGCGAGCGCCGCCCCCGCTCCGGCCGCGGCCCCGCCCGGCCCCGCGCTCAACCTGCGCAGCCCCGCCCACCGCACCGAGCGCGAGCTGCTCAAACTCGCCCTCCAGCGCCCCGACCTGGTCTCGCCGGCCTTCGACGCGTACGGGGTCGACGAGTTCACCGCCCCGCCGTACGCGACGGTCCGGCAGGCCATCCAGGACGCCGGCGGCGTCGCCCGGGGCGGCGACGACTACCTGGCCCGCGTCCGCGAGGCCGCGCCGAACGACACGGTCCGCGCCATGGTCACCGAGCTGGCCGTCGAGGCCATCCACGCCAAGACCGTGGACGAGGTGTACGCGGGCGTCCAGCTCGTCCAGGTCCGGCTGCGCGCGGTGGACCGCCGGGTCCACGACATCCAGGGCTCCCTGGCCCGCCTCGGCCAGGGCGGCCCCGCCGACCGGCTGGCCGCCGTCCAGAACGAACTCTGGGTCCTCCAGCAGTACGGCCAGTCCCTCCGCAACCGCGGCGCGGCGGCCCTCTAGGCCCTGAACACCGGCGCCAGGGCGGCGAGCAGGCGGCCGCCCAGCTCCTCGCGGCCGGCGAGCGCCGGGTACTCCCGCTCGGTGTGCCGCCACTCCCAGCGGATCTCCTCGACCAGCCGCTCGAAGTGGCCGAGCCGGACCTCGTCGGGACCCCACTCGCCCGACTCCCGGCACAGCGCGGTCACGAGCTCGCGCGGCGCGGGGTGCCGCTCGGCGAGCAGCACCGCGTCGTACAGGTCCTTGCCCTGCGGGTGGCGGTCGGTGAGCAGCCACATCAGCTTCCACGCGAGGGACAGTTCCGGGGTGGCCGCCTGGAGCACGGCCCCGTCGCCGCCCGCGAGCCCCGGCACGTGCACCGGCCCGGGCGGCTGCGGCAGCCGCTCGTTGAACACGAAGTCCAGCTGTACGTGCCCGCCCGGCAGCCCGTCGGCCTCCCAGGGCAGCACCATCCGGCGCCCCGGCACCCGGTCGTACGTCCAGATCTCGTCCGTCACGGCGTCCTGCGCGCGGATCCGGAGCCCGGCTGCCCCGGCCCGCTCCTGCGCGCCCCGGGCGATGCCGTCCAGCATCCGCCCGGTGCGGCCGTCCTCCAGTCGCCAGGTGTGCGGGACGACCACGAAGTCCAGGTCGCCCGGCTCGCGCGCGGCCTCGCCGAACCAGCCGGCGAGCAGCACGCTGCCGCGCAGCACCAGCGAGTCCACCCACGGCGAGTCGGCCACCGCCGCCAGCACCGTGTCCAGCCCCGCACGCCGGGCCCGCCGCCAGGCGTCGGTCCGCGCCGGGTCCTCGAAGACCGGGTCGCCCGCCCGGTAGCCGTTGGAGAAGTGCTTCAGCGCGGGGTCGAACAGCGGCACCTGCACGAGGTCCTCCCCGGCGACGGGCCGCAGGGTGTGCGGCAGGTCCCGCTCCTCCCGGGTCTCATCGGACAGCGGGGCCCGCGGCACCTCCGTGCTCCACGTGCTGAACCGCTCCCAGGTCCCGGCCCCGTCTGCTGCCGTGCTCATACCGCCGCCCCCTCCTCGATCCACCCGTCGTCCACCGACAGGTCACTGTCGTACAGCACGTACTCGCGTTCCTCCGAGCGGATTTCGTACCCGGCCGCCCGCAGTTCCGCGGCCAGCGCGTCGCACGCCGCCCCGGCCGGCACGGCACCGGACCGGCCGGGGCAGCGCTGGGTGACGAACCGTTCGTGCCGGCCGCCCGCCAGTACCCGGCGGGCGTTCCACGAGACGTGGGCGCCGTGCCGGACGGCGAGCGACTCCAGGGCGGGGCGGTCGTGGCCGGGTTCCAGGAGCAGCTTCAGGTGGTGCTCGAAGTAGCCGCCGCCGGTGCCGGCCGGCACCGTCGTCCACGGCACCGTCTCCACCTTGACCCGCACCGGGTCGAAGCCGTCCGCCCGCAGCGCGGCCACCAGCGCCCGGTGTCCGTCCCGGTCCCGCAGGGTCAGCATCGGCTGCGAGGTCATCCGGCCCCGCGCCAGGACGATGTGGGTCACCTTCAGGCCGCGCGCGGCGGCCCACCGTTCCAGCCGGCCCAGCTCCGCACCCGCGCACCGGACGGTGACGTGCGTTTCGTACTCGTACACCGCGCGATCTTCTCAGACGTGTGTGCGAGCGGCATCGGAGTTCCTCCGGCGGGTAACCATCCGGTCACGCACCGGACTCAGAAAGTGCCCGCACGCCCCTCGTGGCGGCGATGTGTCGTACCCCACACTGAGGAACGGTGCCTGAGTCCTCGGAGCCCTGGAGGTCGCCCCCGTGCAGACCCAGACCCTGACCGAAGCTGCGTCCCCGGCGGACCCGGCGCACCCGGCCGAGCACCCCGTGGCCGCGGAAGCGCCCGAACCCGACGCACCGGACGAGGACGGCCCCGGGCCGGACCTGCCCGACGGAGACGCCGCCGCGGCCGAACTCGACGAGGCCGCCCCCGAGCCCAAACGGAACGACACCGGCGGTCCCACCTCGGACCTGTTCCGCCAGTACCTGCGCGAGATAGGCAGGATTCCGCTGCTCACCGCGGCGGAGGAAGTGGAACTCGCCCGCCGGGTCGAGGCCGGACTGTTCGCCGAGGAGAAGCTGGGCACCGCCACCGACCTCGACTCCCAGCTCGCCGTCGACCTCGACCGGCTCGTCGTCATGGGCCGGATGGCCAAGCGCCGCCTCATCGAGGCCAACCTGCGCCTGGTCGTCTCCGTCGCCAAGCGGTACATCGGCCGCGGCCTCACCATGCTCGACCTCGTGCAGGAGGGCAACCTCGGCCTGATCCGCGCCGTCGAGAAGTTCGACTACGCCCGCGGCTACAAGTTCTCGACGTACGCCACCTGGTGGATCCGCCAGGCCATGTCCCGGGCCCTCGCCGACCAGGCCCGCACCATCCGCGTCCCGGTGCACGTCGTCGAGCTCATCAACCGGGTCGTGCGGGTGCAGCGCCGGATGCTCCAGGAACGCGGCTACGAGCCCACCGCCGAAGAGGTCGCCGGGCACCTCGAACTGACTCCGGAACGGGTCGGCGAAGTGCTCCGCCTCGCCCAGGAGCCGGTCTCCCTGCACGCCCCCGTCGGCGAAGAGGACGACGTCGCCCTCGGCGACCTCATCGAGGACGGCGACGCCGCCTCCCCGGTCGAGTCCGCCGCGTTCTTCCTGCTCCGCGAGCACCTCGAAGCCGTCCTCTCCACCCTCGGCGAACGGGAACGCAAGGTCGTCCAGCTCCGCTACGGACTCGTCGACGGCCGCCCCCGCACGCTGGAGGAGATCGGCCGGATCTTCGGCGTCACCCGCGAACGGATCCGCCAGATCGAGTCCAAGACCCTCAACAAGCTCCGCGACCACGCCTTCGCCGACCAGCTCCGTGGCTACCTCGACTGACGCCCGGCCCCGACGGCCCCGGACAAGCGGAAGGGGAGGGCCGCAGCCCTCCCCCCGCTCCCGGACCCGACGGGCCCGCCTCAGTCCACCTCGGCCACCGCCTGCGCGAACTGCGCCGCGTACAGCCGCGCGTACGCGCCCCCGGCCGCGAGCAGCTCCTCGTGCGAGCCCTGCTCCACGATCGAGCCGTTCTCCATCACCAGGATCACGTCCGCGTCCCGGATCGTCGACAGCCGGTGCGCGATCACGAACGAGGTCCGGCCGTGCGCCAGCCGTGCCATCGCCTTCTGGATGAGCACCTCGGTACGGGTGTCCACGGAACTGGTCGCCTCGTCGAGGACCAGGATCACCGGGTCCGACAGGAACGCCCGGGCGATCGTGATCAGCTGCTTCTCGCCCGCGCTGACCCCGGCGCCCTCGTCGTCGAGGACCGTGTCGTAGCCGTCCGGCAGCGTCCGGACGAACCGGTCCGCGTGCGCCGCGCGGGCCGCCTCCTCGATCTCCTCCCGGGACACCTCGCGGGTCGCGCCGTACGCGATGTTCTCCGCGATGGTCCCGCCGAACAGCCAGGTGTCCTGGAGCACCATGCCGATCCCGGCCCGCAGCTCCTCGCGGGTCATCTTCGAGATGTCCACCCCGTCCAGGGCGATCGTGCCGCCCGTGACCTCGTAGAACCGCATCAGCAGGTTGACCAGCGTGGTCTTGCCGGCGCCGGTCGGGCCGACGATGGCCACGGTGTGCCCGGGCTCCACCGTCAGCGACAGGTCCTCGATCAGCGGCTTGTCCGCCTCGTAGCGGAACGCCACCCGGTCCAGCGTCACCTGCCCCTTGAGCGCGGCCGGCCGCTCCGGCAGCTCCGCGTCCGGCTCCTGCTCCGGCGCGTCCAGCAGCTCGTACACCCGCTCGGCCGAAGCCACACCGGACTGCACCAGGTTCGCCATCGACGCCACCTGCGTCAGCGGCATCGAGAACTGCCGGGTGTACTGGATGAACGCCTGCACGTCACCGATCGACAGGGTGCCCGAGGCCACCCGCAGCCCGCCGACGACCGCCACCAGCACGTAGTTGATGTTCGAGACGAAGAACATCACCGGCTGCATCAGACCGCTGACGAACTGCGCCTTGAACGAGGCCCGGAACAGCGCCTCGTTGGACTCCGCGAACACCTCCGCCGACTCCCGCTGGCGGCCGAAGACCTTCACCAGCGTGTGGCCCGAGTACATCTCCTCGATGTGCGCGTTCAGCGCACCCGTGGTCTTCCACTGCGCCACGAACTGCGGCTGGGACTTCTTGCCGATCCGCGCCGCGATCACGATCGACACCGGCACCGTCACCAGCGCGACCAGCGCCAGCAGCGGCGAGATCCAGAACATCATCGCCAGCACGCCGACGATCGTCAGCAGCGAGTTCAGCAGCTGGCCCATCGTCTGCTGAAGCGTCTGCCCGATGTTGTCGATGTCGTTGGTCGCCCGGCTCAGCACCTCACCGCGCTTCTGCCGGTCGAAGTACGACAGCGGCAGCCGCGACAGCTTCGCCTGCAGCTCCTCGCGCATCCGGAACAGCATGCCGTTCATCACGTGGTTCGACAGCCGCGTCGCCACCAGCATGAACACGCCGGCCAGCGCGAACACCAGCAGCGCCCACAGGGCCACTGCACCCACCGCACCGAAGTCGATGCCCTCGCCAGGGGTGAAGTCGGTGCCGGACAGCATGTCCGCCATGCCGCCCTCGCCGCGGGCCCGCAGTCCCTCCAGGGCCTGCTCCTTGGTGGTGCCCGCCGGCATCTCCCGGCCCACGAGCCCCGCGAACACCAGGTCGGTCGCCCGGCCCAGGATCTTCGGCCCGATCACCGTCAACGCGACGCTGGCGACCACGGCCGCGACCATGCCCGCCAGCTTGACCCGGTCCTTCGCCAGCTGCTTCAGCAGCCGCTTGCCCGAGCCCTTGAAGTCCAGGGACCGCTGGGCGGGTCCCATCATCATCCGTCCACCGGGCCCGCTCATGCGGCCTCCGCCTCCGTCAGCTGGGAGAGCACGATCTCCCGGTAGGTCTCGTTGCCGGCCATCAGCTCGTGGTGCCGGCCGACCCCCACCACCTGGCCCTCGTCGAGGACCACGATCCGGTCGGCGTCGCGGATCGTGGACACCCGCTGCGCCACGATCACCACCGTCGCGTCCACGGTCTCCCGGGCCAGCGCCGCGCGCAGCGCCGCGTCCGTCGCGTAGTCGAGCGCCGAGAACGAGTCGTCGAACAGGTAGATCTCCGGCCGCTGGACCAGGGTCCGGGCGATGGCCAGGCGCTGGCGCTGGCCGCCCGACACGTTGGTGCCGCCCTGGGTGACCGGCGCGTCCAGGCCGCCCTCCAACGCGGTGACGAACTCCTTGGCCTGCGCGACCTCCAGGGCCCGCCACAGCTCGTCGTCGGTGGCGTCCGGCCGCCCGTAGCGCAGGTTGCTCGCGACCGTCCCCGAGAACAGGTACGGCTTCTGCGGCACCAGCCCGACCGTCCGCGCCAGCAGCTCCGGATCGATCCGCCGGACGTCCTCGCCGTCGACGAGCACCTCACCGCCCGTCGCGTCGAACAGCCGCGGCACCAGCCCCAGCAGGGTGGACTTGCCGCTGCCCGTCGAGCCGATCACCGCGGTGGTCTCGCCCGGCCGGGCCAGCAGGTCCACGCCGATCAGCACCGGGGCCTCGGCACCCGGATAGCGGAAGTCCGCACTGCGCAGCTCCAGCGATCCACGCACGCCCAGCTCCCGGACCGGGTCGGTGGGCGGCACCACGCTCGTTTCGGTGTCCAGGACCTCCTGGATGCGCTCGGCGCACACCTCGGCGCGCGGCACCATCATGAACATGAACGTGGCCATCATCACGGACATCACGATCTGCATCAGGTAGGCGAGGAAGGCGGTCAGCGCCCCGATCTCCATGCCGCCGCTGTCGATCCGCATCGCCCCGAACCAGACCACGGCCACGCTCGACACGTTCACCACGACGATGACCGCCGGGAACATGAAGGCCATCAGCCGCCCGGCGGACAGCGACACGTCGGTCAGCCCGGCGTTCGCCTGCCGGAAGCGGTCCTGCTCGTACGCGTCGCGGACGAAGGCGCGGATCACCCGGTTGCCGGAGATCTGCTCGCGCAGCACCCGGTTCACGGTGTCCAGCCGGGTCTGCATCTGCCGGAACAGCGGCCGGGTGCGGTACACGATGCTGCCGACGGCGATGCCCAGCACCGGCACCACGGCCAGCAGCACGCCGGACAGCTGCACGTCCAGGGACAGCGCCATCGCGATGCCGCCGATGCACATGATCGGAGCCGACACCATCAGGGTGAACGCCATCAGCACCAGCATCTGGACCTGCTGGACGTCGTTCGTGGTCCGGGTGATCAGCGACGGTGCGCCGAAGTGGCCCACCTCGCGGGCCGAGAAGCTCTGCACCCGGTCGAACACGGCGGCCCGCACGTCCCGGCCCAGCGAGGCCGCGGTGCGGGCGCCGAAGTAGACGGCTCCGGTGTTGCACACCAGCTGCACCAGGCTGACGGCCAGCATCAGCGAGCCGAAGCCCAGGATGTAGCCCGTATCGCCCTTGATGACGCCGTTGTCGATGATGTCGGCGTTCAGGGTGGGCAGGTAGAGGGTCGCACTGGTCTGCAGCAGCTGGAGCAGGACCAGCAGTGCGATCGGTTTCCGGTACGGGCCCAGGTGGGTCCGGAGAAGTCTGATGAGCACGCGTAGGCTCCGGGTCGGCAAGATCGGGGGGGTTCACCCCATCTTCAACCAACCCGGACGCCCAGCCCCACCCTTTTTCGCAAAGCCGGGCCAAAGCCTTCCGCAGACCAGCCCGGAGACCTACGACCTACGCCCGTTCGGGTCTCAGAACGCCCCGGGGTGCAGCTGCTCCCGCGTCGCGACGTACTGCTGCCGCACCGCCTGCCAGGACGCGAACTCCTCACCCGCCTCAAACACCTGCACGGCTGCACCCTGCCAGGCCGGCGGTGTGTGCGGGGCCAGGGTGCCCTGCTGCACCCCCAGCGCCCACGCGGCCTGCCGGGCCGCGCCCAGGGCCGCGTAGTCCGCGGGCTGCGGCACCACGATCTGGGTGGCGAACAGGCCCGGCGCGGCCGCCTGCACGGCCGGCAGCCCGGCCGCGGCACCCAGCAGGAACACCCGCCGGATCTCCACGCCCCGGCTGCGCAGCACGTCGAGCGCGTCCACGAGCCCGCAGAGCATGCCCTCGAAGGCGGCCCGGGCCAGGTGCTCCGGCTTCATCGAGTCGCGCCGCAGCCCGCTGAGGGTGCCGGCCGCGTGCGGGAGCTCCGGGGTCCGCTCGCCCTCCAGGTAGGGGAGCATCACCAGGCCGTGGGCGCCCGGGGTGGACTTCAGGGCCAGTGCGGACAGCCCCTCCAGGTCGGTGCCCAGCAACTCGGCCGTGCCGCGCAGGGTCCGTACCGCGTTGGACGTGTACACGACCGGCAGGTGCAGCCCGGCCGCGTCGGCGAGCGAGGTCACCATGCCGTTCGGCTCGGTCACCGCCTCGTGGTGCACCGCCATGACCGACCCGGAGGCCCCCAGGGACACCACCGCGTCACCCGGCGCCAGACCCAGGCCCAGGGCCGCCGCCATGGTCTCGCCGGTGCCCGCGGAGATCAGCAGGCCCTCGGGGGTGGTGCCGGCCGCCTCGGCGGGTCCCAGGACCTCCGGCAGCATCGCCCGGTGGCCGAGCGCCAGCTCCACCAGATCGGGCCGGTACGAGCCGGTGCGCGGCGACCAGTAGCCGGTGCCGGAGGCGGCGCCCCGGTCCGTGGTGCGGCGGGCGGGCCGGCCCAGCAGCTGCCAGACCAGCCAGTCGTGCGGCTGCATCAGCACGGCCGTGCGGCGGGCCGCCTCGGGCTCGGTGCGCGCCATCCAGGCCAGCTTCGCCACCGGCTGGGCCGACTGGGGGACGCAGCCCACCGCCTCGCTCCACGCCTGCCGGCCGCCGAGCGCGTCGATCAGGTCGAGGGCGGCGACCTGGGCGCGCTTGTCGTTGCCGACGAGCGCGGGCCGCACCAGCGCGCCCTGCGAGTCCAGCGGCAGCAGCCCGTGCTGCTGCGCGGAGACCCCGATGGCCTGCACGCCCTCCAGCAGGCCGCCGCCGGCGGCCTCGCCCAGCGACAGCAGCCAGGACTGCGGATCGGTCTCGTGCGGTGTGGTCTCGCCCTCGGGCTGGGGATGGGGCGCGTAGCCCTGCCGCAGTACGGCACCCGTGTCCGTGTCGCAGACGACGATGCGAGTGAAAGTGGATGAGCTGTCCAGCCCGGCGACTATCCCCATGCCGGAGATTGTGCCGCACCACCCGGTCCGGCGGACGGCGCCCCGGTCCCTGCCGTACGGCCGCCCGCCGGCCCGGTCACGTGTTGCTGGTGCCCCACTCGTCGTCGAAGCCGTTCCGGTCCCGCAGCGAGCGCATCCGCCCGGCCAGCGCGGCCGGCATCGCGTCCCCGACCTTGTCGCCGACCGCGTGCAGCGCCTTGCCCGCGTACTGCCGCCCGGTCTGCCCGGCGGTCTCGGCGGCGTTCCGCACCGCCGGGTTGTGCGCGAGGTCCTGCGCGGACTTCTTCAGCTGCTCGTAACGCTCCCGTCCCGCGCGGGTCCCGAACACGTACCCGAGGGCCAGTCCGACGACGAACGTGAGCTTGTACCGCATGCCTGCCACCCTTCGTTGTGCCGGTGCCGGCCGCCCCGCGGTACGTCTGTCGATACCGATTGGCGGAGCACCCCCCTGCTTGCGCTAATCTATGTCTCGCAACGGGCGCCCGCCCCCCGGCAAGCCGGAGGTGGGGCTGTTCGGTGCAACGCAGCAATCCCCTGTAGCTCAATTGGCAGAGCAGCCGGCTGTTAACCGGCAGGTTACTGGTTCGAGTCCAGTCGGGGGAGCGCGATCCCCTGTAGCTCAATTGGCAGAGCATTCGGCTGTTAACCGGAGGGTTGCTGGTTCGAGTCCAGCCGGGGGAGCGGAACGGAAGAGGACCCCTGGTGGGTCCTCTTTCGTGTTTTTCCGGCCGCATCCGGGAACCGGGCAGCACGCAGAGCGGTCTCACCAGGCAAGCGAAGCCGATCATGCGGGGCATCCGGAGCAGGAGATCGTATGAGCGGCTATGCTGCGGCAGACGGCGCGCACACATGTACGCGCCACGCCGTCGAGGGGCGGTAGCTCAGCCGGTTAGAGCAGCGGACTCATAATCCGTCGGCCGTGGGTTCGAGTCCCACCCGCCCCACCGCAGAGTCGGTCAGAAGAAACGTTCTGACCGGCCGTCCGTGCCCCGTCCGGAGTTTCCGGCCGGGGCACTTCGCCGTTCCGGGGCGGAATTCCGCCCGGATCCGGCAAGAGTGACGGACCTCACAGCGCCGGGTCGGCGCTATACGGCCTCGGTGGCGTCCGCCAGGTGGTGAAGGACGTCCGCCAGTTGCTCGCGGCGGGCGTAGACCGCCCGCTGGCGCTGCGCGCCCGAGCCGCCGCTGAGGAGGGCGGCCAGGGTGTCGGCCGTGTGGTCGAGGTCACCGGCCGCGGCCAGGGCAGGGGCCAGCCGGTCCAGGAGGGCCTCCGCGAGCGCCGCGGCCGGCACCTCGGCACCGGTGAACGGATCCAGGCCGTGCCCCTCCAGTCCGTCGTGCGCGGCCCGCCAGCGCGCCAGCCGCAGCACCTCGTCCCGTACGACCGGTTCCGGCAGCGCCGCCTCCCGTTCGGCGATGGCGGTCGCGACCAGGGCCCGGCCGAGGGCGGCCTGCAGGACGGCCGTGTCCAGGTCGGCGGACATGTCGGGGGCCCGGATCTCCAGCGTGGGCCAGGTCCCCGACGGCCGGAGGTCCCAATAGACCATCTTCGTGTCGAGGGCCGCCCCGGAGCCGATCAGCATCTCCACCGAATGGCGGTAGTGCTCGGTGGAGGTGAAGTGCGGCGGCAGCCCGGCCGAGGGCCAGGAGCCCCAGGCCAGCGCCCGCCAGCTGGCGTGGCCGGTGTCCCGGCCGTCCCAGAAGGGCGAGTTGGCGCCCAGCGCGATCAGCGTGGGCAGCCAGGGCCGCAGCCGGTTGGCGACGGCCACCGCGGTGTCCGTGTCGAGGGTCCCGACGTGGACGTGCCGGCCGCACCCCACCAGGTTGTCGGTGAGGGCGCCGAAGCGCTGGAACTGCGCCCGCTGGCGCGGTTCGTCGTGGTTGAGGGCGAGCGGCAGCTCCCGCGCCAGTACGGGCGAGGGACTGGCCAGCAGCCGGCAGCCGTGCTCCCGGGCCGCCTTGGTGAGGATCCGCCGCAGCCCGGCCAGCTCCTCGCGGAGCTGCTCGACGGAGTCGACCACCGGGGTCGCGATCTCCACCTGGTAGCGGGTGCCTTCGGAGTGCAGCTCCGGGCGGACGCCGCCCACCGAGTCGAGGACTTCGGTGGCGACGGGCACCAGCCGCCAGGTGCGGCCGTCGACGAGCAGGAACTCCTCTTCGACACCGAGGGTGAGGGGAACGGTTCCGGTCGGCTGCGCGGGGGCCCCGGAGCGTGCGGAAGTGCTCTTGCCAGGTTCGATCACTGCGCCTCCCTGGACATACGAGTCGTTTCATCATGAGCCGACCCGGGGCCGGTGGCGAACACCGTTTCGGTCAATCCCCGGTGAACAGCGGCGAGTTCTTCTGCGCCGGTTGTGCGAACGGCAGGCGCCGGGCGCGCGGGAGGGGCTGCCGGGGCGCCGGGGGAGGCAGGCGCCGGAGGGGCGGGCGGGAGCGGGCCGTGCTGCGGGCGTGTCCACGGGGTGGGAACTCGCGTGCGAGGGCCGGGCGGGCGGCTTACCATCCCGTGTGACCCGAACGACCACGGACAAATCGCCCCAGGACCCGCCCGCCCCCGACGACGGGGGCGGTGCCCGGCCGTCCCGGACGAGGATCTTCGCCGACCTCACCCCGCTGCGGACCTCGGCGGACTACCGGCGGCTGTGGCTCGGGAACACCATCGTGTGGCTCGGACAGGCGATGACCGCGCTGGCGATCTCCCTCCAGGTCTACGACATCACCCGGTCCAGCTTCTCCGTCGGCCTGGTCGGCCTCTGCTCGCTCGTCCCGCTCGTCGTCTTCGGGCTGTACGGGGGCGCCATCGCGGACACCGTCGACCGGAGGCTGCTCGGGCTGTACAGCTCCGCCGGGGCCGCCGGGCTGACCGTGGCGCTGGCGGTGGCGGCCGTACTCGGCTTCCACCGGGTGTGGTTCCTCTACACGGTCGTCGCGCTGCAGTCGGTGTGCTTCGCGCTGATCGCGCCGGCGCGGGCGGCGATGGTGCCCAAGCTGCTGCCGGCCGCGCAGCTGCCCGCGGCCAACGCGCTGACCTCCGTGACGAACACCTTCGGGATGACCGTCGGGCCCGTGCTGGGCGGCGTCATCACCGGCTGGTGGGGGTACCAGGCCGCGTACATCGTGGACGCCGTCTGCTTCTCCGCCGCCCTGTACGCGATGTGGCGGCTGCCCGCGATGCCGCCGGAGCGGGAGGAGGGGAAGCGGGGGCGGGCGTCGGTGCTCGACGGGCTGCGGTTCCTCGCGACCCGGCCGAACATCCGGATGACGTTCTTCTCCGACATGTGCGCGATGGTGCTCGCCCAGCCGCGGGCGCTGTTCCCCGCCGTGGCGGGCCTCTGGTACGGGGGTGACGCCAGGACCGTCGGGCTGCTGGTGGCGGCGCCGGCCGTGGGCGCCATGCTCGGCGGGGTGTTCTCCGGCTGGCAGGGGCGGATCCGGCGGCACGGGCTGGTGATCCTGGTGTCGGTGGCCGCGTGGGGGCTGGCGATCGCCGCGTTCGGGGTCACGCGGAACCTGTGGCTCGGGCTGTTCTTCCTGGCGGTGGCGGGGTGGTCCGACACGATTTCCATGGTGTTCCGGTCGACGATGCTGCAGACGGCGACGCCGGACGAGATGCGGGGGCGGTTGCAGGGGGTGTTCATCATCGTCGTGGCGGGTGGGCCGAGGCTCGGGGACTTCCTCGCCGGGTCGGCGGCGGACCTGGCATCGCCGGGGGTCGCCGTGACCGGGGGCGGGCTGGCCTGTGTCGTGGCCGTCGCGCTGCTGGCGGCGCGGTGGCGGGCCTTTGCGCGGTATGACGCGCGGGATCCGCAGGCCTGAGCGGGTCTGTCGGGCCTCGCGGTGTCCGCCGTTTCGGGGGCTCCGCCCCCGGACCCCCGCGCCTCAATCGCCGGCGGGGCTTGGTTTTGCCCCCGTCCGGGGCGGCTTCCGGTTCCCGCCGGGTCTGGTTTTGCCCCCGTCCGGGGGCGGCTTCCGGTTCCCGCCGGGTCTGGTTTTGCCCCGGTCCGGGGGCGGCTTCCGGTTCCGGCGGGGCTTGGTTTTGGCCCGGCCCGGGGGTCAGCTCGCGGGCTCGTGGGAGTCCGGGGTCACCACCCCGCGGGCCACGCCCAGGTCCACCAGGTCCTGGGGGCGCAGGCGGAGCTGGTCGGCCGTCAGGGGGGCGTGGGCCGGGGGGCGTTTCAGGATGGCGGTGGCGAGCTCCGGGGCGATGACCGAGAAGTAGCTGTCCGGGGTGGCCCAGGTGTTGCCGGGGGCCGCCAGGGCCAGGGCGCCGCCGGAGCCGCCCTCGCCGATCAGCAGGGTGGTCAGGGGGACGGTCGCCGCCGCCACCGCGGCGAAGGCGTCCGCGATCGCCGCGCCCGCGCCCGCGTGCTCGGCGGCCGCGTCGTTCGCCGCGCCGGGGGTGTCCACCAGCGTCAGCACCGGGAAGCCGAGCCGGTCCGCGAGCCGGATCAGCCGGGCCGCGGTGCGGTACCCCGCGGGCCGGGTCGCGGTGCCGCACTGGGCCGCGTACGCCACCGTGCGGCCCTCCCGCAGCCCGAACCCGCACAGCATCCCCGGGTCGGTGCCGCCCGCCCGGTCCCCGGACAGCGGCATCCGCAGCTCGAAGTAGGCGTCCAGGTAGGCCCCGGCGCGCGGCCGGTCCGGATGCCGGGCCCGCTCCACGGCCGCCCACCCCGTCGCCGGCGGCGGCACGTCGGCCAGCGCGGCCGGCGGATCGGCCGGCCGGACCGGTTCCGCGGGCGGCGCGAGCAGCCGCAGCCAGTGCCCGAGCACCTCCGGCAGCTCCGCGGCCGGCACCACCGCGTCCACGTGCCCCGCCGCGTACTGGCCCTCCGCCGAGTACGCCGCCGGATCGGCGTCCGCGGGCCGCACCCGGGAGCCGGCGAAACCCACCTGGGCGCCGGGCAGCGCCAGCACCACGTCCGCCCCGGCGCCCAGCGTGGCCCAGCCGCCGCCGGTCGTCGGATCGCGCAGCACCGCCAGCTGCGGCAGCCCGGCCGCGCGGGTCAGCACCGACTGCCGGGCCACCCGCTGGAGCTGGGTGAGGGCGATCATGCCCTCCTGCATCCGGGAGCCGCCGGTCGCGATCAGCGAGACCAGCGGCAGCCGGTGCGCCCGGGCGTGTTCGTACGCGGCCACCAGCCGGTCCCCGGTGCGCTCGCCCAGCGAGCCGCCCAGGAAGCCGAACTCGAAGGAGACCAGCACCGCCGCCCGGCCGCCGATCCGCGCCGTCCCGCAGACCACGGACTCCTGCTCACCGGTGCGCTCCCCGGCCCGCGCGCGGGAGTCGTCGTACCCGGCCCAGCCCAGCGGGCCGTCCGTACGGTGAGGGTGCGGCGGGGCCGGCAGCTCGGTGAAGCCGTCCGGGCCGGCGAGGGCGTCGAGGGCCGCGCGGGCCGAGAGCCGGTCAGCCATGGAGGGCCCGCTTCATGATCTTGCCGAGGTCGTTGCGGGGCAGCGCGTCGAGGTAGCGCACCGTCCGCGGCCGCTTGTGCGGGGCGAGCCGGCCGGCCACGTGGTCCGCCAGCTCCTGGCTGCCGGGCGGGTCCTGCGGGTCGACCGGCACGATCCATGCGACCACCCGTTCGCCGAGGTCGGCGTCCGGCTCCCCGGTCACGGCGGCCTCGCGGACCCCCGGATGGTCCAGCAGGGCGTTCTCGATCTCCCCGGCGCCGATCTTGAACCCGCCGCTCTTGATCAGGTCGGTGGCCTTGCGGCCGACGATCCGCAGGTGCCCGGCGGCGTCCCGGGTGGCCATGTCCCCGGTGCGGAACCAGCCGTCGTCGGTCCGCGCCTCCGCGGTCGCCTCGGGCCGGTTCAGGTAGTGCGTGAACAGGTTCGGGCCGCGCACCTGGATCTCGCCGATGGTCTCGCCGTCGTACGCGTCCAGCGCGGTGCCGGACTCGTCCACCAGCCGCAGCTCCACCCCGCGCACCGGCGGGCCGACCGTGCCGGGGCGGGAGGCGAGGTCGTCGGCGCGGACGCTGGTGTTCATCAGCGTCTCGGTCATGCCGTACCGCTCGATCACCCGGCGGCCGGTGGCCGCGGCGATCCGCTCGTGGTCGTGCAGCGGCAGCCCGGCCGAGCCGGACACCAGCAGCCGGGCCCCGGCCAGCGCCTCGACCAGCGCCGGATCCGTCGCGACCGCCTCGGCGAGCCGGTGGTACATCGTCGGCACCCCGAACAGCATCGTGCCGCCCGCGCCGAGCGCCGCGGTGACGGCCGCCGCCTCGAACCGGCCCAGGTGGTGCACCGAGCCGCCGCGCCGCAGCGGGCCGAGGGTGCCGAGCACCAGGCCGTGGACGTGGAACAGCGGCAGGGCGTGCACGACGGTGTCGGCGGCGGTCCAGTGCCAGGCGTCCTCCAGCGCGTCGAGGGTGGCGGCCACCGCCCGGCGGGGGAGCACCGCGCCCTTCGGCGGGCCGGTGGTCCCCGAGGTGTAGATCACGAACGCCGGGTCCTCGTCACCGGCCGCCACCGCCGGCAGCGGGGCGTCGCCCTCGGTGGGGACGTCGGCGCGGGGCAGGCCCGCGAGGGCCGCCGGCAGCTCCGCGTCCGCGGCGGCGAGCACCAGGCCGGGGGCGCTGTCGGCCAGGATGTGGGCCAGCTCGCGGTCGCCGGTGCGCGGGTTCAGCGGGACCACCGGGACCCCGGCGAGCAGCGCCGCCACCGCGCCGACCGCGGTCTCCAGCGTGGGCGTGGCCCACAGCGCGACCCGCCCGGCGCCGCCGAGCCGGCCGGCCAGGGCGCCGGCGGCGCCGGCGAGGGTGCGGTAGCTCAGGACCCGGTCGCCGAAGCGCAGCGCCGGCCGGTCCGAAGGGGTCTCCAGGGCGGGAAAGAGTGTGGCCACGGGATCACCCTACGGCGTCAGGGCAGCGGCAGGGCGATCTTCACGGCATACACCGCGACCAGTCCGTACCCGACCCGGAAGGTCCACGCGCGGGCCGCCGCCGAGATCCGCGAACCGGCGAACGACCCTGCGGTCCACGCGCGGGCCGCCGCCGAGATCCGCGAACCGGCGAACGACCCTGCCGTGACCAGCAGTTGCTGCCATCCGAGCGAAGCGGCGAACACCGCGCCGACGAACACCGCCCCGGCCGCACCCCCGTCGAGGCTGCTGCCCTGCGCGGTGGTGAGCGCGGCGAAGTACAGCGCGGTCGTCGGGTTCACGAGCGTGATTCCGGCGAACCTCAGGAAAGTACGGAGGGTTCCGGCACCGCCGTCCGGTGCGGGCTCCGCCGCGGGGGCACCGGGCGCGGCGAGGGAGGTGCGGGAGGAGAGGAGGCCGTGGGCGGCGATGGCCAGGAGGACGGCCGCCGAGAGGAGCCGGACCCACGCCTCCCGGCCGGACAGGGCCGAGGACACCATCGGACCGACGGCGGTGGCCAGGGCCGCGTACGCCATGTCGACCACGGCGACCGCGGCCGCCGCGGCCACGGCCGCCCGGCGCGGGCCGCGCATGCTCTGCTGGACCAGCAGCACCCCCACCGCACCCACCGGCATCGCCACACCCAGGCCCGCAGCCGCCCCGGCCAGGGCGGTCGTCGTCAGTTCGCTCATGCGGACAGCACACCGCCCCGGCCGTGCACTCCGGCGACGAATACCGGCCGGGACTGCGAGAATCGCGGGATGGACCGCATCGACAGGGACATCCTCGGCGTCCTGCAGCAGGATGCGCGGATCTCGTACCGGGACCTCGGCGTCCGGGTGGGGCTCAGCGCCAACGCGGCCGCCGACCGGGTGCGCAGGATGCGCCGTGACGGCGTGATCCGCGGCTTCACCGTCCTGGTCGACCCGGCCGCCGACACCGGCGGCGGGCTCGTCGTCTTCATCGACGTCACCCTGCGGCTCGACACCACGAACGAGGAGTTCGAGAAGGCCGTCGCCCGCCTGCCGGGCATCACCGAGGTGGTCCACGTCACCGGCGAGCACGACTACCTGGTCCGCGCCCGCGCCGCCGACCCGGCCGCCCTCGACGGCCTCCTGCGCCGACTCAAGCGGGACGCCGGGGTCGCCCACTCCAACACCCGCATCGCGCTGCGCGCCGCCGGCCGCCCGGCCCTCTGAGGCCCGGGCCCGCGCTCAGAGCGCGGACTCCCAGGTCACGGTCGTGCCCCGGCCGCCGGATTCCGCCCGGCCACCGGCCCCCGTGAAACCGTCGTCCACGACCGCCAGCCGGACCGTCCCCCCGTCCCCGTCCCCGCCCGCGTCCACCGTCACCTCGATCGACGTGACGCCGGCGCGCCGGTGCGCGGCGGCCAGCGCGGTCCGCAGGGCGGACAGCAGACGGTCCGCCACCGGGGCCGGGACCAGGGCGTCGACCGCGCCCGCGAAGTGGACCGACGGCTGGAAGCCCAGCAGCACCGCCGCCCCGCCCGTCTCCCGCAGCACCCGCCCGCGGAACGTCGCCGGAGCGTCCGACGGCGGCTGCTGGAGCGCGAAGATGGCCGTGCGGACCTCCTGGATCGTCGAGTCCAGCTCGTCCACGGCGCGCCCCAGCTCGTCGCCGACGGCCTCGCCCTCCGCGGCCGCGGCCCCGCGCCGGCGCGTCGCGTCCAGCATCATCTCCGTGGCGAACAGCCGCTGGACCACCAGGTCGTGCAGGTCCCGGGCGATCCGGTCGCGGTCCTCGTACACGGCCAGCTGCTCCCGGTCGTGCTGTGCGTCCGCGAGCACCAGGGCGAGCGCCGCCTGCGAGGCGAACTGCGCGGCCAGCAGCCGGTCCACCGCGTCGTACGGCCGCCCGCCGCGGCGGCGCGGCAGCGCGAGGGTGCCGATCAGCCGGCCCCCGCTCTGCAGCGGCAGCAGCATGCTCGGCCCGAACCGCTCCCGGACGTGCGTGGTCATGCGGGGATCCGTCGCCGAGTCCTCGACGAACACCGGCTCCCCGCCCAGCAGCTGCTCCAGCACCGGGCTGCCCGGCGCGATCGTGGTGCCGACCAGGTCGCCCGGATCGTCGTGGGTGGAGGCCGCGACGATCTCCATGCCGCCCTCCGGGGTCGGCTGGAGCACCACCCCGGCCGCCGCGTCCGCCACCAGCCGGGCCCGTTCCGCCACGCACATCAGTGCGTCCGCGGCGGGCCGCCCGGTCAGCAGCGTCGTGGTCACGGCGGCCGCGCCCTCGATCCAGCGCTCCCGCCGCCGGGCCGTGTCGTACAGGCGGGCGTTGCCGATGGCGATGCCCGCCTGCGCGACCAGCACCCGCAGCAGCGCGAGGTCGTCGGGGGTGAACCGGCCGCCGTCCGCCTTCTCCGCGAGGTAGAGGTTGCCGAACACCTCGGTGTGCACCCGGATGGGCACCCCGAGGAAGCTGCGCATCGGCGGATGGCCGGCCGGGAAGCCGACCGCCCGCGGGTCCGTCGTGACGTCGTCGAGCAGCAGCGGCTGCGGCTCCCGGACCAGCAGGCCGAGGATCCCCGACCGGCCGTCGGGCAGGTGGGGGATGGCGGCCCGCTGCTCCTCGCTGATCCCCGAGGAGATCAGCTCGGTGAGCCGGCCGCCGCCGGCTGCTCCGTCCGGCTCGATGATGCCGAGCGCCCCGTACCGGGCCCCGCACAGCTGCCGGGCGGACTCCACGATGTGCCGGAGCGTCGCCTTCAGTTCGAGGTCGGTGCCCACGCTGAGCACCGCTTCGAGCAGCATCGGCAGGCCGTGCGGCGCGTCGCCGCCCCGGCCGGGGTCCGTTCCCGCGTCGGCGCCGGGCGCGCCGGGCGGTCCACTCATTCGGACAGCGGGTTCAGCACCATCGGGGCGATCTTCCCTTCGAGCATCGCGCCGAGTCCCATCACCGCGCACACGTCGGGGCGCTCCGCGATGTGCACCGGCATGCCGGTGGCGTCCCGCAGCATCTGGTCCAGCCCCGGCAGCAGGGCACTGCCGCCCACCATCATGATCCCGGTGTCCGTCAGGTCGGCGACCAGGTCCGGCGGGCACTCGCGCAGCACCTTGCCGATGCCGTCGAGGACGGCGGTCAGCGGGGTGTGGATGGCGTCGCGCACCGCCGCGGTGTCGACCCGGACCGAGCGGGCCAGCCCGGTGGCCACGTCCCGGCCGTGGATCTCGGTGGAGGCGGGCCCGAGGTCGGTGATGCCGTTGCCGTGCAGGGCGAGCTGGAGCGGGCGCACCGCCTGGCTCGGCAGCATCAGTTCGTGCTGGTGGCGCAGGTGCTGGACGATCGCGTGGTCGACGGCGTCGCCGCCGACCGCCACCCGCTCGGCGGTCACGATCGAGCCGAGCGACAGCACGGCGATCTGGGTGGCCGCCGCCCCGCACACCATGATCATCGTCGCGGTCGGCTGCTCCACCGGCAGGCCGCAGCCGACGGCCGCCGCGATCAGCGTGTCCACCAGCTCGACCCGGCGGGCGCCGAGGCCGACCAGGGTCTCGACCGCCGCCCGCTGGGCCAGCGGGTCGGCGTCGTGCGGGGTGCAGGCGGCGGCCCGCAGCCGCGGCTTGCGGCGCAGGGCCCGGCGGAGCTTCTCGCCGAGCAGGTGGCGCAGCATCCGCTGGGCCATCTCGATGTCGACGACGGTGCCGCCGGATACGGGGCGGACGACGCGGATGTAGTCGGGGGTGCGGCCGGTCATGCGCTCGGCGAAGGTGCCGACCGCGATGAGGGCGCCGGTGCGGGTGTTGACCGCGGCGACGCTGGGCTCGTCCACGACCAGCCCGGCGCCCTTCACGTACACGCGGGTCCGCGCTGCCCCCAGGTCGACGGCGACGTGGCAGCGGCGCAACTGCTCAAGGCTGACGGTCACGGCAGATCCTCCCGAGGCGCTGACGCTTGCTGAGATGAAGACCGGCGACTGCTGGTCACATTTCGCATCTTTTCGGTCATATCGGACATCCTGCGCGTTGGGCTGGTCCGGTCGGGGGGTGATGCCGGTGCGCCGAGTGAGTCGTGGGGTGCTGCACGGGGGTGGTCTTCTGGCGTGTCAGCCCGCACCATGCGCCTACTACTCGCGCGTAACGAGGTAAGGGGGACGCCGTGCTGACGGTCCGCCAGAGAGTTGCCGCCCTGCTCGCGCTCGTCGCACTGCTGACGGCGCCGCTGACCGCCAACGCCGCCGAACGGGTGGCCGGCACCGCCTCCCACCAGGCAGGACAGCGCAATCCGGTGGTGTTCGTGCACGGCTACAACGCCGACCCCGGCGTCTGGGGCTCGCTCCGTTCCGACCTCCGCGCCGACGGCTACCCCGACTCCCTGCTCTTCTCCTGGGGTTACGACACCCACCAGTCGGTGAACGAGGTGCTCGCCGGCCGGTTCGCCGCCTATGTCGACGAGGTCCGCGCCCGGACCGGCGCCGCGCAGGTCGACGTGGTCGCCCACTCCTTCGGCTCGCTCGTCACCCGCTGGTACGTGAAGCACGGCGGCGGCGCGCCGAAGGTCGGCCGCTGGGTCTCCCTGGCCGGCCCCAACCACGGCACGTACATCAGCTGGGCCTGCGTCATCTGGGGCCAGGCCTGCCGGGACATGAGCCCCGGCTCGTACGTACAGAAGAAGCTGGCCGAGGGCGACGAGACGCCGGGGGCGGTGGCGTACGCGACGTTCTGGTCGGACTGCGACGAAGTGATCAACCCGGACTCCAGTGTCCCGCTGTCCGGCGCGGCCAACACGTACGCCGGCTGCCTGAAGCACAACGACTTCCTCGGCGACGACGGGGTCTCCGCCGGCGTACGCGCCTTCCTGGCGCGGTGACCGGACGCGTGACGCAGCGCACCGCTCCGGCCGCCCTGCGCACACGTCGTCACGCCGGGTGCCGGGGGCGTGGCGCTGCGCCGACCTGCGGCGGGACCCGCGGCGCACCGGTCTGAAAAGCACACAGGATCCTTACAGGGTCAAGGCGCCGCCGTGACCGGGGAGCGCATAGCCTGCGGGCGCCATGGACTACTGCCACGCCTGCCGGCGGCACCTCAACGGCGCACTGGCGTGCGCCGGCTGCGGAACCCCCGCCGAGCACCTGACCGCCGCCCCCGCCCCGGCCCCGGCTGCGCCGGCCCCCGCGGAGACGGGGCCGTACGCCGGGACGCCGTATTCCGCGGCGCCGTACGGCCCGCCCGAGCAGGACCCGTACGAGCAGAGCGCGTACGGCCAGACCCCGTACGGGCCGGGTCCGCACGGCCAGACCCCGTACGGGCAGGCCTCGGACGGCCGGGGCGCATACGACCGGCCCGCGCACGACCCGTCCCCGTACGCCCGCCCGGTTGCCGGGGAGCCCGCCGGGAGCGGGTCCGCCGGCGAGCCGTTCGGCGGTCCCGGGCTCGCCGGGCCCGCCGCCGACGAGCTGCCCGCCGTCCGGCTGGGCGGGGCGGCCGGACGTACCGAAGGGACCCGGCGCCGGGCCGCCGGGCCGCGGCGGCGGGGCCGGGCGGCGCTCGCCATCGGGCTGGGGCTGGTCTTCGCGACCGGCGGCTCGCTCGCGGTGGCGGCCCTGAACGGCGACGACGGCCGCGCCGACCGCGCGGACCGGGTGGTCCAGCAGGAGGAGAAACCCGCCACCGGGCAGCCGGAGGCACCCGAGACGCCCGGCGTGCCCGCCACGCCGCCGGCCGGTCCCGGGACCGCGGCCGACTCGGCCCCCGGCCCCGAGGCGACGGAAGCGGCCGGCTCCACCGCCCCGGCCGTCGCCGGAACCACCGCCCCGGCCGGAGGGCGAACCGAGGAGAGCGGCGCCCCCGAGGCCGCGCCGACGGAGGGCGCCGGCCCGCAGGAATCACCCGAGGCCGCCCCCGGCCCCGGGGACTCCGGCAAGCCCAAGCCCCGCAAACCGCGCCGCAGCACCTCGCCCGGCCCGTCCGCGAGCGCCACCCCCTCCGGATCCGCTACGCCGGAACCGGCGGAGGAGTGCGAGTGGATCCTGTGGTGGTGCGTCTGACCTGCGGCCCCGGCGGTCACTGAGCCGCAGCCGCAGCCGCAGCCGCAGCCGCAGCCGCAGCCGCAGCCGCAGCCGCAGTCGTGAGGCGGCTTGGCGCCTTGGCCCCTAGGCCGCGCCCAGCATCCGCTGGAGCAGGTCGCGCAGTACCGTCCGCTCGGCCGTGCTCAGGCCGGCCAGGGGCTCCCGGGCGAAGTCCAGCGCGTCGCGCAGCTGCCCGGCGGTCTGCATTCCCGCCTCGGTGGCGACGGCGAGCTTGACCCGTCGGTCGGCCGGGTCCGGGTGGCGCTCCACCAGGCCGCGGCCCTCCAGCCGGTCCACGATCCCGGTGATGTTCGAGGGCTCGCATTTCAGCTTCTGGGCGATCCGGCGCATCGGCAGCGGGTCGAAGGCCAGCAGCGCCAGTACGCGGGCCTGCGCGCCGGTGAGCTGGTGGCTTGCCGCGGCCTCCTCGTACTCCTCGTGGTAGCGGGCCACGACGGCGCCGATGAGTTCGACGACCTCGAGGGTCAGGGGGTCTGTGCGGGAGGGCATGGCACCAGCCTACTCATTTACTTGACAACATGAAATATCCAGGAGCATGGTTGTTTCAGGTCCTGAAGCAATTCGGGCCCGGCGGCGGTGCGCAGTCCTCTGCGCGCCCTCCGCACCCGTGCCTTCCTCACCCTTGCCGTATTCCGGGAGCTTTCATGTCCGACTTCCCCGCCGTCAGCCGCGAGTGGCACCTGGTCGCCCGTCCGCAGGGCTGGCCGACCGCCGAGGACTTCGCCCTGCGCGAGGTGCCGGTCACCGCTCCCGCCGCGGGCCGGATCCTGGTCCGCAACCTCCACATGTCGGTGGACCCGTACATGCGCGGCCGCATGAACGACGTGAAGTCGTACATCCCCCCGTTCAAGCTGGACCAGCCGATGGACGGCGGCGCGGTCGGCGAGGTCGTGGCCTCCGCCGCCGAGGGCTTCGAGGTCGGCGACCACGTCCTGCACGGCCTCGGCTGGCGCGAGTACGCCGACGTGGACGCCGCCCACGCCACCAAGGTGGACGCCTCGCTCGCGCCGCTCTCCGCGTACCTCGGCGTGCTCGGCATGCCCGGCCTGACCGCGTACGCCGGACTCTTCGAGACCGCCTCCTTCAAGGAGGGCGACGCCGTGTTCGTCTCCGGCGCCGCCGGTGCCGTCGGCAGCCTCGTGGGCCAGTTCGCGAAGATCAAGGGCGCCTCCCGGGTGATCGGCTCGGCCGGCTCCGACGACAAGGTGAAGCTCCTCACCGGGAAGTACGGCTTCGACGCCGCCTTCAACTACAAGGACCGCCCGGTCGCCGAGCAGCTCGGCGAGGCCGCCCCCGAGGGCATCGACGTCTACTTCGACAACGTCGGCGGCGACCACCTCGAAGCCGCCATCGGCGCGCTCAACCTGCACGGCCGCGCCACCCTGTGCGGGGCCATCGCCCAGTACAACGACACCGAGCCGGCCCCCGGCCCGCGCAACCTCGTCGCCGTCATCGGCAAGCGGCTGCGCCTCCAGGGCATCCTCGTCAGCGACCACGCCGGGCTCCAGCAGCAGTTCGTCCAGGACGTCGCCGGCTGGCTGCGCTCCGGCGAGCTGAAGGCGGACGAGACGGTGGTCCACGGCATCGAGAACGGCGCCGACGCGTTCCTCGGCATGCTGCGCGGAGAGAACACCGGAAAGATGATCGTTTCTTTCACCCGCTAGGCTCTCCCCGAGCCGTCGCGATCGTGGGCGCGAGTCGCGGCGACAACCAGGAGGATCGTTCCAACATGTCCATCCAGCAGTCCGACGTTCTCTACACCGCTGTCGCCACCGCCGAGAACGGCCGCGACGGCCGCGTCGCCAGCGACGACGGCCAGCTCGACGTGGTCGTGAACCCGCCGAAGGCCATGGGCGGCAGCGGCGCCGGCACCAACCCGGAGCAGCTGTTCGCCGCCGGCTACAGCGCCTGCTTCCAGGGCGCCCTCGGCGTCGTCGCCCGCAACGAGAACGCCGACCTCACCGGCGCGACCGTGACCGCCGAGGTGGGCATCGGCAAGAACGACGACGGCTTCGGCATCATCGTCAAGATCGTCGCCGCCATTCCGGCCGTCGACCAGGAGCGTGCCAAGGACCTGGTCGAGAAGGCGCACCAGGTGTGCCCGTACTCCAAGGCCACCCGCGGCAACATCAGCGTCGAGCTCGCCGTCGCCTGACGCGCACCGCTTCGGCGCACCGCTTCGGTGCGCAGGCCGGGCCGCACCCCTCGTTCGGGGGTGCGGCCTGCGCCGTAAGCTGGCCCGATGCGTGATCTCGTGGGGGGTTTCCGGTACCTGCTGGCCGGACAGCGATGGGTGGCCGGACACGGCCGTTGGTTCGGCTTCGGGCTGCTGCCGGGGCTCGTGGCGCTGGTGCTGTACGTCGCCGCGCTGGTGGGCATCGGCTTCGGTGCCGACGACTTCACCGCGTGGGTGACGCCGTTCGCCGACGACTGGGGCTCGCCGTGGCAGGGGCTCTTCCGGGGTGCGCTGACCGGGCTGGTCATCGGCCTCAGCCTGTTCCTGTCGGTGATCACCTTCACCGCCGTGACCCTGCTGGTCGGGCAGCCGTTCTACGAGTCCCTGTCCGAGCAGGTCGACCGGACCGAGGGCGGTGAGGTGCCGGAGTCCGGGCTGCCGTTGTGGCGGGAGCTGTGGATCTCGGCCCGGGACAGCGTCAGGATCCTGCTGCGGGTGGTCTGCTACAGCGTCCTGCTGTTCGCGCTGGGGTTCGTCCCGGTGATCGGGCAGACGGTGATCCCCGCGATCGGGTTCTGCGTCTCCGGCTTCTTCCTCGCCGAGGAGCTCACGGCGGTCGCCCTCCAGCGGCGCGGGGTCGAGCTGCCGGAGCGGCTGCGGCTCCTGCGCGGGCGGCGCGGCCTGGCCATCGGCTTCGGCGTGCCGCTCGTGCTCGCCTTCCTCGTCCCGCTGGTCGCCGTCTTCCTCATGCCGGGTGCGGTCGCCGGCGCCACCCTGATGACCCGCGACCTCCTGAACGAACCGGGCCCGGACCCCGCCGACCCGGACCGGGCCTCCTCGGCCGACCCCGCCGGCTCGGACCCTGCCGGCCCTGCCCCGGTCTCCCCGGCCGACGCCAACCGCGCGATCCGCGCCGACCACGCCCCGGCAGCCAATGCCGCCCCCCACCCGCTGTCCAAGTCGCCCCACACCACCGACTGAGTCCCGGCGGGGCAACTTCCAGCCCCGCCGGCGTTTGAGGCGCGGGTCCGGGCGGAGCCCGGGAGCCGGCGCGGCCGGCCTGTCTTGGGGCTCCGCCCCAAACCCCGCTCCTCAAACGCCGGAGGGGCTGGATTTGCCCCCGCCCGGTGGGCAGCCGGCCCGAGCGAGGTGGAGTTGCTTCGCCCGGTGGGCAGCCGGCCCGAGCGAGGTGGAGTTGCTTCGCCCAGTGGCCAGCCCGCCCGAGCAAGGCGGAGTTGCTTCGCCCGGCCGGGCAGCCGCGTACGGGCGCACTTCCAGCCTCGCCGGCGTTGAGGCGTGGGGGCAACTTCCAGCCTCGCCGGCGTTTGAGGCGCGGGTCCGGGCGGAGCCCGGGAGCCGGCGCAGCCGGGTTGCCCTGGGGCTCCGCCCCGCACGGGGGCGGGTTCAGGCCGGCGGGGCGGGCAGGTCTGCCGAGGCCACCGTGGCCGTGTGGGCGTCCGCCTCCGCGAGGAGCGTGCCGTCGGGACCCCAGACGGCGGAGCGTCCGCAGCCGGTCCAGGGGCCCGCAGGCCCCACGTGGTTGGCGAGCACGACCGCCATACCAGTGGCGGCGGCGATCGCCGGGTACACCGTGGCCCGCTCCTGCACCCCGCCGCCCGTGCCGTACAGCGACGAGGCCAAGTGCACCCGGCAGCCGTCGGACGCGCCCCGCCCCGTCAGCTCCGGGAAGTGGTTGTCATAGCAGGTGGCCAGCGAAAACCCGGTCCCGCCGAGCGTGAAGCGCCCGTCCCGCGTGCCCGGCTCGAACACCCCCTGCTCCTGCTCGTACAGGCACTGCTTCGCGTACGTCGTCAGCAGGCTGCCATCCGCCGCGTACACGAACGTCGTCAGCGCGGGCAGCGGACCGCCGGTCGGGGCCGCGCAGTTCACGACGGTCGCGATGCCGCTCGACCGGACCGGGTCCAGCCGCGGGTCCTCCGGCCCCGTCCACAACCCCCGGTCCGCGCGCAGCGCGTCGATCTCGTAGCCCGTGAGCGCGAGTTCGGGGAACACCACCAGCTCGGCCCCCGCCTCCCGGGCCGCCCCGGCCAGGCGCACCACCTCCGCCACGTTGGCCTTCACGTCGGCCGGTACGCAGGTCAGCTGGGCAGCGGCGATCCTCACGAGGCGGCTCCCTTTCCGTGGTCGTGCCCGGGCCCGCGCCCGGACGGGTCGGCGGCCGGACTCCCGTGCAGCAGGGTGACGAACGCACGGAACGCGGCCGGCATGTCCACCGCATCCGGCGCCAGCAGCCACTGGTACTGGAGCCCGTCAAGCACCGCGACCAGCAGCGGGGCGGCCGCCTCCGGGGTCAGCCCCGACGGCAGCCGGCCGCCGAACTCGGCCCGCAGCACCGCGGCCATCTCGGCCCGCACCTGCGCGTACCGGGTGGTGAAGAACTCCCGCGCCGGATGCCCCTCGGTGACGCTCTCCCCGAGCAGCGCCGAGAACGTCTGCACGATCCCCGGCCGCATCGCGTTGTAGTCGACCAGCGAGGCCAGCAGGTCCAGCCGCCACTCCCCGGCCGCGGCCCGGGAGCCGCCGCCGGTGTCCCAGCGGTCCCGCTCCTCCAGGACGGCGACCAGCAGCGCCTCCTTCGAGGGGAAGTGGTGCAGGACGCCCTGCTGGGTCAGGCCCACCCGCTCGGCCACCGCGGCCAGAGAGGCCCCCCGGTAGCCGCGCTCGGCGATGACCTCCAGCGCCGCGCGCAGGATCTCCCCGCGCCGCTCCTCGCTCCTGGCCCTGGCCATCCGCCCCGCGCCCCTTCCCGTGGTCCGCCCGTACGCCGCCGTACCCGCGGACCCGTCAGCCCGCCGCGCCCGGCCCACCCGTCCGTCCACCCGTCCGTCCGTCCGTCAAGGCAGGACCGTACGCCATCCCCCGGCACACCGCCCCGATCATCACGAAAAGATAACATCACCTACCGGTCTACAGGGAACCGCGCCACCATGGGGCCACTCCGCACCCGATCCCACCGAGGAGGCCGGCCGTGGCAGATGCGGCGCACCCCCACTCCGACCGGGCCGAACAGGCACGCACCGAGGCCGTGGAGGCGGCGCTCGGCAAGCTCGACCTCGACACCAAGGCCCGGCTGCTGTCCGGCCGCGACATGTGGTCCCTGCCCGCCCTCCCCGAGATCGGCCTGCAGTCCCTCGTCATGTCCGACGGCCCGATCGGCGTCCGCGGCGTGCGCTGGACCGCCGACGACCCGTCGGTCGCCCTGCCCTCGCCCACCGCGCTCGCCGCCTCCTGGGACCCGGAACTCGCCCGCCGGGCCGGCGGCCTCCTTGCCCAGGAGGCCCGCCGCAAGGGCGTCCACGTCCTGCTCGCCCCCACCGTCAACCTGCACCGCTCCCCGCTCGGCGGCCGCCACTTCGAGTGCTACTCCGAAGACCCGCACCTCACCGGAGAGATCGGCACCGGCTACGTCCGCGGCGTCCAGGACGGCGGCGTCGGCACCACCGTCAAGCACTTCGTCGGCAACGACGCCGAGACCGACCGCTTCACCGTCGACAACGAGATCGCCGAAGGCCCGCTGCGCGAGCTGTACCTCGCGCCGTTCGAGACGATCGTCAAGAACGCCCGGCCCTGGGGCGTCATGACCGCCTACAACCAGGTCAACGGCACGACCATGTCCGAGCACCGCCGCCTCGTCCAGGACGTCCTGCGCGGCGAGTGGGGCTTCGACGGCGTCAACGTCTCCGACTGGATGGCCGCCCGCTCCACCGCCGGCGGCATCCTCGGCGGCCTCGACATCGCCATGCCCGGCCCGCAGACCGTCTACGGACCCGCCCTCGCCGACGCGGTCCGGGCCGGCACCGTCCCCGAGTCCGCCCTCGACGCCGCCGTCCGCAACGTCCTGATGCTGGCCGCCCGCACCGGCGCCCTCGACGGTGCCCCGCCCGTGGTCGCCGAGCCGCCCGCCGCCGTCGACGGTCCCGCCCTGGCCCGGGAGATCGCCCGCCGCGGCTCCGTCCTCGTCCGCAACGAGAACGGCGTCCTCCCGCTCACCCCCGGCCGGATCGCCCTCTGCGGCGCCGCCGCCCGCGATGCCCGGGTGCTCGGAGGCGGCTCCGCCACCGTCTTCCCGGAGCGGGTGGTCTCCCCGCTCGACGGCCTCACCGAAGCCCTCGCCGCCGTCCCCGGCGCCACCCTGACCTACTGCACCGGCGCCGACCCGTCCGACGAACTCGTCCCCGCCGGAGCGGACTTCATCCTCCGCGCGGTCTGCCGCGACGCCGCCGGCACGGTGCTCGGCGAGGGCAGCCTGCCCTCCGGTCAGGTCCAGTGGATCGGCGACGACCTCCCCGCCGGTGCCACGTACGACACCATGGCCGAGATCGAGGTGACCGGCACCTTCGTGCCCCGCGAGAGCGGCGAACACGCCTTCGGCACCCGCGGACTGGGCGCCTTCGCCCTCAGCGTCGGCGGCACCCCGTTGTGGGCGGGCGTCCAGCAGATGGGCGACGAGGCCGACCCCTTCGAGGCGTTCTTCGGCGCCCCCACCGAACGCGGCCGCGCCACCCTCACCGCCGGCGAACCCGTCGACGTCTCGCTCCGCTACCAGGTCCCCGACCTGGCCGCCGTCCCGCTCAAGGCGGTCATGTTCTCCCTGCTCCACCTCGGCCCCCGCCGGGACCCCGACACCCTCATCGCCGAGGCCGTCGAAGCCGCCCGCGCCGCCGACACCGCGATCGTGGTCGTCGCCACCACCGAACGCGTCGAGTCCGAGGGCTTCGACCGCACCGACCTCGCCCTGCCCGGCCGCCAGGACGACCTCGTCCGCGCCGTCGCCGCCGCCAACCCCCGCACCGTCGTCGTCGTCAACGCCGGCTCCCCGGTGGAGCTGCCGTGGCGCGAGGACGTGGCCGCCGTCCTGCTGACCTGGTTCCCCGGCCAGGAAGGCGGCGCCGCCCTCGCGGACGTCCTGACCGGCGCCGCCGAACCCGGCGGCCGCCTCCCCACCACCTGGCCCGCCGCCCTCGCCGACGCCCCCGTCACCGACGTCACCCCGCAGGACGGCCGGCTCGCCTACCGCGAGGGCCTGTTCATCGGCTACCGCGCCTGGGACCGGGCCCCCGCCTCCCCGGCCTACCCCTTCGGCCACGGCCTCGGCTACACGGACTGGTCGTACGAATCACTGGAGGCCACCCCCACCACCGTCCGGGTCCGGGTCCGCAACACCGGCACCCGCCCCGGCCGCGAGGTCGTCCAGGTCTACCTCGCGCCGCCCGCCGGCACCGCGGACCGCCCGGCCCGCCGGCTCGCCGGCTTCGCCGCCGTCGAGGCCGGCCCCGGCGAGAGCGCCGAGGCGGAGGTCACCCTGCCCGCCCGCGCCTTCGAGGCCTGGGACGAGGAGGCCGGCGGCTGGGCCCGCACCACCGGCCGCCACCAGGTGCAGGCCGGCCGGTCCGTCACCGACACCCGGCTCGCCGCCACCCTGGAGGTCTGACCCGCCGGACCCTCCCGAGACCGGACCGGGGGCGGGCCCTGACACCCGCCCCCGGCTCCGCACCCGCCGCGGCCCGCACCGGCTACCGCGGCGGACCCGCCGCCGTCACCTGCCGGTGCGCCAGCTCCGCCAGCCGCGCCTGCCCGTCCTTGCCCGGGTGGAACCAGTCCCACCGGCTCAGCTGGGACACCGTGAACGGGTAGCGGAACACCGCACCCCCGTCGTACCGGCACAGCGGATCCCTTCCGCACACCTCCCGCAGCACCGTGTTGTACGCGACCACCCGCGCCTGCACCGCCGCCCGCCGCTTCGCCGCCGCCGCGTCCACCGCCTCCGGATCGGCCAGCATCGACGGGCAGATGCCCAGCTTCCAGATCTGCCGGCCCAGCGGACTGTCCCGCCCGGTCTCCCACAGCCGCATCAGGTCCGGCACGCTCGACACGTACACCTGCGTCTTCGGCAGCGCCTTCCGCAGCCGCCCCAGCCCCTTCGCGAAATCCGAACGGAACTCCTCGACCGGCGTCATCGACGCCGCCGACGTCCGGCACGCGTCGTTCGCCCCCGCCATCACCGTCACCAGCTCCGGCCGCTGCTCCGCGGCCGCCGCCAACTGCCCCGGCAGGTCCGCCATCCGCGCCCCGGTCCGGGCGAAGTTCCAGCTCCGGTCCGCCGCCCCCGCCGGCCCCAGCAGACGGCTCGCCAGACTGCGCACCGCCGGGTCGTTCCCGGTGGCCCAGGACGCCTCCGGACAGTCCGCCAGAACCGAACACGCATCGAAACCACGGGTGATGGAGTCACCCACAGCGGCGATGGAATCCGGATTCCGGTTCCATACGGGGACGGGCTTCGCCGGCGGCCGCGCAGCAGCCCCGGCGGCACGCTCGCCGGCACCCCCATCCCACCCCGCTGAGCAGCCCGTACCCATCGCCATCAGCACAACTGCCAGAGCCGCCGCGGCCGCCCGGGCGGTGCGCGGACGGCTGTGCGGCACGGTCTTCCGCATCCGGTGATCCCCTCCCTCGCTGCCGGGCGCCCGGCAACGGCGTCCTGCTGAGTGAAAGCTCGGTGTTTCCCTGTCCTCGGACCGACCGTACGTCACACCTGGACCCCCGGCGCACGGTAGTTTCTTCTCGTGGAGCGTGCCGCAGCCGCCCCTCCGCCCACCGGTGGCGCAATGTCAGATCGGTTCCGGTAAATTACATCACGTCACATACTGTCCGTTTTCAGGAGATTCACTCCCGGTGTTGTTTACTATGGGTGACCTCGGGAACGGCACCGGCACGAGGCCGCTGGGGAAGGCGAACCTCGTCCCACACTGGAGGTCCCGGTGACGACACGTGGAGTTCTGTACGTGCATTCCGCGCCCCGCGCGCTCTGTCCGCACGTGGAATGGGCAGTGGCGGGCGTGCTCGGAGTGCGCGTGAATCTCGACTGGATCAGACAGCCCGCCTCGCCCGGCACCTGGCGGGCCGAGTTCTCCTGGCAGGCGGCCGCCGGCACCGCCTCCCAGCTCGCCTCCGCCCTGCGCGGCTGGCAGATGCTGCGCTTCGAGGTGACGGCCGAGCCCTGCGCCACCGCCGAGGGCGAGCGCTACAGCTCCACCCCCGAACTCGGCATCTTCCACGCCGTCACCGGCCTGCACGGCGACATCCTGGTCCCCGAGGACCGGCTGCGCGCAGCCCTCGCCCGCGCCGCCGCAGGCGGCACCGGCCTGGAAGCGGAGATCGCCCGGCTGCTCGGCAAACCCTGGGACGACGAGCTGGAGCCCTTCCGGTACGCCGGCGAGGGCGCCCCCGTCCGCTGGCTGCACCAGGTGGTCTGAGCGGCGGCCCGCACACGCGAAGGGGCCCCGCCCGGCAGCTGCCGGGCGGGGCCCCTTCGCGTCGGTCCTACGGCCGTCAGACCGAGCGGAACGCCAGCGTCACGTTGTGACCGCCGAAGCCGAACGAGTTGTTGATCGCGGCGATCGTGCCCTCGGGCAGCTTGCGCGGCTCGCCCGTCACGATGTCGGCGTCGATGCCCTCGTCGAGCTCGTCGATGTTGATGGTCGGCGGGGCCAGCCGGTGGTACAGCGCCAGCACGGTCGCGACGCTCTCGATGCCGCCGGCACCGCCGAGCAGGTGGCCCGTCATCGACTTGGTCGCCGACACCGCCACGTGGTCCAGGTCGTCGCCCAGCACCTTGCGCAGCGCCATGATCTCGGCGCTGTCGCCCTGCGGGGTCGAGGTCGCGTGCGCGTTGAGGTGGACCACCTCGGACGGCTTCAGACCCGTGTTGTCCAGCAGGTTCTGCACCGCTGCGGCGACACCGCGGCCGGTCGGCTCGGGCTGCGCGATGTGGTGGCTGTCGGCCGACAGTCCCTGGCCCAGCACCTCGCAGTAGACGCGGGCACCGCGCTTGGCGGCGTGCTCCGCGGACTCCAGCACGATCACGCCGGCACCCTCGCCGAGGACGAACCCGTCACGGTTCTTGTCGTACGGGCGGGAGGCCTTGGTGGGCTCGTCGTTGTTCTTCGACATCGCCATCATGTTGGCGAAGGCCGCGATCGGCAGCGGGTGGATCGCCGCCTCGGTGCCGCCCGCGACGACCACGTCGGCACGGCCGGTACGGATCATCTCGACGGCGTAGCCGATGGCCTCGGCGCCCGACGCGCAGGCGCTGACCGGGGTGTGCACGCCGGCCCGGGCGTTGACCTCGAGGCCGACGTTCGCCGACGGGCTGTTCGGCATGAGCATGGGGACGGTGTGCGGGGAGACCCGGCGCACACCCTTTTCCTTCAGTACGTCGTACTGGTCGAGCAGCGTCGTCACGCCGCCGATGCCGGAGGCGATCACGGTGCCCAGGCGCTCCGGCTCCACGGACGCGTCCTCGCCGGCGGCAGCCGTGTAACCGGCGTCCGCCCAGGCCTCCTTGGCCGCGATCAGCGCGAACTGCGCCGAGCGGTCCAGCTTGCGCGCCAACGGGCGGGGCAGGACCTCGCCGGGGTCGACGGCGGCCTGAGCGGCGATGCGGACCGGAAGGTCGGCGAAGCGCTCGCCCTCCAGGGGGCGGACCCCGGAACGGCCCGCGAGCAGGCCCTCCCAGGTCGATGCGCTGTCGCCACCCAGCGGAGTCGTTGCGCCGATACCGGTGACGACCACGGTGCGATTGGTCTGGCTCACAGGAATTCTTTCTCCACGTCTGATGGGGTGCTGAATTGTCACGGCGCCACCGCCGGGTGGCGACAAACGCTCGTCAGGCTCAGGCCTGGTGCTTGGCGATGTAGTCCGCGGCGTCGCCGACGGTACGCAGCGCCTTGACGTCCTCGTCCGGGATCTTCACGTCGAAGCGCTCTTCGGCGGCGACGACGACCTCGACCATGGACAGGGAGTCGACGTCCAGGTCGTCGGTGAAGGACTTGTCGACCTCGACGTCCTCGACCGGGATGCCGGCGATCTCGTTCACGATCTCCGCGAGACCGGCGACGATCTCTTCCTGGGTGGCGGCCATGTTGGCGCTCCTTCGCTAGCTATCTGAAAGGTGAAACGGGTACTGCACGGCGTCCGGGTGATCCGGGCGCCTAGGGGAGGGTAACCACCGTGGCGGCGTAGACGAGACCTGCCCCGAAACCGATGACGAGCGCGGTGTCGCCGCTCTTCGCCTGCCCCGTCGCCAGGAGCCGCTCCATCGCGAGCGGGATCGAGGCGGCCGAGGTGTTGCCGGTGGTTTCCACGTCGCGGGCGACCGTGACGTGCTCCGGCAGCTTGAGAGTCTTCACCATCGAATCGATGATCCGCATGTTGGCCTGGTGCGGGATGAAGACGTCCAGGTCGTCGGCCGAGATGCCGGCCGCGTCCAGGGCCTGCTGGGCGACCTTCGCCATCTCGAAGACGGCCCAGCGGAACACCGCCTGGCCCTCCTGCGTGATGGCCGGGAACTTCTCGACCGTTCCGGAGCGGTACTCGTCCCACGGCACGGTCTGCTTGATGGTCTCGGACTTGTCGCCCTCCGAACCCCACACCGTGGGGCCGATGGCCGGCTCGTCCGAGGGACCGACGATCACGGCACCGGCCCCGTCACCGAACAGGAAGGCCGTCGCGCGGTCCTCCAGGTCGGTCAGGTCGGACAGCCGTTCCACGCCGATGACCAGGACGTACTTCGCCGAACCCTCGACGACGAGGCTCTTGGCCAGGGTCAGCCCGTAGCCGAAGCCGGCGCAGCCGGCCGAGATGTCGAACGCCGCGGGCTTGACCGCACCGACCCGGTCCGCGATCTCGGTCGCGACGGCCGGGGTCTGCTTGAAGTGCGAGACCGTGGAGACGATGACCGCGCCGATCTGCTCCGCTCCGATGCCCGCGTCCGCGAGTGCCTTGCCGGCGGCCTCCACGGACATCGCCGCGACGGTCTCCTGCGGGGAGGCCCAGTGGCGGGTGGCGATGCCGGACCGGGAGCGGATCCACTCGTCGGACGAGTCGATCGTCTCCAGGATGACCTCGTTCGGCACCACCCGGGTCGGGCGGTAGCCGCCGACCCCGAGGATGCGGGCGTACGGAGACCCTTGGGCAGGCTTGATCTTCGACATGCGGTGGGGCTCCTTCGCTCAGCCGGCCGTGTGCTCGGCGATGAGCGCCGCGGCCTTCTCCAGGTCGTCCGGGGTCTTGAGCGCCAGCGTCGCGACACCCGGCAGGGCGCGCTTGGCCAGACCCGTCAGGGTGCCACCGGGGCACGCCTCGACGATCGCGGTGACGCCCAGCTCCTTGAAGGTCTCCATGCACAGGTCCCAGCGGACCGGGTTGGCCACCTGGCCGACCAGCCGGGCGACGACCTCGGCGCCCGAGGAGACGGCACGGCCGTCCTTGTTCGACACGTACGTCAGCACCGGGTCGGCCGGCGACAGGGCCTTCGCGGCCTCGTCCAGCTTCGCGACCGCGGGGGCCATGTGGTGCGTGTGGAAGGCGCCCGCGACCTTGAGGGCGACGACCTTGCGGACGCCCTCGGGCTTGTCCGCCTCCAGCGCCGCGATCTGCTCGGCGGTGCCGGCGGCCACGATCTGGCCCGCACCGTTGATGTTCGCCGGGGTCAGGCCCAGCTTCTCCAGGTGCGGGACGGTGACCTCGGGGTCGCCGCCGAGCAGGGCGGCCATCCCGGTCCGGGTCACGGCGGCGGCCTCGGCCATCGCCAGACCGCGGGTGCGGACCAGCCGCAGCGCGTCGGCGTCGTCGAGCACGCCCGCGTAGGCGGCGGCGGTGATCTCACCGACGCTGTGGCCCGCGACCGCGCCGAAGCTCGTGCGGGCGTCCAGCGCGGCGGCCGACAGCAGGCCGGCCGCGACCAGCAGCGGCTGCGCCACCGCGGTGTCGCGGATCTCGTCCGCGTCTGCCTTGGTGCCGTAGTGGGCGAGGTCGAGACCGATGGCGTCGGACCAGGCGGCGATGCGGTCGGCAGCACCGGGGAGGTCGAGCCAGGGGGTCAGGAAGCCGGGCGTCTGAGCGCCTTGGCCGGGAGCGACGAGTACGAGCACCCTCACACTCTCTCTTGTGGATGGTCCGTGCCGCCCGTGGGGACAGGGACGAAGAACCGTCGGGGGAATTGTTGATGTCCGACAAAAGTCTAGGACTGAAGATCGCCCTCGGCCAGACGCCCGAGAATCAGGGCGATCCGCAGCGTGAACGCCGAGCGGACATCGGAGGGTGACCAGCCGGTGACGTCTGTCACACGTCGAAGCCGGTAGCGCACCGTGTTCGGGTGTACGAACAGCATCCGAGCTGCGCCTTCGAGGCTGCTCGCCTGCTCCAGGTAGACGCTCAGCGTCTCCAGCAGCGCCGAGCCCGCCTCCTCCAGCGGTCTGTAGATCTCCTCCACCAGCTGCTCTCGCGCCGACGGGTCGCCTGCGATGGCGCGCTCCGGCAGGAGATCGTCCGCCAGCACCGGCCGCGGCGCGTCCTGCCAGGCCGAGCAGGCCTTGAGCCCGGCCGCGGCGGCCTGGGCGGAGCGGGTGGCGGCCAGCAGGTCGGCGACCACCGGCCCGGCCACCACCGGACCGTTCGCGAACGGCCCGATCAGGGACTTCGCCACCTGGAGCGGGTTGTCGCTGCCGCCCGCGATGACCACGAGCCGGTCCCCGAGGACCCCGGTCAGCACCTGGAGCTTGGCGTGCCGGGCGGCCCGCCGGATCGCCTCCACGGTCAGCTCGCTGTCGCCGTCGGGGGCGGTGCCCAGGACCACGCACACGTGCTCCGGGGAGTTCCAGCCCAGCGCCGCGGCCCGGGACAGGGCGCCCTCGTCGGCCTCGCCGGACAGCACCGCGTTCACCACGAGCGATTCCAGCCGGGCGTCCCAGGCGCCGCGCGCCTCCGCCGCCTGCGCGTACACCTGGGCGGTCGCGAAGGCGATCTCCCGGGCGTAGACCAGCAGTGCCTCGCGCAGGGTCGACTCGTCGCCGGGGGCGGCGACCTCCTCGATCGCCGCCTCCATGACCTCGATGGTGGTGCGCACCATCTCGACGGTCTGGCGCAGGGTGATGGCCCGGGTCAGCTCGCGCGGAGCGGTCCCGAAGACGTCGGTGGAGATCGCCTGCGGGGTCTCCGGATGCCGGAACCACTCCGTGAACGCGGCGATGCCGGCCTGGGCGACCAGGCCGATCCACGACCGGTTCTCCGGTGGCATCGCCCGGTACCACGGCAGCATCTCGTCCATGCGGGCGATCGCGTTCGCGGCGAGCCGGCCGGAGGACTTCTCCAGCCGGCGCAGGGTTGCGGCGTGCGGATGGGCAGGGTGCGCCGGGGCCGCGGGGGACGCCGGGGAGGGCTCAGGATCTGCGTGGGGCACGGGACAAGACTGCCTTATCCGGCCGCCCCGGCGGAGGGCCGGGGCTACGGTGACCCCCATGATTGATGTGCGGCGCAGTGACGACCGGTACCCGGGCGGGGACGCGGAGGCCGGGATCGCCACCCGGCACGCGTTCTCCTTCGGGGGCTTCTACGACCCCGACAACCTGCGTTTCGGGCCGCTGATGGCGTGCAACGAGGAGAGCCTGGCGGCGGGGGCGGGCTTCGAGGAGCACCCGCACAGTCACACCGAGATCGTCACCTGGGTCGTCGAGGGTGAACTCACCCACCGGGACTCGGCCGGGCACGCCACCGTGCTCCGCCCCGGCGACGTCCAGCGGCTGAGTTCGGCCTCCGGGGTGCGGCACGTGGAGCGCAACGACGGGGCGCGGCCGCTGCGCTTCGTGCAGATGTGGCTGGCGCCGGTGCAGCCGGGCGGCGAACCCGGCTACGACGTGGTGCGCGGCCTGCAGGACGGCGTCCCGTACGAGGTGCCGGGTGCGCGGGCGGTGCTGCACGTGGCCCGGCCGGCGGCGGGGGAGCGGGTGCCGGTGCCGGCCGCGCCGCGGGTGTACGTCCACGTGGTCGCGGGCGAGCTGGAGCTGGCGGGCGGCGCGGACGGGCCGGCGGAGCGGCTCGCCCCGGGGGACTCGGTGCGGATCACCGGTGCCGAGGGCCTGGCCGTCCTGGCGCGGACCCCGGGGGAGCTGCTCCTGTGGGAACTCGTCTGATCCCCGCGGGACCTACTTGAGGTAGGCGATGCCGTCGGTGGTGAGGGTCGGGCGGCCCGCGGTGCCCACGACGACGATCTTCAGCTTGTGGGTGCCGCTGGTGGCCCAGCTCTTCGTGAAGATCGCGTCCCGGTACTTGGTGGTCGCCGACTTCAGGTCGACGGTGGCCGCCTTCACCCCGTCCACGTAGACGTGGGCCTGGCCGGAGGTCGACGCGCGGGAGACCACCCAGGCCACCGAGCGGCCGGTGAAGGTCCAGGTCAGGCTGGAGTTGGTGGTGGCGCTGGAGAGCGAGGTGCCGCCCAGGTAGCTGGTCGAGGACCGGCTGCTCCAGGTGCCGGTCCTGGTGGCGGCGGTCTCCTGGAGGATCACCGGGGTGCCCGCGACGGAGGCGGCGGCGGTGTTGCCGGCGAAGTCGGACGCGGTCAGCGTCCAGGTGGTCGCCACGCCGGACTTGGCGGTCTGCGGGGAGCCGGTGGTGGTCGCGGCGAAGGTCCCGGTGAGCGGGGCGGTGAGCCGTACGTCCTTCAGGGCGCCGGTGTCGGCGGCCTTCCAGCCGAGGGTGACGGGGACCGCGGTGGTGTTCACGGTGCCGGTGCGCAGGGCCAGCGAGGGCTTGGTGGTGAAGGTGGGTGCGGTGGTCTCGGCGACCACGGTGACCGCGGCGGAGGTGGCGGTGCGGCCCGACTGGTGGGTGGCCCGGACCTGCACCTGGTGGCTGCCGAGGGCGAGGGTGGTGGCGGCCGAGGTGGCCGTGCCGGAGGCGGTGGCCACGGACTTGCCGTCGACCAGCAGCTCGTGCCTGGTGATCAGCGAGGCCGGAGTGGTGCTGCTCCAGCCGACGGTGATCTGGCCCTTGGTCCAGTACGTGCTGCCGGACAGGGCGGCGCCCGCCACGGACTTGACGGCCAGGCCGGCGACCGGGCCTGCTGCCCAGGTGCGGATCAGGGGGAGCTGGCCGTAGAGGAGGGTGCCGGGGCATTCGGTGGCGTAGCCGTCGCGGTGGCCGGAGATCCGCTGGAAGGTCGCGGTCTGGCCGGCGGTGAACTTGCCGTTGTTGATCGCCGCGGTCATCTGGACGGTGCTCTGCGGGTCGTACCGGTACTGGCCGAGCTTCCACGCGGCGACCCGGGCCACGGCGGTCTTCGCGACGGCGGCGGCGTCCACCTCGGTGTGGCTGCCGATGACGGCGATGCCCGCGGTGTCGGTGTTCCAGCCCATGGTGTGGGCGCCGATGACCGGCAGGTCCAGGCCGCCCTTGCGCCCCTCGAAGACCGTGCCGCACTTGTCGACGAGGAAGTTGTAGCCGACGTCCTTCCAGCCGTTCGTCTTCACGTGCAGCGTGTGGATGCCGCGGACGATGGCGGCGGAGTCGGCGCAGGTGTAGGTGTTCGTCTGCGCGGTGTGGTGCACGAAGACCGCCTTGACCTCCTTGCCGTAGGTCGGGGCCTCGTCGTTCATCGTCTCGTCGGCGCCCCACTGGGCGCGGGAGACGAACGGCGGCTTGGGGACCGTGGACAGCGGGGCGTCCGGCAGCGGGGTGGCCGACGTGCTCGGGCTGGGCACGGCGGAAGCGGAAGCGGAGGCGTCGGGCGTGACGGCCGGGGTGGCCTCGGGCGTCGGGGTCGCGGAGGCGTCGGGCGTGGCGCCGGCGGAGGCCTCCGGGGACGGGGTGGCGGACTCGGCGGCCGACTGGCTCGGCGAGGCCTCCGGCGTCTGCGCCGGGTCCTCGGTCGCGGCGCTGCCTCCGGTGGTGTCCACGGCGAAGGCGGCGGGTCCGGTGCGCAGCACCCGGGCACGGCCCGGGTCGACCAGGTCCACGCGCAGTCCGGCGGGCAGCGCGGCGCCCTTGCCGGTGACGCGGACCTCGACGCCGTCGGAGGGGCCGGCCCAGGCGGGCTCGGAGACGCCGCGCAGGCCGCGGCGGGCGGCGCCGTCGTTGAACGACTCGCCCTCGGAGCCCAGGTCCAGCCAGTCGGACCAGCTGTCCGAGCGGGTGGAGTGGGTGCGGACCCGGATGGTGCCGTCGACCCGGCGGGCCGGGTCGTCCCAGGACACCGCGAGCATGCTGAAGGTCTTGGTGTCCTCGTCCTTGAAGACGGCCTCGTTGCCGGCGACGTCGAGGCCCTCGGTGCGCACCTTGGAGACCACGGGGCCGGACACGGTGCCCGGCGCCTTGTCGTCGTCACGGGCGTCGAAGGCGTCGAGGCCGGTCACCCCCTGGAGGGTGAGTACGCCGATGATGCCGGTGGCGACGGTCGCGGCCGTCACCCAGATTCTGCGCGTGCGCACCGGTGGTCTCCGTGCTCCCAGGGGAATGAGAAACGGAATCTACCGATCGATTTCAGCCAGGCAAGCGGTAAGAACGGTCGGAATCCGGCAGATCACCAGGATGTGCGGTGTGATCTACCTCTCAACGGCCCAATGCGAGCTCGGCGAGCACCGCATCGGTGAACACCGGCCAAACCTCGACCGCCCACGGGCCGAACGCCCGGTCCGTCAGCGCCACGCACGCCGCCCGCGCCTGCGGGTCCACCCACAGGAACGTGCCCGACTGGCCGAAGTGCCCGAAGGTCCGCGGCGACGAGTTCCGGCCGGTCCAGTGCGGCGACTTGCCGTCCCGGATCTCCACGCCCAGACCCCAGTCGTTCGGCACCTGGTGGCCGTACCCGGGCAGGACGCCCTTCAGCCCCGGGTGCACCACCGCCGTGGCCTCGGCCACCGTCCGCACGTCCAGCAGCCGCGGCGCCTGGAGCTCGGCCGCGAACCGCGCCAGGTCGGCCACCGTCGAGACGCCGTCCTTGGCGGGCGACCCCTCCAGCGAGGTCGACGTCATCCCCAGCGGCTCCAGCACCGCCTGCCGCAGGTACTCGGCGAACGGGATGTCCGTGGCCTTCGCGATGTGGTCGCCGAGCACCTCGAAGCCCGCGTTCGAGTACAGCCGGCGCTCCCCGGGCGGGGCCATTACGCGGTGCTCGTCGAACGCCAGCCCGCTGGTGTGGGCGAGCAGGTGGCGCACCGTCGCCCCCGCCGGACCGGCCGGCTCGTCCAGCTCGATCGCACCCTCCTCGTACGCCACCAGCGCGGCGTACGCGGCGAGCGGCTTCGTCACGGAGGCCAGCGGGAACCGGTGGTCCACCGGGCCGTGGCTCCCGGCGACACCGCCGTCGGCGCGGACCACCGCCGCCGCAGCGGTCGGCACCGGCCAGTTCTCGATCATCCGCAGGCTCTCCATGCCCCGAGCCTAACCGGCCCCGCCGGGCGCCCTCCCGCCGCCGGCCGGCCGCACCCGACGCCGCTTGCCTGGAGTGCACTCCAACCTCATAGCGTGGGGGCATGAACCTCACGGAGACCCGCTACACGATCAGCGAGGTCGCGGCCCGGACCGGTCTGACCCAGCACACCCTGCGCTGGTACGAGCGGATCGGGCTGCTGCACCACGTCGACCGTTCGCACTCCGGCCAGCGGAGGTTCAGCGAAGCGGACCTGTCCTGGCTGGACTTCGTCGGCAAACTGCGCAGCACCGGCATGGCGGTGGCGGACATGGTCCGCTACGCCGAACTCGTCCGCGAGGGCGAGCACACCTTCGACGAACGGCGCGCCCTGCTGGAGCGCACCCGCCGCGAGGTGGCCGCGCGCATCGACGAGCTGACGGGGACCCTGGCCATCCTCGATTACAAGATCGGTTTATACGGAAAGGCTCAGCCTTGACGAACGGCAAGCTCGCGCACGTGGAGCTCGGCACCGGCGGCCCGGCGGTGGGCGTCCAGGGCCTCGGCTGCATGGGCATCAGCGAGTTCTACGGCGGCACGGACGAGGCCGCGGCCCGGGACACCCTGGAAGCCGCACTGGAAGGGGGCGTCACCCTCTTCGACACCGCGGACATCTACGGGCGCGGCGCGAACGAGGAGTTCCTCGCCCCCTTCGTCGCCGCCCACCGCGAGGAGATCGTCCTCGCCACCAAGTTCGGCATCGAGCGGACCGGCGACCCGCAGCACCGCGGCATCCGCAACGACCGCGCCTACATCCGGCAGGCCGTCGAAGGCAGCCTGCGGCGCCTGGGCACCGACACCATCGACCTCTACTACATGCACCGCCGCGACCCGCAGGTGCCGCTCGCCGACTCGGTCGGCGCGATGGCCGAGCTGGTCCACGAGGGAAAGGTCCGCCACCTCGGCCTCAGCGAGGTCACCGGCGCCGAGCTGCGCGAGGCGCACGCCGTGCACCCCATCGCCGCCCTGCAGTCCGAATGGTCGCTGTTCAGCCGCGACGTCGAGATCAGTGCGGCCGGCGCCGCCGCCGACCTGGGCGTGGCCTTCGTGCCGTACTCGCCGCTCGGCCGGGGCTTCCTGACCGGCGCGTTCGCGGACGCCGGCAAGGAGCTGTCCGAGAGCGACTTCCGCCGCTTCCAGCCGCGGTTCACCGGCGACAACGCGAAGGCCAACGCGGCCCTGCTGGCACCGGTCCACGAGATCGCGGCCGCGCACGGGGCCACGCCCGCCCAGGTCGCGCTCGCCTGGGTGCACCAGCGGGCCGAGGCCCACCCCGGCCTCGCCGTGGTGCCGATCCCCGGCACCCGCAAGCGCAGCAGGCTCACCGAGAACCTCGCGGCCGCCTCGCTCACCCTGACCGCGGCGGAACTCGGCAGGCTGGAGCCGATCGCCGGCGCGGTGGCCGGCGACCGCTACCCGGACATGACGTTCACGTCCGTGGCCCGGGAGGGCTGAGCACCGCCGCCGCTGGGCCGCGGGCCCTCGCGCACCCGCGGTCCGGGGGCCGCACCCGTCACAGTTCGGCGAGCAGCTCGGCCTTCTTCGAGGTGAACTCGACGTCCGTCAGCAGCCCCGCACCGTGCAGCTCGCCCAGGTGCCGGATCCGCTCCGCGATGTCGGCCGGGTCGCGGCGGGCCGGCCGGACCGCCGCCACCGGCAGCGCCGGGCCGCGCCCGCGCACCGCCCGCAGCACCGCCGCCGCGAACGGCAGCGACTCGTACACCGCGCCGTACCCGAGGCCGAACAGCACGGCCGAGGGGTCCTGGTCGGCCGGTACGGCCCCCGCGGCCGCACCCCCCGGCCCACTGCCCTCGCGGTGCTGCAGCCGCAGGTAGCCGCCCGGCTCCTCCGGGCTGCGCCACTCCACTCCGCAGATCCCGTCCAGCCCGAAGTACTGGTCGCCCGCCTTCCACTTCGTACTGGAGGCGCCCGTGCGCGACCAGCGGAACACCACCGCCGAGCCGTCGAAGACGGCCTTCGCGTCGTACCCCTTGAACTGGATCGGGACCTCCGGCGCGGGCACCAGGAACCGGGCCGCCGGCTCGTCGGCGTCAGGGCCCATCGCGGAGCGCAGCTCGTCCGCGAGCCCCGCGGCGGCCGCGGTCCGCTCGGCCGGCAGCACCAGCCGGTACGGATCGCTGTTCTCCCGCAGCTGCCCTGCGGCAGCATCCATCAGCGGATCGGCGCCGGGCCGCGGAACGGCCTGCAGCACCACCGTGTCCCGCTTCCCGGGGGTCACCGTCACCGCGGCCAAGGCGTCGTACGGTATGCGCCGTTGACCCAGCGCAGACCACAACCTCGGCGTGCGGATTCCCCGTTCGAAGCGGATGAGCACGGAATCCGTGTGAAACTCCCACACGGCATGATTTCCGGCCAGCACTTCACCCATGCGGCTCATCGTAAGCGGCCTCCCCACCGGCGTCCCCCTCACTGCCGGGGGCGATTTTCCCGCATGTACGCGTGTCAGTACCCGTCCGTGCCGGAAATTCCACGGCGGCACGCGGCATCGTCCTCGGCGCAGACCACGGAACCGAAGGAACCGGTTCCGATACGGGCGAAGTTGTCCAGCGCCACCGTGCCTGGCTCAAAGTAGCCGGTGTGCCCCTCGGCGCCGCCCGCGGACAGCCGCCGCGCCCCGAACCCCCGGGACACCGGGTCCGCGCCGTGTCCCACCCCGACGACCTCCAGGTACGGCACGTCCGCGATCCAGTCGCCCGGATCGCGCATCGCCCAGATCCGGGCGCCGGTCCCCAGGTCCGCGGCGCTCCCGGTACGCATCCCCGGGCTGCCCGCCACCCCGAGGTCGGTGACCCGCCGCGGCAGCGACCGCGCCGCGACCCCGCACACCACCGACCCGTAGCTGTGGCAGAACAGCGCCACCGGCGACTGCCCCGGCAGCGCCCCGACCAGCGAGCCCAGCCGCTTCGCGCCCTCCACCGCGAGCCGCCCGGTGGCGGCGTCCATGCCGACGCCCTCGGGCGCCGTGTACCCCGCCCAGGCGATCACCGCGGTCGGCACGCCCGGCGCCGCCGCCCGCTCGGCCCGGTACAGCGATTCCGCCATGCCGACCGGGGCGGTGTAGCGGCGGGCGGTCCGCTCGAAGGTGAGCAGGTTGGTGTCGACGCCGGGCACGATCACCGAGACCCGCCGGGCCTGGTCGAGGTCGCCGAACACCTCGGCGACCCGGCCGCTGCCGGTGGGATCGAACGCGAGGATCTGCCGGCCGGGCGCCACCAGCGAGGTGAACCGGTGGGCCTGCCGGCCGGCCTGCTCCCGGTCCGCTGGCGCCAGCCGGTAGTCCGCGGCCCGGCGCAGCGCGGACCGCCGGGCCGCCCCGAGGGCCAGCCGGTTCGCCCGGTAGCGCACGGCGACCGGCACCCCGTCGAGGTTGCCGACGGCCAGCGGGTACCGCTCGCCGAGCCGGGCCCGCTGGCCCGGGTCGAGCAGGCCGAAGAAGCGGGCGATCACCGCCGCCGGCGCATCGGAGGCGGGCAGCGCCCGGCCGTCGACGGAGCCCCGGTCCCACAGCGCGAGGGCCGCCGCCAGCGGTGCCCCGCCGTGGTCGGGACGGTGCAGCGCCGTCCATCCGGTGGTGGCGAGCATGACGAACACCACCACGAGCGCGAGCAGGGCGCGCCAGGCGGGGGCGGACGGGGAAAGCGGCGAGGAGTGCCCGTGATCGACGGGACCGAAGGAGCGTGCCGGGCCGGAGGAGTTCACTGGCGGCCAGCCTAGGAGACGGCGCGGGCCGAAGGCACACGGGGTGACCAGCGTCACCGCCCGATTGAGGGGTTCTCGCCGGATTCCGGACGTTCCACCGAGCGGCCCGTCACACTCCGCATCCGGGCAGTGTCCGCCAGTCCGCGGCCAACGCCGGTGCGAGGTGGTCGAGATGGGCCTCGGTGATCCGGCGGATCGCGGCCACGCTCGGGTCCGCGCCCTGCCCCCACAGCCGGCCCGTGACCCGGATGACGGCGGAGAAGGCCGCCGCCGCCACCCGCGGCCGCGGATCGGCGTCCAGGTCCAGGCCCTCGCGCCCGGCGATGATCCGCGCGATCTCCTCGTCCACCTCGGCCGACCGGCGCAGGTGCACGGCCAGCAGCGCGGGCGTCGACTCGATCAGCCGGTACGTCCGCATGTACAGGTCCACCGGGACCACGTCCGCGATGGCCTCCCCGACGGTGTCCCAGGCGCTGAGCACCGCGCCGCGCAGGGCCGTGAACGGGTTCTCCGCCGCGGGCCGGGCCCGCAGCGCCGCCAGGAAGTGCGACTCCACGACGTCCTGCACGGCGAACGCGGCCTCCTCCTTGTTGGCGAAGTACCGGAAGAAGGTGCGCTGCGAGACCTCGACGGCATCGGTGATCTCGTCGACGGTCGTCTGCTCGTACCCCTGGGTGGTGAACAGCACCAGCGCCGCGCGCAGCAGGGCGTCCCGGGTGCGCCGCTTCTTGCGCTCGCGCAGTCCGGCCGGCTCGGCCGGGGCGGCCCCGGCCTGCTCCTGGGTCATCACCACTGTGCCGTCCTCCCTCCGCCCGCTGGGCTGGCTCACCATACCGGCGCCCGGCCCGGCCGCCCCCGCTCCTGAGGGACCGCGCCGACGAGCCCGGACGGCACCCGGCCGGCCGCCACGCACGGGCACCCCGGAAGGTTCCCCGGCGTCAACCCGCCGCCGCCCGGCCGCCCGCCGGGACGGCCCCGCAGCGTTGCCACCTATCAGGGTGGACCTGCGGGCAACCCCTTCCGCCGGGCCATCCGCGCAGGTCAGCGTGGGGTGCAGCAGCCGGCCCCGCGGGCCCCCGGTCCACCGGACCACCCGCGTGGGTGAGGCGCCACACGAGGAGTTGACACCGATGCGCATGCGTTCCGCGGCCCTCGCCGCCACCGCCCTGACCACCGCCGCCCTGGCGACCGCCGCCCTCTTCCCCGGCGCGGCCCCCAGTGCCCAGGCCGCGCCCGGACACCGGGCCGCACCGGCGGCCCGGGCCGCCGCCCCGCCGGGCCTCGGCCCCTGCGGGGCGGGCCAGCTGTGTCTGTGGGCCCGGCCGGACTTCACCGGCGGCCGGACCGTCCGCGAACTCGGCGACGAGGACGTCTCCGTCGACAGCTGCATCCCGCTGGCGGCCGGCCGCACCGTCCAGTCCCTCGCCAACCGCACCGGCCGGCCCGTCACCACCTACCAGTCGCCCGAGTGCGCCGAGACCGGCGAGTTCCAGACCTACCCGGGCGACGGCGTCTGGCTCCCCAGATCGCCGTACCAGGTACGCGCGTTCAAGATCTGGGAGAACTAGCGGCCGCCGGGCCGGGGACGGTCGGCGGTGCGGGGAGCGCGGAGGGGGCGTTCCCCGACAGCCGGGCCACCTCGGCCCGCAGGGCCCTGACCTCGTCGGTCAGCGCCTCGATCGCGGCGGTCTGGAGGCGCTCCTCCCGGTCGTCGCGCTCGAAGCGGGCGATGAACCAGGCGGCGATGTTCGCCGTCACCACACCGAGCAGGGCGATCCCGGACAGCATCAGCCCGACCGCGATCATGCGGCCCAGGCCCGTGGTCGGCGCATGGTCCCCGTACCCGACGGTGGTCATCGTCGTGAACGACCACCAGACCGCGTCCCCGAGGTTGCGGATGTTCCCGCCGGGCGCACCCCGCTCCACGCTCAGCACGGCCAGCGAGCCGAACATCAGCAGCCCGACCACGGCACCCGTGACGTACGTCGTCAGCTTGATCTGCGGGGCCATCCGGGCCCGCCGGCCCACCAGGAGCAGCGTCGCGACCAGCCGCAGCAGCCGCAGCGGCTGGATCATCGGCAGCAGCACCGCGCCCAGGTCCAGCCAGTGGGTGCGGACGAACCGCCGCCGGTCCGCCGAGAGTCCCAGCCGCACCAGGTAGTCCAGCGCGAAGGCCCCCCACACCAGCCACTCGACCAGCAGGCAGGCCTCCTGCACCACCGGGTCCGCGTCGGGGGCGATGATCGGCACCGCGTACGCCACGGCGAACGCCACCGCGCACACGAACAGGGGGACCTGGGTGCGCCGCTCCCAGCGGAGCTGCGCGGGCTGTTCCTTCATGCGGGCATCGTAAGGAGCCCGCCGGCTCGCCGCGGACGCCGCCCGGACCCCGGACCCCGGCGCCCGGACCGGAACGGGCAGCGGGCCCCCGGCGCACTGCCGGAAGCCCGCTCCCCGTGACCGTCGTGCCGCGCCGCTACGCGTCGCCGCCCGCGGCGCCCGGATCGGCCGCCGCCACGTCCAGCAGCTGGTAGCGGTCCACCGCCTGCTTCAGCACCGAGCGGTCCACCTTGCCGTCCTTCGCCAGCTCGGTCAGCACCGCGAGCACCACCGACTGGGCGTCGATGTGGAAGAAGCGGCGGGCCGCACCGCGGGTGTCGGCGAAGCCGAAGCCGTCCGCACCCAGCGAGGTGTACGCGCCGGGCACCCAGCGCGAGATCTGGTCCGGCACCGACCGCATCCAGTCCGAGACGGCCACGAACGGACCCTCGGCACCGGACAGCTTGCGCGTCACGTACGGGACGCGCTGCTCCTCCTCCGGGTGCAGCAGGTTGTGGTGCTCCGCCTCGACGGCCTCGCGGCGCAGCTCGTTCCAGGAGGTCGCCGACCAGACGTCCGCCCTGACGTTCCACTCCTCGGCCAGGATCCGCTGGGCCTCCAGCGCCCACGGCACGGCCACGCCCGAGGCCATGATCTGCGCCGGGATGCCGCCGGACTGCCCGGCCGACACCCGGTGGATGCCCTTGAGGATGCCGTCGACGTCGACGTCGGCCGGCTCCGCCGGGTGCACGATCGGCTCGTTGTAGACCGTCAGGTAGTAGAAGACGTCCTCGGCCTCCGGGCCGTACATCCGGCGCAGACCGTCCTTGACGATGTGCGCGATCTCGTATCCGTACGCCGGGTCGTACGCGATGCAGCCCGGGTTGGTCGACGCCAGCAGCTGCGAGTGGCCGTCCGCGTGCTGGAGGCCCTCACCGGTCAGCGTCGTACGCCCCGCGGTCGCACCCAGGACGAAGCCGCGCGCGAGCTGGTCGGCCATCTGCCAGAACTGGTCGCCGGTGCGCTGGAAACCGAACATCGAGTAGAAGACGTACACCGGGATCAGCGGCTCGCCGTGCGTCGCGTACGCCGAACCCGCGGCGATCAGCGAGGCCGTGCAGCCCGCCTCCGAGATGCCGTCGTGCAGCATCTGCCCGGTCGGCGACTCCTTGTACGCGAGCAGCAGGTCGCGGTCGACCGCTTCGTACTGCTGGCCCAGCGGGTTGTAGATCTTGGCGCTCGGGAAGAACGCGTCCATGCCGAACGTGCGGTACTCGTCCGGCGCGATCAGCACGAACCGCTTGCCGATCTCCTTGTCCCGCATCAGGTCCTTCAGGACGCGGACGAAGGCCATCGTGGTCGCGATGGACTGGTGGCCCGAGCCCTTCTTGGCCGTCGCGTACGCCTTGTCGTCCGGCAGCGGCAGCGGCTTCGCCCGCACCACGCGCGTCGGCACGTACCCGCCCAGCGCCTTGCGCCGGTCGTGCATGTACTGGATCTCGGGCGAGTTGCGGCCCGGGTGGTAGTACGGCGGCGCGCCGCCCTCCAGCTGGGCGTCCGTGACCGGGATGTGCAGCCGGTCGCGGAAGCGCTTGAGGTCGTCGACCGTCAGCTTCTTCATCTGGTGCGTCGCGTTGCGGCCCTCGAAGTTCGGGCCGAGCGTCCAGCCCTTGATCGTCTTGGCCAGGATCACCGTCGGCTGGCCCTTGTGCGCCCGGGCCGCCGCGTACGCCGCGTAGATCTTCTTGTGGTCGTGGCCGCCGCGGCCCAGGTGCAGGATCTGGTCGTCGGACATGTCCGAGACCATCGCCCGCAGCCGCTGGTCGCCGCCGAAGAAGTGGTCCCGGATGTACGCGCCGGTCTCGGTCGCGTAGGTCTGGAACTGGCCGTCCGGCGTCGAGTTCATCTTGTTGACGAGGATGCCGTCGCGGTCCTGCGCCAGCAGCGGGTCCCAGGACCGGTCCCAGATCAGCTTGATGACGTTCCAGCCGGCCCCGCGGAAGATCGACTCCAGTTCCTGGATGACCTTGCCGTTGCCGCGCACCGGGCCGTCGAGGCGCTGGAGGTTGCAGTTGACCACGAACGTGAGGTTGTCGAGACCCTCGCGGGCCGCCAGCGACAGCTGGCCCAGCGACTCCGGCTCGTCCATCTCGCCGTCGCCGAGGTACGCCCAAACGTGGGACTTGGAGGTGTCCGCGATCCCGCGCGCCTCCATGTACCGGTTCATCCGGGCCTGGTAGATGGCGCCGAGCGGGCCGAGGCCCATGGAGACGGTCGGGAACTCCCAGAAGTCCGGCATCAGCCGCGGGTGCGGGTAGCTGGACAGGCCGTACGGGGCCTTCGACTTCTCCTGGCGGAAGGCGTCGAGCTGCTGCTCGGAGAGCCGGTCCAGCAGGTACGCGCGGGCGTAGATGCCGGGGGAGGCGTGGCCCTGGAAGAAGATCTGGTCGCCGCCGTCGCCCGCGTCCTTGCCGCGGAAGAAGTGGTTGAAGCCCACGTCGTACAGCGAGGCGGAGGAGGCGAAGGTCGCGATGTGGCCGCCGACCCCGATGCCCGGGCGCTGGGCCCGCGAGACCATGACGGCCGCGTTCCAGCGGGTGGCGTTGAGGACCTTGCGCTCGATCTCCTCGTTGCCGGGGAAGAACGGCTCGTCCCGGGTCGCGATGGTGTTCACGTAGTCCGTGCTGCGCATCTCGGGCACGGCCACGCGCTTCTCACGGGCCCGCTCGATCAGCCGCAGCATCAGGTAGCGGGCCCGCTCACGGCCCCGCTCGTCGACGGCTGCGTCCAGGGAGTCGAGCCACTCCCGGGTCTCCTCCGGATCGAAGTCCGGGACCTGGCTCGGCAGGCCGCCAATGATGATCGGATTGCGATCGGATGCGGAAGCCACGCTGTTCCTTCGCTGTCGGGGGAGACCGGCCGTGGGTGGCCGCCTCCCATCGTGTACCGCTGCGCCAGAATCGTCATCTTTACCGCTCGGCAGTCCCTCGAACCGCCGGTTCGGGAAAACGGAGGGTCACTCGACCGGCGGTGTCCAGGGGACCCACAACGGGACGGTCCGGACAGATCGCAACCTTACGCCCAAGAGGTTTACCGGGTTCCTAAGGCCTATTCGTCCCTCAAACGGGAAGGAAGGTCCCCAAGCGCCGCCGATGGTGCTGGAATGGTGTGGCATGCATCACCGCAGTCCACCACAGGAGTGCCTGGAGTTGCGGCGAGACGGCCGCAATCGTCACCGTTTCGACGGTCTCGGGCGTCGGGCTACTTGCGCGATCCGCCGCGCCCGTGTGGACTACGCCCAATGCTGCGCGTACGCGCGCGGCCGAAGACATCACCGAACACGAGCAGGAGGCAACCCGTGAGCGCGACCGCGGACCACGCGGAGACCAGCCTGGCCGCCCGGCTGGGCTTCCAGTCCGACCAGGTGGTCCAGGAGATCGGCTACGACGACGACGCCGATCAGGACTTCCGTGAGGCCATCGAGGACCTGATCGGCAACGACCTCGTCGACGAGGATTACGACGACGTCGCCGATGCCGTGCTCCTCTGGTTCCGGGAGGACGACGGCGACCTGACGGACACGCTGGTCGATGCCACCGAGCTGGTCGAGGACAATGCGCTGATCCTGCTGCTGACGCCCAAGACCGGCCGTGCCGGTTACGTGGAGCCCAGCGACATCAGCGAGGCCGCCCAGACCGCGGGCCTGTCGCAGACCAAGAGCGTCAGCGTGGGCAAGGAGTGGAGCGCCAGCCGGCTGGTGACCCCGAAGGCGGCCAAGTCCGGCAAGCGCTGACCGCGCCGCAGCCAGACGGACCAGACCCCCGCCGGCCCCCACGGGCCGGCGGGGGTCCGGCGTTCCGGGGGCGTGCACCCCCTAGGCTGGGCTCATCCGAACAGCCCACTGGAGGGATGCGAGAGATGGCGATCGAGGTCGGCGACAAGGCACCGGACTTCGAGCTCAGGGACAACCACGGCGCCACCGTCCGGCTGTCGGACTTCCGCGGCGAGAAGAACGTCGTCCTGCTCTTCTATCCGTTCGCCTTCACCGGCGTCTGCACCGGCGAGCTGTGCGCCCTGCGCGACCAGCTGCCGCGCTTCCAGAACGACGACGTCCAGCTGCTGGCCGTCTCCAACGACTCGGTTCCCACCCTGCGCGTCTACGCCGAGCAGGAGGGCTTCGACTACCCGCTGCTGTCCGACTTCTGGCCGCACGGCGAGACCTCGCGGGCGTACGGCGTCTTCGCCGAGGACAAGGGCTGCGCCGTCCGCGGCACCTTCATCATCGACAAGGACGGCGTGGTCCGCTGGACCGTCGTCAACGGTCTGCCGGACGCCCGCGACCTGAACGAGTACATCAAGGCTCTCGACAGCCTCTGACTCCGCACGGCAGCCTGGGAAAAACCGGTACGCACCGGGAACCCGTCACTAGGATCGAACCGTTGATCCGATAGCAACCGCACGACGGGGCCCCCGCCCCACACAACCTATGGAGGACCCGTGGGAGTCAGCCTCAGCAAGGGCGGCAACGTCTCGCTGACCAAGGCCGCCCCCAACCTGACCGCGGTCATCGTCGGTCTGGGCTGGGACGCTCGCACCACCACCGGGGTCGACTTCGACCTCGACGCGAGTGCGCTGCTGACGAACGACCAGGGCAAGGTCACGAACGACTCGAACTTCGTGTTCTTCAACAACCTGAAGAGCCCCGACGGCTCGGTCGAGCACACCGGCGACAACCTCACCGGTGAGGGCGAGGGCGACGACGAGCAGATCAAGGTCAACCTGGCCGGCGTCCCGGCGGACGTCCACAAGATCGTCTTCCCGGTCTCGATCTACGAGGCCGAAGGCCGCCAGCAGAGCTTCGGCCAGGTGCGCAACGCGTACATCCGCGTCGTGAACCAGGCGGACAACAACGAGCTCGCCCGCTACGACCTCTCCGAGGACGCCTCCACCGAGACCGCCATGGTCTTCGGCGAGCTGTACCGCAACGGCGCCGAGTGGAAGTTCCGCGCCATCGGCCAGGGCTACGCCTCCGGCCTGCGCGGCATCGCGCAGGACTTCGGCGTCAACGTCTGAGCCGTTCCCGCGAGGCCCGGTAGTCGGCCGTAGCGCGCAGTACCCGCAGTGTCCGTCCGGGGAGGACCACGAACATGGGCGTCACACTCGCCAAGGGGGGCAACGTCTCCCTCTCCAAGGCCGCACCGAACCTGACCCGCGTCCTCATCGGGCTCGGCTGGGACGCGCGGTCCACGACGGGAGCCGACTTCGACCTCGACGCCAGTGCCCTGATGTGCGGCCAGAACGGCCGGGTGCTCGGCGACACGTACTTCGTCTTCTACAACAACCTCAAGAGCCCCGAGGGCTCCGTGGAACACACGGGCGACAACCTCACCGGCGAGGGTGACGGCGACGACGAGTCGGTCATCGTCGACCTGTCCCTGGTGCCGGCCGAGGTCCAGAAGATCGTCTTCCCCGTCTCCATCCACGACGCGGACGCCCGCCGCCAGACGTTCGGCCAGGTCACCAACGCGTTCATCCGCGTGGTCAACCAGGCGGACGGCCAGGAACTCGCCCGTTACGACCTCTCCGAAGACGCCTCCGCCGAAACCGCAATGATCTTCGGCGAGGTCTACCGCTACGGCGGGGAATGGAAGTTCCGGGCGGTCGGGCAGGGGTACGCGTCGGGTCTGCGGGGCATCGCTCTAGACTTCGGGGTCAATGTTTCGTAAAGCCGCGTCCGGATGAGGTACCTGTGGTTTTGAGAACCTTCGGCTGGTCGTTCGCCATCACGGCGCTCGGTCTTGCCTTTGCCGCGTGGCAGTGGGGGTGGGAGGCGTTCGGGATCGTTCTGATCCTGTCGATCCTCGAAATCTCGCTGTCGTTCGACAATGCGGTCGTCAACGCCGGAATCCTGAAGAAGATGAATGCCTTCTGGCAGAAGATCTTCCTCACGATCGGCATCCTGGTCGCCGTCTTCGGCATGCGTCTGGTCTTCCCGGTCGCGATCGTGGCCATCAGCGCCAAGGTCGGCCCCATCGAGGCGGTCAACCTCGCCCTCGACAACCCGGAGAAGTACGAGGCGCTCGTCACCGACGCCCACCCGGCCATCGCCGCCTTCGGTGGCATGTTCCTGCTGATGATCTTCCTCGACTTCATCTTCGAGGAGCGGGACATCAAGTGGCTGGCCTGGGTGGAGCGCCCGCTGGCGAAGCTCGGCAAGGTCGACATGCTGTCGGTCTGCATCGCGCTGATCGCCCTGCTGGTCGCCGCGATGACCTTCGCGACCGAGGCGCACACGAGCACCGGGCACGCCGACAAGTCGGCGACCGTACTGCTGGCCGGTGTCGCCGGTCTGATCACGTACCTCATCGTCGGCGGCCTCTCCGGCTTCTTCGAGGACAAGCTCGAAGAGGAAGAGGAGCGCGAGCACGAGGAGGAGGAGAAGGCCAAGGCGGCGGGCAAGGAGATCTCCGCGGTCGGCCTGGCCGGCAAGGCGGCGTTCTTCCTCTTCCTGTACCTGGAGGTCCTCGACGCCTCCTTCTCCTTCGACGGTGTCATCGGCGCCTTCGCCATCACGAACCACATCTTCTGGATGGCGCTCGGCCTCGGCATCGGCGCGATGTACGTCCGGTCGCTCACGGTCTACCTGGTCCGCCAGGGCACCCTGGACGACTACGTCTACCTGGAGCACGGCGCGCACTACGCGATCGGCGCCCTCGCCGTGATCCTGCTCGTCACCATCCAGCACGAGATCAGCGAGATCATCACCGGCCTCATCGGCGTGGTGCTCATCGCCGCCTCCTTCTGGTCCTCCGTGGTCCGCAACAAGCGGCTCGCGGCCGAAGGCGGCGCCGACTCCGACGGCAAGGCGGAGGTCACGTCCGGGGTGTGACCCGGCCGTGAATGCGGAACGCTTCTGACGAGGGGCGGCCGGGCGGGTCCACGGACCCGGCGGCCGCCCCTCCGTTTTGGCGTGTGCGGAAATTCCGCGCTTTTCCTTTGTTTTCGAATGTTATGGGGGGCTGGGGTGGGATTCTTCGACGGGTTACTGGGCGGCCGGGCGGCGCAGTTCCAGTCGGGCAGTGCATCGTCCAACGCGATCGAGCTGACCAAACGACATCCGACGGTCTCGCTCAGCAAACAGGGCGCGGCCACGGGAAACCTGCGGGTCAACCTGTCCTGGCGGATGCGGACCTCCGATTTCGGCGGCCGGTCCGCGCACAGCAGCCTGCTGCGGCACCCGTTCAAGATGTTCAAACCGGAGATCGTCCAGGCCCACACCCAGGGCATGGTCAACGTCGACCTCGACATCGGCTGCCTGTACGAGCTGACGGACGGCAGCCGGGGCGTGGTGCAGCCGCTGGGCAACTTCCTGGGCGACATCAACAGCCCGCCGTACGTGAAGATCAGCGGCGACGACCGGTTCGGGGCGCCGTCCGGGGAGACGCTGTTCGTCAACCTCGACCACGCCGACAAGATCAAACGGCTGCTCGTGTTCGTCTACATCTACGACCAGACGCCGGCCTTCGACCGGACGCACGCCGTGGTCACCCTGTACCCGACCACCGGGCCGCGGATCGAGATCTCCCTCGACGAGCGGCACCCGCAGGCCCGCTCCTGCGCCGTGCTGCTGATGGAGAACGTCCGTGACGAGCTGACGGTCCGCCGCGAGGTGAAGTTCGTGTACGGCTTCCAGGCGGAGCTCGACCGGCTGTACGGCTGGGGGCTCCAGTGGGGGCGGGGCTACAAGGAGGGCAAGGGCTGAGGACGGCCCCCGGCTGCAGCCGGGGGCCGGGCGGGCCGGAGTCCGGGGGCAGCGCCCCGGGCGGTCAGGGCCGCAGGAACTGCGGGCCCTGCGGGGGCAGCCGGAAGGCCTGGTCGCCGCCGTGTGCCGGGCCGGGCACCGGGACCGGTACCGGAGGGCCGGCCGGGGGTGCAGGCGGGGTGGCCCCGACCGACTGCGGGTAGCCGTACGCGGGCTGCGCGGCCGGCGGGGCCTGTGTCTGCGGGGCCTGGGCCATCGCCTGGGTGGCGGCCGACTGCGTGGTCGGGGGAGTGGCGTGCCGGGTGGCTCCGGGGTCGGCCTGGTTCTCGTCCACCGAGATGCCGTGGTCGGTCGCGAGACCGACCAGGCCGTCCGAGTAGCCCTCGCCGAGCGCCCGGAACTTCCAGCCCTCGCCGCGCCGGTACAGCTCGCCGCAGATCAGCGCGGTCTCCGCGCCGGTCTCGGGCCGCACGTCGAAGTAGGCCAGCGGCTCGGCGCCGCCCTCGACGGTGGCGTCGTACAGGAGGATCCGCAGGTCGCGGACCCGCTCGAAGGGGACGTCCTCCGCGGAGGCGACCACGAGCACCCGGTCCACGGCGGCGGGCACCGCGGCCAGGTCCGCCTGGATCGCGTCCGTGACGTCCTCGCCGAGCAGCTTCTTGCCGAGCCGCCACACCGAGCCGGAGGGGTGCCGGGGCTGGTTGTAGAAGACGAAGTCCTCGTCCGAGCGCACACGGCCGTCCCGGCCCAGGACCAGGGCCGAGGCGTCCACATCCGGGACCTCGGGGCCGGTGGTCCAGCGCAGCACCGCCCGGACCGCCGTCGGCGTCACGGGGATGTTGGAGCCCTTCTGCATCGCGTGCGTCATGCCCGTCATCCTGCCCTCCCGGAGCCGGGCGGGACAATGCGGCCCCCCTGCGACGGGCGTGCCGCGCCCGGCGGGGCCGTGCCGTGCCCCTTGTCCCCGCGACGGTGCGTGGGCATGGTGCAACAGGGTTACCCGAAATTCATGCGCTTGGGGAACTCTTGACACTCATTCGTACGTACTATTACCGGCCACGCCAGTCGGGCCACCGAGGCAGTACGGGGGAAGCACATGCGTCACTTCGGGCACATCTCGCCCGCGCTCCGCAAGGACCTCTTCCACCGGGAGCCGTGCGAATTCACCGCCGATTCCCCGGCGCGCATCCTCGCCGCGGCCCTCGGAGCCACCCTCTACAGCCCCGCCACCCGCCCGCACCTCGCCGACGACGTCCGCAAGCAGGCCGCCCGCGGGGTCGTGTCCATGGTGCTCTGCCTGGAGGATTCCATCGGCGATGCCGAAGTGGCCGGCGCCGAGGAGAACCTCGTCCGGCAGTTCGCCGACCTGGACGCGCGGGGCGGGGAGCTGCCGCTGCTGTTCATCCGGGTGCGGCAGCCGGAGCAGATCCCGGATCTCGTCACCCGGCTCGGACCTGCCGTCCGCAGATTGGCCGGATTCGTCCTTCCGAAGTTCACGGCCGAGCGCGGAGAGGTCTTCCTCGACGCCGTCACCCGGGCGGCCGAATCCTCGCGGCGCCGGCTCTTCGCGATGCCCGTCCTCGAATCGCCCGAGATCCTCCACCTGGAGACCCGGGCCGAGACGCTCGCCGCGATCTCCCGTACGGTCAACCGGCACCGCGACCGGGTCCTCGCCCTCCGGCTCGGCGTCACCGACTTCTGCTCCGCGTACGGGCTGCGCCGCACGCCCGACATGACGGCGTACGACGTCCAGATCGTCGCCGGGGTGATCGCGGACGTGGTCAACGTCCTCAGCCGGGCCGACGGCACCGGCTTCACCGTCACCGGACCGGTCTGGGAGTACTTCCGCCACCAGGAACGCCTCTTCAAGCCCCAGCTGCGGCGCAGCCCCTTCCTCGACGGCGAGGCGGAGGAACTGCGCACCGCGCTGATCGAGCACGACCTCGACGGACTGCTCCGCGAGATCGAACTCGACCGGGCCAACGGGCTGCTCGGCAAGACCTGCATCCACCCGGCGCACGTCACTCCCGTACACGCCCTGTCCGTGGTCTCCCACGAGGAGTACTGCGACGCGGAGGACATCCTGCGCCCCGAACGCGACGGCGGCGGGGTGATGCGGTCTGCTTATACGAACAAGATGAACGAGGTGAAGCCGCACCGGGCCTGGGCGGAGCGCACGATGCTCCGCGCCGAGGTCTTCGGCGTGGCGAGGGAGCGGGTCGGCTTCGTCGACCTGCTCACGGCCGGGCTCGCGGTCTGACCCGGTGACGACGAGACGAGGGAAAGCAGTCGACGTGGTGTGGTCGGGAACCTGGGTCGCCGAACGGCTCGGCATACGGCTCGAAGAGGACGGCGGCGCGGCCGGACCGGGCCTGCACGACCTGCTCGGGCTGGCACTGCGCCGCAACCCGAAGCGGGCGCACCTGCTCGTGTCGCAGGTGCTCGGCAAGCACGTGCCGCAGTCGCCCGAGACCGTCTACCGGGCCGGCCACGGCCTCGGCGTGCGGGTCCGCGCGCTGCTCGGCCCGCAGGAGGCCGCCCGCGCCCTGGTCCTCGGCTACGCCGAGACCGCGACCGGCCTCGGCCACTGCGTCGCCGACGGCCTGGGCGCCGCGCCCTACCTGCACTCCACCCGCCGGCCGGTCGCCGGCGTCGCCCGGGCCGGCGGCTTCGAGGAGGCGCACTCGCACGCCACGTCACACCTCCTGCTCCCCGCCGACCCGGCCCTGCTGGCCGGCTCCGGCCCGCTGGTCCTCGTCGACGACGAGTTCTCCACCGGCAACACCGTCCTCAACACCATCCGCGACCTGCACGCCCGCCACCCGCGCGACCGCTACGTGGTCGTCGCCCTGGTCGACATGCGGTCCCCCGCCGACCGCGACCGCCTGGACGCCTTCGCCGCCGGCCTCGGCGCCCGCATCGACCTCATCGCCCTGGCCACCGGCACCGTCACCCTCCCGGACGACGTCCTGGCCCAGGGCGCGGCCCTGGTGGAACGGCACGAAGCGGCGGCCGGCGCGACGGACGCCGGCGCCACCGGCGCCCCGGCGCCGTCCGGCCCCGTCCTGCGGGTCGGCCTCGGCTGGCCCGCCGGGGTGCCCGACGGAGGGCGCCACGGCTTCGGGACCGGGGAACGGGAGGCCCTGGAGGGGGCGCTGCCCGGGATGGCCCGGCGGATCGCCGACGCGCTGGGGCCGCGGCCCGGACGGGTGCTCGTGCTCGGCAACGAAGAGCTGATGTACGCGCCGCTGCGGCTCGCCCGCGCGCTGGAGGCGGCCGGCGCGGCCGCCGAGGTCCGGTTCTCCACCACCACCCGCTCGCCCGTCCTCGCCGTGGACGACCCCGGCTACGCCATCCGCACCCGGCTCGTCTTCCCCGCCCACGACGACCCGGCCGACGGCCCCGGCGACCGGTACGCCTACAACATCGCCGGCGCCGGCTTCGACGCCGTCGTCGCGGTCGTCGACTCCGTCGGCGACACCCCCGCCCTGCACGCCCCCGACGGGCTCCTGGCCCGCCTCGCCCCGCACACCGGCCGGGTCCTGCTGGCCGTCGTACCGTCGCACACCCCCGCACCCCGACCCGACCGGCAGGAGCCGACGATGCCCCAGCCCTCCCACCCGTGGGACGGCCCGGCCCCCTTGCGCGGCCCGGAGTTCTCCTCGTACCCCGCCGCCGACGTCGGCTGGCTCCTCCAGGACCTCTCCGACACCGCGCTGGAGGCCCCCACCGAGGAGCGCGAGGAGGCCATCCAGTCCGGCGGCGCCCACTACGCCGAGTCGCTGCCCGTCGAGTACCAGCCGACCGCCGCCTACCAGCAGCTCTACCAGGCCGCCCTCGACGCCTCCGCGACCCGCCTCGCCCGCGCCGTCGGCGCCGTCACCGAGACCGTGCTCGCCGAGCGCTCACCGGCCCCGGTGCTCGTCTCGCTGGCCCGCGCCGGCACCCCCGTCGGCGTGCTGATGCGCCACTGGGCCGCGTACCGGCACGGCCTGGACCTGCCGCACTACGCCGTCTCCATCGTGCGCGGCCGCGGCATCGACCGCACCGCGCTGCGCTGGCTGGCCGCCCACCACGACCCCGCCGACGTCGTGTTCGTCGACGGCTGGACCGGCAAGGGCGCCATCACCCGCGAACTCGCCGCCGCCCTCGCCGACTTCCCCGGCTTCGACCCGGAGATCGTCGTCCTCGCCGACCCCGGCGGCTGCGTCTCCACGTACGGCACCCGCGAGGACTTCCTCATCCCCTCCGCGTGCCTCAACTCCACCGTCTCCGGGCTCATATCGCGGACCGTGCTGCGCGCCGACCTGGTCGGCGCGGACGACTTCCACGGCGCGAAGTTCTACCGCGAACTGGCCCCCGCCGACGTCTCCACCGACTTCGTCGACACCGTCGCCGCCCGCTTCGGCGAGGTCGCCGACGCCGTGGCCGCCGACGTCAAGGAGCTGCTCGCCGCCGACCGCACCCCCACCTGGGAGGGCTGGGCGGCCGTCGAGCGGATCAGCGAGGAGTACGGCATCCACGACGTCAACCTCGTCAAGCCCGGCGTCGGCGAGACCACCCGCGTCCTGCTGCGCCGCGTCCCCTGGAAGATCCTCGCCCGCCGCGGCGCCGACGCCGACCTCGGCCACGTACGCCTGCTCGCCGAACAGCGCGGCGTACCCGTCGAAGAGGTCGACGACCTCCCCTACTCCTGTGTCGGTCTCATCCACCCGCGCTACACACGAGGCGCCACCGGCGCCGACGGAAAGGCAGTGGCCTCCCAGTGACCGTGCTGATCGCAAGCGACCTCGACCGTACGCTCATCTACTCCACGGCGGCCCTCGGGCTGACCATGCCCGACGCGCAGGCCCCCCGGCTGCTGTGCGTCGAGGTACACGAGAGCAAGCCGCTGTCCTACATGACCGAGACGGCGGCCGGGCTGCTCGCGGCGCTCACCGAGGACCCCGGCGTGGTCTTCGTCCCCACCACCACCCGCACCCGCAAGCAGTACCAGCGGATCCGCTTCCCCGGCCGCCCGGCCCCGTACGCGATCTGCGCGAACGGCGGCCAGCTGCTCGTCGACGGCGTGCCCGACCGCGACTGGCGCCGGCAGGTCGCCGCCCGGCTCGCCGCCGAGTGCGCCCCGCTGGACGAGGTACGGGCGCACCTGACCGCGGCCGCCGATCCGGCCTGGCTGCGCAAGGAGCGGGTCGCGGAGGACCTGTTCGCCTACCTGGTCGTCGAACGGCAGCTGCTCCCCGCGGACTGGGTGAAGGAGCTGAGCGCGTGGGCGGAGGCCCGCGGCTGGACGGTCTCCCTCCAGGGCCGAAAGATTTACGCCGTTCCGCGCCCGCTGACGAAGAGCGCCGCCATGCACGAGGTGGCCCGCCGCACCGGTGCCGTCCGCACCTTCGCCGCCGGCGACTCGCTGCTCGACGCGGACCTGCTGACCGCCGCCGACCAGGCCTGGCGGCCCGGCCACGGCGAACTCGCCGACAGCCGCTGGACGGCGCCCGGCGTCACCGCCCTCACCGAGGCGGGCGTGCTGGCCGGAGAGGAAATCGTCCGCCAGTTCGGCCGTGCCGCGCGCGGAACGGACGTCCCCTCGGCAGACTGAGCCCATGACCAAGGGCAATTCCACGAAGATCACCGACGAGCTCTACGCGTACATGCTCGCGCACAACCCCCCGCTGGACGAGATCCAGCGGGGGCTCGTCGCCACCACCTACGAGAAGTTCCCGGACTCGGCCGGCATGCAGTCCGCCGAGGAACAGGGCCCGCTGCTCGCCTTCCTCGTCGGCCTGACCGGCGCCCGCACGATCGTGGAAATCGGCACCTTCACCGGCTTCTCCACCCTCGCCATGGCCCGCGCCCTGCCCGCCGACGGCACCCTGATCGCCTGCGACGTCTCCGAGGAATGGACCGCGTACGGGCGCGAGGCCTGGGCGGCGGCGGGCGTCGCCGACCGCATCGACCTGCGCATCGCGCCTGCCCTGGACACCCTGCGGGCCCTGCCGGCCGAGCCGCACATCGACATGGCGTACATCGACGCGGACAAGCAGAACCAGATCCTCTACTGGGAGGAACTCGTTCCGCGCATGCGCCCGCGCGGCCTGATCGTCACCGACAACACGCTCTTCCACGGCAGCGTCCTCGACGCGGACCCGTCCGAGTCGGCGGCCGGCGTCCAGGCCTTCAACAAGCACGTGCAGGCCGACCCGCGCATGGAGAGCGTCCTGACCGTGATCTCCGACGGCCTCACCCTCTCCCGCAAGCGCTGACCGGCACCGCGCGCCGGGCCGGGGGCGCTCCCCGGCCCGGCACGCGGTGTGACAGGGGTCAGCAGCAGCCGCCGCCTCCGCAGCACCCGCCGCCCGACGGCGCCGGAGCCGCCGCGGTCCCGCCGACGGCCACCGCCGACAACAGCTTCACCGTGTCGTCGTGCCCGGCCGGGCACGAGGCCGGAGCCCCGGACTCCGCCATGGGCCGATTCATCTCAAACGTCTCGCCGCAGGTCCGGCACCGGTACTCGTATCGAGGCATGCCCCCAGGCTAAGCGGCCGGACGGGGCGGCGGGAAGCCGCGCTCAGTGCGAGACCGCCGGGCGGGGGCGGGCCGGGGGGCGGGACTCGCGGGCGGCCTGTTCCGGGTTGCGGGCCCGCCAGTAGGGGTTGTCGTGGGGGAGGGCGCTGCCCACGCGGCCGTACATGCCGAACCACATGAGCATGACGCCGACGACGAAGCTGAACAGGACGTTCTGGATGCGGAAGGCCAGGAAGTTGAGGCCGGTGTCCAGGAGGGCCAGGTTGACGAAGCCGCTCGCGATGAACAGCAGGCCCAGGGCGATGTTGAGGGTCGATGCGAAGGTGCCGCCGACGACCATGCCGCCGAACAGCAGCAGGCCGACGCAGATCGACAGGACGCTCAGCGCGCCGTTGGTGTTGAGGCCGAGGACGGTGTCGCCGCCGGTGTCGAAGAAGCCGATGTTGTCCGTCAGGCCGAGGATGCCGAAGACCAGGAGCAGCAGCCCCATCACGCCGGCGCCGACCCGGTAGACCTTGCTCAGCTTGTGGTCGGTGGGCAGGTGCTCGTCGAGCGTGGCGTTCACCGGGTGCACCACGCGGTCCACCAGGTGCCGGACCGGACCCGTCTCCTCCACGGGCGGCGGCCCGTACGGCTCGTGCGGCATGTAGGGCGCGTAGTGCTCGTGGGGCTCGGTGCACCCGTACGCGGCGTGCGGCGCGTAGCCGGACGCCGGGGGTGCCTGGGGCTCGCGGGCCTTCCGGAATGTGTGGGCAGCCATGGCGCCCTCCTCTGCTCCGTTCCCTGCACCTCCCAGCATCCGCCGGTGGCGGTACGGGGACAACTCCGGGAGCGCCCAGCCCCGCCGTCGGCTCAGCTCGCGCCGCGGCGGTCGCGCAGGTCCGCCACGACACGGCCCACCGCGGCCCGGATCTGCTCCGTCTCCCGGAGGAAGTGCCAGTAGTCGGGGTGGCGGCCCTCCAGGCCGGCCACCGCGCGGTCGAGGCGCGCCACCGACTCGTCCAGGGGGCGCGCGTGCCGCGGGTCGGGGACGCTGCGGCCCTCCATCGCCAGCCGCTGGGCGTCGCGGATCGCGAACCGGGTCCGGTCCACCTCCTGCTGCGGGCTCGCCGCCACCGCCTCCAGCTGCCGCAGCCGGTCGCCCGCCGCCGACACCGCCTCGTCGGTCGCGTCGAGCAGCGCCCGTACGGTCCCCAGCAAGGCCGTCGCATCCGCCCAGCGCTGCTCCTGCCGGGCCGCGGCCGCCTCCCGGAGCCGCTCCTCGGCCTGCCGGACCGATCCGGCCGCCTGGTCCGGCACCCGCTGCAGGTCCTGCCAGCAGGCCGCGCTGAACCGCCGCCGCAGCTCGCTGAGGATCGGGTCCACCTGCCCGGCCCGCGTCTCCAGCGCCTGGGCCCGCGTCCGCAGGCTCACCAGCCGCCGGTCCATTTCCGCCGCCCGCTCCGGCAGCCGCTCGGCATCGGCCCGTATCGCCTCCGCCTCCCGCAGGACCCGGTCGGCGCGCTGCACGGTCTCGGGTACGCCGTGCTGCCCGGCCCCTTCGTTCAGCCGGGTCAGCTCGGGGCCGAGCGCGGCGAGGCGCGCCGCGAGGTCGTCCGCCCGCAGGCCGGAGGCCCGTACGGCGTCCAGCGCGTCACTCGCGCCCAGCAGCGCGGCCTTGGCCCGCTCCCGGGCCGGCGCCACCCGCGCGAGCTGCGTCTCCGCGGTGTCCAGCAGCGGCTGCAGCCCCTGCGCGAACCGGTCCAGCTCGCCCTTGACCCGCACCAATTCGTCCCGGGCCCGCGTCAGCTCGGTACGCGCCCGGTCCGCGACCGAGGCCTCCAGCTCCGCCCGGTCCAGGTCGTACGCGTCGACGGACTGGATGTACGTGTGGCTGACCTCGTCGATCCGCCGCCCGAGCGCCGCGAACCCCTCCGCGGCCTGGCGCGCGGCCGGCGACCGGTCGACGGCGGCGATGGTCTCGATGGAGATCCGCAGGTCCCGCTGTGCGGTGTCCAGCTCGTAGAAGGCCTCGGCGGCGCCGTCCTTGGCCGCTTGCGCGTCGGCCCGCCGGCTCTCGTCCCGCCCACCGAACCACCGCCGGGAAGTCGCCGTCACAATCCCTCTCCCGTGCCCCGTCGCATCCGCCATGCCCCGGTCCATTCTCCCTCACGGCAACGGGTTTGCGTCCGTCCCCGCCCCTCCATGTAGGCTGTCTCCTCGTCCACGGGTGCGTAGCTCAGGGGTAGAGCGCTGCTCTTACAAAGCAGATGTCGGCGGTTCGAAACCGTCCGCGCCCACCATGACGGAGGCCCCCAGTCGATCTTGGCTGGGGGCCTCCGGCGTTCGGGGACGGGGCGGGCGCTACTTGAGGTCCACGGTCTGTTCGATGGTGGTGCCGGCCGGCCTCTTGATGGTGATGTTCTTGTCGAACTGGTGGGATTCGCCGTCGCCGTCCACGCAGGTGACCACGGCCTTGGCCGTCACGCCTTTCACCTTCGGGATACCGGTGAACTTGATGGAGTACTTCTCCGACGGCTCCTCGCCCGACAGTTCGGCCGTTCTGGGCGTCCCGCCCTTGGGGGTGATCGACACCTCTGTGACCAGTGTGTCGACGAATTCCTCCTCGCAGCTCGCGGTGCCCACGACGGTGACCCGGCTCGATTTCGGGTCGGCCTCCGCGGTGCCCGTGGCCGCGACCGGGAGGGCGGCGGCCAGTGAGGCTGCGGCCAGGGTGGCGGCGAGTCTTCTGCGCTTGCTGCTGAGGACCTGCATGTCGGTCTCCGCTCGTCTGCTTCGGCCCGCGCTGACCGTGGAGAGGGACGTCGAAAGAGCTGGTCGCCGGTCCGGGCGCGGCGTCGGATCGCCACCTGCGGGGTGCCGTCGCTGGGATTGGGTGCGCCGGTCGGTGCGGCCATGGTCCACGCCCGTACGTCTCGTACGGGCGGGTGCCGTGCACGGGTGGCGCTGGAGGGGCGGTGCGGCCGAGGCGTCGGCTCCGGGGGTCTGCCCGCCGGATGCGGCTGCCGGGGCGGCCGTGGCTCCTACCACTCGACCGTAACGAGACCGGGTTGGTGTGTCCACTTGTGGCCCGTTCGCGGCCCGGTTCGCGGCCCGGGTCCCGGCCGCGCTCGCCGGCCGGGGAACGGAATGGGCTCCTCGACCGCCGAAGCGCCGGAGTTCCGCCCCGGGAGCAGGGCCCGGGAGGATACTCGGAGTATGTGTCGGAGTATTAAGACCCTGAGGCCGCCGGCCATTCCCGAGAAGGCTTCCGACGAGGAGATGCGGGCTGCGGCGCTGCAGTACGTGCGGAAGGTGTCCGGGTTCCGGGCGCCGGCCGCGCACAACCGGGAGGTGTTCGACGCGGCCGTTGCGGCCGTGGCGGAGGCGACCCGGGCGCTGCTGGACGGCATCGAGGTGCGCGGGAGCGGCGGGCACGCGCCCGCCCACGCTCACGCCCACGACTGACCGGCCCCCGGCGTGCTGCGGGTCAGGCCTGGGAGTGCGAGCGGCGGCGGACGACCCAGACGGCGGTGCCCGCGGCGCCGGCGACCAGGGCGGCGCCGATGGCGATGTGAGCCGGGCTCGTGGTGTCGATGCTGCCGCCGAGGCCACCGCGGGCGGCGCCCGGGGTGACCGTGAAGTTGGCGGTCGTCGAGCGGTTGCCGCAGGTGAACCGGACCATGTACGTGCTGCCCGGCGTGACGTTGGCGGAGAGGGTCGCGTTGCCGCCCTGCAAGTCGTCGGAGGAGCCGAGAAGTCGCCGCAGAGTGGCAGACGAGATGAACGCCGTCGAGGTGGCGGTGGACGTGGTGTTCCGGCAGTTCCGGAGGGTGAGGCCGACCGTGCCGCCGGGGGCGGCCGAGGTCACCCCGCCGACGAGATCGGGGGTCGTCGAGCCGGCGGGCGCGGCGGCGGCGACGGCAGGGATCAGGGCGGCGGTGGTCAGTGCGGTGGTCAGTGCGGTCGCGGCCGCGACGGTGGTCAGGCGCATGCGCGGAACTCCTTCTGCTCCTCGGAAACGGCGCGGCCAGGGCACGGATGTGACGCAGCTTCGGTTGCGCACCGCTGTGCTTCGGACGCTAGGAGCCGGGGCTTCCGGCGGCGATCGGGGCCGGGTGAACGGGTGAGCGGCACCGGATGAACGGGTGACCGCACTGCTCCGTACGGGGCCGCCCGCCCGGTGGCTCCCGCGGAACGCCCCGGGACCGGTGCCGGGGCATGCAGAAGGGGCCGGAGCGCGCAGCCGGATCCCCCTCCGGCGTGCGCACCCGGCCCCCGGGAGGCGTTACGCGGCCGTGGCCGGGTCCGGACGGCGCATCAGGTAGGCGGCCAGGGTGCCCGCGGCGAAGAGGGCGGCCACCGAGACGGCCGTACCGAGCCAGGTGGTGCCCAGCCACTGGGTGCCGAAGTAGCCGAGGGAGACGCTGTAGCCCGCCCAGACCATGCCGGCCAGAGCGGACCAGGGCAGGAAATCCTTGATGCGGCGGTGCGCTGCCCCCGCGGCGAGCGACACCACCGAGCGGCCGGCCGGGGCGAAGCGGGCGATCACCACGAGGAGGCCGCCGCCCCGGCTCAGGGCCCAGCCGAGGCGCTCCTGGGCGTTGGTCAGGCGCCGGGAGCGGGCGATGGCCCGGTCGAGGCGGGCCCCGCCGCGCCAGGCCACCCGGTAGGCGGCCAGGTCGCCCAGGACGGAGGCGGTGGTCGCGCACACGAGCAGGGCCAGGATGTCCGGCACCTGCTCGGGTCCGGGAGTGGCCGCCCCCGCGGCCCCGGCGGCGGCCGCAGCGGCGGCCGCCGTGATCACCAGTACTCCGCTGGGCAGTACGGGCAGGAAGACGTCGAGGATGACGGAAACGGCCACGACGGCGTAGATCCAGGGGCTCGTGGTCAGCGACCCCACAGTCTCAAGCAAAACGGGACTCCCCAGTCCGGTTGACGTGCATCGGCGGAACGCGCCGCGACGTCGCGGGGGAGCGGCAGGGGCGGCTTGGCTTGACAGCCATACAGCGTACGCCTGGGGTTCGGGAGGCGTACGACCGGGGTCCGCCCTTGTGTCAGGTTTCGGAACGGACTGTCGTGTTCCGCCTGTTGTGTGCCCCCTCCTCCGGGCTCGGAGCGGGCCCGGAAGTCCCCGCCGTCAGCTCCCGCTCCAGCGCCGGTGCGAGCTGCGCCCGCCCGCCCCGCGAGCGCGCCTGGTCCAGCCGGAGCCGGGCGCCGCGACCCTCCAGGGACAGCGTCATCAGCTGGTTGGCGAACCACGGCCCGCCGCTGCGGTGCCACGTCAGCGGCGGCCGCCCGGTCCGCGCGTGCCGGCTGAGCATCCGGCCGAGCCACCGCCCGGTCCGGCTCCAGCCGAACCGGAAGCCGACCTTCACCACCCAGGGGATCGAGTTGTGCACCGGCGAGCAGGTCAGCTGGAAGATCCTCGACGTGGTCGCGGTGCGCGGCTCCGCCACGTACGCGTGATGGACGTCACCGGAGAGCACGGCCACCATCGCCGGTGCCCGCGGGCCGGTCCCGACCTCCTCGATGAGGTCGGTGAGTGCGGCGAACGAGGGCGGGAACGCCGCCCAGTGCTCCAGGTCGCTGCGCCGCCGCAGGTCCTCCGCGAACCGTGCCCAGCGCTCCCCGCGTTCGCCGCGGCAGAGCGCCGCGTCCCAGCCCTCCGCGTCGTGGATCAGCGGCGGCAGCAGCCAGGGCAGCGAGGCGCCGATCAGCAGGTGGTCGTAACTCCCGTGTCCGTCGAGCGCATTGTCGCGCAGCCATTGCTGCTCGTCGGGGTCGAGCATGGAGCGGTGCCGCTCGTCGAGGACCCGGGCGCACCGGGTGTCGACCATCAGCAGCCGGGTTCCGCCGAGGTCGCGCCGGTAGCTCCAGCGCACCGAGGCCGGGTCGGCGTCCGCCTCGGCCGCGAACCGGCGCAGCAGGTCGGTGCCGTCGGGGGCCTCCCGTACCGCCGCGTACAGCGGGTCGGCCGCGAGCGCGGCCGGCGAGAGGTTGCCCAGGTGCTGGTAGACCCAGTACGACATCAGGCCGCCGAGCACCCGCTCCTGCCACCACGGCAGGGCGCGCCGCTCGGCGACCCAGGCGGCGCTGGTGTTCCAGTCGTCGGACAGGTCGTGGTCGTCGAAGATCATGCAGCTGGGCACGGTCGACAGCAGCCAGCGGATCTCCGGGTCGAGCCAGGACTCGTCGTACAGCCGCGTGAACTCCTCGTAGTCCGCGACCTGCGCGCCGGGCTCCTCCCGCAGGTCCCGGCGGGCGGCGAGCCAGTCGCGCGTCGCCGTCGAGAGCATGTCGGCGTACACCTGGTCGCCGAGGAGCAGCAGCAGGTCCGGGCGGTCCGCGTCCGGTTCGGCCGCGAGCCGGGCGGCGAGGGTGTCGAGGGCGTCGGGCCCGTGCGGGCCGCGCCCCTCGGCGGGCGGCGCGGCCTGCCGGCAGGAACCGAAGGACAGCCGCAGCGGGGGCGCGTCCCCGCCCGGTGCGCGCGGCACCGGGGTGCTGATGGTGCTCGCGGGGAACGGGCTGCCGGGCAGCGGCCAGACCGGGCGGCCGTCGAGCAGCACCTCGTACGCGGTGGTGGTGCCGGGGGTGAGGCCGGTGACGGGTATCAGTGCGTAGTGGTGGCCGGCGATCTGGAACGTGCGGACGGAGCCGCCGGAGCCGTCGGCGCAGCGGACCTCGGCCGTGCAGGGCCGGTCCGCCTCGACCCACACTGTGGCCGTGTCCCCGCTGTCCCAGTCCACGTACCGCAGCAGTGGTCCCAGGCGCAGTCCGCCCATCCGACTCCCCCTCCTCCGATGCCCCTCGCCTCAAGGTACGACGGGGAGGGGGCCGATGGTTCCTGATCGGACCCGGAGATCGTCCGGGGTGCGGCCCCCGGATTTCCCGGGGGCGCGCGGGGTGGCCGGCGGGGCGGTCAGCAGCCGTTGAGGACGTTCGTCAGGGCGGTCTTCTCGGCGGAGTCGATGGTCAGGCCCCAGTACTGCTTCACGTGCACCCAGCTGCGGGCGTACGTGCAGAGGTAGGCGGTGCGGGAGGGCAGCCACTCGGCCGGGTCCAGGTCGCCCTTGGCCTGGTTGACGTTGTCGGTGACGGCGATCAGCTGCGGCCGGGTGAGGTCGTTGGCGAACTGCTGGCGCTTGGAGGTGGTCCAGGAGTTCGCGCCCGAGCGCCAGGCCTCGGAGAGGGCGACGACGTGATCGATGTCCAGGTCCGAGGCGGCGGTCCAGGTGGCGCCGTCGTACTCCGAGTACCAGCTGCCGCTCACGGAGGCGCAGGCGGAGTCGGTGACGACGTTCACGCCGTCGCGCTTGAGCACGGTCTCGCGGGTGTTGCAGGTGCCGGAGACGGTGCTCCAGTGCGGGAACAGGTCGCGGCTGTAGCCGGTGGAGGAACCTTCCGCCTTGGGGGTCACCGTGGCCAGGTAGGCACGTGCGGCCGACGCGCTGATCGGGGTGGGCATTGCGGCCTGGGCGGCGGGCGCGTTCACGAGACCGGTGAAAGCGAGCGTTCCGATTGCTGCGAGCATGCCAAATCGACGCGCGTAGATGCCGGACATGGGACTCCTCGGTGCGGGGGATGGAGGGCGTATCGGACCCCGGCGGGGCCCGGCCATCGTGGCGGCGCCGGATGTCGGTCGGGTGGGCGCCAGGTAACAGGGTGGCGACATGGCCACGTCAGATCAAGTCGTCCAACCGGTGTGAGTTAAGCGGAAGTTGAGATTCCGCCGTCTCGCGAGGCGGGTCCGGCGCGTGCGGGGGATCTCCGGGGCTCGAGCGGGGCGGGGCGGGGCGAGGCGGGGCCGGGGCCGGGGCCGGGGCTGGGGTCGAGTTCGGGGTCGAGGTCGGGACCAAAGGTCCATTCCGGGCCCACTGCGGCATCGCGTACCCTGTACGGAGCAGAAGGGGAGTAGCTCTTCGCCGGACCGTCGACATACTGCTGGGTCACCCAGCCGGCGCCCGGAGGCAGGCCGCGGTCAGCGGCCGGCCAGCGAGACCTTCGGCCCGCAGTGTCCTGTGTACCCACAGGGCGCCGCCGAGCCGAAGCGACCCCTGAAACACCCCAGGTCTCTCGGTACGACGGCGTCCTGCCCGACCGATTGAGGTAACTCCTCCGTGATCAGCATCAGCATCATGGCGATCGTCTTCGGCATCGTCTTCGTCGCCGAGCTGCCCGACAAGACGGCCCTCGCCGGCCTCATGCTCGGCACCCGCTACAAGGCGTCGTACGTCTTCGCCGGTGTCGCCGCCGCCTTCGCCGTGCACGTGGCGCTGGCCATCGCGGCCGGCAGCGTGCTGACACTGCTGCCGCAGCGGCTCGTCCAGGCCGTCGTCGGCGTGCTCTTCCTGGCCGGCGCGGCGATGCTGCTCCTCAAGAAGGACGACGGCGAGGAGGAGGTCAAGCCGCCCGCCGACCAGTCCTTCTGGAAGGTCTCCGGGGCGGGCTTCATGCTGATCCTGGTCGCGGAGTTCGGCGACCTCACGCAGATCATGACCGCCAACCTCGCCGCCCGCTACGACGACCCGCTCTCGGTCGGCCTCGGCGCGGTGCTCGCCCTGTGGGCGGTCGCCGGCATCGGCATCGTCGGCGGGCGCACCCTGATGAAGTACGTGCCGCTGCGGCTGATCACGAAGATCGCGGCCGGCGTGATGGCGGTCATGGCCGCGTTCAGCCTGTACGAGGCGATCGCGGGCTGAACCGGGCCGTACGGCCCGCTCCCGGCGGCACGAAGGGGCCCGCCCGGTGGACACCCACCGGGCGCCCCTTCGTACGCGGTCTGCCGCCCGCAGGTCAGGCGGCGGCCGGGTGCACGGTCAGCGTGATCGAGCCGTCCGCCGCGGACTCCACGCGGACCGCCGTCAGGTCCGGCACGTGCACCGTCGGGCCGTGCTCGCCGGCCCGCGGGCCGACGCCGACCACCCGCATGCCCGCGGCCCGGCCGGCCTCGATGCCGGCGCCGGAGTCCTCGAAGACGATGCAGTCCGCCGGGTCGACGCCCAGTTCGGCGGCGCCCTTGAGGAAGCCCTCCGGGTGCGGCTTGCTGGCCGCGACGGACTCGGCGGTCACCCGGACCCCGGGGATCGGCAGCGCGGAGGCCGTCATGCGGGCCGTCGCCAGGGCCTCGTCGGCCGAGGTGACCAGCGCGTGCGGCAGCTCTTCGAGCGCCGCCAGGAACGCGGGCGCGCCCTCGACCGGCACCACACCGTCCGTGTCGGCGGTCTCGCGGGCCAGCATCACGGCGTTGTCCGCGTGGTTGAGCTCCATCGGGCGGTCCGGGAGGAGCAGCGCCATCGTCGCGTACCCCTGGCGGCCGTGGACCACCTTCATGGCCGCGTCGGGATCCAGGCCGTGGCTCTGCGCCCAGTCCCGCCAGCAGCGTTCGACCACCGCGTCCGAGTTGACCAGGGTCCCGTCCATGTCGAGGAGCAGGGCGCGGGCGGAGAGGACGACGGGGGTGGTGCTGGCCGGCATCGGTGGGACTCCAGACGGGCGCGGAAAGAGAACAAGCGGTTCCGTCCACCGGTCAGGGAGTGCGGACGGAACCACTTTGTTTCTTCACGATACAAAATACAGCCTGGTCTACGCCAGTGCTGCCGCATCACCGAAAAAAGCCGGGTCCGTGCCGAGCGCCGGCCGCAGCTCGTCGAACCACGTCGCCGTCGGGGACCACGAGGCGAAGAAGACCCGTCCCGTGTGGCCGGGTTCGCGGGACTGCAGGAAGCTGCACACGAACACCTTCTGCCCGCCGATCTCGGCCTCCCCGGACAGCAGCACCTTGCCCGGAGTGGCGGACATCACGGGACCGCGCGCGGTCCGCGCCAGCCCGGAGACCCGGCGCAGCGCCCCTTGGTAGACGGCGAGGGCCCGGGTCAGCGGCAGCGCGAAGTACTCGCTGGCCCCGGTGTCCCGCTCGACGAACGTGTAGTACGGCTGCACGCCCAGCTGCACCATCTCCCGCCACATGTCCGCCCAGACCCCCGGGTCGTCGTTGACGTGGCGGACCATGGGCGCCTGCGCGCGCAGCACCGCACCCGTGCCGCGGAGCCGGGCGATCGCCCGGCGGACCGCCGGCGTGGACAGCTCGCGGCCGTGCGAGAAATGCGTCATCAGCGCCAGCGACCGGCCTGCCGCCACGCACTCCGACAGCAGCCGCATCAGGTCGTCGGCGTCCGGGTCGGTCAGGAACCGGTACGGCCAGTAGCTCAGCGCCTTCGTGCCGATGCGGATGTTGCGGACATGGCCGAGGCCGGGGGAGAGCAGCGGTTCGAGGACCGCCCGGAGCCGGTCGGCGGACATGATCAGGGGGTCGCCGCCGGTCACCAGCACGTCCGTCACCTCGGGGTGGGCCCGGAGGTACTCGACGGCGGCGTCCGGGCCGGGGAGGTGCTGCTTCAGCTCGGGCATGCCGACGAACTGCGCCCAGCGGAAGCAGTACCCGCAGTACGCGTGGCAGGTCTGGCCGTGGGCGGGGAAGAGCAGCACGGTCTCGCGGTACTTGTGCTGGAGGCCGGGCACGGCGACGCCGCCCATCCGCGGCACGTTGAGTTCCAGCTGGCCGCCCGGGTGCGGATGCAGCAGCCGCCGCTGGCGGTCCGCCTCGGCCCGCACCACCGCGCGCGGCGCACCGGCCGCGACGAGGTCGCTCATGACGGCGAACATCTTCTCCGGCAGCATCGCCCGGTGCGGGAACGTCAGCCGGAACATCGGGTCGTCGGGGGCCCGATCCCAGTCGATCAGCTCGTCCAGGACGTAGTTGTTGACCTTGAACGGCAGTACGGAGGCCACCACGCGCATCTCGTGACGGGTGGCCTCGTCGAATGCCCGGACGGGTGGGAGGTCGGCGAGACGCTCCCCGGGCACGGCACGCATGACTGGCCTGTCCATGGGGTCCAGCCTGCGCAGCTCCTGCCCGGGGCGGGGGATGGGCGCGTCCGTTCGGGTGAATCCGGACCTGGGCGGCGGGCGGGGTGACGGCCGTGGCGGCGACCGCGGCGGCGGCCGGGTTTACGGCTCGTGGCTCAGGGCTTCCAGAGCCTCCCGCGTTGCCGGGCCGTAGACCCCGCGAGGGTCGCCCGTGACGTTCGCCCAGTCCTGGAAGTCGGCCACCGCGCGCTCCACAGAACGGGTGTAACGGCCGTTCATCGGGCCCCAGTAGTGCGCCATCTCGTTCAGCCGGATCTGCAGCTCCCGGACCTCCGAACCGTCGTCCCCGCGCCGCAGCGAATCCGCGCCCGAGGTGGCGGTCGGCTTCGGGGGACGGGTGGCGCGGCGCGTCGGCTCGGGCGAGGGCCCGGTGCTGCGGGTCTCGCGGGCCGAGGCGGACGCGGTGGCCGTCGCCGGGCCGGTGGCTTCGGGCGACTCCGCCGCGTCGTCCTCCGCCGGTGCGGTGGGCCCGCCGGAGTCGGTCGCCCCGCCGGTGGCGGACGGCCGGCCCCGGTCGGGGGCCACGGTCACCGCGGGCGGTGACAGCTTGGGATCGGGCAGCGCCCGGTCCGTGCCGTCCTCGTCACCCGACAGTCCTGCTGCCAGCAGCCCGGCCCCGATCACCACGACCGCGGCACCGACCGCCAGCGGCAGCACGCGACTGCGCCGCCGCTTCCGTGCCGCCGCCCGCCCCCCGGTCCGGGCGTCCAACCGCACCGCCTCGTCCACGATCAGCGCCCCGCCCGCCCCCCACCCGTCATCCGCCACGGGCACACCGCCCCCGTACATGGGGTAACCGCCAGTGCCGGCCGGATGGGCAGCCGCGTACGTCGAACCCGCCGAACCTGCCGGGCTCGTTGCGCTGTCCGGCGCGTACCCGGCAGCGCCCGTGGGCGCCGGACCGTCGGGAATCACCGGCAGGACCTCGGTGGCCCCCTCGTCCGCCGTGGGCGCGGCGGAGCCCGCCGCGCACGGCTCGGGGCTGCCGGGCGAGGGCGTGCCGGGGCCGCCGGCCGGTGCCTCCGGCACGCCCGCGGGTCCCCAGGGCGCGCCGGACGCCGGCCGCGGGCCGGCAGGCTGGTCGCCCGCGGGCGACCACGCCCCGCCGGCTGCCGGCACGTCTGGCGGCGGCGTGCCGCCAGGCCCCCATGTTCCGGGAGCCGGGGCAGGAGCGTCGGCCGGCCCCCAAGTCGCCGCCTCCGGCCCGGTCGCAGCGGGCCAGGGCGCACCCGCGGGCGCCCAACCCCCGGCCTCGGGCGTGGCGGGCCCCCACGGGGAGGCGGCCGAGGGCTGAGAGCCCTCCGGGGCCGGCGGGCCCCACGGGGAGGTGGTGGAGGGCTGCGGGGGCTCCGGGGAAGACGAGGCCGGGTGCCAGGCGGCGGCCGGGGGCCGGACGACGCCCTGGATGCGCGGGGCCTGGGAGGACGGCGCGGAGCCGTCGGGGGAGGCGGGGCGGGACATGTACGGGCGGATCCGGCTGTGGTCGAAGCCCGCCGGGGCCCGGGTGTGGGCGCACTGGCCCACGGCAGCGGCGCATTCCGGACAGCGCACAGCGCTCACTGATGGATCCCCTCCCAGGCGTGTGCCTGCGATTATGCAGACCCCGGAGGGCGGCCCCAACCCTTCCAACAGGCCATAACCGGACACACCACTCAGGATGGAAACGTGTATTGGCCCTGAGGAGGAGTTCATGGCTCAGGAAGCGACCGCCGCGACCGTGGACCCCGGGTCCGGCCCCGGTGCCGAGCACGCCGAACGGAGCGTCATGGTCGCCATCGGCGCCCTGCTGCTCGGCCTGCTGATCGCCGCACTCGACCAGACCATCGTCTCGACCGCCCTGCCGACGATCGTCAGCGATCTCGGCGGCATGGAACACCTCTCCTGGGTCGTCACCGCCTACATGCTGGCCTCCACGGCCGCCACCCCGCTCTGGGGCAAACTCGGCGACCAGTACGGCCGCAAGAAGCTGTTCCAGGCCGCCATCGTCATCTTCCTCATCGGCTCCGCCCTGTGCGGCCTCGCCCAGAACATGGGCCAGCTCATCGGCTACCGCGCGCTTCAGGGCCTGGGCGGTGGCGGCCTGATCGTGCTGTCGATGGCGATCGTCGGGGACATCGTCCCGCCCCGCGAACGCGGCCGGTACCAGGGGCTGTTCGGCGCCGTCTTCGGCGCGACCAGCGTCCTCGGCCCGCTGCTCGGCGGTCTGTTCGTGGACCACCTCAGCTGGCGCTGGGTCTTCTACATCAACATCCCCATCGGCATCGTCGCCCTTCTCGTCATCGCGGCCGTGCTGCACATCCCGGTCCGTGCCTCGAAGCACACCATCGACTACCTCGGCACCTTCCTCATCGCGTCCGTCGCCACCTGCCTGGTGCTCGTCGCCTCCCTCGGCGGCACCACGTGGGCCTGGGGTTCGGCCCAGATCATCGGCCTGGCCGTGCTCGGAGCCGTCCTGCTCGCCGTGTTCATCGCGGTGGAGAAGCGGGCCGCCGAACCCGTCCTGCCGCCCTCCCTGTTCCGCATCCGCACCTTCACCCTCTGCTCGGTGATCAGCTTCATCGTCGGCTTCGCCATGTTCGGCGCGATGGTCTACCTGCCGACGTTCCTCCAGGTCGTGCAGGGCGTATCGCCCACCATGTCAGGGGTCCACATGCTGCCGATGGTGCTCGGCATGCTGATCACCTCCACCGGCTCGGGCCAGCTCGTCAGCCGCACCGGCCGCTGGAAGGCCTTCCCCATCGCAGGCACCGCCGTCACCGCGGTCGGCCTGCTCCTCCTCCACCAGCTCCACCGCACCAGCTCCACCTGGGAGATGAGCGTCTACTTCTTCGTCTTCGGCGCCGGCCTCGGCCTCGTCATGCAGGTCCTGGTGCTGGCCGTGCAGAACGCCGTCAGCTACTCCGATCTCGGGGTCGCCACCTCGGGCGCCACCTTCTTCCGCTCCATCGGCGCCTCCTTCGGCGTCGCCATCTTCGGCACCGTCTTCACCAACCGCCTCGACGACAAACTGAACCGCTCCCTCGCCGGCACCGCGCTGCCGCCCCAGGCGTCCATCGGGCAGCTGGAAGCCGATCCGCGGGCCATCGGGCTGCTGCCGCCCGGCCCCCGGCCCCGGGTGCTCGACGCCTACTCCTCCGCCATCACCGACGTGTTCCTCTACGCCGTGCCGGTGGTGCTGGTCGCCTTCGTCGTCGCCTGGTTCCTCAAGGAGGACACGCTGCGGACCTCGGTGACCGCCCCCGACGTCAGCGAGACCCTGGCCTCCAACCCCGTGCACCGCACCTCCCGCGAGGAGGTCGCGCGCGCCCTCTCCGTCTTCGGTACCCGCGAGGGCCGCAAGCACGTCTACGAGAAGATCACCGCCAAGGCCGGCTACGACCTGCTGCCCGCCTCCAGCTGGCTGCTGCTGCGGATCTCCAGGTACGGCTCCGCCGACCCGGGCGTACTCGCGGAACGGACCTCCGTGCCGCTGCACCTGATCACGGACGCCGCCCGGCAGGTGGAGGAACGCGGACTGGCCGTCCGCGACGGGATGCCGCTCGTCCTCACCCCTGCCGGCCGGGCCGCCGCCGACCGGCTCGCCAAGGCCCGCGAGGAATCCCTCGCCGAACTGCTCGGCGACTGGTGGGGCCCGGACCGCCCCACCGACCTCGTACAGCTGGTCGAGGAACTCAACCGGGAGCTGTGCGGCTCCGACAGCGAAGAGCCGTACGACACCCTCGCCCCCCGCGACCACGCCGCCCGCTGACCGCCGCCCGCTGACCGGCACCGCCCCGGCCCGCCGGGGCGCCCCGCCCGCCTCCGCGCCCGCCGTCAGCACCGCCTCAGCCCGACAGCCGCTTCTCGAACCAGTGCTGTGCGTACGGCCCCGAGTTGTACGCCGGTATCTCCGCGTACCCGTGCTTCGCGTAGAGCCCGCGGGCCTCCACCAGGTCCGTCCGCGTGTCCAGCCGTATGCGCTGCGCACCCAGGGACCGGGCCGCCGCCTCCAGGGCCGCCAGCAGCGCCCCGCCGCCGCCCGTGCCGCGCCGGTCCGGCCGTACGAACACCCGGGTCAGCTCGGCCGTCACCGGGTCCAGCAGGCGCAGCCCCGCGCACGCCGCGGGCTCGCCCCCGTACCGCCCGACGAGGAAGGCGCCGGTCGGGGCCGTGAGGGCGTCCGCCGGGTCGTCCGCGAGCCCCTGGTCCACCTCCGCAGAGGTCGCCGTCCGGCCCCAGTAGCGGCCCGCCACCTCGGCGTAGTACTCCCGCCGCAGGGCCGTCGCCGCGGGCGTCCCGAAGTGCTCCGCGGCGACCTCCCAGCCGCCCGTACCGCCGTCCCCGACAGCGCCGTCCGGCCCGTACACGGGTGCGGAGAGCGCCTCTGCACTGCTCTTGATCGCGTCCATGGCGCCATTGTGGCGGCGCCCGCCGCCGGCCCGCGTGGAATATCCACAGGCACGGACGGATGATGGGAAAAGGTGCCAATCACACAGCAGAAGGGTGGGAAGGGCCATGTCGATGTCGCAGCATCCGGACGCCGCCCTCATACGCCGGGGTTACGAGGCTTTCGTCAAGGGGGACATGGACACCCTGTCCACCCTCATGACGGCGGACGTCATCCACCACGTGCCGGGCACGAACCCGCTCTCCGGCCACCACAAGGGCCGCGAAGCCGTCCTGGACCTGTACCGCCGCCTCGGCGAGGAGACCCGGGGCACGATGCGGGTCGAACTGGAGAAGGTCATGGTCGACGGCCGTGGCCACGGCATCAGCGTGCACTGCTTCAAGGCCGACCGCGGCGACCGCGGCATGGAGCTCCACCAGAGCCTCTTCTTCACGATCGTCGGCGGCAAGATCACCGACATCGACGCGTGCACGGAGGACATCGCCGAGGAGGACGCGTTCTGGTCCTGAGCCCGGCGGCAGCACCCGCGCTCGCGCGGCCGGAGGCCCCGCCCCCGGCCGCGCGGTCGTGTCCGGTCCGGTCAGCCCTGCTTCGGAGCCGCCTGCTGGACCACCTCGAAGGACCACAGCGTGGAGCCCGACGCCGCCGGCTTCGGACGCTCGCCGCCCGCGCCGCCGCCCTGGTGCGCCGCCTTCATCGGCCCCTCCATCCACGCCTGGAAGGACTCCTCGTCACGCCAGCGGGTGTACACCAGGTACGTGTCGGTGCCCTCGACCGGGCGCAGCAGCTCGAACCACTCGAACCCGTCGGAGTTCTCCACCGACCCCGCACGCGCGGAGAAGCGCTTCTCCAGCTCCTCCCGCTGCTCGGCCGGCACGGTCAATGCGTTGATCTTCACGATGCTCATGCCGCCATCCTGTCAAAGCCGCCGTCCCCGTCTCCCCCGGTAGGGGTGCCCGGGGGGTTTTCGGCAAGTGGCGGGCGGTAAGCGGACTATGGTCGTCCGTCAGGGCTGCAGTCGTCGTGGGGCGGGTGTGGTGGAGACGGCAGGAGGCCGGCGGGGCGTGGCTGATGCGGCGGAGCAGGTCCTTCGGGCGGTCGTGACGTGGGGGATGCTGCCGGCGGCCGGTGCCGTGGGGGTGCTCGCCGCGCGGGCGCTGCCGGGGCCGCTGAGCCGCCGGACGGCGCTGCTCGCCGGGCCCGTCGCGGTGGCCCTGGTGCTGGTGTCGCTGCCGGTCCGCGACGCGTGGGCGACGGGGGCGCCCGGCGCGGTGCCGGTGCTGCTGGTGCTCCTCGGCACGGCGGCCCGCCGGGCGCCCGCGGCCGGGCTGCTCGTCGGGGCCGGGGCGGCGTTCCAGCCGTCCCTGCTGCTGTTCGCGGTGCTGCTGTGGGCGACCGGCCGCCGGTCCGCCGCGCGCACCGGCGCCGCCGCCTTCGCCGGGTGCACCGCGCTCGGCTGGGGCCTGCTGCCCGGCGGCGGTTCGGCGTACGGGCTGCTGCCCGCGCCCGACGGCCAGTCGCTGTACGGCGCCCTGCTGCGCCTGGGGGTCGACGGGCCCGCCGCACTCGCGCTCTGGCTCGTGCTCGCCGCCGCCGTCGCCCGGTGCGGGCTGCGCCGCGCCGTCCGGTACGCATGCGACGGCCAACCGCTGACGGCCGCCGCGGTCACCGGCTGCACGGCCGTCGTGGTCTCGCCCGGCGGCGGCACGGACCAACTGCTCTGGGTGCTCCTCGCGTTGGCCGGCCGGGCCGGGGTGCGGGCCGCCGACCGGCGGGTCTGGCCGGTGACGGCCGTCCTCGTCACGACCCTGCCGGGCGACGTGCTGCTGCCCCACCTGGCCGTGCTGGCCCCCGTGCGGGACGGGCTGCCGCTGCTCGCCGCCCTCGCGGTCGCCTGCGCCGTGCCGTTCCTGCCGCGGAGTTCGCCGTACTGGGCCGCGCCCCGGCCCGCGGCCGCAGCGGGCCGGCCGAACCTGCTGCTGGAACTGCTGCTGATCCGGATCGGCTACGCCCTCTACTCGCACATCCGGGCCGCCGCCCCCGCCGGCCGGGCCGACGCCGAGGCGCACGCGACGCTGCTCCTGTCCGCCGAACGCCTCCTGGGCCTGGACATCGAGCACGCCGTCAACCGGGCGGTGGTCGGATTCCCCCGACTGGAGGGGTTCTTCGACTTCTACTACACGTCGTTCCACTTCACGGTCCCGCTGGCGGTCCTCGGGGTGCTCTACTGGCGCCGGCCCGCCGACTACCGCCGGGCCCGTGCCGCCCTCGGCCTGGCCACCGTGATCGCGCTGGCCGGCTTCTGGCTGTTCCCGCTCGCACCGCCGCGCCTGATGCCGGGCCTTGGCTTCGTCGACACCGTGCACGGGCCGCAGGACCTGGCGGACCCGCAGTACGGGGTGCTGACCGGGATCTCCAACCAGTACGCGGCGATGCCCTCGCTGCATTTCGGCTGGTCTCTGTGGTGCGCCGTCGTCGTCGTGCTGCTGGCCCCGAAGGGGTGGCAGCGGTTGCTCGGAGCGCTGCACCCGGTCCTCACGGCCTGCACGATCGTCGCGACCGCCAACCACTGGGTGCTCGACGCGGCCGGCGGCGCGGTCGTGGTCGCCGCCGGGTTCGCGCTGGTCCATGCCCTGTGGGGGCCGCTCGGCAGCGGTCCGGCGGCCGGACCCGGGCGCCTGGTCCCGGTGCCCGTCCCGCGCCGGACGGCGGCCGCGGCCCGCGAGCCGGTACGGGGCTGAGCGGGAACGCGTACCGGAGGGGCGCCGGGGCGTACTGCCGCCCCGGCGCCCCTCCGGGTGGATCGCCGCGTCCTGTCAGGATCACCCGGACGGCGCCGCTCCGCCACCCGGACGGACGCACGGCGCCCGGCGGCGGAGCAGTTCCGGGCGACGACAGAAGTCGGACGACAGGAGTGTGACGACAGACCCTAGCCGGCCCTGACCTGGAGTTCCTTGATCCCGTTCAGCCAGGCCGCGCGCAGCCGGCGGGGTGCGGGGCCGGTCAGGCGCAGGTCGGGGAGGGCGTCGGCCAGGGCGTTGAAGATCAGGTCGATCTCCATGACGGCCAGCGACTTGCCGAGGCAGAAGTGCGGGCCGCCGCCGCCGAAGCCGAGGTGCGGGTTCGGGTCGCGGGTGATGTCGAAGCGCTCCGGGCTCTCGAAGACCTCCGGGTCGTGGTTGGCGGAGGAGTAGAACATGCCGACCCGGTCGCCCGCCCGGATCTTCTGGCCGCCCAGCTCGGTGTCCTGGGTGGCGGTGCGCTGGAAAGAGACCACCGGGGTGGCCCAGCGCACGATCTCCTCGGCGGCCGTCGCCGGGCGCTCGGCCTTGTACAGCTCCCACTGCTCGGGGTGGGTCAGGAAGGCGTGCATGCCGTGGCTGATGGCGTTGCGGGTGGTCTCGTTGCCCGCGACCGCGAGGACCAGCACGAAGAAGCCGAACTCGTCGGAGCTGAGGTTGCCCTGGCCCTCCGCGGCGACGAGCTGGGTGACGATGTCCTGGGCCGGGCACTGCTTCCGGTCCGCCGACATGTTCATGGCGTAGGCGATGAGGTCCACGGCGGACTGGGCGCCGACCTCCTCGGTGATCGCGTACTCGGGGTCGTCGTACGCGATCATCCGGTTCGACCAGTCGAAGATCTTGGACCGGTCCTCCTGGGGGATGCCGATGAGTTCGGCGATGGCCTGGAGCGGCAGCTCGCAGGCCACCTTGGTGACGAAGTCGAAACTGCCGTCCCCGGCACCGGCCCTGGCCTCCGCGACGATCCGCCGGGCCCGGTCCCGCAGCGCACCCTCCAGGCCGCGGATGGCGCGCGGGGTGAAACCGCGCTGGACGATCTGGCGGACCCGGGTGTGTTCCGGCGGATCCATGTTCAGCATGATCAGGCGCTGGGCATCTATGGCATCGCGCTGGATGTGGCCGTTGAACCGGATGATCGCGGTGTTGACGGTTGAGGAGAACAACTCCGGGTGCGTGGAGACGTACTTGACGTCCGCGTGCCGGGTGACGGCCCAGTACCCCTCGTCGTCGAAACCGGTGATGCCGCGCGGCTGGGGGCACCACCACACCGGTGCGGTCTGCCGCAGCTCTGCGAACTCGGGGAGCGGGACGCGGGCTTGGAGGAGGTCGGGGTCGGTGGCGTCGAACCCCTCGGGAAGCGCGGGGCAGGGCATCGGCAACTCCAGAGTCTGACGGCCCATCAGCAGTCGTCCTGAAGGTAGTAACGAGTTCTAGAAGTGACAAGGGTCGCGGCACCGGCTGTTGAGTGCGGGAATCGTGCAAGAAGCGTGCAAGACCCTTGCGTGGCAGGGGTTCCGGTCATAAGACTGCGGGGAGAACTAGAACGCGTACTAGTTCGGGGCGGGGCGACCCCGGACACGGACACACCCCTGCCGCGACCCGCCGGGACGGGCCGCCGCTGCGGAGGAGAGGACGAGCTCATGGCCGCGGAACCCGTCATCGTCGAAGCCGTACGCACCCCCATCGGCAAGCGCGGCGGCGCGCTCGCCAACCTGCATCCCGCCTACCTGCTGGGCGAGACCTACCGCGAGCTGCTCGCGCGTACGGGGATCCAGCCCGACTGCGTCGAACAGATCGTCGGCGGCACCGTCACGCACGCCGGCGAGCAGTCCATGAACCCCGCCCGCAACGCCTGGCTGGCCATGGGGCTGCCGTACGAGACCGCCGCGACCACCGTCGACTGCCAGTGCGGGTCCTCGCAGCAGGCCAACCACATGGTCGCGAACATGATCTCCGGCGGGGTCATGGACATCGGAATCGCCTGCGGAGTCGAGGCGATGAGCCGGGTCCCGCTGGGATCCGGGTCCAAGCACGGTCCCGGCAAGCCGTTCCCGGACGAGTGGAACGTCGACCTCCCCAACCAGTTCGAGGCGGCCGAGCGGATCGCCCGCAAGCGCGGACTGACCAGGGAGGACGTGGACCGCCTCGGCCTGCTCTCGCAGGAGCGGGCGGCCGCCGCCTGGGCCGAGGAGCGCTTCAAGCGGGAGACCTTCGCCGTCCAGGTGCCCACCACCGAGGACGAGCAGGCCGCAGGACAGGGCATGTGGCGGCTCGTCGACCGGGACGAGGGCCTGCGCGACACGTCGATGGAGGCGCTGGCCCGCCTCAAGCCGGTGATGCCGACGGCCGTACACACCGCCGGGAACTCCTCGCAGATCTCCGACGGCGCGGCCGCCGTGATGTGGGCCTCGCGGAAGATGGCCCGCGCCCTGAAGCTGCGGCCGCGGGCCCGGATCGTGGCCCAGGCGCTGGTCGGCTCGGACCCGCACTTCCACCTCGACGGGCCGATCGACGCGACCCGCGCGGTCCTCGGCAAGGCCGGCATGTCGCTCAAGGACATCGACCTCGTCGAGATCAACGAGGCCTTCGGCTCGGTCGTGCTCAGCTGGGCGCAGGTCTTCGGGCAGGACCTGGAGAAGGTCAACGTCAACGGCGGCGGCATCGCCCTCGGCCACCCGGTCGGCGCCACCGGCGCCCGCCTGATCACCACGGCGCTCCACGAGCTGGAGCGCCGTGACAGGGAATTCGCGCTGATCACGATGTGTGCCGGCGGCGCGCTCGCCACCGGCACCATCATCCAGCGCTTGTAGCCCCCTGGTCCGGGGATGGGGGAAGGCCCCGGTGACCGGCCTGGGGAGGCCGGCCACCGGGGCCTTCGTGTGTCTGCGGGGGCCGCGGCTCGCCCGGAGGGT
>NZ_JAJAUZ010000080.1 GCF_020532645.1 Streptomyces bambusae
CAATGTCAGACGGTTGCCGTCAAGCAGCGGGTACCCGTCAGCACTGGCGCAGACCCGGGGCCGGGTCGACCGGGGTGTGGACGTCGACGGCCGGCACGTTGCCCCACTGGCCGTTGTCCAACTGCGTCCAGTACCAGACGTTGTTGCCGCCGGGGTGCACGTCACCCGGGCCCCAGCACTGGAACCAGCTGAAGCTCGTGTTGAGCGGTCCCCGCACGCCCGAGTTGTAACGGCGGTGCTCGTAGCCCTTGGCGCCGACACGGTTGCCGCACCAGAGCTTGCCGTCGGAGCGGACCCCGCATTCGGCGGCGGCCGCCTTGCCGGCCGTCGGTACGGCGGTGGCCGGGCCGGCCAGGACGGCCAGGCCGGCGGTGAGCGCGGCGGCCAGACCGAGTGCGGTCGTCTTGACAGCAGACATGCTTCCTCCAGGTGAAGTCGTACGGATGTACGCATGGGTGATGTGACGTGATGTGACGTGATGTGTCGTGGGGTGGGAGGGCCGCCGGTCACGGGCAGGTGGGTACGCCGTCCAGCCAGGCCGGGCCCTGGATGTAGATGTTGGTGATCCACGCCCGGTACTCGGGCAGGTAGGACCAGGCGTCGTTCGTGTAGCCGTCCGCGGTGACGAGTTCGGCGTGCTTCTGGCACTGGACGCGGACGGTGGTCGGGCCGGGGAACTTGTGCACGCGCGGACTGCCCGTCGCCGGCTCGCTGTGGGTCCAGACGTCCGTGCCCCAGGTGCGGAACGTGCCCGGCGCCGGTGCCCCGATGCGGACCGCACCGGCGTAGTCACCGCCCAGCCGAACGTCGCTCACCATGATCCGGGTGCCGGACTGCCGGGCCTCCACCATCTTCCCCGCGCCGAGGTAGAGGGCGATGTGGTGGATCGAACCGCCCGAACCCCAGGCCAGCAGGTCGCCCGGCAGCAGGGGACCCGTGCCCTGCCCGGCGCTGAACCGGGCGGACGCGTGCGGCGTGTTGAACTGGTGGCCGGCATTGCCGGGGAGCAGATCACGGCCGACGGCACGGGCGTACGCGAAGCGCACCAGCCCCGAGCAGTCGAAGCCGAGACGCTCCGGGTCGTGCTCGCTGGCCGGGTCGCTCGGGTCCACCTGGCCGTACGTGGGGCCCGGCTCCGGCCCGTGGCCGCCACCCCACGTGTACCAGACCCCGATCTGCTCGCAGGCGGCCCGTACGGCGGCCTCCGCCGCCGCCGAAGCGCCCGGAGCGAGCACCCCGCAGGCCGTGTCCGCGGACCGGGGCGCACCCGCCCCGTTCGCCGTTGCACCCCCGGCCGCGGCCGCCAGGGCCAGGACCGCCGCCCCGACCGCGGCGGTTCTGGCCCACCGGCCGCCGCGCGCCGGTGCCGTGAGTCTTCTGCCGGCTCCCGGCACCGTGCCTCCCCCGTGCTGCGGCTTCCGCCACCACCCGTGCATCCCCGTGCCCCGCTTCCCCTCGAACCGTGCGGTGCCGCGACGTACGCCCCTGAAGCCGGGCCGCGGCTGCCACCGGCTGATCCGCCGGCCCTTCGACACTGGCCTGCGCCGACCCCCGGTGTCGAGGACCGCCGCGTCTCCCACCTGGGCGGGAAACGGGAAACCCCCCGGGAAACCCGCACCGTTGGGGAGCCGGCCCGGCGTCAGCAGGACGGCTTGGCCGACAGACCGAGTCCCGGCGGCAGGTGCGCCTCCCCGCTCGCCGCCCGGTCCCGCACGTCCGGCCCGGAACCCCCGGTGAGCGCACAGATCGCGGCGAGGCGGGCCGCCGGGTCCAGCGACCACAGACGGACCGTGCCGTCGGTTCCGCTGCTGGCCGGCCGGCCGTCCGACGGGTCGAAGGCGACACCCCACACCGCGCCCGCGTGCCCCGCCAGCGAGGCGGCCGACCGGAACCGGACGGCGTCCCACACCCGGACGGTGCCGTCCACGCCACCCGACACCAGGGTCCGGCCCCGCGGCCCGAACGCCACCGCCCGTACCGCCCCGACATGCCCGGTCAGCACGGCGAGCGTGCTGCCGCTGCCGGGATCCCAGAGCCGGACCGTGCCGTCGTTGCCGCTGCTGGCCAGGGGCCGGCCGGCAGGGCCGAACGCCACGCTCCGCACCGCCCCGGAATGCCCCCGCAGCACCGCCCGCTCCCGGCGGGCGGCCGGATCCCACAGCCGCAGGGTCAGGTCGTCGCTGCCCGAGGCCAGCAGCCGGCCGTCGGGGCTGAACGCCAGCGTGTTGACGAAGTCCTGGTGGCCGGTCAGACTCGTCAGCTGGCGGCGGCCGGCCGTGTCCCACAGCTTCACCGTCCGGTCCGCGCTCGCCGACGCCAGGGTCCGCCCGTCGGGCGCGAACGCCACCGCGAACACCGAGCCCAGGTGACCGGTCAGGACCGCCAGCACAGTGCCCCGCCGGGTGTCCCACAACCGGACCGTGCGATCCGCGCCGGCCGACGCGAGGGTGCGGCCGTCGGGGGCGAAGGCCACTGCGAACACCGCCCCCTGATGGCCGGTCAGTGTCCCCGCCGGCCGGTGACCGGCCATGTCCCACAGCCGTACGGTTCCGTCGGCCGCGGCCGACGCGAGGAGCCGGCCGTCCGGGGCGAACGCCGACTGCCACAGCTCGGCGAACGGGCGGGCCACCAGCGTGCTGCGGCCCGGATCCCACAGCACCGCGGACCGGTCGAAACTGCCCGTGGCCAGCAGGCCGCCCGGACCGACCGCGACCGCGAGCACGTAGTCGGCGTGGCCGCCGTACGTCTGGGTGAGGCGGTGGCCCGCGGTGTCCCACACCTTCGCCGTGCCGTCGCCGCTGCCGCTCACCACGCCCCGGCCGTCCGAGGTGAAGGCCACCGCGTTCACGTCGTCGCTGTGACCGCGCAGCACCGCGGCCGCGGCCCGCCGGAGCGGGCCGGCGCCGCTGCCGGGCAGTCCCGCCGTACTCCACAGGCGTACCGTCCGGTCCGCGCTGCCCGAGGCCACGCTGCGGCCGTCGGGGGCGAAGGCCACGCCCAGCACCCCGTCCGTGTGACCGGCGAGGACGGCCGGCGGGCGGGCTTCCGTCGGAGGCTGCGGCACGGACCACAGCCGGACCGTACGGTCTGCCGCGCCCGAGACGACCGTACGGCCGTCGGGAGCGAACGCGACGCCGTGGACCGTGTCGGTGTGCCCGCGCAGGGTCGCGGCGAGATGCCCGGAGGCGACGTCCCACAGGCGGACCGTGCCGTCCATGCCGCCCGAGACGACCGTACGCCCGTCGGGGGAGAAGGCCACCGAGCGGACCCCGCCGCTGTGTCCGTACAGGACGCCCGCCGGCTGGCGGTCCGGCAGCCGCCACAGCCGGACCGTGCCGTCGGTGCCCCCCGAGGCCAGCAGCCGGCCGCCCGCGCCGAACGCCGCCCCGAGCACCGGCCCGCCGTGCCCGGTGAGGACCGCCGCCACCGACCGGTGGCCCGGGCCGCCCCACAGCCGGACCGTGCCGTCGCTGCTGCCGGTCGCCAGCAGCCGGCCGTCGGGAGCGAACGCCACCGTGTTCACCGGGCCCGTGTGACCGGCCAGCCGACCCGCGAACGCCTGCGCCTGCGTGCTCAGGAGCGCACCACGGGCCTCCTTCGTCGCAGCCGTCCGGTACGCCTGGGCCGCGAGCAGCATCGACGCCTCCGGCTGTCCGGACGCCATCGCCTCCGACTGCACCGCCATCGCCTGCGACTGGGCGACCCGCCGCTCCGCCACGGCCCGTGACCGCTGGTGGAACGCCAGGACGCCGGCGCCCAGCGCGGCCGTCAGCAGCACGGCGAGCAGGGCGAGCAGGCGGCGGCGGGTCCTGGCCTGCCGCAGCGCCCGCCGGCGGCGGCCGTCCTCCTCCGCCCGGCTCGCCGCCAGGAACTCAGTCTCCGCCGGACCCGGCGGGTCCCGGCCGTCCTGCTGCTCGGCCCACTCGTCGGCGGCGGCCAGCCGATTGCCCCGGTACAGCAGCTCGGGGTCGCGGTCCTCCCGGATCCAGGCCGCGGCCGCGTCGGCGAGCTGCTGGTGCAGGAGGAGCCCGGCCCGGTCGGCGTGGATCCAGCCGCGCAGCCGCGGCCACACCTGGAGCAGGGCCTCGTGAGTGATCTGCACCGCGGTCTCGCCGGCCGTCACCAGGCGGGCGCGGACGAACGAGTCCAGTGCCGCCGAGGCCGCGCGGGGATCCCGTACGCCCGCGGTCAGCCGGTCCGGTGCGGTCCGGCGGCGGGTCTCCACCACCCCGTCGCCCACGTGCACCAGTTGGAGCAGCACCCGACGGGCCGCCGTCTGGCCGTCGTGGTCGAGCGCGGAGAACACCTCCTCGGCGGTACGGGCGACCGCGCCGCGCAGCCCGCCGGTCGCCTCGTACCCGGCGACGGTGAGCGTACGGCCGGTCCGCGCGCCCCAGGTGACGAGGAGGGCGTGGGACAGCAGAGGCAGCGCCCAGGCGGCGCTGGGCGGGCCGCCGCCGGCGGCACCCGCATCGCGCAACAGGAGTTCCACCAGCCCCGGTTCGAGGACCAGGCCGGCCCGGTCGGCCGGGCGGGTGACGGCGGCGCGCAGCTCGTCCGGGGTCATGGGCGCCAGGACGAACAGGCCGTGGGTGAACACGTCGGCGAGTTCGGGGTAGGCCAGGCAGCGGCCGCTGAAGTCGGCGCGCAGGCCCAGCACCACCACGGCCGCGGCGTCCGGGCCGCCGGCGCAGAGCGCGGCGAGAGCGGCGACGTACGCGCGGCGCTGCGGCTCGTCCCGGCACAGCGTGAAGACCTCCTCGAACTGGTCGATGACCAGCACGAGTCCGTCCGTGCCGCGGGCGGTGCGCACGGCCGGCACCAGCAGGCCGGGCCGGTCGGCGAGGGCGGCGGCGGTGGGCAGGGCCCCGGTTTCGCCGGTGAGGGCGGCGACGGCTTCGAGGAGTTCCGCCAGCGGGTCGGCCGTCGGGGTGCAGATCACCACCCGGCGGGTGCCGGCCCGGCGGAGGGCCGGCACCAGACCGGCCCGCAGCAGGGAGGACTTGCCGGCGCCCGAGGAGGCGACCACGGCGAGCGGGCCCCGGCCGGCGCGCTGGGCGAGCCGCTCCAGCAGGGCGGTGGTGGCGTGCTCCCGGCCGAAGAACCAGCCGGCGTCCTCGGTGCCGAAGGCGGCGAGACCGCGGTACGGGCACTCGGCGGCGGGTTCCGGCTGCCGGGCCGCGGGCACCTCGGGGGCGAGTGCGGCCAGGGCGCCGCCCGCGCGGAGCACGGCGTCACAGGAGCGTGCCAGGTCGCCGGTCGGGGGCTTGCCACCGTTCTCGATCTTGCTCAGGTAGCCCTTGCTGTAGTGGACCAGCCGGGCCAGGGCGGACAGCGACAGACCGCGCTCGGTCCGCAGCCGCCGCAGTGCCGGTCCGAACTCCTCGGATCCGGCAGGGTGTCCGCCCGCGCCCACGGTCTCCCCGGCGTCGTCCGGCGACCGGCCGCGTGTCCCGTCCATACGTGCCTCCGCACCGTTGCGGCTCCTCACGCTAGCGATCCGGACCCCCTGCCCGCACGGCCCGCTGACTCGTTCGGCTGATTCCCGGCCGCGCGGGTGGGCCGCGGCGGACGGAGGGTGACGCGGGCGGGGGACGGGACCGGGGGACGGGAAGGCCGTGAACGGAGCCGCCCCCGCGGCCGGACCGCGCGGGGCGGTCGGCGGCGGGGGCGGACCCGGCCGGACGGGGTCAGCAGACGCGGTCGGCCCCGACCTCGTTCCGGGCCGGCGGACGCAGGACGGCCGCCGTGAGGATCAGGGCGATGGCCGCGCCCAGGACGGCGGCGGCACCGGCCCACGGCACGGGGGCGCCGAGCGTGCCGGACAGCGGGTCGAACCCGGCCGTCCGGCCCGCGAGGTGCAGGACGATCACCGCGCCGGCGGTGGCCGCCGCACCCCACCAGGCCGCCACTGCGCTCCGTACCGTCAGGGCCAGGGCGCCGAGGACGCACAGCACCGCGGTGACGGCGGGCACCACCGCGTCACCGGCACCGGAGAGCACGGCCGCCGGGTCGGCGGGCAGGTGCAGGGCGGCGACGAACAGCAGCGCGAGCCCCGCGGCCCAGCGCACCTCTGGCCGGGGCGTGCGGGCCGGCGGCTCGGCCGGAGGGGCCTCCGGGGCGCGGCGCCGGACGGTGAGGCGGGCCATGTCGTACTCGACGGACCCCTCCTCGGCCGGACGCGGCCCGACGGGCTCCCGGCCGTCCGGCTCGGGCACCGGGACCGGCACCGGAACGGGCGGGGTGGGGGCGGCGAGGATGCCCACCAGGGTGGCGACGTCCTCGATGGGGCGTCCGGCGGCTGCCGCGCGCAGCGCGATCTCGGCCTCCGCCTGCTCCTGCGGGGACTGGCACAGGTGGCCGATCAGCCGCCCGACCTCGTCCACCGGCCGGTTGACGGCCGCGGTCGACACCGCGTCCCGGACCAGGTCGGGGTGCCGGCCGCCCTCCTTGAGCAGGGACACCAGCTCGGTGACCTGGTCCAGCGGACGGCAGGTCGCCACGGTGTCCATGAGGGTGCGCAGCGGGTCCGCGGCCGGGTCGGCCGTCGGCTGGGTCTCGGAAGGTCCGTGGCCGCCTGCCGGTGCAGCCGCGGATCGGATGGGTTGGTTCATGACAAGCTCCGTTCGCCGACGCACGGGTCTACTCATGCGCGTCGGTCGCTGTGCACCTAGGAGGTGCACGCATTGTCATTAGGCAGTACCTCAGCGTCATACGCCATTCGGGGCAGGCAAACGGGGGGTGCGGCGGGTCGGCGGCCCGCCGGGCCCGCGGTGTGCAGACGGGTGGCCCCGGGGGAACGGGGCCAGACCGGCGGCCAGCCCGCGGGGAGGACGATCGCTTCGACGAAAGGCGTCCGCTCCCGGAAGTTCGGCGGTACGGTCGCCGACGGCGGCCGGGCGGGAATGCGCTCCGCATCGAGGACCCGTAGCCGCAGCGGCGGCACGGAGACCACCGGCCGGGTCGGGTGCGGGTCGTCAGGTGCCGGGCTGCTCCGCGAAGTGCCGGAGAACGGCTGCCTGGACGCCCTGGAGGAACAGGGTGTTCTGCTTGATCTGGGACAGCCGGGTCACGGCATGGGCGGCGTACTCCGGTCCCTCCACGGCCGAGGCCTGGAGGAAGGCGGCGAGGACGTCGATGCCGCGTGCCGTGTCGGCGAACTGGCCCACGGGGACCAGGCGGCGGTCGAGCGGCGCGGTGTCGTCGGTGACCACGTCGGTGAGCAGCGACGGCTGCCAGCTGTCCGCATTGGTGAGCGAGTGGTGCGTGTCGAAGCGGACGGTGACCGTCTCGCCGGCCGCCACGGCGATGCTGTACGAGCCGTCCTCGCTGGTGTAGGCGTGGTCGACGAGGGTGAGGTCGGGATGGTAGACGCTCACCTTGATCATGAAGATCGGCTCGTCCCCGGTGATGGATCGCACGTGCCCGTACATGAGGGTCCCCTCTCGGGCGCACCTGATGTCAGGTTCGCCCCGCGCACGGACCATGTCAATTGCGGTCGGGGCGGGCCTCCGCGTCCCGGCCGGCCGACGGCCGTACGCCCATGACGTCGAGCAGAGCGCGGGTGGCCGGGCTGGGGTTGAAGCGGCTCCAGGCCAGGTACTCGACGCGGTGCGGGCCGTCGACGACGCGGACCAGCGCCAGTTCGGGATCGTCCGCGATCTGCGGACGGACGAAGGCCGACGGCAGCAGGGCCACGCCCAGGCCGCGGGCGGTCAGCCGGGTGATCAGTTCGGCGACCCCGGCCTCGTACGCGACGTCGCGGACCAGACCCGCGGCGGCGAACGCCTGGTCCGACTGGGCCCGGGCCGGAGTGCCGGCCACGAAGTCCACGAACGTCTCGTCGGCGACCTCGGCGAGCGTGACCTGCGGGGCGCCCGCCAGCCGGTGCCCGGCCGGCACCACCAGCACGTGCGCGTCGTGGTCGAGCACCAGCGCCTCCACCCCGGCCGGCCGTTCCCCCTCCGGCATGCCGAGGAACGCGATGTCGAGCTCGCCCCGCCGGATCGCCGCCGCCAGCTCGTCGCTGCCGCCGGCCCGCAACAGCACCCGCACGTCCGGGTGTTGAGCCCGGTAGCGCTGGAGCAGCTCCGGTACGTCGACGGCGGCCGTGGTGACGATCACGCCGACCGCGAGCCGGCCGCGCACCACCCCCGCGGCCGCCGCCGCATCGGCCACCGCACGGTCGGCGGCCGCCAGGCAGTCCCGTGCGCCGCCGAGGAACGCGGCCCCGGCGCTGGTGAGTTCGACCCGGCGGCTGGAGCGGGCGAACAGCCGCACGCCCAGCTCGCGCTCCAGACTCGCAATGCGGTGGCTGAGCGAGGACTGGCCCACATCACAACGTTCCGCGGCACGTGTGAAGTTGCGGGTCTCCGCAACGGCGACCACGTAACGCAGCTGCTGGAGATCCACATGTTCCATCGTGCTCGTTCATGGCTGTCATGACAACCATGCTTTGCCGTCATGGTGATGGGTCATCAGACTTGACCTCATGCAGATGACTCAGAACAGGCAGAGCAGCCCGCGTATTGACGACGAGCAGACCGACGAGCAGCGCCTGCACCACGGCAGCGACCTGAACACCGCCCCGGCCGGGGCAGGAGAACCCGCGCAACGGGCCCGGCGGGCCGCGTTCGCCAAACGCGCCGCGATCGTTGCGGTGACCGCCATCGCTCCGATCTCGTGGGGGACGACGTACGGAGTGACCACCGAACTCTTACCGCCCGGGCATCCGTTGTTCGCCGGCCTGATGCGCGCGCTGCCCGCCGGGCTGCTGGCGCTGGCGATCACCCGGACGCTCCCGCGCGGCGACTGGTGGTGGAAGGCGGCCGTCCTCGGCGTGCTCAACATCGGTGCGTTCTTCCCCCTGTTGTTCTTCGCCGCCGAACGCCTCCCCGGTGGCGTGGCCGCCACCCTCGGCGCCGCACAGCCGCTGCTCGTCGCCGGACTGGCGATCGGAGTGCTCCACGACCGGCCGACGGTGTGGAGATGGGCCTGGGGCGTGGTCGGCGTGCTCGGGGTCGGACTCGTCGTCCTCGGGCCGACGGCCCGGCTCGACGCCCTCGGTGTGGTCGCCGGGCTGTCCGGCACCGTCCTGATGGCCGGCGGGGTCGTGCTGACCAAGCGATGGGGCCGCCCCGAAGGAGTCGGCCCGCTGTCCCTCGCCGGCTGGCAGCTGGCCGTCGGCGGACTGGTGCTGCTGCCCCTCACCCTGCTGGTCGAAGGCGTGCCGTCATCGGTCGGCGCCGGAGCCGCCGGCGGCTACCTGTGGCTGGGCAGCATGGGCGGCCTGATCGCGTACACCCTGTGGTTCCGCGGCATCGGCAGGCTGCCGGTCGGCGCATCCGCACCGCTCGTCCTGCTGTCGCCGCTGGTCGCGACCGTCATCGGCACCGCGCTGGGCGAGTCCCTGACCCTCCTGCAGGGCCTCGGCTTCCTCCTTGCCCTCGCCGCCATGCTCGCCGCGCAGCTCAACTCCCCGAAGCGGGGCCGGCGATGACCCCGGACGAGACGCCCCGCGCCCTGACGATCGCCGTGCTCGGCGCCACCGGCATGGTCGGCAGCCGGGTGATGACCGAAGCGGCGGCCCGCGGCCACCGGGTGGTCGCCCTCTCCCGCAAACCCGTCGACCGGACCGCCCGCGTGACACCGGTCGCGGTCGACGCCACCGACCCCCAGGCCCTCCGCGAGGCCCTGACCGGACCCGTCGGCACCGCGCCGGACGCCGTCGTGCTGGCCGTACGGACCCTGCCGGTGGACCGGGACTTCCTCGTCGGCACCACCCGTACGGTGCTCGACGCCGCCGCCGGCCGCGGCATGCGCGTTCTCGTGGTCGGCGGAGCCGGTGCGCTCCGCAGCCCCGGCGACCCCGCCCGGCTGGTCGCCGACGACCCGGCCTACGTCCCCGCCGAGTGGCGGCCGGTCGCCGCCGCCGGGCTGGCCCAGCTGGACGCCTGCCGCCGCCACGGCCACTCCGACTGGGTCTACCTCAGCCCACCGGCCCTGCTCGAGCCCGGCAGCCGTACCGGACGCTACCGGCGGGGCTCCGACACCCTGCTCACCGCAGCCGACGGGACGTCCCGGATCAGCGCCGAGGACCTGGCCGTCGCCGTCGTCGACGAACTGGAGCGGCCCGGCGCCGATTCCCACATCACGGTCGCCGAGCAGGACGGACACGCCGCCGGGTGAGGGCGGGCGGATGCGCGGATCGGGTGGCCCGGGCCCGCCGCGACGCCCGGGCCCGTCGTGGCGGCGGGGCCGGGCGGGCGGCCGGTGCTTTGCTGGCCGCCGGCGGCCGCACCCGCGGCCGCGCGGCCGGGAGGAGCACCGTGACGGCACAGCCGGAGATGGACGAAGCGAAGGTCGAGGCCTTCATGGAGAAGGCACTCGGCGACCTCAGCGGCACGATGGCGATCGGCCTGTGCCACCTCGGCGACCGGCTCGGCCTGTTCAAGGCCCTCGCGGCCGACGGCCCGTCCGGCAGCCGGGACCTCGCCGACGGACTGGGACTCGACGAGCGCTACGTACGCGAATGGCTGCGCGGCCTCACCGCCGCCGGCTACCTGGAGGAGCCCGGGCCCGGACGCTTCGTGCTGCCGCCCGAGCACGCCGTCGCCCTCGCCGACGAATCGGGTCCGATGTTCCTCGGCGGCGTCTACCAGATGATGCCCGCCGCCTTCGCCCCGTACGAGCGGCTGGCCGAGGCCTTCCGTACCGGCGGCGGCGTGAGCCAGAGCGACTACCCGGACAGCCTGTGGGACGGCATGAGCCGCTTCACGGGCAGCTGGTTCGAGACCGTGATGGTCCACGACTGGCTGGGGACCTTCCCGCACGTCGTCGAGAAGCTGGAGCAGGGCGTCGACGTCGCCGACGTGGGCTGCGGCGCCGGCCGCGCCCTCATCGTCCTCGCCCAGGCCTTCCCCCGGTCCCGCTTCCACGGCTTCGACAACTTCCCCGGCCAGGTGGAGCGCGCCCGCGCCAACGCGGAGGCCGCCGGGGTTGCCGACCGGGTCTCCTTCGAGACCGTCGACGCCGCCCAGGGACTGCCCGGCCGGTACGACGTGATCACGACCTTCGACGTCATCCACGACTCCGCCGAACCGCAGCGGCTCCTCACCGCGATCCGGGCCGCCCTCAAGGACGACGGCGACTACCTCATGCTGGAGATCAACTGCGCGGACCGCCCCGAGGACAACGTCGGCCCCGTCGCCGCGATGCTCTACGGCTTCAGCGTCTTCTACTGCATGACCACGTCCCTCGCGAGCGGCGGCGCGGGCCTCGGCACCTGCGGCACTCCCGAATCCGTCGTCCGCGACCTGACCGCGGTGGCCGGCTTCACCTCCGTCACCCGCTCCACGGCCGAGGACCCGTTCAACGTCCTCTACGACATCCGGCCGTGACCGGAGGGGCGTGACCGGACGGCCTGACCGGACGGGCGGGACCGGCACGGGCGGGACCACGGCAGCGTGACCCCGCCCCGTCCCGCGTCAGGCGCCCACGTACTGGGCCAGGTGCTCGCCCGTGAGGGTGGAGCGGGCCGCGACCAGCTCGGCGGGGGTGCCCTCGAAGACGACCCGGCCGCCGTCGTGGCCGGCACCCGGACCGAGGTCGATGATCCAGTCGGCGTGCGCCATGACCGCCTGATGGTGCTCGATCACGATGACCGACTTCCCGGAGTCCACGAGCCGGTCGAGCAGACCGAGCAACTGCTCGACGTCCGCCAGGTGCAGACCCGTCGTCGGCTCGTCGAGGACGTAGATCCCGCCCTTGTCGGCCATGTGGACGGCCAGCTTCAGCCGCTGCCGCTCACCGCCCGACAGCGTCGTGAGCGGCTGGCCCAGGCTCACGTACCCGAGACCGACGTCGACGAGCCGCTCCAGGATCCGGTGCGCGGCAGGCGTGCCGGCCTCGCCGTCACCGAAGAACGCCGCCGCCTCGGTCACGGACATCGCCAGCACCTCGCTGATGTCCCGCCCCCCGAGCCGGTATTCGAGGACGGCCGCCTGGAACCGCTTGCCCTCGCAGTCCTCGCACGTGCTCGCGACCCCCGCCATCATGGCCAGGTCCGTGTAGACGACACCGGCACCGTTGCAAGTGGGGCAGGCACCCTCCGAGTTCGCGCTGAACAGGGCCGGCTTCACCCCGTTGGCCTTGGCGAACGCCTTCCGGATCGGCTCCAGCAGCCCCGTGTACGTCGCCGGATTGCTGCGCCGCGACCCGCGGATCGGGGTCTGGTCGACGGCCACCACACCCTCCTCGGTGGGGATCGACCCGTGCAGCAGGGAACTCTTGCCGGATCCGGCCACGCCGGTGACCACCGTCAGCACGCCCAGCGGGACGTCCACGTCGACCTTGCGCAGGTTGTTCGCCGTCGCCCCGCGGATCTCCAGCGCCCCGGTGGCCCCGCGCACGGTCTCCTTCAGCGCGGCTCGGTCGTCGAGGTGCCGCCCGGTGATGGTGTCGCCCGCCCGCAGCCCGTCGAGGTCGCCCTCGTAGCAGACCGTGCCGCCCGCCGAGCCCGCGCCCGGCCCCAGGTCGACGATGTGGTCCGCGATCGCGATCGCCTCCGGCTTGTGCTCCACCACCAGCACCGTGTTGCCCTTGTCCCGCAGCCGCAGCAGCAGGCCGTTCATCCGCTGGATGTCGTGCGGGTGCAGACCGATCGTCGGCTCGTCGAAGACGTACGTGACGTCCGTGAGGGAGGACCCGAGGTGCCGGATCATCTTGACCCGCTGCGCCTCGCCGCCCGACAGCGTCGCCGACGGCCGGTCCAGCGCGAGGTAGCCCAGACCGATCTCGACGAACGAGTCCAGGGTGCCCTGCAGCGCGGTGAGCAGCGGGGCTACCGAGGGCTCGGACAGCCCGCGGACCCATTCCGCCAGGTCGCTGATCTGCATCGCGCAGGCGTCGGCGATGCTCACCTTCTTGATCTTCGAGGAGCGGGCGCCCTCGCTCAGGCGGGTGCCGTCGCACTCGGGGCAGGTGGTGAAGGTGACCGCCCGGTCGACGAACTCCCGGATGTGCGGCTGCATCGCCTCCCGGTCCTTGGCCAGCATCGACTTCTGGATGCGCGGCACCAGGCCCTCGTACGTCATGTTGATGTCGGCGATCTTCATCCGGGTCGGCTCGCGGTGCAGGAAATCGTGCAGCTCCCGCTTGGTGAACCGGCGGATCGGCTTGGCCGGGTCGTAGAGGCCCGACTCGCTGTAGAGCCGGTGGTTCCAACCGCCCGGCTTGTAGCCGGGGATGGTAAGCGCCCCCTCGTCGAGGGACTTGGAGTCGTCGTAGAGCTGGGTGAGGTCGAGGTCGGTGACGCTGCCCCGGCCCTCGCAGCGCGGACACATGCCGCCGGTGCGGGTGAAGGTCGCCTTCACCGCCTTCCGGTCGCCGCGCTCGACGGTGATCGCTCCGGACGCCCGGACCGAGGGGACGTTGAACGCGTACGCGCTGGGCGGGCCGATGTACGGCTTGCCGAGCCGGCTGAACAGGATGCGCAGCATGGCGTTCGCGTCGGTCGCGGTGCCGACCGTGGACCGCGGGTCGCCGCCCATCCGCTGCTGGTCGACGGCGATGGCCGTGGTCAGCCCGTCCAGCACGTCGACCTCGGGCCGCGCCAGGGTGGGCATGAAGCCCTGTAGGAAGGCGCTGTACGTCTCGTTGATCAGCCGCTGCGACTCGGCGGCGATGGTGTCGAACACCAGGGAGCTCTTGCCCGAACCGGAGACGCCGGTGAACACCGTCAGGCGGCGCTTGGGGATCTCGATGCTGACGTCCTTGAGGTTGTTCACGCGCGCCCCGTGCACCCGGATCAGGTCGTGGCTGTCCGCCGCGTGCCGCTCGGACGACTGCGTGTGCGTCCTCTTGCCCGTGCCCATGTGTCTCCATCCGTAGCGCCGCGGCGGAGCCGGTCCGCCGCGGCCTCCGCCGTCGTTGCGTGGCTCGATCCGGTCCGATCACCGTCGAGCGTACGTCCGCTGCCGCCCCGGCGGGCTCAGGGCAGTTCCTTCACTTCGTCGATGCGGACGAGGTTGCCCGCGGGGTCGCGGACCGCGCAGTCCCGGCCACCGCACGGCTGCTCCGCGGGCGGCCGGACGACCTCGGCCCCGCCGTCCCGGAGCCGGGCGAAGACCGCGTCGAGATCGGCCGTGGCCAAGGTGATCCGGGCGTACGTGCCCTTGGCCATCATCTCGGCGACCGTGCGGCGCTCGTCCTCGGTGACGCCGTGCTCGGACGCCGGCGGCTCCAGGACGACGGCCGTGTCCGGCTGCCCGGCCGGCCCGACCGTGATCCGGCGCGGGGCGCCCGCGCCGGAGTCGGCGCGGACCTCGAAGCCGAGGAGGTCGCGGTAGAACGCCAGGGAGGCGTCCGGGTCGGTGTGCGGGAGGAAGCTCCGGTGAATGCGGATGTCCATGCCCCGCACGCTAGGCGGGGCGGCCCGGACCGGGCTTCTCCGATCCTGACCGATACCCGGCGGCGGCGGACCCGGCGGGGGAGGGCCTGGCGCGGCAGGACCCCGGCGCGACCGGCGGCCGTAGACCCGGCGTGCGGGCGGTTCCAGCCCGTGCACGGACGCGGCCCGTCCGGCAGACCACCCGGCCCGCCTGACAGCACCCGTCCTGCCGGCAGAGCACCCGGCCCGTCCGGACGGGCACCCGGTCCGGCAGCCGCGGCCCGTGCCCCTTGGGACCCGCCGCCGGGGAGGCGCGTTGTGGGAGACTGGCCGGATGAAACGGCCGGACCTCGACGACCTCGTCCGCCTGCGCAGGGCCCGCGACCGGATGGACCGCGACTACGCGGAGCCGCTCGACGTGCCCGCCCTGGCGCGCGAGGCCCTGATGTCCGCGGGCCACTTCTCCCGCAGCTTCCGCGCCGCCTACGGGGAGACCCCGTACGCCTACCTGATGACCCGCCGCATCGAACGCGCCAAGGCGCTGCTGCGGCGCGGCGACCTGAGCGTCACCGAGGTCTGCTTCGCCGTCGGCTGTACCTCGCTCGGCTCGTTCAGCACCCGCTTCACCGAGCTCGTCGGCATCAGCCCGAGCGCGTACCGGGCCGGCGACCACGAGCCCGCCGCCGCCATCCCCGCATGCATGGCGAAGATCTACACGCGACCGGTCAGGAACGGAGAAGCGGGCCGGAGCACCGCGCCGTAGCGTGGGCGGCATGAACATCACGCTCTCGCAGTGCTTCATCGCCGTCGACGACCACGACAAGGCGCTCCCCTTCTACCGCGACGTCCTCGGCCTCGAAGTCCGCAACGACGTCGGCTACGAGGGGATGCGCTGGGTCACCCTCGGCTCGCCCGAGCAGCCGGACGTGAACATCGTCCTCGAACCGCCGCTCGCCGACCCGAACGCCTCCCCGGACGACCGCCGGGCCGTGGCCGAACTCATGGCCAAGGGCCTGCTGCGCGGCGTCATCTTCGCGACGGACGACTGCGACGCCACCTTCGAGCGCATCAGCGCCGCCGGCGGCGAAGTCCTCCAGGAGCCGATGGACCAGTTCTACGGCGTGCGCGACTGCGCCTTCCGCGACCCGGCGGGCAACATGCTGCGCTTCACCCAGCCGCTGCCGCCGAAGTAGCCCCCGCCGGGCCCGATGTGCCGGACGGGCCCGGATCACCGCTACTTGTCCCGGGACCGGTACGCGCGCATCGCCAGCGGTATGAACACCGCGGCGATGCCCGCCGCCCACACCAGCGACCACAGCACCGGCCGCCCGACCGGCGTGCCGTCGAGCAGTCCGCGGAACGCGTCCGACAGGTGCGTGACCGGGTTGACGTTCACCCAGGCCTGCAGCCACCCCGGCATGGTGTCCACCCGGGCGAAGGCGCTGCTCGTGAAGGTGATCGGGAAGATGAACGTGAAGGCGAAGACCTGCACCTTCTCCGCATCGCCCGCCAGCATGCCGATCAGCACCGCGGTCCAGGCCATCGCCGCGGCGAACGTGAGCAGCAGCAGGGTCGCCCCCAGGAAGCCCGCCGGGCCGCCGTGGATCCGGAACCCGAGCAGGAATCCCAGGCCGAGCATGAGGAGCATCGCCCACAGCTGCTTGGCCAGGTCGGCGGCGATCCGCCCGAACAGCGGTGCGGACCGCGCGATCGGCAGGCTGCGCAGCCGGTCGAAGACGCCCTTGGTGAGGTCCGTGTTCAACGACATCGCGGTGTACATGCTCATGAACAGGGTGTTCTGCACGATGATGCCGGCCAGCGCGTACTGCAGGTACTCCTTCGGCGTGCCCGCCATCTGCCCGCCGAAGACGTACGTGAACAGGAACACGAACATGATCGGCGTGATGCTGTAGTCGACCAGCTCCAGCGGGTTGTGCTTCACGGAGACCAGGCTCCGCCAGGCCATCGTGGCCGTCTGCCGCACCGCGGCCGTGGCCCTGACCCGGCCGCCCCGGCCGAGACCCTCTGCGATCGGTACGGTCGTCATGACACGCTCCCCGCCGTCAGCTTCTCTTCGTCGTCGTCCGCGTCACCGTCATCCGTACCGCCCGTCGGCGCCGGCTCCGCGTGGTGCCCGGTCAGCACCATGAACACCTCGTCGAGGGTCGAGCGGCGCAGTGTCAGCTCGCCCACCGCGATCCCCGCCTGGTCCAGCCGGCGCACCACCGCCGGCATCAGCTCGGGGTCGTTGACCGGGGCCGTGACCCCCTCGCCCTCGATCTTGGCCTGCGGTCCGGCCTGCTCGGCCATCAGCGCGTGCGCCGCGCCCAGATCGGCGGCCCGCAGCGGCCGCAGCTCCAGCACCTGCCCGCCGACCTGCGACTTCAGTTGGTCCGGCGTGCCGTCGGCGATCACCCGGCCCTTGTCGATCACGACGATGTTGTCGGCGAGCCGGTCCGCCTCCTCCAGGTACTGGGTGGTGAGCAGGGCCGTCGTGCCCTCCGCGACCAGCATCCGCAGCAGTTCCCACAGCTCGCCGCGGCTGTGCGGGTCGAGCCCGGTCGTCGGCTCGTCGAGGAACAGAATCCGGGGCCGCCCCACCAGGCTCGCCGCGAGGTCGAGCCGCCGCCGCATGCCGCCGGAGTACGTCTTCACGGCCCGGCCCGCCGCGTCGCTCAGATGGAAACGCTCCAGCAGCTCGCCCGCCCGGGCCCGGGCCTCCCCGCGCGCCATGCCCAGCAGCCGGCCGATCATGAGCAGGTTCTCGGTGCCGGTCAGGTTCTCGTCCACCGCCGCGTACTGACCGGTCAGCCCGATCACCGAGCGCACCAGCCCCGCCTCGCGCACCACGTCGTGTCCGGCGACCTCCGCCCGCCCGGCGTCGGGCCGCAGCAGGGTCGCGAAGATGCGGACGGCGGTCGTCTTCCCGGCGCCGTTGGGCCCGAGCATCCCCAGCACCGTGCCCGTCGGCACGGCCAGGTCCACGCCCGCCAGCGCACGCGTCTCCTTGAACTGCTTGGCCAGACCCTCGGCCCGGATCGCGTACTCCATGACATCTCCTCGGTCCTGTACGGCCGGAAACCATCCTCTCCACTGTGACGCATGCCACTGACAGCCCGCCCGGCGGCGCCGCAACCGCCGCCTCGGCACGGGCCCGGGCATCCCGGAAGCCGCTGCTCCCGGTAGCCGGGTGACCCGCGTCTCACCGGCGCGTCCCCGCTTGTCTATGCAACGAGTTGCATAGCAGGATCGGAGGCATGGCGCTCGACCACGCGATCCTCGTCTCCCTGCTGGAGAAGCCGGGCTCCGGCTACGAGCTGGCCCGGCGGTTCGAGCGGTCCATCGGCTACTTCTGGACCGCCACCCACCAGCAGATCTACCGCGTGCTCAAGCGGATGGAGGGCGACGGACTGCTCGCCGTCCGCGACGTGCCGCAGCAGGGCCGCCCGGACAAGAAGGAGTACTCCGTCGCCGGCCCCGGCCGCGCGGCCCTCTCCCGGTGGCTCCACGAGCCGATCGAACCCGAGAGCCTCCGCCACGACCTCGCCGTGAAGATCCGAGGCGCGGCCTTCGACGACCCCGCGGCCCTGGTCCGCGAAGTCGAACGGCACCGGCAGGTCCACAGCGACCGGCTCGCCCACTACCTCGCCGGCGAAGCCCGCGACTTCACCGGCCCGGGCGCCCCGGACGCCCTCGACACCGGGCAGGAGCTCCAGCACGTCGTCCTGCGCGGCGGCATCGCGTACGAGCGGATGTCCCTCGCCTGGCTCGACGACGTCCTCGCCACCCTGCACCGGATCGCGGCCACCCCGCCGCCGGCCGCCTGACGGCGCCCGCCCCGGCCCGCGCCCCCGACGAACCCCTCGACCACCAACCTCCCAGCCCCGGAAGGCGGACCTCCATGGCCGACGCCCTGCTGTTCAACCCGCACACCTACGACCCGGCGCACTTCGACCCGGAGACCCGCAGGCTGCTGCGCGCCACCGTGGACTGGTTCGAGAGCCGCGGCAAGCGCAAGCTGATCGAGGACTACCACTCCCGCGCCTGGCTGGCGGACTTCCTCGCCTTCGCCGCCAAGGAGCGGCTGTTCGCCACCTTCCTCACCCCGGCCTCCGCCGCCGGCGAGGGCCAGGAGGACCTGCGCTGGGACACCGCCCGGATCGCCGCACTCAACGAGATCCTCGGCTTCTACGGCCTCGACTACTGGTACGCCTGGCAGGTCACCATCCTCGGCCTCGGCCCGGTCTGGCAGAGCGAGAACGCCGACGCCCGCGCCCGCGCCGCCGAACTCCTCGCCCAGGGCGAGGTGTTCGCCTTCGGCCTGTCGGAGAAGACGCACGGCGCCGACATCTACTCCACCGACATGCTGCTCCAGCCCGACGGCAACGGCGGCTTCCGAGCCACCGGTTCGAAGTACTACATCGGCAACGGCAACGCCGCCGGCCTCGTCTCCGTGTTCGGCCGCCGCACCGACGTCGAAGGCCCGGACGGGTACGTCTTCTTCGCGGCCGACAGCCGCCACCCCGCCTACCACCTGGTCAAGAACGTCGTCCCCTCCTCCAAGTTCGTCAGCGAGTTCCGCCTGGAGGACTACCCGGTCACCGCCGAGGACGTCCTGCACACCGGGCGCGCGGCCTTCGACGCGGCCCTCAACACCGTCAACGTCGGCAAGTTCAACCTGTGCACGGCCTCCATCGGCATCTGCGAGCACGCGATGTACGAGGCCGTCACGCACGCCCACAACCGCATCCTCTACGGCCGCCCCGTCACCGCCTTCCCGCACGTGCGCCGCGAACTGGCCGACGCCTACGTCCGCCTGGTCGGCATGAAGCTGTTCAGCGACCGAGCCGTCGACTACTTCCGCTCCGCCGGCCCCGACGACCGCCGCTACCTCCTCTTCAACCCGATGACGAAGATGAAGGTGACCACCGAGGGCGAGAAGGTCATCGACCTCATGTGGGACGTCATCGCGGCCAAGGGGTTCGAGAAGGACAACTACTTCGCCCAGGCCGCCGTCGAGATCCGCGGACTGCCCAAGCTGGAGGGCACCGTCCACGTCAACCTCGCCCTGATCCTCAAGTTCATGCGCAACCACCTGCTCGACCCGGCGGCGTACCCGGAGGTGCCGACCCGGCTCGACGCGGCCGACGACGACTTCCTGTTCCGCCAGGGCCCGGCCCGCGGCCTCGGCGCCGTCCGCTTCCACGACTGGCGCCCCGCCTACGACGCGTACGCCGAGCTGCCGAACGTCGCCCGGTTCCGCGAACAGGCCGACGCGCTCTGCGAGTTCGTCGCCACCATGGCCCCCGACGAGGCGCAGAGCCGCGACCTCGACTTCCTGCTCTCGGTCGGCCAGCTGTTCGCCCTCGTCGTCCACGGCCAGCTGATCCTGGAGCAGGCCCGCCTGACCGGCCTCGACGAGTCCGTGCTCGACGAGCTGTTCTCCGTCCTCGTCCGGGACTTCTCCGGCCACGCCGTCGAACTCCACGGCAAGGACTCCGCCACCGCGGAGCAGCAGGCGTGGGCCCTCGGCGCCGTCCGGCGCCCCGTCGTGGACGAGGCCCGCGCCGCTCGCGTGTGGGCCCGCGTCGAAGCGCTCTCCGGCGCCTACGAGATGGCCGAATAGCGGCGTACGCACGGCGGCCCGCCCTTCTCGGTGAGGGCGGGCCGCACGTTCGCGCTAAGGTGCGAACGTGAGCTTTCATGTCGTCATCGGGTACGGACCCGCAGGTGCCGCCACCGCCCGGCTGCTGGCCGAACAGGGCCACACCGTCAAGGTGTTCACGCGGTCCGGCGCCGCGGGCCGCACCCCCGAACCCGGTGTCGAACACGTCGCCCTCGACGCCTCGGACGCCCGCCGCCTGACCGGGGCGGCCGACGGCGCGGCCGCCATCCACGGCTGCGCCGCACCGCCCTACCACCGGTGGGCCGCCGACTGGCCGCCGCTCGCCGCCTCCCTGTGCGCGGCCGCCGAGGCCACCGGGGCCGTCCTGGTCATGCTGGGCAACCTCTACGGCTACGGCCCGGTGTCCGTCCCCATGACCGAGGACCTGCCGCTCGCCGCCACCGGCCCCAAGGGGAGGCTCCGCGCCGGCCTGTGGGAGCAGGCCCGGACGCTGCACGAGCAGGGCCGGATCAAGGCGGTCGAGGTCCGCGCCTCGGACTTCTTCGGCCCCGGCGTCACCGACGGCGGTCACCTGGCCGCCCGCGTCGTCCCGCCCCTGCTGCGCGGCAAGCCGGTCTCCGCCCTCGGCGACCCCGACGCCCCGCACAGCTGGACGTACCTCCCCGACGTGGCCCGCGCCCTCGTCGAGGTCGCCGGCGAGGAACGCGCCTGGGGCCGCGCCTGGCACATCCCGACCGCCCCGCCCCGGTCGGTCCGCGAGATGGTCGAACGCCTCACCGCGCAGGCGGGCGGCCGGCCCGTCGCGGTCCGCCGGATCCCGGGCCCGGCCCTCGCCCTCGCCGGCCTGTTCTCGCCACTGCTCCGCGAACTCAAGGAAATCCGCTACCAGTTCGAGCATCCGTTCGAGGTCGATGCGAGCGCCTACGAGGCCTCGTTCGCGGTCCGCGCCACACCCCTCGACGAGCAGCTCAAGGAGACCGTCGACTGGTGGACCGCGCGCCAGGCCCGCTGACACGCCCGCTGACACGCCCGCGGGGCGGGTGCGCCCGTACGGACCCACCCGCCCCACGGGGCAGCGCCGGACACCCGGCCCGGCCGCGGATCAGCAGCGCGGGCAGGCGTCCCGGATCACGCGCCAGGTGAAGGCGGTGCTGCCGGCGACACCGGCCGAGTCGGTCGCGATCACCGTGACCGTACGGGTGCCCGCGCCGCGCGCGGTCCCCGAGATCAGGCCCGTGAACGCGTTGATCGTCAGCCCGCCCGGCAGGTTGGCCGCGGACCAGGTGTAGACACCGGTGCCGCCGCTCGCCGTCATCTGGAGGCGGACCGGGTCGTACTGGAAGTGCACCTGAGTGCCGGGGTTCGCCACCGCCACCGACGTGACGGCGGCGCCGGACGCGGCCACGGAACCGGCACCCCCCGACGGAGCCGGCGCGGCCGCGGCGGACGGCCCGGAGGCCACCGCCACGGCGGCGGCCAGCGAAGTGAGCAGGGCGGCGATGCGCAGGGGACGACGCGCGACAACGGCCAACGGAGACCTCCCGGACGACGGCACGCGGCCCCGCCGCGCGGCGCCACCTCCGTGACGCCCGGGCAGCATAAGAACCGGCCCGGTGCCGCCGACACCCCACGCGAACAGGGGGGTTGACGGCTCCGCACCCGCCTGCGCGGCAGGTGCGGAGCCGCCCCGGGATCAGGTGACCCGGCCCTGCTCCTTGAACATCTTCGACACGTACTCGTCGAAGTACGGGCTGTAGTTCCAGCCCGTGGACGGGGCGATCAGGCTGGTCACGCCGTTCACGTAACCGAGGCCGTTGCCCGTGTTGTAACGGCGCAGCCAGGGGCCGCCGCTGGAGCCGGGGTGGAAGTTGCAGCGGATCTTCACCTGGGTGGAACCGGCGGTCGCACTCGTGCCCCCGTGGCAGAACATCTGGATCTGGCCGTTGGAGTGGTTGCGCGGGTAGCCGATCACGTACACGTTCTGCGTGCGGTCGTAGTTGACGCTGATGCCGTGGCCGCCCGTGACGTTGACGAGCTTCTTGCCGTTGCGCGGCCACGTCGTCACCATCGCGACGTCACGCGTGTACTTGCCCTCCGACGTCCACGACTTGAACGCACGGAACTGCTTGGCCGCGAACGAGCCGTACGGCTTGGAACCGTTGTGGTAGCGCGGCACGTACACCCAGTTCGTCATCCACTTGCCACCGCGTCCCCCGTGGACGCAGTGACCGGCGGTCACGACGAGCTGCTTGGAGCTGCTGTTCAGCGCACTGGCCGAACAGACGTAGTTCCGGCCGTCCTTGGGGTTCTTGAAGAACACCTTGCCGGTCGCGGCCGAGGTCGGGATCGCGGTTGCGGCCAGGCCCGACGGGCTCGGCAGCGTCGGCCGCGCCCCCGGGGAGGACCACGGCTGCCCGACGGGTGCAGCCTGCGGACCGGCGGCCGCTGCCGCCCGGGCCGCACCGGGCAGGACGTCGAGCGGGATCGCCTTGCGCATCCGCTCGGGCGTCCAGTACGAGTCGGCGGCGGCGCTGTTGTCCGCCGGGGCGGAGCTGGTCGCCTCGGCCGCCGCAGCGGTCGAGCCGGAACCCCCGGGCGGAGTGACCGCCCCGGCCGCCCCCGTACCGGTCAGGGCCAGCAGCATCGCCGATGCCGCCGGTATGAGCGTCCTACTGAGCCTTCGCAACGTGTGTACTTCCCCTCTCCTGGGCACCGCACAGCGATGCCGAGTACACGTCAAGTGCTGTGAACCCGGACGACCTTACGGAAGTCCGGTCTGGCTGAACACAGGGATCGGTCCCTCCGCCTGGGGACGTTCCTGCGCAGACGGAAGGTTGCATTCAGCCAGAGGGGAAGTTCACCGGCCGGGCTACTGCACCCCGTCCGCCGCCGGACCCTCCAGCCCCTCAAGGCTGTCCATGAAGGAGCTGACGGAGAACACCGCCCGCCCCGGACCGGCCGGACCGTACCCCGGCGGCGAGCTGAGACCGAGGTCCTCCAGCGTCGCCCGGTACGCCTCCAGCAGCCGGATGTGGTACTCCAGCGGCGCGCCCAGCGGGTTGGCCTTGCCCAGCGGGGTCGTCGGCTCGGGGCACCACGTCGTGAACCGCGGCACCACCCCGTGCGACATGAAGAACCGCAGCCCCTCGGTGGTCGACTCGATGGCCTCGCCCACCTTGGTGAACCCGAACGGCTCGGCCATCTCGATGCCCGCCACGAAGTTCGGGATCACGTTGCGCGGCCCGAACACCTCGGCCGAGTCCAGGATCCGGCGGTGCCACTCGTCCCGGCCGACGTACCGCTCTTTGCCGGGGCAGTGCAGCTGGAACAGGCGGCGGTCCCACACCTCGAAGTTGGGGTGGTAGATCCGCACGCCGTGGTCGTGGAACCGCTGCACCGCGTCCCGCGGCAGCGCCTGCGCCACCACCTTCCCGATCCAGCGGCCCGGGAAGCGCTCCTCGATGGCCTGCGCGTACTGCCCGTAGAAGTCCGCCTCGTCCCGGCCGCCGACCTGCGAGGTGATCGACCCGCCCGTCAGCGTGTACGCCCGCGAGATCCCCGCCGTGTCGTACCGGTCGATGATCTCCAGCGCCTCCAGGACCTCCTCCACCGGCTTCACCCCGGTGTACGGCCGCCCCGCCGCCTTGTGCTGGCGCCAGTTGTGGTTGATGTCGCAGAACTGGCACTCCTCCTTGGCGCCGAAGTACTGGCACACCCGGAACACCGTCAGGTAGATCAGGTAACCCCACTGGATCGTCGGCGCGACCTCCATCACCGACTTCCCGTTCGACAGCGTGTGCCGGTAGTACTCGGGCATCGGCGGCAGCCCCACGTCCGCGATCCGCGCCCCGTCCAGGTACAGACCCAGCCGGCCGTCCTCGTCGCCGCGGACGACGTACGGCGAGTCGGGGTTCACCCGGACCGACACGACCGTGCGGCGCAGCCCGTACGGGCCGCCGGTCAGCACGATCTCCTCCGGCGGCCGGTTCAGCGCGGCCGCGCCCAGCTCCGGCAGCGTGCGGTGGTCGAACGAGAAGATGAAGTACGACTTCGGCTTGACGTCGCCGGAGCCCCCGTCCGCCGTCCCGCTGAGTGCGGACTCGTCGAAGGCCATGCCGCCGCGCAGCAGGTCCTCCTTGATCACTGCTTCCCGGGGCACCTGGGCGAAACGCCCCATCAGGTCCTCGATCAGCGCGGTACGGCTCTGGCTCTGGCTCTGGACGGGCTGCATGGACAAACCGTATCCGCCCGGGCGGACCGGCCCGGAAGCGGGGTGGGCAGCACGCCGGCCCCTACTGCAGGCGGGACAGGTCGACGGACTGGGACGCCGGCGGCGGGGTTGCCCGTACCGGCGCGTCGAACTCGGAGAAGACGGCCGTCGTCCGCTCGCCCTCCGCGTTGGTGCCCTCCAGCCGCAGCAGGTGCGGCTTGTCCTCCGTCGACACCGAGAACGTGCCCTTCTCGCCGTCGTGCGCACTCGTGACGTTCACGGCCGGCCGGCCGCCGACACTGACCCGGCCGCCCTTTGTCAGGGTCTCGTCCGGCGGCTTCGACGAGAAGTCGTCCTTGTACGTGTCCAGGTCGCAGAACTCGGCGAAGCCCTTGAGCAGCGCGCTGTCCGTGGTGCCGTGCAGGTAGCGGCCGTCGATCAGCGCGATGGCGTCCTGCGCGGCCCCCGCTCCCGGCACCTGGGACCGCAGCAGCGCCTCGTCGAGCCTCATCCACACGTCGTCGCCGCGCTTGATCACGTCGGCCCGGCCGCCGGACGCGCCGGGCGGCCGGACGGTGCCGACACAGTTGCCCGCCACGTCGAACCGCAGGTCCAGAGCGGTCTTGCCCGACGCGTCGGTGACCTCGGCGACCATCCGCATCGAGGTGGCCGTGGACATGGCCCGGCGGGACGCGGCGGCGATCTCCGCCGCGCTCTTCGCGGCGATCCCGTTGTCGTCCGCGAGGGCCACCCCGGCACCCCCGGCCAGGAGGAACACCCCCACCGCCCCGACGGCGGTACCACGGACCGCGTCGGCCCGGCGTGCGGACACCCGGCGTGCGGACATGACCCACCTCCCTGCACCGCTCCCGGCAAAGCCGGTCACCCGATCAGCCTAGGCCCGCCCCCCGCACGCCGCAGTCCGGCGCCCGTACCCCCGGCATCATCCGATCGGCCGACCCCGAGGTCGGCCGCCCGGCCGGACAGCCGGGGCCGCCGGACGGACCGGCGAGCGGCGCACCCGGCCGCAGGATGAGGACATGACCTCTCCCGAGCACGCCCCCCGCGCAGGCCGCGCAGGCCACGCGGACGACCCGGCCCCCGTCCGGCTCCTCCTCACCGCCGCCCGCACCGGGAACGCCGCAGCCGTACGCTCCGCCCTCGCCGCAGGCGCCCCGACCGAGGTGCGCGACGACGAACTCCGCACCCCGCTGCTCCTCGCCGCCCTCGGCGACCACGTCGAGGCCGCCGAGGCGCTGATCGCCGCCGGCGCCGACCCTGACGCCCAGGACGCCCGCGAGGACACGCCGTGGCTGGTCACCGGCGTCACCGGCAGCGTCCGCATGATGCGCCTGCTGCTGCCGGCCCGCCCCGACCTCGCCCGCCGCAACCGGTTCGGAGGCATCTCCCTGATCCCCGCCGCCGAACGCGGCCACGTCGAGTACGTCCGTGCCGTCCTCGCCGAGACCGCGATCGCCGTCGACCACGTCAACCGGCTCGGCTGGACCGCCCTCCTGGAAGCCGTCATCCTCGGCGACGGCGGCGACCGCCACGAAGAGGTCGTCCGGCTCCTCCTGGCTGCCGGTGCCGACCCCCGCCTCCCCGACGGCAAGGGCGTCACCGCGTACGAGCACGCCGTCCGCCGCGGCTTCACCGGTCTCGCCGCCATCCTGCGCACCGCCGAGGCCGCCACCGGCCGGGACGCCACCTCCCAGGACGCCACCGCCAGGGACCCGCGGTGAACCGCCGCCGCACCCGACCCGCGCTCGGTGCCGCCGCGTGCGCGGCCGTCCTGCTGCTCGGTGCCTGCACCCAGGCCGACGGCGCCGGCGCCCCGGCCGCCTCCCGGCAGACCGCACCCGCCGGGACCCCCCTCCCCGCCGGCACGCCCACCCCCGCCGGCACCCTCCTGGTCGCGGACTTCGGCGCCGACACCGTCACCTTCGTCGACGCCGTCCGCGGCCCGGCCGGCTCCGTCACCGTCGGCACCGCCCCGTACGGGCTCGCCGTCGGCCGCGACGGACTGGCCTGGGTCGCCACCGCCGAGGGCGTCGCGGTGGTCGACACCCGCACCCGCACCCGGGTCGCCCGCATCCCCTACCGCACCGACACCGGTCCGGCCGGCGGGGGCGAGTACCGCGGCGGCGGCATGGGCATCGCCCTGTCCCCGGACGGCACCCGGGCCTACGTCGGCGTCAACGTCCCCGGCGGCCCCGGCGTCCTGGAGGTCATCGACACCGCCGGCCGCCGGGTCACCGCCACCGTGCCGGTGGGCCGCCGCCCCTTCGACGTCGACGTCGCCCGTGACGGCTCCGAGGTGTACGCCACCGGACACGACTCGTTCGACGTGACGGTGGTCGACACCGGCACGCTGCGCCCGCGCCGCATCGAGGTCGCCCCTTACGGCACCGAAGGCGGCCTCGGCTCCTGGCTGAAGCCCCACTACGCGGCGGTCCGGCCCGCGGACGGCCGGCTGCTGCTCCCGTTCGAGGGCGAGCGGCTCGCCGTCGTCGACCCGCGCACCGGCCGGGTCACCGTGGAGCGGATGACCGCGGACACCCACCAGCACGGCACCGCCGTCACCCCCGACGGCCGTCTCTTCGTCGTCGGCACCGGCGCCGTCGACGAGGGCGAGGGCCCCTCCCTGACCGTGCGCGCCCCCGACGGCACCGAACGCGTCCACCCGCTGGAGGGCCCGCACGAGGACGTGGCCGTCTCGCCCGACGGCCGCACCGCCTACGTCACCGGCGGCTTCACCCGCGACGGCTACTGGAACGGCCTCACCGTCGTCGACCTCGCCACCGGCACCACCCACCGCCTCCCCGCCGGCCGGCGCCCCCTCGGCATCGCCGTCCTCGGCTGACACGGGCGGCCCCCGCCGGACTGCCGGCGACACCCCGTAGGGTGGCCCGACGACGGTGTGACGTCCGCCGGGACAGGGGGAGTTGGCGTTGGTGGAGGCACTGCGGCCCGGAGATCCCGCGGAGATCGGCGGGTACCGCCTGCTGGCCCGGCTCGGCGAGGGCGGCATGGGCGAGGTGTTCCTCGCCCGGACCGCGTCGGGGCGCGCGCTGGCGCTGAAGACCGTGCACCGCGAGCTGAGCCGGGAGGACGGCTTCGCCGAGCGGTTCGCCCAGGAGATACGCACCAGCGACCGGGTCCGCTCCCCGTGGACGGTGTCCGTCGTCGACTTCGGCCCGCCGACGGCCGCCCCGCAGTGGCTGGCCACCGAGTACGTCGCCGCACCCTCGCTCGCCGACTGGGTGCACCGCCGGGGCCCCCTGGCGGAACCGGCGGTCCGCAGCCTGGCCCGCGAGCTGGCCGCCGCCCTCGTCGCGGTCCGCGCGGTGGGCGTCGTCCACCGCGACATCAAACCGGCCAACGTCCTGCTCGGCCCGGAACGGCCGTTCCTGATCGACTTCGGCATCGCCCGCGCCGTCCGCGAGCCGCGCCGCACCCGGACCGGCACGGTGATCGGCACCCCCGGCTACCTCGCGCCGGAACAGGCGACCGGCGCCCCCGTCGGCGCCCCGGCCGACGTGTTCTCCCTCGCCGCGGTCCTCGTGTACGCGGCGACCGGCCGCGGCCCGTTCCTCGGACCCGGGGAGGAGGTCACGCTCCCGGCCCTGCTGTACCGCGTCGTGCACGACGAGCCGGTGCTGGACGGCGTACCGGCCGCGCTGGTGCCGCTCGTACGGGACTGCCTGGCCAAGGACCCGGCGGCCCGCCCGGCCGCCGAGGAACTGCCGGGCCGGCTCGGCACCGCAGCGGCCGACTGGGCGGCGGCGGCGCCGGCCGAACTCGTCGCGGACACCGGGCGCCGCGCGGCGGAGCTGGGCGCGTTGCTCGCGGGGCGGGAGCGGGCCGTCCCGGCGGCGCCCGTCCCGTCGGCCGCTGCGGATCCCGCCCAGGCGCTCCCCGCACACCGGCACATCCCCACCGCCCCGGGCACCCCGCCCGCCCCGGCAACGATCCCCGCCCGTCCCGAGCGCCGCCCGTCGGTGACCGCCGCCGCGGCCGTGGGCGCGGCCGTCGTGGCCACCGCCGTCACCCTCCTCATCGCCCTCCCCAACGGCGACGACGACCCGAAGGACAACCCGACCGGAACCAGAACCGGAACCGGCACCAAGTCCTCCGCCCCGGCCGTGCCCCCGCCCGACGGCACGCTCCCCGCCTCGTGGATCGGCACCTGGTCCGGCACCGGCCCCGGCACGCCGGACGCGGACGGCGTCACCCAGGCCCGGACCGGGAAGTTCGCCGTCACCGTGACCCTGAACGCCGGCACCGAAGGCGACCTGATCGGCCGTCAGGTCAGCGACGTCACCGACACCGCCACCGGCCGCAACCTGGGCTGCACGGACGCCCTGGAGCTGCGCCAGTTCCACGGCGACCGGGCGGTCTTCAAAGCCGTCACCACCCACCCGACCGACCGGTCAGCGCAGGGGCTGAGCTGCCGCGAGGGCAACCTGTACGTCGTCACCAAGACCGGCCCCGACCGGCTCACCATCGAGGTCGAGGGCGCCCAGTCCGCCGGCGCGCCCGACACCCTCACCCGCCGCCGCTGATCCCGCCGCCCCCGTACCGGCGGGCGGCGCGTCAGTCGGTGTCGGTGGCCGCCAGGACGGCGATCCGGCGCCGGCCGGGGGAGAGGGCGGCGATGCCGTAGTCGTAGATCTCGTTCTGGAACCACTCGGAATCGCACTCGAAGTGGAACCAGGTGCTGGCCATCGCCAGCGCCTCCACCTCGGCCGCGGACGCCCCCGCCGGGGCGCCGACGAGACCGGCGAGCGAGAACCAGGCCGCACGCCGCCCGTACGCGCCCTGCGACCCGCCGCCGTACACCCCGCCCATCGACGCCGAACTGAAGAGGATCTTCCAGATGTCGGCGAGCGGCCGGATTGCGACCTCGTAGCGGTCCGACGGTCCGAGCCCCGCCACGCAGTCCATCGCCAGCGTCGGCAGCAGCGCCGGCACGTCCGAGGGTGCCACGGGTTCGTCCGGCTCGAAGAGCCACGCGTCACAGTGCCCGAGGTCCTTGGTCGCCGAGACGATCGTCTCGTGCAGCTCCACGCCGATGCCGTTGCGCAGCGATGACGGCCCCGCCGTACGCGGTGTGGCCGGATCCACCCGGCCCTCGGCGGTCAGCCCCGACCACAGCCCGCCCGCGGCGCTGGTGATCCCCCGGGAGGGGAAGGGCGAACCGGCCTCGAACGGCCGCAGCTCCGCCGGCAGCCACACCAGCGGGTGCCAGCCGGGCCGCCACCGCACCCAGGTGGACAGGGCCGCGTGGGCCGTCGTGTCCACCCCCCGCAGCAGCAGTTCCTGGAACAGACAGGAGCGCAGCTCGTCATGCTTGTCCCGCTCGGGCCGGTCGTAGAGGAGTTCGGCCAGGTCGCCGGGGTCCTGCGCCTCGGCGAGCAGGGAGGCGACCATCCGCGGCCCGGCCTCCGTCGTGCTCAGCGGGGCGTGCGCGTCGAGCAGGGCGATCAGCTGCTCCACACTGTCCCGGCCGGGCGTCAGGGCGAGCGCCCGCACCACGTGCGCGAGGGACCGCCCGTACGCCCGCACCTGCTCGGACGCGTCGGAGAGCCCGACGGCCAGGCGCGCGCCCAGCTCCCGCACGTACACCATGTCGCCCTGCCGGGCCCGCTGCTCGACCTGTCCCCATACGAGCGCTTCCAGCTCGCGCACTTCGTCCTTCACGGTCCGTCACCCTATGGCCCGGGCCGGGGCGGCGGTGGCAGACACGCCTCAGGGGCTGGTGACGGTCTCCGTGAACACCTCGGTGGAACCGTCCGGCAGCTCCGACGTCCCCACTCCCATGAACCCCAGCCCCAGGCCGACCGACGCGAAGAACAGCCCGACGCACGCGAAGACCGCAGAGAACACCACCCCGAGCACCGCCCCGACGGCCGCCCCCGGTGCACCCGGGCCGAGCGCCACCGCGCGCTGCGGGTGCTCGGGCAGGTAGCGGACCTGGACGAAGTCCCCGACCACGCGCGGCACGCCCGACAGGTCCTCGACCCGGACGTCCTGCCCGTCCCGGGTCCGGAAGCCGAGCACCACGTGCCGCCGGCTGCGCGTCCCCGGCCCCTCCTCCCGGCGGTGGTGCGTCACGTACGTGTCCAGACACCGCGCCTCGGCCGTCAGCCCCCGCGCCAGCGTCCGGCTGCGCAGCATCAGACGGCGTACGAGAACCACCGCCATCGTGACCCCGACAGCCGCGAACAGCAGCCCCACCAGACCGAACACCAGACCGAACGCGCCTGCCGATTCCGATATGTCCAGCATTGCTCTTCCCCCGCGTCGACCGCCCCTGCCGGGCAGCTGTGCGGAGAAGGATGCCCGACGCCCGCAATCGGTTCCGCCCAGGTCAGCGCACGGCCGCGTCGGCGAGCACCGCGTCCAGCCGGGCCCGGCACTCGGCGACGAAGGCGGGGTAGGTGTGCCAGTAGTAGGCGAGACCGCTGACCGCCACCCCCACCGCCCACGCGCGCGCCCGCACCCACGTCGCCTCGTCGATGCCCACCGCCGTCCAGTAGGCCTCCCGCGCAGCCGCGGGCAGGTCCCACACCGCCGCGTGCTCGGCATCCGGGAAACCCACCGACAGGCCGCCGAAGTCGATCACCGCCGCCAGCCGACCGTCCCGGACCAGCAGGTTCGTCGGCTTGAGGTCCCCGTGCAGCCACCCCTGCGGCCCGGCGGGCCCCGGCAGCGCGAGCCCGGCACGCCACAGGCCCGCCACTGCGTCCACGTCCAGGTCCAGCCCGGCAGCCCCCAGAGCGCGGCAGTCCGCGAAGCTCTTGCCGACCCACTCGTCACACGGCTGCAGGCTCCCGCCGCGGTACCAGTCGAGGCCGTCGGCGCGCACCGCACCCATCAGCCCGGTTCCGTGCAGCTCCCGTACCGCCGCGGCCAGGTCGCTCCCGAAGGCCGCCCAGTCCGAGACGGTCCCCGGCCCGGGCTCGACACCCTCGATCCATCGGTACACCGACCACGCGACCGGGAACGCTTCCGAAGGCCGGCCGGAGTGCACGGGCTCGGGTACGGCGAACGAGAGGTGCGGTGCCAGCCGCGGCAACCACTCCTGCTCCTTGCGTACGGCCCGCGCGTTGCCGGCCGTCCTCGGGAGCCGCACCAGCAGCTCGTCGCCCAGCCGGTACATCGTGTTGTCCGTCCCCGCCCCGGCCCGCACCAGCGGCAGCTCCGCCCACTCGGGCCGCTGCTCCCGCAGCAGCGCCCTGACCACGGCTTCGTCCACGGGAATCTCATCCTGATGAATAACCACGCCCGGCAGTCTCACCACCCGGGCACGGTCCGGCCACCGGATTACACCCCGGCACCCGCCCCGGCCGAAGGCGTCACGGGCATCTCCTGGGGGTCGACTTGACGTGGCCTCTGCAGAGGACTAGCGTAGCCGAGCTGCTTCTTCAGGGACCCGTCATCGACGGACCCCCCAAGTAGCCGAACCACTACCTACGACACACCCTGGCGGGCGTGAATTCGGCGTGCCTGAATTCCGTTCAGCGGCTCGATTATGAGCCGTCCGGGAAATCGGCTAGCGTAGTGAACCGCCGAAAGGCAAGGCCCTCCAACGGCCACCGAATTCCCGCCGAGTCGGAAACGACTTCGGAACGGAGTCTGGTAAGGTTGGAACCGCCGGAAGGGAAAGCGCGAAAGCGCCGGAACGGAAAGCG
>NZ_JAJAUZ010000081.1 GCF_020532645.1 Streptomyces bambusae
GGCGCGGCCGAGGTGCTGCGGCAGGACCCGTGGCGGCTGCTGGAGCTGCCCGGCGTGCGGCCCTCGCAGGCCGACGGGTTCGCCCGCGCCCTGCTGGGGGCGGAGTGCGGCCCCGGCGACGAGCGGCGCTGCGTGGCCCTGGTCGGCTGGCTGCTGGCACAGGCCGCGCTGAAGGGCCACACCGCGCTGGACGCCGCCGTTCTGACCGGCGCGCTCGGACAGTACGCCGTACCCGACGCGGAGGGCGCACTGGAGGCGGCCATCGCGGACGGCGCGGTCCTGGTGTTCCAGGAGGGCGGCGAGGAGGACGGGCAGGCCGACGAGCCGGAGGAGGGCGCAGAGCCGGCCGGTCCGGTACGCGTGCTGGTCGGTCTGGAGGGTCACGCGCTGGCCGAGGAGAGCCTGGCGGACGGCCTGGCCCGGCTGCTGAGCACCTTCAAGCCGGCCGGCGACGAGCCGGCCTGGGCGGAGGCCGCCGCCGCGGCGCCGAGCCCGTCCGCCGCGGAGCTGATCAGGACGGCGGCCGGCCACGGACTGGTGGCGCACACCGGCGCCGAGGCGGCCCGGGCCGAACCGCTGGCGCTGGTGGCGGCCGCCCACCGGCTGGGCCTGCGCGCCTGCGCGGCGGTGCACACGCCGGACGCCCGGGACCGGGCTGCGGCCGTGCTGCCGCCCGGGGCGGCCGTGACGGTCGCCGGGCTGCTGGACGGCTCGGAGGGCCCGGGCCGGGACGCGGACGGGACGTTCGCCCTGGACCTGCTGGCCGTACTGGATGCCCCGCAGCTGGACGTGGACCGGGCGGCCGCGCTGGTGGAATCGGTGCCGGACGGCGCCCGGCTGGTGCTCAGCGGGGACCCCGCGGGGCTCGGTCCGGCCGGCCCGGGGCGGGTGTTCGGCGACGTGCTGGCCGCCCGCGCCTGCCCGCAGCTCGCTTCCCGCACCCCGGACCCGGGCCCGCTCGGCGAGCTGGTGTCGGGGATCGGCGTCGGCGAGCTGACGCAGGTGGCGGCGCCGGGCAAGGAAGTCGTGATCGTCCCGGTGCGCGACCCCGGCGAGGCCGTGCACCGCACGGTGCAGCTGGTCGCGGACTCGGTGCCGCGCGCCTTCGGCATCGACCCCGGCCACACCCAGGTCATCACCCCGGCGCACGGCGGCCCCGCGGGCACCCGCGCCCTGAACGCGGCGCTGAAGGAGCGGCTGAACCCCGGCCCCGGACGGTTCGGCGGCTTCGATCCCGGCGACCGCGTCGTGTACGTGCCGGCGCCCGGCCGGGCCGTCCCGGGCCGGGTGGTGACCGCCGACGCGGCCGGGCTGCACCTGGAGTGCGCCGGCCGGCCGGTGGTGGTGCCCCGCGAGCAGGTGGAGACGGCCGTACGGCACGGCTGGGCGGTCACCGCGCACCAGGCGGTCGGCGCCCGCTGGCCGGCCGTGGTGGCGGTGCTGCCCGGCGACGCTGCCGACGCGCTGACCCGGGACTGGGTGTACACGGCCTTCGGCCGGGCCGAGCGGCACCTGTCGGTGGTGCACGGGGTGGACCAGGCCCTGCCCCGGGCGGTCGCCGAGGTTCCGGCCAAGCCGCGCACCACCCGGCTGGCGGACCTGCTGCGCGCCCTGGCGGCCGCGGCGGCCGGGCCCGACCAGGACTGAGTCCCGGCCCGGACATGACGGCGCCCGGCCGCCCCTCCCCCGCGGGAGGGCCGGCCGGGCGCGGCGGGAAGGTCCTAGCGGCGGTCGGAGGGGGCCGGGAGGTCGTCGTCGTGGTCGTCGGCGCCCTCGTCGAAGACCGAGCTGAACTCGAAGCGGTGCAGGATGCGCTCGGGGTCGGTGTGGTCGAAGGGAGTGTTGAGCCATTCGCCGGGTTCGGCCGGCTCCTCGGCGGTCGCGATCCAGAGCGTGGCGTCGCCCTCCTCCAGGCCGAACTCCTGGTGCCGGGAGGCGATTTCGTCGGGTTCGTACTCGTTGAACAGGACGCCGAGGGCATCGGCGGTCCCGGTGGTCTCCGCCTCGTGGCCGAGGTCCGGATCGGCGGCGGCGACCAGCTCGGCCTGGGCGACCAGGCGCTTGGGTTCGACCACGACGTAGTCGCGCCGGATCAGCACGCTGAACACGCCCGGCTCGGCCGGTCCGGCGTAGCGCGCGGCGTCCTCCCCCGCCGGGATCTCGAAGGGCGTGACCTCGTCGTGGCAGTCGTAGAGGAGTTCGTCGTACTCCTCCGCGGCCGCGGCGAGTTCGTTGAACGCGGCGTACACGGCCGGGTCGTCGTCCCCGGTCCTGCCCTCGACCGCCGCCAGGTGGCGGTCCAGTGCGGCCTTGACCGCCTCGGCGGCGGCGCGTACCTCGGCTGCGGTGGGCTGAGCGGCATCAGACATAGTGCAGACGCTATCCGTACCGGGTCGGTGCGCGCACAATAGATTCGATGCCGGAATACGAATTTGTCGACGTGTACGTACCGCGCGGCGTCTCCCGCAAGGAGGCGACCCGCCTGCTGACCGACCATGCCGAGTACGGGAACTGGGAGTTGGACCGGCTGTCGCTGCGCCGGGACGGCAGCCGCCGCGTGCGGCTGCGCCGCCGGATCATCCGCCAGGTGCGCCCCACGTGGTGAGCGGCCGGGCCCCGCGCGCGATGCGCGGGGCCCGGCCGCCCGGGGCCTGCGGAGGGCGCCGTCAGAGGGCGGCGCGGGCCCGCCGGTAGAGCACGGCCCCGGCGAGCAGCATCCCGCCGCCGAGCGGCAGCGCCACGCCGAGCGCGCTGTCGGAGCCGGTGCGGGCCAGCACGCCGCCCGGATCGGTCTCACCGTCGCGCGTGCCCGGGCCCGTCCTGTCCGGCGTACCGGGCTGCTGACCGGGCGTACCGGGCTTCACCTGACCGGGCTGTCCCGGCTGACCGGGCTTACCCGGCTTGACCTGACCGGGGTGGCCGGGCTTTCCCGGAGTGCCCGGCTGTCCGGGCTTGCCCGGCGTGCTCGGGTGGCCGGGCGTACCCGGCTTTCCCGGCGTGCTCGGGTGGCCCGGCGTGCTCGGGTGGCCCGGCTTTCCGGGCTTTCCGGTGTTCGCGCAGTCGTTGCCGAGGGCGGGATTGAGGACCCCGACCACGGAGACCGAGTTCCCGCAGGCGTTGACCGGCACGTCGACCGGGGCCTGCACGGTGTTGCCGGAGCCGATGCCCGGCGAGTTGCGGGTGCCCCCGCCGGCGTGGGCGCCGGACGGGTGGTGGCCGCCGCCCTTGTTCACGCAGTGGTTGCCGAAGGCGGGATTCAGGAGCCCCACCACCGACACGGTGTTCCCGCAGGCGTTCACCGGTACGTGGACCGGGGCCTGGACGGTGTTGCCGGACAGTACGCCCGGCGAGTCCGACGCTCCTCCGGCGGCGCCGGCGTCGGCTTGTGCGTATCCCCCACCGAGAGCGAGGACACCCCCTGCGGCCGCCACGGTGATCAGCGTCTTCCTGGTGACCTGTCGCATGTGCTCACAACCCCCTGCTGCAGCTTTTGCTTCGTGCACCGGCGCGCGTGCTCCCCTGCTCGCACGCCGAAAGAAAACCCCGGTTCCCCGGAGCGCGGGTGACGCGCTCCGGGGCCGGGGACTCAGACCCTTGTCAGGGCTCGAATCGGCATCAAGCTCAGTCGTTGACGCAGGTGTTGCCGAAGGCCGGGTTGAGCAGGCCGATCACGTTGATCGTGTTGCCGCACACGTTGACCGGGACGTGGACCGGGACCTGCACGACGTTGCCGGACAGCACGCCGGGGGAGCCGACAGCGGCACCCTGGGCGGCCGAGTCGGCGACGGCCAGACCCGCACCCGCGAGAACCAGGCCACCGGTGGCAGCCGCGACGGCGGCAACCTTCTTGATCATCATTCCTCCTAGTAGGCAATGCGGTCCCAGCCGCGGACCGCACCACCTGTAACGAGGAGGTGCCACCAGGGCTACGAGCGTATGAGCGCATTCACTCTTCTCAGTGGATTGCGCACACCTGCCCGAGGTTTCAGCAGTTGTCGATGAATCGGTCCAGTACGCGCACGCCGAACTTCAGGCCGTCGACCGGCACCCGCTCGTCCACGCCGTGGAACATGCCGGCGAAGTCCAGCTCGGGCGGCAGCTGGAGCGGCGCGAAGCCGAAGCAGCGGATGCCGAGGTCGTCGAAGGACTTCGCGTCGGTGCCGCCGGAGAGCATGTACGGGACGGCCCGGGCGATCGGGTCCTCGGCCACCAGGGCGGTCTGCATGGCATCGACCAGCCGGCCGTCGAAGCCGGTCTCCAGCGCCTTGTCGGCGTGCACGTCCTCGCGCCTGACGCGGGGGCCGAGCAGCCGGTCCAGCTCGGCCAGGAACTCCTGCTCGTGGCCGGGCAGGAAGCGCCCGTCGACGTGCGCCACGGCCTCGCCGGGGATCACGTTGACCTTGTAGCCGGCACCGAGCATGGTCGGGGCGGCCGAGTTGCGCAGGGTGGCGCCGACCATCTTGGCGATGCCGCCGAGCTTGGTCAGCGTCTCGTCCATGTTCTCCGGGTCGAGCTCGGTGCCCAGGGCGTCCGACAGCTCGTCCAGGAACGACCGCACGGTCTTGGTGACCCGCACCGGCCAGGTGTGGCGGCCCAGCCGGCCCACGGCCTCGCACAGCTCGGTGACGGCGTTGTCGTTGTTGGTCATGGAGCCGTGGCCCGCGGTGCCCTCGACCGTGAGCCGCATCCAGTGCATGCCCTTCTGGGCGGTCTCCACGAGGTACAGCCGCAGGTTCTCGTTGACGGTGAACGAGAAGCCACCGACCTCGCCGATCGCCTCCGTGACCCCGTCGAACAGCCCCCGGTGCTTGTCGACCAGGTGACGGGCCCCGTACGTGCCGCCAGCCTCCTCGTCGGCGAGGAAGGCCAGCACGATGTCCCGCGGGGGCTTGCGGCCGCTGCGCAGCCGGTCCCGTACGACCGCGAGGGTCATCGCGTCCATGTCCTTCATGTCGACCGCGCCGCGGCCCCAGACGCAGCCGTCGGCGACCTCGCCGGAGAACGGGTGGTGCGTCCAGTCGGCCGCGTTGGCCGGCACCACGTCGGTGTGCCCGTGGATCAGCAGCGCGGGCCGGGACGGGTCCTCGCCCTCGATGCGGGCGATCGTCGAGGCACGCCCCTTGTGCGACTCGATGATCTGCGGATCCAGTCCGACCTCGGCGAGCTTCTCCGCGACGTACTCGGCCGCCTTGCGCTCGCCGGGGCCCGAGTGGTCCCCGTAGTTGCTGGTGTCGATCCGGATCAGCTCGCTGCAGAGTCCGACGACCTCGTCCTCGCCGGCCACGGCCTTGCCCCTGCTCGAATCGCTCACGCTGATTCCTCCCGTTTCGTCGGACGCTCTTCCGGTCCTCCCCATCCTCGCCCCCCGAGGCCCGTCGCCCAAGGCCCATCCCCGCCGGTCAGGGGGTGTGATCGAGGCACTCCGAAACCCTGGTAATGTTCTCTTCGTCGGAGCGGCCCGGAAGGGACGCGAGACAGACACCTTGTCCGGGTGGCGGAATGGCAGACGCGCTAGCTTGAGGTGCTAGTGCCCTTTATCGGGCGTGGGGGTTCAAGTCCCCCCTCGGACACCAGCAAGAAGGACCCTGGCTTCGGCCGGGGTCCTTCTGCGTTTCCGGACGTCCGCGGGGGTGCGCGCCACGGGGTCCCGGTACGCCGGAAGGCCGGGCGCGCGGGGCGGCCGGCCTTCCGGGAGCTGGTGCGGGGTCAGCCGTCCGAGCGGGCGGCGGCCAGGGCGGCCACGCGCTTGCGGACCAGGAACCAGCCGCCGACCAGGGCCGCGGCGATCAGGGGCAGCAGCTGCACCGTGGTGCGGCCGACGCCGCCGTCGCACCACATCAGGACCAGCACGGTGACCAGGAAGACCAGGGTGACGATCTGCGTGTACGGGGCCCAGGGCAGCCGGTAGCCGGGGCGGGTGACCCGGCCGTCGCGGGACCGCTGCCAGAACAGCAGCGAGCAGATCATGACCATGGCCCAGGTGCCGAGGATGCCGATGGAGGCCAGGTTGAGGACGATCTCGAAGGCCTCGCCGGGCATCCAGTAGTTCAGGCCCACGCCCGCGACGCCGAAGGACGCGGTGAACAGCACGCCGCCGTAGGGGACCTTGCCCTTGTTCATGCGGGCGGTGAACTTCGGGGCGGAGCCCGACATGGCCATCGAGCGCAGGATCCGGCCGGTGGAGTACAGGCCGGAGTTCAGCGAGGACAGGGCGGCGGTCAGCACCACGAGGTTCATGATGCCGGCGGTGCCGGGGATGCCCAGCTTGTCGAAGACGGTGACGAACGGGCTCTGGTCGCCCGAGTACGCGGTGTACGGCAGGAGCAGCGCCAGCAGGACCACGGAGCCGACGTAGAAGACGCCGACCCGCCACATGATCGAGTTGATCGCCTTGGGCATGATCTTCTCGGGGTTCTCGGTCTCGCCCGCGGCCACGCCGCACAGCTCGACGGAGGCGTACGCGAAGACCACGCCCTGGATGACCAGGAGCATCGGCAGCACGCCGGACGGGAACAGGCCGCCGTTGTCGGTGATGGTGGACAGGCCCGGGGTGTGGCCGTCGATCTCGTGGCTGGTCGCGACGAGGTAGATGCCGACGAGCATGAAGGCGACGAGGGCGGCGACCTTGACGATGGAGAACCAGAACTCCATCTCGCCGAAGTACCGGACCGAGATCAGGTTGGCGGCGAGGACCACCGAGAGGGCGATCAGCGCGAGGATCCACTGCGGGACGTCGCTGAACATGGCCCAGAAGTGGGCGTAGGTGGCGGCGGCGGTGATGTCGGCCACCGTGGTGGTGGACCAGTTGAGGAAGTACAGCCAGCCGGCGGTGTACGCGCCCTTCTCCCCCATGAACTCGCGCGCGTAGCTGACGAAGGCGCCGGAGGACGGCCGGTACAGGACCAGTTCGCCGAGGGCGCGCACGACGAAGAAGGCGAAGACGCCGCAGACCGCGTAGGCGATGGCGAGGGACGGACCCGCGCCGGCGAGGCGGCCGCCCGCGCCCAGGAAGAGGCCGGTGCCTATCGCTCCGCCGATCGCGATCATGTTGATGTGGCGGGACTTCAGGTCCTTGCTGTAGCCCTCGTCACCGGCATCGACGTGCGGGGACGCGGCTGCGGCCCGGTCGGTGCCGGACGGGCCGGCCTCGGTCAGGGTGCGGTCACTCATCTACGACTTCGCCTTCGTGCGTGGGACGGGCAGGTCCGGGCGGCACGAAGGGGCGGCTGTGTGTGTCCCGTTCCGTGCCGGAGGCGGGCGCGGGATCCGCGTCCGCCTCCGCACCGACGGGGATCGCCCCGGCGGTGACCCGGTGCCCGCGGGCCGGCCTGCGAGCACGACCCGGGGACGGGTGTATCGGCCAAGGAGACCATGAGGGGGTGGATCGGCCAAAACCGGGAGGTCCCCGTCCGTCGGGTCCAAGGGCGTCCGAAGGGTGTGAAAAGGCCCCGGCCGCCCCGTGGTCGGGGCGGCCGGGGCCGTCGGGTGCGGGCCGGGCTACTTCGCCGGGGCGGCCGCTTCCTCGGCCGCGTCCTCGGCGGCCTGGTCCAGCCGGAACGCCTCGTTGCCCAGGCCGATCCGGGCGTGCGCCTCCGGGCGCGTACGGCGCAGCACCGCGCCGTGGACGAGCCCGACGGCGGCGGCCGCGAAGACGGTGCCGGGCAGGATCCAGCCGAGGGCCGATCCGGGGCCGGCGCCGACGAGGACGTCGAAGTCCTTGACCGTGTAGGCGGCGATGCCGAGCAGTGCCAGGCCGGACAGGCCGGCGGCCACCAGGCGCCAGAGCTGGGCGGCGGCGGCACCGCGGCGGACGAAGAAGGCGATGACGGCGACCGAGGCGGTGGCCATCAGCAGGATGACGCCGAGGGCGCCGAGGTTGCCCATCCAGGTCAGCAGGTGCAGGACCGGGGTGGTGGGGTCGCCGGCGGGCTTGTCGTCGGTGACCGCGAAGGCCGCGACGACGACGACCGCGATCACGGTCTGGAGCAGGGAGCCGGTGGCGGGGGCGCCGCTGGTGGGGCTGGTACGGCCGAAGGCGGCGGGCAGCAGGCCCTCGCGGCCCATGGCGAACGCGTAGCGGGCGACCACGTTGTGGAAGCTGAGCATGGCCGCGAAGATGCCGGTCGTGAAGAGGACGTGCAGCACGTCCGTGAAAGCGCCGCCCAGGCGGGCCTCGGCGAGCCCGAACAGCAGGCCGGGGCCGGCTTCGGCGGAGTCGCGGACGATGGCGCCGGGGCCGGCGGCGACCGTCAGCGCCCAGGAGCTGAGGGCGAAGAACAGGGCGGCGAAGCCCACGGCGAGGAACATCACGCGGGAGACGACGATGTGCGGGCGGCTGGTCTCCTCGGCGTAGACCGGGGACTGCTCGAAGCCGACGAACGCGGCGATGCAGAAGCACAGGGCGGTGCCGAGGCCGGCGCCGGTGAGGGTGCCGGGGTCGAAGGCGTTCAGGGAGACGCCCTCCGGACCGGGGTCGGCGAGGGCGGCGACGTCGAAGGCCACGACGAGCAGGCACTCGACGAGCAGCAGGACGCCGAGGACACGCGCGTTCAGGTCGATCTTGAGCCAGCCCAGCAGGCCGGTGAGGGCGACGCCGATCAGGGCCGGTATCCACCAGGCGACCTCGGTGTCCAGGTAGGTCGCGCAGAGGCCGGAGACCTCGAACCCGAAGATCCCGTACACGCCGACCTGCATCGCGCTGTAGGCGACGAGGGCGACGAAGGACGCGCCGGCGCCGGCCGTGGGACCGAGGCCGCGGGCGATGTACGCGTAGAAGGCGCCGGCGTTGTGGACGTGGCGGCTCATCTCCGCGTACCCGACGCTGAAGAGGGCGAGGACGACGCCGAGGATGACGAACAGCAGCGGCTGTCCGACGATGCCCATCACACCGAAGGTCGTGGGCATCACGCCGGCGACCACCATCAGCGGGGCGCTCGCGGCGAGCACGGAGAGCAGCAGGCCGGCGGTGCCGAGCCGGCCGGCCCGCAGGGCGCGGTCCTGGCCCTTGTAGGTGCGGATCTCGGCCGTGCCGGTGAGCGTGCTGGATCTGCCCGTCGTCATGCGGGGGTGTCCTTTCGGGTGCGCGGGCCGGGGGTGCCCGCGGGTCAGGCGGCGCCGAGGGCGGCGCTGCGGGCGGCGAGGAAGGCCTTGTGGGGGTCCTGGTCCGGGTAGGACCAGGGGGCCGGGGTGGCGTGCCTGCCGATGCGGTGGAACAGGGCGGCGGCCTCGGCCGGGCGGCCCTCGCAGAGCTTGGCGTGGGCCAGGAAGTTCAGGTCGATGCGGTTGCGCGGGTGGTCCTCCCGCTCCCACTCCAGCCACCAGTCGAAGGCGGAGCGCAGGACCTGGCGGGCGCGCCGGCCGGACCAGTACTCGGCCGGGTCGGGGGCGCGGCCCGCGGCGGCCAACACCCGGTAGCGCTCGGCGTGGGCGATCACCGGCAGGACGGCGAGCGGGGAGTCGGCCGGGGACTCCTCGGCGGCCCAGGAGGCGAAGTCGTACACCTCGTGGAGCGGGTCGTGGCCGTCGGCCGGGCTGTTCTCGGCGAGCCGGGCGACCATCATGTGGTGTGCGTGGTGGTGTTCCCGGTGCCGGGCGCGGACCTGGTCGAAGGTGCGGCTGAACTCCTCGGGGGTGCCGTCCGGGCCGCACAGGTGGAGCAGGCCGAGCCAGGGCGTCGGGTCGGCGGGCAGCCGGGCGGCGGCGGTGCGGCAGGCCTGCCCGGCGTCCTCGGCGGAGCTCTTGCCGCGCAGGGCGGTGAAGACCTGGGCGCAGGCGAGCAGGGTGGCGGCGTCGGCGCTTTCCGGTTCGGCGAGGAGCCACTCGCGGGCCCAGGCGGTGGCGGCCGGGGTCTGGGCGAGGACGACGACGCGGTGCCCGCGGCGGTCCCAGTCGTCGCCGGTGGCGGCGAGCAGGGTGCGCACCGGGGTCCACCGGCCCTGGGTGAACTGGGCGCGCACGTCGACGAGTTCGGTATCGCAGAGCGCCGGGTCGAAGAACCGTTCGTCCTTCTTGCGGCTGCGGCCGAGAGGCGGCGGAGGCGGGGACATCCGCGGGAATTCCCTCCAGGACGCGGTATACGGGCCGGGGCGCGGCAGTGACGCCGGACGGCACCCGGATGATCACGCACAGCAAAGCGGTAGGCACAGCTCCACGTCAAGGTCTGAGCCAGAGCCTGGCGCGTTTTCAACTCATGGAACACCAGCCCCAGTTGATAGGCCGCCCGCAGTCGGACCGGACGGCCGGCGGGCTGCCCGCACCGGCCCGATGACCGGGCCCCGCGCTCGCCCTCCGCGCCTGCTGGGCTTTCCCGGGCCGCTGCGCGACCGGCTGATGGCCGCGACCCCGGGCGGGGCCGGTACCGGCACGACCGGACTCGAGGGCGAGGGCTGCACTTCGGTGGCCGAATGGCGCGCCGTGCAGGAGGATTTCCGGCACGGCGCGGAGCTGCGCACCGCGCTCGGCGACCCTGGGTCCACGGTGGCGACGACACGCTGGTCGTCGCCGGGCGGTTCCGGGTCGCCGAGCGGCTGGACACGCCTCAGGGCTGCTCGTCCGGAGCGGCCCCGGCGCCCGTCAGGCCGTCGCGCGGGCCGCGGCGCGGCCCGCGGTGCGGCCGGAGAACAGGCAGCCGCCGAGGAAGGTGCCCTCCAGCGCGCGGTAGCCGTGCACCCCGCCGCCGCCGAAGCCGGCGGCCTCGCCGGCCGCGTACACGCCGGGCAGCGGGCTGCCGTCGTCGGTGAGGACCCGCGAGTCGAGGTCGGTCTCCAGCCCGCCGAGGGACTTGCGGGTGAGGACGGACAGCCGTACGGCGATGAGCGGGCCGGCCGCCGGGTCGAGGATGCGGTGCGGGGCGGCGGTGCGGATGAGCCGGTCGCCGAGGTAGCGGCGGGCCCCGTGGATCGCGGTGACCTGGAGGTCCTTGGTGAACGGGTTGGCGATCTCGCGGTCCCGCGCGACGATCTCGCGGCGTACGGTCTCCTCGTCGAGGAGGTCCTCCTTGGTGACCGCGTTCATGCCGCGGACCAGGGCCGGCAGGTCGCGCTCGACCACGAAGTCGGCGCCCTTGTCCATGAACGCCTTGACCGGGCCGGGCACTTCGGCGCGGGCCCGGACCAGCACGTCGCGGACCGAGCGGCCGGTGAGGTCGGGGTTCTGCTCGGACCCGGAGAGGCCGAACTCCTTGCCGATGATGCGCTGGTTGAGCACGAACCAGGTGTGGTCGTGGCCGGTCTTCATGATGTGGTCGAGGGTGCCGAGCGTGTCGAACCCGGGGAACAGCGGCACGGGCAGCCGGCGGCCGGTGGCGTCCAGCCACAGCGAGGACGGGCCGGGCAGGATCCGGATGCCGTGACGGGCCCAGATCGGGTTCCAGTTCTCGATGCCCTCGGTGTAGTGCCACATCCGGTCGCGGTTGATGTGCCGGGCGCCCGCGTCCTCGGCGATGCCGAGCATCAGCCCGTCCACGTGGGCGGGGACGCCGGAGAGCATCCGGGCCGGCGGGGTGCCGAGGCGCTCGGGCCACTGCCTGCGGACCAGGTCGTGGTTGCCGCCGATGCCGCCGGAGGTGACGATCACCGCCTGGGCGCGCAGTTCGAACGTCCCGGCCACGTCCCGGCTGCTCGCGGTGCCGCGGGCGGCGGTGGAGGGGGCCAGCACCTCGCCGGTGACGGTGTCCACGGCGCCCGCGCTGCGTGCCAGTCCGGTGACGCGGTGCCGGAACTTCAGCTGCACCAGACCGCGGGCGGCCCCGATCCGCACCCGGCGGGCGAACGGCTCGACCAGGCCGGGCCCGGTGCCCCAGGTGATGTGGAAGCGGGGCACCGAGTTGCCGTGCCCGTTGGCGTCGTAGCCGCCGCGCTCGGCCCAGCCGACCACCGGGAAGAAGCGCACCCCCTGGGCGTACAGCCAGGGCCGCTTCTCGCCCGCGGCGAAGTCCACGTACGCCTCGGCCCAGCGGCGTCCCCAGGCGTCGTCCTCGCGGTCGAAGCCGGCGGTGCCGAGCCAGTCCTGGAGGGCGAGTTCGCGGCTGTCGCGGATCCGCAGCCGGCGCTGCTCGGGCGAGTCGACGAAGAACAGGCCGCCGAAGGACCAGTGCGCCTGGCCGCCGAGGGACTGCTCGGGCTCCTGGTCCAGCAGGATGACCCTGCGGCCCGCGTCCACGAGTTCCGCGGTGGCCGCGAGCCCCGCCAGCCCGGCTCCGATCACGATCACGTCTGCGTCGTACGCCATGCGTCTGCCGTCCTTCGTCGGTGGTGGGACAGATCCTGGCTACGCTGCGGTAACCCGTCAACACCGGTGATTGGATGATCCTCATGGATGCCGATATGAGCGCCGGGGCAGGCGCCGGTCCGGGCGCCGGTCCGGGCCCCGCCGACGAAGTGCTGGACGTCGTGGACCGCGAGGACCGGGTGACCGGGCGGGCCAGGCGGGGCGAGGTGTACGCGCGCGGGCTGCTGCACCGCTGCGTGTTCGTGTACGTCCGGGACGCCGCGGACCGGGTGTTCGTCCACCGCCGGACGCCGTCCAAGCTGGTCTTCCCCTCGGCGTACGACATGTTCGTCGGCGGCGTGCTGGGCGCCGGCGAGAGCTACCCGCAGGCCGCGCTGCGGGAGGCGGAGGAGGAGCTGGGGGTGTCCGGGCTGCCGCAGCCGGAGCCGCTGTTCAAGTTCCTGTACGAGGGCGAGGGCGGGGCCTGGTGGTCGTACGTGCACGAGGTGCGCTGCGAGCTGCCGGTGTCGCCGCAGGAGTCCGAGGTGGACTGGTACGCCTTCGTGGACGAGGCGGAGCTGGAGCGGTGGGCCGGGGACCGGACGTGGGTGCCGGACGGGCTGGAGGCGTACCGGCGGCTGCGTGCGCACCGGGCGGGGCAGGGCGGCCAGTAGATTGCCCGGGTGATCGACTTCGTGAAGGACGTACGGCTCTGGTTCGCGCCGCAGCGGCTGCGCGACGAGGGCGGTACGCCGGACTACCGGTTCTCCCTGGCCAACGAGCGGACCTTCCTGGCCTGGATCAGGACCGCGCTCGCGCTGGTGGGCGGCGGGTTCGCGGTGGACCAGTTCCTGCCGGACCTGCGGTGGGGGGTCCGGGTCGGGATGGCGCTGGCGCTGCTGGCGGTCGGCGCGCTGTGCGCGCTGCGGGCGGTCAACCACTGGGTGCGGTGCGAGCGGGCCATGCGGCGGGGCGAGGACCTGCCGGTGTCGCGGTTCCCGGTGCTGCTCAGCCTGGGGGTGGGGCTGGTCGCGGTGGCGATGGTCGTCGTGGTCCTCTTCGGCTGGACCGCACCGCGGTGACCGGCCCGGCCGACGGCACCGCCCGCGATCCCGGCCTCCAGCCCGAACGGACCCGGCTGGCCTGGCGCCGCACCACGCTGGCCTGCACGGTGGTGGCGGCCCTGGCCGTCAGGCAGGCCGTCCGCGGTCCCGCCACCCCGCTCCACCTGTCGGCCGTCGCGCTGACCGCCCTCCTCTGGCTGGCCTTCCTGCGCACGGCCCACCACCGCATCGCGGACCTGGCGGCCCCCCGCCCACCCGGCCTGGCACCCCGGTCGGCCCTGGGCGCGGCGCTGTTCACGGTGGCGCTGGCGGGGATGGCGGTGGCACTCCTGGTGTGAACCCCGGGTCGTAACGGGGCATACCGGGGTGAGGCGGGCTAGCCTCGCGGACATGAGTACCTTGCATCAGGAGCACGGGATCCACGGGCATGCGCACGGGCCGGACTGCGGGCATGCGGAGGTGGTCCACGGCGACCACGTCGACTACGCGCACGACGGGCACCTGCACCGGGAGCACGACGGGCACTGGGACGAGTGCGAGCCGGCCGGACACGTGCCGCACGACGGGCACGGGCACGAGCACGGCACGGGGTGCGGACACGACTCCGTGGAGCACGGCGACCACCTCGACTACCTGCACGACGGGCACCGGCACGCCGGGCACGACGGGCACTGGGACGATCACTGACGGCCCGGTTCCCCCTCCCCGGGGCCGGTGGCGGCTGGCAGGATACAGGAGCCAGTCGCAGCGACCCGGGGAGAACGCATGGCCGTCGAAGAGCCGTACACCGTCCAGTTGGCGCCCGAAGTGCACGCGTACATCCAGCCCGACGGGGGCTGGTGCATCAACAACGCGGGCTTCGTCAGCGACGGCGGCCGGACCCTGCTCGTCGACACCGCGGCGACCGAGCGGCGGGCCCGGCAGCTGCGGGCGGCGGTGGCGGCGGCCGGGGTGCCGCAGCCGGACCTGATCGTGAACACCCACCACCACGGCGACCACACGTACGGCAACTGCGTGTTCATGCCCGGCGCCACGGTGATCGGGCACGAGAACTGCCGGACCGAGACGCTCGACGCCGGGCACCAGCTGCACCTGATCTGGCCGCAGACGCCGTTCGGGGACATCGAGGTCACCGCGCCGTCGCTCACGTACACGGACCGGCTCACGCTGCACCTCGGGGAGACCGAGGTGCAGGTGCTGCACCCGGGGACCGCACACACCACCGGCGACTCGGTGGTGTGGCTGCCGGGGCGGCGGGTGGTGTTCACCGGTGACCTGGTGTTCGCGGGCGGCACCCCGTTCGTGCCGATGGGCTCGCTGGCCGGGTCGCTGGCCGCGCTGGAGGTGCTGCGCGGGCTGGACGCGGAGACCGTCGTACCGGGGCACGGACCGCTGACCGACCCGTCCGCCTACGACGCCACCGAGCGGTACCTGCGCCACGTGCTGGAGCTGGCCGAGGACGGCCGGGCCAAGGGGCTCACCCCGCTGGAGACGGCGCAGCAGGCGGACCTCGGCGAGTTCGCGGCCTGGCGGGAGAGCGAGCGGCTGGTGGCCAACCTGCACCGGGCGTACGCGGAGCTGGACGGGCAGCCGGGCGGCTCGCGGCTGGACGCGCTCGCGGTGTTCTCGGACATGGCGGTCATGAACGGCGGCACGCCGGTGGCCTGCCACGCCTGAGCGGGAGGGCGGGACTGGGGGCGTCTTCCGGACTCCCCCGCGGCCCCCTCTGGACGGCATACCGACTGGTCGGCATGATGGGCGCCGACCCGTTCGCGCCGTACGGAGGTAGGCACATGACGTCAGCGACCCCGGCCGGGGCCGCCCCGCGGGGGCTGGACCCGGTGCGGCTGCGCGCCCATCTGGAGCAGGAGCGGCCCGGGCTCACCGCCGGACCGCTGACCGGCCGGCTGATCGAGGGCGGCCGCTCGAACCTCACGTACGAGGTCACCGACGGGGTGCGGCGCTGGGTGGTGCGGCGGCCGCCACTGGGCCACGTACTGGCCACCGCGCACGACATGGCCCGCGAGCACCGGGTGATCGGCGCGCTGCACGGGACGGCCGTGCCGGTGCCGGAGCCGGTGCTGCTGTGCGAGGACCCGGCGGTGCTGGGAGCGCCGTTCTACGTGATGGAGTTCGTCGAGGGGGTGCCGTACCGGACCGCGGAGCGGCTGGCCGCGCTGGGCCCCGTTCGGACCCGGCAGGCCGTGCTGGGACTGGTGGACACGCTCGTTGACCTGCACGCGGTGGACCCGGCGGCGGTGGGGCTGGCGGACTTCGGGCGGCCCGAGGGGTTCCTCGACCGGCAGCTGCGCCGCTGGGGCAAGCAGCTGGCCGCCTCGCGGGGCCGCGAGCTGCCCGGCATCGACGAACTGCACGGCGCGCTGGGCCGGGCGCTGCCCGCCTCGCCCGCGCCGGCCGTGGTGCACGGCGACTACCGGCTGGACAACGTGCTCATCGGGCCGGACGACACGGTCCGGGCGGTGCTGGACTGGGAGATGTCCACGCTGGGCGATCCGCTGACGGACCTGGGCCTGCTCGTGATGTACAGCTCCGACCTGGGGATCGCCGACTCCCCCGTGAGCACGACGAGCGGGGCGCCGGGGCATCCGGCGCCGGCCGAGCTGGTCGAGCGGTACGCCGCCCGGTCGGGCCGGGACACCGGGGAGATCGCCTGGTACACCGCGTTCGCCTGGTTCAAGCTCGCCGTGATCCTGGAGGGCATCCACTACCGCTACACGCTGGGCCAGACCGTGGGCGCGGGCTTCGACCGGATCGGCGAGCTGGTGCCGGTCTTCATCGGGCACGGCCTGACCACTCTGCAGGAAGGCTGAGGGAGCACCGTGGACTTCGCATTCGACGCCCGGACCGAGGAGCTGCGGGAGCGGCTGCTCGCCTTCATGGACGCGCACGTGTATCCCGCCGAGGCGGTCGCGGCCGGGCAGCGGGCGCACCTCGCCTCGCCGTGGGACCTGCCGCCGGTGGTGGCGGAGCTGAAGGCGGAGGCGCGCCGGCAGGGCCTGTGGAACCTCTTCCTGCCGGACCCGGTGCACGGCGCCGGGCTGACGAACCTGCAGTACGCGCCGCTGGCGGAGATCACCGGCCGCAGCCCGCAGCTCGCGCCGACCGCGCTGAACTGCGCGGCCCCGGACACCGGGAACATGGAGCTGCTGGCCGGGTTCGGCAGCCCGGAGCAGCAGAAGCAGTGGCTGGAGCCGCTGCTGGCCGGGGAGATCCGGTCGGCGTTCGCGATGACGGAGCCCGAGGTGGCCTCGTCGGACGCGACGAACATCGAGACCCGCATCGAGCGTTCCGCGGACGGCGGCTCGTACGTGGTGACGGGCCGCAAGTGGTACATCTCCGGGGCGATGAACCCGGACTGCCGGGTCTTCATCGTGATGGGCAAGACCGATCCGCAGGGCGCCGACCCGCGGCGGCAGCAGTCGATGGTGCTGGTGCCGCGGGACGCGCCCGGGGTCGAGGTGCGGCGGGCGATGACCGTGTACGGGTACGAGGACCACTACCACGGCGGACATGCCGAGGTGGTCTTCGACGGGGTGCGGGTGCCCGCGTCGAACCTGGTCGGCGAGGAGGGCGGCGGTTTCGCCATCGCGCAGGCCCGGCTGGGACCGGGGCGGATCCACCACTGCATGCGGCTGATCGGCATGGCGGAGCGGGCGATCGAGCTGATGTGCCGGCGGGCGGTGGCGCGTACCGCGTTCGGGAAGCCGCTGGCCGCGCAGGGCGTCGTGCAGAACTGGATCGCGGACGCCCGGGTGACGGTGGAGCAGCTGCGGCTGCTGGTGCTGAAGACGGCCTGGCTGATGGACACCGTCGGCAACCGCGGGGCGCACACCGAGATCCAGGCGATCAAGATCGCGACCCCGCGGGCCGTGGTGGAGATCCTCGACCGGGCCGTGCAGCTGTACGGCGCGGGCGGGGTGAGCCAGGACTTCCCGCTCGCCGAGCTGTGGGCGGCGGCGCGCACGCTGCGGCTGGCGGACGGCCCGGACGAGGTGCACCAGCGGTCGCTGGCGCGGCGGGAGCTGAAGGGGTACGCGGGGTAGCCGTGGCCTGGGCGGGCTACGGGCGCAGGGCGCGCAGCAGGAGGTCGGCCATGTGGTCGGCGACCTGCTGCGGGCTCAGTTCGCCGTCCGCCCGGTACCAGGTGGACAGGTGGTGGACGGAGCCGAAGTGGTAGTCGACCACCAGGTCGGCGGGGGTGGCGGTGGCGAACACGCCGGAGCGCTGGCCCTCTTCGACCAGGGCGCGGAAGCGTTCGTGGTAGCGCCGGCGCTCGGCCCGGACCTGCTTGTTCTTCTCGGGGCTGAGCTGGTGCATGGACCGGAAGAAGATCATCGCGTCGTCGAGGTTCTCGATGGTCGTCACGACGACGTCGGCGGCCGCGGCCCGCAGCCGCTCCTCGACGGGCCCGCCGGATCCGGCGATGGCGTCGAGCCGCTCCTGCTGGAGGCGCAGCATCCGGGCGTACACCTCGTGCAGGAGGTCGTCCTTGGAGCCGAAGTAGTGGTAGAGCGCGCCCTTGGTCACACCGGCCGCCTCGACGATCTCCTGTACGGAGGTGCGGTCGTAGCCGCGCTCGGCGAAGAGACGGGTGGCGACGGCCATCAGGCGCTGCGGGACCGGGGTGTCCGCGGGGTCCGCCGGGTGCGGGGCCGGGCTCTCGTTCGGGGTCATGGCTGGTCCGCCGCCTTTCCGGGGTGCTGGGGGCCGGGTGCGGCCGCTGCGGTGCGGGCGGCGGCCGGGGGCCGGTCGCGCAGTTCCCGCCGCAGGATCTTCCCACTCGTGGTCTTGGGCAGCGCGGGCAGGACCTCGACCTCGCGCGGGTACTTGTACGCGGCGAGCCGGGCCGCGCAGTACGCGGTGAGCTCGGCGGGGTCGGCCGCGGCGCCCGGGCGCAGGCTCACGTACGCCTTGACGGTCTCGCCGCGGTACGGGTGCGGGATGCCGACGGCGGCGGCCTCGCGGACGGCGGGGTGGCCGTAGAGGACGTCCTCGACCTCGCGGGGCCAGACCTTGAAGCCGGAGGCGATGATGACGTCCTTCTTGCGGTCGACGACGTACAGCCAGCCGTCGGCGTCCATGAAGCCGATGTCGCCGGTGCGGAGTTCGCCGTCGGGGAAGGCGGCCTCGGTGGTCTCGGGGCGGCGCCAGTAGCCGGGGACCACCTGGGGGCCGCGGACGGCGATCTCGCCGGGTTCGCCGAGCGGGACCTCGGCGCCCTGCGCGTCGACGATGCGGACCAGGGTGTCGGGGCCGGGCACGCCGACGGAGAGGGTGCCTGAGGCGGGGTCGACCGGGGCTTCGTGGTGCAGCGGTACGGAGGCGCAGGTGGCGGTGGTCTCGGTGAGGCCGTACCCGTTGCGCAGGCTGATCCCGAAGTCGGTGCGGAGCCGGGTGACGAGCGCGGGCGGCAGCGGTGCGCCGCCGGAGGTGACGACCCGGAACGAGGCGAAGTGGCCGCGGGTGGCGTCGGGGTGCGCGGTCAGTGCCATGAAGGCGGTCGCGGGCCCGATGGCGTACGCGGGCCGGTGCTCTCGGAACGCGTCGAGGACGACGGCGGCGTCGAAGCGGTGCGCGAGGACGAGGGTGCCGGCGTTGACGAAGCAGGCGGCCAGCTCGCAGACCATGCCGGTGATGTGGAAGAGCGGGGCGAGGGCGAAGTAGCCGGACCCGTCGGGCAGCCCGTGGGTGATGCGCTGCCGCTCGGCGTTGTACGTGAGCGCGCCGTGCGTGTTCATGGCGCCCTTGGGCGGGCCGCTGGTGCCGGAGGTGTAGCTGAGGAGGGCGGTGTCGGTGGGGCGGGGGTCGTGGACGGGTGGGGCGGGGTGGGACCTGCGGGCGGTGCGCAGGAGGTCGTGGGGGGCGGGTCCGGCGGCGGGGGCTGCCGGATTTCCCGGCTCGTGCCGCTCTGCCCGCGCGTCCCGCGCCCCTTGCTCTTCCCGCGCCTCTCGCGCCTCTCGCTCTTCGCGTACGGGCGGGAAGACGCGCGGGTCGTTGCGGGTCTGGAGGTCGCGGGTGGTGGTGGTGAGGACGGCGCGCAGCGGCGGGGCGGTGGCGGTGGTGTCGCGGAGGAAGGCCGTCCAGTCGTCGGCGGTGCAGACGAGGGCGGCCGGTTCGGCGTCGTGGAGGACGTGGGAGACCTCGGCGGCCCGGTACATCGGGTTGAGCGGGACGGCGATCGCGCCCGCCTTCCAGACGGCGAGGAGGGTGAGCACGAAGTGCGGGGTGTTCTGCAGCATGACGGCCACCCGGTCGCCGGGCCGCACCCCGCGGGCGGCGAGGTACCCGGCGACCGAGTCGGACAGGGCGTCGGCCTCGGCGTAGGCGGTCCGCCCGTCGAAGTACGCGAGCGCCGTCCGCCCGGGCACCCGCCGCGCGGCGTCCCGGAAGGCCCGCAGCACGCTCGGCGGCGGCGCGACGGGCTCCCGCTGCGCCGCGCTGAGCCGGGCCAGCCAGGGGCGGGCGGCGTACGGGGACGCGGCGGGTGCCGGGGTGGCCTCGGGGGCCGTCGCCGGGGTGGCCTCGGGGGGTGTCATCCGTTCTCCCACTTCTGTTGCAGGTGGTTCATACTGCCCAGCCAGCGGTCGGGGTCCGTTGCCCGGGTCGCGTAGTAGGCGGCCGCCTCGGGGTGCGGGAGGATCAGGAAGGTGCCCTCGGCCATGCCGTCGAAGAGGGCGTCGGCGACCGCTTCGGGGGTGATGGCGGTGGGGGCGAGGACCAGTTCGCCGGCGGTGCCGGCGGCCGTGAGCATGTCGGTGCGCACGCCCTGCGGGCAGATGGCGTGGACGTCGACGCCGCGGTGCCGGTAGGTCAGCGAGAGCCATTCGGCGAAGGCGAGCGCGCCGTGCTTGGTGACGCTGTAGGGGGCCGCGCCGATCATGGTGAGCAGGCCGGCGGCCGAGACGGTGCTGACGAAGCGGCCGCGGCCGCGCTCCAGCCAGTGCGGCAGCAGGGCTCGGGCAGCCCGTACGTGGGCCATGACGTTGGTGTCCCAGGCCGCCTCCCACACCTCCTCGGCCGCGAAGGCGTCGCCCGGCGAACCGAGGCCGGCGTTGGCGCAGTAGACGTCCACGGTGCCGCCGAGGGCTTCGCGGGCGGGTTCCGCGATGCCGGAGGCGTCGCCGGGCAGGGCGAGGGCGTCCCCGCCGATCCCGGCGGCCACCGCGGCGGCCTTCGCCGGGTCGAGGTCGTTGACGACGACCCGCGCGCCTTCGGCGGCGAACCGGCGGGCCAGCGCGGCCCCGATGCCGCCGCCCGCTCCGGTCACGACCACGCCCTGTCCCGCGTACGCGCCTGTGGCTGCCATGGGTACCGCCTCTCCGCCGGGGTCCGGCCGACTGCCGGACCGGCAGCAGACTAACCAGTCGGTATGTACGCCCGGAAGAGGTGGAACCGGCCGCTCCCGGCCGTGCGGCCCGGCCCGGCCGGGCGCCCCCGCCTACGGTGTGCGCCATGACGACGCTGTCGCGACGCGCACTGCTGGCACTGACCGGAGCGGCGGGCCTGCCCGCGGCGGGGCGGGCGGCAGCGGCGGGCGCCCCGCCTGCCGCGCCGGCGCGGACCGGTCCGGTGCGGACCGGCTTCACCCGGCTCGCCGCCACCGGCTACGCGGCGCTGGCCGGGCGCCGGGTGGGCGTCGTCACCAACCCGACGGGGGTGACCGCGGACGGCCGGCACGTGGTGGACGTGATGCACGCGGACCCGCGGGTGGACCTGGTGGCGGTGTTCGGTCCGGAGCACGGCTTCCGCGGCACCGCGCAGGCGGGCGGTTCGGAGGGGGCGGCGCGCGACCCGGCGACCGGGCTGCCGGTGTACGACGTGTACGGGCTGAGCGGGCGCCCGCTGGCCGACGCGTTCACGGCCGCCGGGATCGACACGGTCGTCTTCGACATCCAGGACGTCGGCGCGCGCTTCTACACGTACATCTGGACGCTGTACGACTGCATGGCGGCGGCCGCGTCCGCCGGGCTGCGGGTGGTGGTGCTGGACCGGCCCAATCCGCTGGGCGGCCGGCGGGCCGAGGGGCCGGTGCTGGACCCGGCGTACGCGACGTTCGTCGGGCGGGCGCCGATCGCCCTGGTGCACGGGATGACGGCGGGCGAGCTGGCGGGGCTGTTCCGGGGCGAATTCCTGTCCGGTGGACCGGAGTTGGACGTCGTGGGGATGTCCGGGTGGCGGCGGGACCTGTTCTTCGGGGACACCGGGCTGCCGTGGGTGCAGCCGAGCCCCAACATGCCGACGCCCGACACGGCGCTCGCGTACCCGGGCAGCTGCCTGTTCGAGGGCACGAACCTGTCCGAGGGGCGGGGCACCACCCGGCCCTTCGAGCTCCTCGGCGCAGAGGGCGTGGACCGGCGCTGGGCGGAGGCGGCGGACGCGCTCGGGCTGCCGGGGGTGTGGGTGCGCGAGGCCCATTTCACGCCGGTCTTCTCGAAGTTCAAGGACCGGACGGTGGGCGGGGTCCGCCTGCTGGTGCACGACCGGGCGGCCTTCGACCCGGTCCTCACCGGCGTCTCCCTGCTCGTCACGGCCCGCCGCACCTGGCCGGGCTTCGCCTGGCGGGCGGACCGCTGGATCGACAAGCTCACGGGCTCGGGCCGGGTGCGGACCCTGATCGACGCGGGGGCCGGGCCGGCGGAGGTGGCGGCCGACTGGCAGCCGGGGCTGGAGCGGTTCCGGGAGGTGCGGGAGCGGTACCTGCTGTATCCGTGAGGGCGCGGGGAGGGGCGGGTACGGGGCGGGCGGGTGTTCCCGTGTCAGATGTCTGGCCGGGGGGCGGTGGCGGCGGGATGCTGGAGGTCCGGTGCACTGACTCGGCACGGAGGGGGACGTCATGTCGGGTGTGGGCGTGGGGCCGTACGCGGAACTGACCTTCGACGCCGACGGGGATCCCGACGCGGCGCAGCGCGCGGCGCTGCTGCGGCTGGACGCCACCGACCTGGTCCTCTTCTCGCACGGATGGAACAGCGACCGTTCGGTGGCGACCCGGCTCTACGACCGCTTCTTCGCGCCGTTCCCGGAGCTGACCGGGCCGGGGGTTCGGCTGGGGTACGCAGGGGTGCTGTGGCCTTCGATGCGGTTCTCGGACGAGCCGATCCCGGACTTCGATCCGCCGCGCGCCGCGCCCGAACGGCCGGCGCCGGCCCGGCCGTTCGGGTCAGCGGTGCGGGACGCGGCGGCCGCGGCCACGGCGCTGGACGCCCCGACCCGGGCGGCCTTGGACGCCTTCTGGCCGGGGCGGGCGGCCGAGCTCGGCCGGGTGGCCGAACTCCTCGCCACGCAGCCCGAGTCGGCGGCGGCCTTCGCCGAGTTCGGCGCGCTGGTGAGGGCCCTGGCAGGGATGCCCGACTCCCCCGCTGCCGCGGCGGCCGCACCGGCCGGCGGTCCCGGCGACGCTCTGCCGGCCCTCTTCGGCGCCGACACGCTCGGCGTGTGCGCGGACCTCACCCAGGCCCTGGCCGAGAGCGGCGCGTCGCTGGGCGGGGCGGCGTCCGCCTCGCTGACCGGCGGGCTGCGTACGCTGTGGAACGGCGGGAAGGAGCTGCTGCGGCAGGCCACCTACTACACGATGAAGAAGCGCGCCGGGCACATCGGCGAGCACGGCCTCGGCCCGGTGCTGGGTCAGCTCGCCCGGTCCCGCCCGGGGCTGCGCGTCCACCTGGTGGGGCACAGCTTCGGCGCCCGGCTGGTGTCCTGCGCCCTGCGCGGCCTGCCGCCGGACGTCCGCACCGTCAAGTCCCTGACGCTCCTCCAAGGAGCCTTCTCCCACTACGCGTTCAGCGAGTCGCTGCCGCACGACCGACGGCGCTCCGGCCATCTCGGCGGGCTTCAGACCCGGGTGGACGGCCCGGTGGTGTCCTGCCATTCGCGGCACGACTCGGCGCTCGGCGTGTTCTACCCGCTGGCCTCGCGGCTGGCCCGGGACTCGGCCGGTTTCGGCGCGTCGGACGCCCGCTGGGGTGCGGTGGGCCACGACGGGATCCACGCGGTGCCGGGCACGGTACGGCTGACCCTGGACGCGGCCCTGCGCGAGGGCCTGCCCCGTACGGGCTGTGCGAGCGTGGACGCGGCCGAGGTGGTGCGGCGCGGAGGGGCGCCCTCGGGGGCGCACAGCGACATCTGCCACGAGGCGCTTGCGCGGGTGGTGGTCACCGCGGGACGCTTCGGCCGCTGAGATCCCGCCAATGCCTCCGGGGCGCCCCGTCGTGCCCGCATGCTCCCGTACCGTCCCGGGCATGTTCGTGCCCGGGAGGTGGCGGTGCGATGGCAGGATTCCGGAGTCTGGCCGGCCAGGTGCGCGACGCCCGCAACGACCGGGCCCTGCGGCGGCATTCGCTGCGCCGCTGCCTGGAGCGCTTCGCCCCGTACGGGCACCGGGCGACCTGGTGGCACCTGTGCGACCGGCACGGCATCGGGCCCGAGGACCGGGCGGCCGACCCGTTGCGGCTGGTGGCCGCGCTGGAGGAACTGGAGGAGGCCCGCGGGGTCTGGCTCGCGTACGAGCGGCAGTTCGCGGAACGCCGCCGCCGGGAGAAGCACTGCGGCCGCCGGCACCCGGACTGGGCCTGGCACGGCGAGCCCGCGGTGGTGCGCTGCGCCGACCCCGGCGTCCGCCCCGACGGTCCGCTGCCGGACGTCCTGCGCCGGCTGGTGCGCGCCCTGGAAGCGGAGGCACCCGGCACCGGCTGCCCGGTCTGCGGCGGGCCCGACCTCACCTGGCTCCAGCCCGCCACCGCACCGTGCCCCGGCCCGGTCTGCCACACCTGCGGAATCCTGGTGCCGCCCCGGGCCCTGTCGCCGACGGGCCCGTGTTCCAGCTCCGCCCGGGGGCCCCTCCCGGCGGTGGCCGGGGGAGTTTGAGGCGCGGGGTCCCGGGCGGAGCCCCGGCGTCAGTTCAGGCGGGACCCGGTCAGGTCGCGGCCGACGGTGTCATCCGGATTGGACAGCACGCAGTTCTTCAGGGACAGGCACCCGCACCCGATGCAGTCCGCGAGGTGGTCGCGCAGCCGGACGAGCCGCGCGATCCGCCCGTCGAGCTCCGCCTGCCAGTCCTCGGACAGCACCGCCCAGTCCTCCCGGTTCGGCGTCCGCCCCTCCGGCAGCTTGGCCAGCGCCTCACCGATCGTGGCCAGCGGGATCCCCACCCGCTGAGCGGCCCGGATGAACGCGACCCGGCGCAGGGTGTCTCTGCTGTAGCGGCGCTGGTTCCCGGAGGTACGGCGGCTGCTGATCAGGCCCTTGGACTCGTAGAAGTGCAGGGCGGACACAGCGGCACCGCTGCGGGCTGCGACCTGCCCGACGGTGAGTTCGTGGATCTTCTCTGGGATCTGCGGCACCCGGCCGAGCCTAGCCGCAGCCCCGGTGGCCCCCGCGCCGAGGTCCGCCGGGGGCCGGAAGCGGAGACCGGAAGATCCGTTGACAGCCGGCGAGACCGCCCACCATGCTGAGCAAGCGCTTATTCCGACTCTGGGAGGCAACGGGCATGGCCGAGCCGAGGATCTTCACGTCCGCCGAGGAACTCCGCGCCGCCGTCGGCGAGCCGCTCGGCCCCAGCGGCTGGCTGGAGGTGGACCAGAAGCGGATCGACCTGTTCGCGGACGCCACCGGCGACCACCAGTGGATCCACGTGGACCCGGAGCGCGCCGCGACCGGCCCGTTCGGCTCGACGATCGCGCACGGCTACCTCACGCTGTCGCTGCTGCCGGCCCTGGTGCCGCAGACCATGCGCGTCGAGGGCATGAGGATGGGCCTCAACTACGGCACGAACAAGGTCCGCTTCCCCGCCCCGGTCCCCGTCGGCTCGCGGCTGCGCGCGACCACCGTGATCACGGAGGTCGCGGACGCGGGCGGCGGCGTGCAGGTCACGGCGACCGTGACGGTCGAGCGGGACGGCGGGGAGAAGCCGGTGTGCGTGGCGGAGTCGGTGTCCCGCTACTACTTCTGAGCCGCCGGCGGGGCGCCGTCCGGGCCCGGGCGGTCCGGGCGCGCACCGACCATGCGCAGGACGAGGTCGGCGTACAGGCCGCCGACCTCGTCGGGGGTGCGCCGGCCGGCCGTGCTGAACCAGCGGGCCACGTCGATGCACAGCGAGAGCACGGCGAGGGTGGTGCCGGGCAGGTCGGGTACGTCGAACTCGCCGGCGCGCACCCCGTCGGCGAGGATCCGCCGCACGGCCGCGTCGCTCTGGCGGCGCAGTGCCACGATTTCGGAGCGGTGCTCCGGTCCGAGAGCATCGAGCTCGTACTGGACCACCCGTGCGGTGGTGTGGTGGCCGGCGTGCCACCGCACGAAGGACCGGACGGCCGCGTCGAGGCGTTCGGCCGCGGTGCCGGGGCCGTCCGCTGCGGTCTCCAGGATCTCCAGGGCCTTGTCGTGCCCGATCCGGCTGATCCGGTGGAGCAGCTCTTCCTTCGTCTTGTAGTGGATGTAGAGGGCGGCCGGGCTCATTCCGGCCCGGCCGGCGATGTCCCGCGTGGTGGTCGCGTGGTACCCGCGCTCGGCGAACGCCTCGACGGCGGCGACCAGCAGTCGCCGGGCCGCGTCGGGAGTGACCTCCGACCACGCCTGGTAGCCGTCGGTCTCCGCCGCGCTGTCCATCGCTCCCTCACCCTCTTCGTCCGTGGGGTGAACACCTTACCGGAGGGTGAGCAAGCGCTTAGCCCGTAGGCCGCCCGGCCCCCTGGGTCCCCGGCCCCTTCGGCTGGAACGGGTCGTAGTCCGTCATGATCTTCTCCATCCGCGCCTGGTCCACCCGCTGCACGATCTGCCCGGCCTCCTGCCGGTCCCGGATCACCTTGGCGAGGGTGAACGCCGAGGTCGTGAGGTAGAGGACGGCGATGCCGAGGAAGGCCCGCACCCAGCCGTCGGCCTCCAGGTGGTAGATCCCGAGGGCCACCGCACAGATGGCGATGCCGAAGGAGGCGACGGCCTGGCCGTAGTACGCCCCCGTGTTCTGCTGCCTGACCGGAGTCTCGTTCATGGCTCCAGCATCCGGCGGTGCCGTACGGCGGCCCATCCGCGCAGGTACTCAGACGGCCGCCGCCCGGTACTCAGAAGGCCGAAATCCCGGTCAGGGCGCGGCCGATGACCAGCTTCTGGATCTGGCTGGTGCCCTCGTACAGGGTCATCACCCGGGCGTCGCGCAGGAGCTTGCCCGCCGGGTACTCGTCGATGTAGCCGTAACCGCCGTGCACCTGGAGGGCGTTGCCCGCGCAGCGGACGGCCGCCTCGGAGGCGAAGAGCTTGGCGGTGGACGCCTCGGTGGCGAACGGCCTTCCGCGGTCGACGAGATCGGCGACCCGCCAGGTGAGCATCCGGGCGGCGTCGACGTCCACCGCGATGTCGGCGATCAGCTCCTGCACCAGCTGGTGGTGGGCGATCGTACGGCCGAACTGCTCGCGCCGGGTCGCGTACGACAGCGCCGCGTCCAGGGCCGCCTGCGCCAGCCCGACGCAGCCCGCGGCCACCGACATCCGGCCCTTGGCGAGGGCGGACATGGCGACGGAGAAGCCCTTGCCCTCGGGGCCGAGCAGGGCCGAGGCGGGCACCCGTACGTCGTCCAGGACGAGTTCGGCGGTGGCCTGGCCGCGCAGGCCGAGCTTGCCGTGGATCTCGCGGCGGGTCAGCCCGGGGCTGTCGGCGGGCACCAGGAAGGCGGACACCCCGCGGTGGCCGGGCGCGCCGCCGGTGCGGGCGAAGAGCAGCACCACGTCCGCCCAGGTGCCGTTGGTGATGAACATCTTGCTGCCGGTGATCCGGTACGTGTCGCCCTCGCGCACCGCCCGGGTGGTGAGGTTGCCGGCGTCGGAGCCGGTGCCGGGCTCGGTGAGGCCGAAGCAGCCCAGCGCCTCGCCGGAGCACAGCCGGGGCAGCCAGGTCCGCTTCTGGTCCTCGTCGCCCCAGGCCGCGACGGTCTTCGCGACGAGGCCGAGGGAGACCGAGACGATGCCGCGCACGGCGGAGTCCCCGCGGCCCAGTTCCTCGGTGACCAGGGCGTACGCGAGGTGGTCGCCGCCGCTGCCGCCGTACTCCTCGGGGACCGTCAGGCCGAGGAAGCCGAGTGCGCCGAGCTTCTTCACGATGCCGCGGTCGACGCTCTCGGCGCGGTCCCAGGCGGCGGCGTGCGGGGCGACCTCCCGCTCGACGAAGTCGCGGGCGAGCCGGCGGACCGCGGTCTGCTCCTCGCTGAGCTCCAGGTTCACGGTCACCTCGCGGGTCGGCGCGCCCCGGGGTCCGGCGGTGTGGCCCGACCCGTTAATTAGCGGCGCTAGTTTTTTGTCGGCAGGCCCTACTATGTGGCGCATGGCCCGACCGCGCAAGCCCCTCCTCAGCCGAGACCGCATCGTCGAGGCGGCCGGCGCGCTCGTGGACGCGGAGGGGCTGGAAGCGGTCTCGACCCGGCGGCTGGCCGCCGCACTCGGCGTCAGCGGCCCCTCGCTCTACAACCACTTCCGCACCAAGGACGAGATCCTGGAGGCGGTCGCCGACGCGGTGAGCGCGCGGGTGGACCTGTCGATGCTCGAGCCGGGCGACGGCCGGGACTGGCGGACCGCGCTGCACGACTGGGCGCACTCGTACCGGGCGGCGCTGGCCGACCATCCGCACATCGTGCCGGTGCTGGCCCGCGGGCCGGGGCGCCGGCCGGCCGGACTGCGGCTGGCGGACGCGGTGTTCGGCGCGATGACCCGGGCGGGCTGGCCGCCGGCGCAGGCGACCCGGATCGGCGCCCTGATGCGGTACTTCATCCTGGGCTCGGCCGTGGCCTCGTTCGCGGGCGGTTTCGTGGACGACCGCGGGGCGTACGACCCGGCCGACTACCCGCACCTGGGCCAGGCCCACCTGCTGGCCGACCGGCAGCGGGAGATCGACGAGAGCGCCTTCGAGACGGGCCTGCGGGCCCTCCTCGACGGGCTCTGCGTGCAGTACGAGGCGCTGGGGCCACACTGACTCCCCGGCGCCGGAGACGACTCGAGGGGGAACGTGGACATCGGATCGGTGATCATCGCGGTCGCGGGCGTGGCGGGCACGCTGGGGGGATCGTTCCTCACCCAGCGCGCCGCCGAGCGCGGCAAGCTGCGGGAACTGGCGCTGATACGCGAGCAGGAGGACGCACGGGAGAGCCGGCAGCTGCGGCGTACGTGCTACGCGGAACTCAACCGGGACGCCCGGCAGTTCTCGACGGCGCTCAACGGCCACCTGCACGCCATGCGGGAGCGCGGTGTCGAGGAGGCCGACCGGACCGCGCTGGACGAGGCGAAGGCCGCCCACCGCGACCGCTACTCGGAGGCGATGATGGTCGCGCCTGACGGGGTCCTGGCGGCCGCGGCCGCCGCCAACCGGGCCCTCACCGCCCTGTACGGCCACGTCAAGCGCCTGGAACGCGGCGAACCGGAACCCGGCGAGTCCCCGGAGGCCGCGGCCCGGGCCCGTGAGGAGGTCTGGGCGCTGCTGGCCACGATGCGCACGGCGATGCGGCGCGACCTGGGGGTGGCGGAGGACCCGGAGCCCTCGGACGGGGACGCTCGCGGGCAGCGGCGCGCGCTCGGGTCCGGCGCACCGGACGCGCTCGCCGCCGGCACGGCCCCGCGCGCCCGGCGCGATCCGTAGGGGCGCGGGTTCTAGGGGTGTTGCGAAAGTCCCGCACGGCGCCCGCGGCGCCCGGCACGCCCTCTCGCCGCACCGGCCGAAGCCCCGAGTACGCCCAGTACGAGGACCTTCGCCCGGCACGCCGAGAGCACGCACCGGACACCGCGGGCACCGCACAGGCCCTTCGCAACACCCCCTAGAAGACGACCAGTGAGCGGCCGCCCTTGCCGGCGAGCATGGCGTCGAAGGCGGCCGGGATGCCGTCCAGGGTGATGCGGTCGGTGACCATGGCGCCGAGGTCGAGGCGGCCGGCGCGGATGTGGTCGGCGAGCGCCGGCAGGTCGCGCGCCGGGTCGGAGTTGCCGTAGACGCAGCCGGACAGGGTGCGGGCGAAGTGGAAGATCTCCAGGGCGTGGAAGGAGACCTGCTGCTCCTTGCCGCCGATGCCGACGACGGTGGTGCGGCCGCCTCGCCGGGTGGACTCCCAGGCGGTACGGATGGTCTCGGCGCGGCCCACGCACTCGACGGCGACGTCCGTGCCGCGGCCGCCGGTGAGCGCGCGGACCTCCTTGGCCGTGGTCTCCGAGGCCAGGACGAAGTGGGTGGCGCCGGCGGCCCGGGCGAGTTCCTCCTTGGCCGGGGAGACGTCGACGGCCACGACCGGGCCGGCGCCGGCGAGGCGGGCGGACTGGAGGGCGGCCAGGCCCACCCCGCCGACGCCGAACACCGCCACGGACTCGCCCTCGCGCACCCGGGCGTTGTGGTGCACGGCCCCGTACCCGGTGAGCACGGCGCAGCCGAGCAGTGCGGCTTCGGTGAGCGGGATGCCGGCGGGGGCGGGCAGCACGCAGCCGGCCGCGACGACGGTCTCGTCCGCGAAGGCCGCCACGTTGAGGCCGGGGTGCAGGTCGCGGCCGTCGGCGGTACGGGCGTACACGGCGCCGACACCGGTGAGCGCGTTCGCGCAGAGCCAGACCTCGCCGATGCCGCAGTGGTGGCAGGTGCCGCAGCTGGGCGCCCAGTTGAGCACGACGCCGTCGCCGGGGGCGACGTGCGTGACGCCCGCGCCGACGGAGACCACGATCCCGGCGCCCTCGTGGCCGAGCACGGCGGGGACGGGGACCCGCATGGTTCCGTTGGTGAGCGAGAGGTCGGAGTGGCACACCCCGGCGGCGGCGAGCCGGACCCGGACCTGCCCGGGCCCCGGCTCGGGCAGGTCGATCTCGACGATCTCCAGGGGAGATCCGACGGCGGGCAGAACGGCGGCGCGGACCACGGGGGCTCCTTCTCGGCGGGGACGGCGGGGACGGCGTGCGGGACGCGGAGCGGGGCGCCCGCCGGCCGGCGGGCGCCCGGCCCCCGTCAGAACTGCAGCGACTTCGTCTGGAGGTACTCGGCCAGGCCGTGGGGGCCCAGTTCGCGGCCCACGCCCGACTGCTTGAAGCCGCCGAAGGGGGCGAGCGGGTTGAAGCGGCCGCCGTTGATGTCCACCTGGCCGGTGTCCATCCGCCGGGCGAAGGCGACGGCGGTGGCGTCGTCCGCGGCCCAGACCGCGCCGCCCAGCCCGTAGTCGGTGCCGTTGGCGATGCGCAGGGCGTCGTCTTCGTCCTCGTACGGCAGGATCGCGAGGACCGGACCGAAGATCTCCTCCTGTGCGATCGTCATGCCGGGCGTGACGTCGGCGAAGACGGTGGGGGCGACGTAGTAACCGGTGGGGTGCGGGGCTTCGGTGCCGCCGGCGACCAGCCGCGCGCCTTCCTCGGTGCCCTTGGCGATGTAGCCGCGGACCCGCTCCAGCTGCTTGGCGTTGACGACGGGGCCGATCCGGGTGGCGGGGTCGCGCGGATCGCCGGCCACCGCCTTGCCTGCGGCCGCCGCGGCGAGCGTGACGGCCTCGTCGTACTGGTCGCGGTGGACGAGCATGCGGGTGAGCGCGTTGCAGCTCTGGCCCGAGTTGTTGAGGACGTGACCGACGCCGACGGCGACGGCCTTGGGCAGGTCGGCGCCCGGCAGGATCACGTTGGCGGACTTGCCGCCCAGTTCGAGGGCGACCCGCTTGACGGCACCTCCGGCGAGCGCGCCGATGCGGCGGCCCACGGCGGTGGAGCCGGTGAAGGAGACCAGGTCGACGTCCGGGTGCTCGGCGAGGGCCTGGCCGGCGACCGGGCCGGTGCCGGTCACGAGGTTGAAGACTCCGGCGGGCAGTCCGGCCTCGTGCACGGCCTCGGCGAACAGCTGCGCCGTCAGCGGGGTGTCCTCGGAGGGCTTGAGGACGACGGTGCAGCCGGCCGCGAGGGCGGGCGCCACCTTGGCAACGACCTGGTGCAGCGGGTAGTTCCAGGGCGTGATCGCGGCGACCACGCCGACCGGCTCCAGGTAGACGGTCGAGTTCCCGATCCGCTCCTCGAAGGCGTACGAGGCGGCCAGCTCGGCGTACGACCCCGCGACGGCCACGGGCGCGCCGGCGTGCACGGCTTCGGCGAAGCCGCGGGGCGACCCCAGCTCGTCGATGATCGTCTCGGCGAACTCGGCACGGCGGGCCACGAGCACGTCCCGCAGCGCGGCGATCCCGGCCGCGCGGTCGGCCGGCGCGGTCGCGGCCCAGCCGCGGAAGGCGGTACGGGCGGCCCGGACGGCGGCGTCGACGTCCTCGGCCGTGCCGGCCGGGACCCGGGCGATGACCTGCTCGGTGGCGGGGTTGACCACGGCGATGGTGTCGCCGCCGGCGGCGGGCCGCCACTCCCCGCCGATGTACATCCCGTCGTGGGCCTTCATCGCATCCTCCCGAGCCATGTGTGAACCGCGGACGGCACCGCCGTTCGAACAGCCGACAGCCTACAAACTAGCGTTGATAGTTTTTGGCCACCAGGGGCGGGCCCGGACGCGATCGGGCCGGAAACGACCGGTCGGGGGGCGCCGGCCCGGGGGGGCGGCCCCCCCCCCCCGGGGGGCCCCCCCCCCCCCGGGGGGG
>NZ_JAJAUZ010000082.1 GCF_020532645.1 Streptomyces bambusae
GGGGGGGGGGGGGGGGGGGGGGGGGGGGGGGGGGGGGGGGGGGGGGGGGGGGGGGGGGGGGGGGCGCGGGGGGGGGGGGGGGGGGTGGGGGGGGGGGGGGGGGGGGGGGGGCCACCCCCCCCCCCCCCCCCCTCCTCTGGTTTCCCCGGTCCCCCCGTTCTTCCCCCCTGCGGACTACCGCTTCAGCGAGCGGAGGTCCTGGGCGTACGTGCCGACCGCGTGGGCGATGACGTCCACGTTGGTGTCGAAGACCTTGAGGTCGACGTTCTTCAGGTCGTCGCCGGCGCCGTGGTAGTTCGGGTCGTACGGCTTGCCCGCGGTGCCGCCGTAACGGGCCGCCTGCGCCGGGGACTTGATGCCCTCGGCGCCGGTGAAGGTGCCGCCGGCCGGGATGCCGTTCGCGATGAACGGGCCGTAGTCGGAACGGCCGTCGAAGTCGGTGCCCTCGTGCGGCTTGCGCTGCTTGTCGAGGAAGCCGTTGATCAGGCGCTCGATCTGGGCGGAGCCGGCCGGTCCGGCGCCCTCGCCGGTCTTGTCCGAGTCGTCGCCGTCGTAGACGAACTGGGCCGGGTTCGGCGAGGCGATCATGTCGAAGTTCAGGTAGAGCGCGATGTCCTTCTTCTGCTGCGCGCTCAGCCGGGACACGTAGTGGTCGGAGCCGAGGAGGCCCAGCTCCTCGCCGGACCACCAGGCGAAGCGGACCTTGTTGACGGGCTGCTTGCCGGTCTTGCGAGTCTGCTCGGCCAGCTTGAGGGCGACCTCCAGCAGGCCGGCCGAGCCGGAGGCGTTGTCGTTGATGCCCGGGCCCTCGGGCACCGAGTCGAGGTGGCTGCCGACGGCGACGACCCGGTCGGCCCGGCCGCCGCGGGTCTCCGCGATCACGTTGCGGGTCTTGTGCCGGATGTGCGCCTGGTCGAGGTCAAGCCTGACCTTGACGGTGCCCTTGGCGGCCTCGGCGGCCAGCGCCTCGCCGTCGGCGAGGGTCAGGCCGGCGCTCGGGATCAGGCCCTGCTCGGGGCTGCCGTACGAGCCGCGGACCGGGGTGGTGCCGCTGTGGTTGTAGACGATCAGTCCGGCCGCACCGGCCGCGGCGGCGGCCTGCTGCTTCTCGGCGAAGGTGCACGCACCCCGCTTGACCAGCGCGATCTTTCCCTTGAAGGCGCCGGCCGGGTAGTCGGCGGCCTCGCAGCCGGGGGTCTCGTCGACGCGGGCGAGGGCGATCGGGGCGGTCAGCCCGGCCTTCGGCGTGGACGGGGTGAAGGTGAAGGCGGCCGTGGCCAGCTCCCGGGCCTTCGGGGACAGCACCGACACCTTCTCGGTGCGGGTCTCGGCCTGGAAGACGTCGAACTCCTGGTACGAGACCCGGTAGCCGGCCTTCTTCAGCTGGGCGCGCACGTAGGCGGCGGAGGCGTCGTAGCCGGGGGTGCCGGCGGCCCGGTTGCCGCCGTGGGCGTCGGCTATCTGCTGGAACTTCACCAGATGCCGGTAGGCGCTCTTGCCGGAGGACTCCTTGACGAGGGTCCGGGCCAGCTTGTCCTGCGGCTGGAGGGCGACCGCCGGGGTGGCGGCGATCAGGAGCGGTGTGGCGACGGCGGCGGTCACGAGGGCCGCGATGGTCCGGTTGCGGTGGCGGTGGGCGCGCACGGTGGTCTCTCCCCGAGTTCGTTCTGCGGAATGCGTGTCCGGATACCGGTCACGACAGAACGGACCGTAGCCGCCTCGAACAGGGGAAAACGGCCCTCCGGGGCCCTGGAAACACAGTCGCCACATACTTGTCATTTCCCACCACACGGGGAGGCCGCAGGGGAAGCATCGGGCTGCTTTCCAGTGAGCTCCGCCACAGGCCGCGCCGCAACCGCAGCCCCCGGCCGGCCCGTCCCGCCCTTCGGACAATGGATTGGACAACCGGCCCGGGGTCGCACGCATGATGGAGCAGGCTTGCCCCCGAGCTGTACGTACCAGAAGGAGTCACCGTGAGGGTCGGAATCGTCGGAGCCACCGGACAGGTCGGCGGCGTCATGCGCCGCATCCTCGCCGAGCGCAAGTTCCCGGTGGACGAGCTGCGCCTGTTCGCCTCGGCCCGGTCGGCCGGCTCCACGCTGGAGTGGGAAGGCCGCGAGATCACGATCGAGGACGCGGCCACCGCCGACTACTCCGGCCTCGACATCGTGCTGTTCTCCGCCGGCGGCGCCACCTCCAAGGCCCTCGCCGAGAAGGTCGCCGCCCAGGGCGCCGTCGTGATCGACAACTCCTCCGCCTGGCGCAAGGACCCCGAGGTCCCGCTGGTCGTCTCCGAGGTCAACCCGCACGCGATCAAGAACCGCCCCAAGGGCATCATCGCGAACCCGAACTGCACCACGATGGCCGCGATGCCGGTGCTGCGCCCCCTCCACGACGAGGCCGGCCTGACCGCGCTGGTCGCCACCACCTACCAGGCCGTGTCCGGCTCCGGCGTGGCCGGTGTGGCCGAGCTCGACGGCCAGGTGAAGGCCGTGGCCGCCGAGGCCACCGCGCTGACCCACGACGGCGAGGCCGTCGCGTACCCGGAGCCGGGCGTCTACAAGCGCCCGATCGCCTTCAACGTGCTGCCCCTGGCCGGCGCGATCGTGGACGACGGCTCCTTCGAGACCGACGAGGAGCAGAAGCTCCGCAACGAGTCCCGCAAGATCCTGGAGATCCCGGACCTGAAGGTCTCCGGCACCTGCGTCCGCGTCCCGGTCTTCTCCGGCCACTCGCTCCAGGTCAACGCCCGCTTCGCGCGCCCGATCAGCGTGGAGCGCGCGTACGAGCTGCTGAAGGACGCGCCGGGCGTGGAGCTCTCCGAGATCCCGACCCCGCTCCAGGCGGCCGGCAAGGACGCGTCCTTCGTGGGCCGCATCCGCGTGGACGAGACGGCCGAGCACGGTCTCGCGCTGTTCCTGTCGAACGACAACCTGCGCAAGGGCGCGGCCCTGAACGCGGTGCAGATCGCGGAGCTGGTCGCGGACGAGCTGCGCGGCTGACCCGCCCGGACCTGCGGAAGGGGCGGTACCGGTTTCCGGTACCGCCCCTTCGGCGTGCCGGGGGCGGCCGGGTGCGGTTCTGCCCTGGGCGATTACCGCAGGCGGGGGCCTGTCCCGGCGTGGAAGGATGGGCGGGCAACGTCACCATCGAAGGAGATGAACGCGTGCCCGGCACGAATCTGACCCGTGAAGAGGCCCAGCAGCGCGCACAGCTGCTCACCGTCGACTCGTACGAGATCGACCTCGATCTGAGCGGGGCCCAGGAGGGGGGCACCTACCGGTCCGTGACCACGGTGCGCTTCGACTCCGCGGAGGACGGCGCGGAGACCTTCATCGACCTGGTCGCGCCCGCCGTCCACGAGGTCGTGCTCAACGGCCGTTCGCTGGACGTGGCGGCGGTCTTCCGCGACTCCCGGATCGCGCTGAAGCACCTGGCGGCCGGCGCCAACGAGCTGAAGGTCGTCGCGGACTGCGCGTACACCAACACCGGCGAGGGTCTGCACCGGTTCGTCGACCCGGTGGACGAGCAGGCCTACCTGTACACCCAGTTCGAGGTGCCGGACGCCCGCCGGGTGTTCGCGTCCTTCGAGCAGCCCGACCTGAAGGCCACGTTCCAGTTCACCGTGAAGGCCCCCGCGGGCTGGACGGTCATCTCGAACTCGCCGACGCCGGAGGCCGCGGACGTCAAGGACGACGTCTGGGTCTTCGAGCCGACCCCGCGCATCTCGACGTACATCACCGCGCTGATCGTGGGCCCGTACCACTCGGTGCACAGCTCGTACGAGAAGGACGGGCAGACCGTCCCGCTCGGCATCTACTGCCGTCCCTCGCTGGCGGAGTTCCTCGACGCCGACGCGATCTTCGACGTGACCCGGCAGGGCTTCGAGTGGTTCCAGGAGAAGTTCGCCTACGACTACCCGTTCGCGAAGTACGACCAGCTGTTCGTGCCGGAGTTCAACGCGGGCGCGATGGAGAACGCGGGCGCGGTGACCATCCGCGACCAGTACGTCTTCCGCTCCAAGGTGACGGACGCGGCGTACGAGGTGCGCGCGGAGACCATCCTCCACGAGCTGGCCCACATGTGGTTCGGCGACCTGGTCACCATGGAGTGGTGGAACGACCTGTGGCTGAACGAGTCGTTCGCCACCTACACCTCGATCGCCTGCCAGGCGTACGCGCCGGGCTCGCAGTGGCCGCACGCGTGGACGACGTTCGCGAACTCCATGAAGACGTGGGCGTACCGGCAGGACCAGCTGCCGTCCACGCACCCGATCATGGCGGACATCCGCGACCTGGACGACGTCCTCGTCAACTTCGACGGCATCACGTACGCGAAGGGCGCCTCGGTGCTCAAGCAGCTCGTGGCGTACGTCGGCCAGGACGAGTTCTTCAAGGGCGTCCAGGCGTACTTCAAGGCGCACGCCTTCGGCAACACCCGGCTGTCGGACCTGCTGGGCGCGCTGGAGGAGACCTCCGGCCGTGACCTGACCGCCTGGTCGAAGGCGTGGCTGGAGACGGCCGGCATCAACGTGCTGCGGCCGGAGATCGCGGTGGACGGGGCCGGGAACATCACGTCCTTCCAGGTCCGCCAGGAGGCCCCGGCGCTGCCGGCGGGCGCGCAGGGCGAGCCCGTGCTGCGCCCGCACCGGATCGCGATCGGCTTCTACTCGCTGGACGGCGCCGGCAAGCTGGTGCGCGAGCACCGCGTGGAGCTGGACATCGCGGCCGACGAGCTGACCGACGTGCCGGAGCTGGCGGGGCTGCGCCGGCCGGACGTGGTGCTGCTCAACGACGACGACCTGTCGTACGCGAAGGTCCGTCTCGACGAGCACTCGCTCGCCAAGGTCACCGCGCACCTGGGCGACTTCGCGGAGTCTCTGCCGCGGGCGCTGTGCTGGGCCTCGGCGTGGGACATGACGCGGGACGGCGAGCTGGCGACCCGCGACTACCTGTCGCTGGTGCTGTCGGGCATCGGCAAGGAGTCGGACATCGGCGTGGTGCAGTCGCTGCACCGCCAGGTGAAGCTGGCCGTCGACGTGTACGGCGACCCGGCGTGGCGCGAGACCGGGCTGGCCCGGTGGACGGAGGCCACGCTGGAGCACCTGCGGGCGGCCGAGCCGGGCAGCGACCACCAGCTGGCGTGGGCGCGGGCGTTCGCCACGACCGCGCGCACGGCCGAGCAGCTGGACCTGCTGGCGGCACTGCTCGACGGTTCCGAGACCGTCGAGGGCCTGGTCGTGGACACCGAGCTGCGCTGGGCGTTCCTGGAGCGGCTGGCGGCGACCGGCCGGGCCGACGAGGCGGAGATCGCCGCCGAGCTGGAGCGGGACAAGACCGCGGCGGGCGAGCGGCACGCGGCGACCGCGCGGGCGGCGCGTCCGACGGCCGAGGCGAAGGCCGCGGCGTGGGCGTCGGTCGTGGAGTCGGACGGGCTGCCGAACGCGGTGCAGGAGGCGGTGATCGGGGGCTTCGTGCAGACGGACCAGCGGGAGCTGCTGGCGCCGTACGCGTCGAAGTACTTCGACGCGGTGAAGGGGGTCTGGGACACCCGCAGCCACGAGATCGCGCAGCAGATCGCGGTCGGGCTGTACCCGTCGCTCCAGGTGTCGCAGGCGACGCTGGACGCGACGGATGCGTGGCTGGCTGCGGCGTCGCCCAACGCGGCTCTTCGCCGCCTCGTCTCGGAGTCCCGCGCGGGCATCGAGCGGGCGCTCCGCGCGCAGGCGGCGGACGCGGCGGCCTAGCCGTCTCGGGGGCTCCGCCCCCGAGTCCCCGCGCCTCAATCGCCGACGGGCTTGATTTCGCCCCGCAGCATCCAGCACTCGGCTGGATGCTGCGGGGCGTTTTCATCCCGTCGGGGCGTGGCTCAGGCGTCCTGGCGGATCGGCATGAGCAGGGAGTACGGCGTGGCCGCGTCCCGGCGGCGGATGACGACCGGGGCCGTGGGGGCGCCCAGCTCCAGGAGGAGGCGGTCCGAGGACAGGGCGGAGGCCGCGTCCAGGAGGTAGGAGCGGTTGACGGTCACCCGGTCGGGGTCGGAGCCGCCGAGGGTGACGACCCCGTCGACGACCGTCAGGGCGCACGGCTCGTCACCCGTCCCCACCGCCGCCGCGTCCAGCACCCCGCACCGCCCCGCCGGCAGCGCGACCAGCCGGCGGTAGTCGGGAAAGTCGTGCCCGGGGCAGAGGCCCCCGGTCTGCCGGTCACCCGCCTCCAGCGAGACCCGGTCCCCGTCCACGCCGAGCCGGGCCGTCGTACCGCCGGCCAGCAGGGCCCGCATCGCATCGGCCAGCGGAGCCGGTACGACGATCTGCAGGCGGGGCCCGTCGTACCCCGCCGCACCCGCCTGCGCGACCGCCATCCGGTACCGGTCGGTGGCCACGACGTGCAGCGTCTCTCCCTCCAGGTCGAACAGGACGCCTGCGAGCGCGGGCAGTTCGGGGTCGGTGCCCACCGCGAAGCGGACCGCGTCGAGGGCCGCGGCCAGGGCGTCGGCCGGGACGGCAGCCTCGGCGTGAGCGGTACGGGTCGAAGTCATGGGGTTCTCCTTGCGGTCGAGTAGTGCGCGGACCGTGGAGAACTCGCCGCGCGCCTCGGCCAGCCCGCGTTCGAGCCGCCGCAGATGGGCGTCCAGCAGCTGCCGTACGAGCCCGGTGTCGGGCCCGGACCAGCCGGCCAGCACGAGCCGGACGTCCGCGAGGGGCATGCCGGTCCGGCGCAGCCGGGAAAGCAGCCGGGCCTCGTCCACCTGCCCGGGCTCGTACCAGCGGTAGCCGGTGGCGGGATCCACCCGGGCCGGGACCAGCACGCCGGCCCGGTCGTAGAACCGGAGGGCGCTCACCCCCAGGCCGCTGTCGCGGGCCGTCTCGCCGATGGTGCGCATCGTGTTCTCCACGCCCGTCACCCTCGGCCCTGCACCTGGTCGAGGGTCAAGCCCGGACCGGCGGCGGCCGTGCGGAGGGCGTCGAGGACCCGGGCGACCGCGGGTGCCGCGTCCGCGCCGCGCCGGGTGGCCGCGACGACGTGGCGGGTCGGCCGGTCGTGCGGCAGCGGCCGGACGGCGACGCCGGCGGCGCGCACCGCCGCCATCCGCGGGATCAGCGCGACGCCCATGCCCGCTTCGACGAGGGCGAGGATCGCGGTCCAGCCGGCGGCCGAGTGGGCCTGCTCCGGCACGAAGCCGGCCGCTTCGCAGGCGGTCCGGGTGATCTCCGACCAGGGCCCGGAGCCGCCGTAGATCCACGGCTCCGCGGAGAGGTCCGCCAGCCGCAGGCCGGGGGCGGCGGCGAGCGGGTGGTCCGGCGGGAGGGCCACGTCCAGCGGGTCGGCGAGCAGCGGGATCCGGGTGAAGCGGGGGTCGCGGGCGGTGGGGGCGTGCGCGGCCAGCGACACGGCGAGGTCGACCGCCCCCGCGGACAGCAGCTCGTACGATTCGGCCGCCTCGGTCTCCCGTACGCGTACCTCGACGCCGGGGTGGGTGCGGCGGAGGGCGGCCACGGCGGGGACCACGAGGGCGGGCACGGCGGTGGAGAAGGCGCCGACCCGGACCTCCCCGGCCTCGCCCGCCCGGTAGCCGGCCAGTTCCGCGTCGGCACGTTCCAGCCGGGCGAACACGGCCTCGGCGTGCCGGAGCACCAGGTGGGCGGCGCCCGTGAGGCGTACCCGGCGGCCCTGGGCCTCCAGGAGCGGGACGCCGAGCTGCCGGGACAGGTTCGTGAGCTGCTGCGAGACGGCCGAGGGCGTCAGGTGCAGCGCCTCGGCCGTCGCGGTCACGGTGCCCCGGTCGGCCAGCGTCCGCAGGATCCGCAGTTTCTTGATGTCCCAGTCGGTCGTCCCCGTCATGGGGCGAACCTACCGGCGGGACCCGAGGGCCACTCCGCCGAGGATCAGGGCCATGCACAGCAGCTGGGCGGGGCCGGTGCGTTCGCCGAGCAGGAGGAGGGCGAGGAGGGCGGAGCAGACGGGCTGGAGGTAGTAGACGGCGCCGGCGCGGGCGGCCCCGATCAGGGAGATCGCCCGGTTCCAGGCGAAGAAGGCGACGGCGGAGGAGAACACGCCTACGTAGAGGAGCGGGCCGGCGGTGCCGGGGGTGACGGCGAAGCCGCCCTGGACGGCGACGGAGACCGCGTACGCGGGGGCCAGCATCAGCGCGCCGCAGACGAAGGTGGCGAAGAGGAAGACCAGGCCGCCGAGTTCGGCGGGCTTGCGCTTGAGGAGGGCGCTGTACGAGGCGAAGGAGAGGGCGGCGCCGAACATCCACAGGTCGCCGGCGGCGAAGTCGGGCAGCGGGGAGCCGTCGCCGACGAGCAGCAGCACCCCGAGGACGGCGAGGGCGAGGCCGAACGTGCGGACGGCGCCGAGGCGTTCGCCGCCGAGCCGGGCGAAGACCGCCATGAGGACGGGCGCGGCGGCCATGATCATGCCCATGTTGGCGGCGGAGGTGGTCAGTCCGGCCTGGTGGACCAGGGTGTTGTAGAGGGCCACGCCGAAGAAGGAGGCCAGGACGACGTAGCCGAGGTGGCGGCGGATCAGGGCGCGCTGCCGCCAGGCGGGGCGGAGGGCGAGCGGGGCGACGGCGAGCAGGGCGATGACCCACCGCCAGAAGACGGCCTGTACGGGCGGGACGGTGTCGGCCATGCCGCGGGTGGCGACGAAGCTGCCGGACCAGACCACGGTGGCCAGCAGCGCGAGCAGCAGGCCGGTCCCGGCGGCGGTCTTCCGCGGCGGCTGCGGGCGCGGCGCCGGGGCGTGCGGGGTCTCCCGGACTCCCCGGAATCCCAGGACACCCTGGACTCCCCGGAATCCCCGGACACCCTGGACTCCCCGGTCTTCGGTGCGGACGCGGTCCGTGACGGCCACTTCGGTCTCCCCCTCGGGTGCGGTCTCTGTTCGTGGACCTACCGTCACACCGACCGACTGCTCAGGTCCATCGAAACCTTTCGATCGTTCTGTTCAGCAGAACTGAACGATCTGGTGACGACGGGGGTGGCGGCGCGCCCGGGCCGCCGCGCCGGCAGCTGGCCGACCACACTGGCGGTGAAGGCGATGGCCATGCCGGCGAGCTGGACGGGGGTCAGCGCCTGCCCGAGGGCGGCCCAGCCGACGACGGCCGCGGTGAGCGGGGACAGCGGGCCGAGCAGGGTGGCGGAGGTGGCGCCGATCCGGCCGATGCCGCGGAACCAGAGCCAGTAGGCGACGGCCGTGTTGACCACGGCGAGGTAGCCGTAGCCGAGGAGGGCCCCGCCGTCGAGGGCCGGCGGCGCGCCCTCGACCAGGGCGGCGACGGGCAGGATCAGCAGGCCGCCGGCGGTGAGCTGCCAGCCGGTGAGGGCCAGCGGTCCGGCGCCCTCGGGACGGCCCCAGCGCTTGGTCAGGACGGTTCCGGCGGCCATGGAGGCGGAGGAGGCGACTCCGGCGAGCAGCCCCGCCGTGTCGAGTGCCGCGCCCGCCTTGAGGACGACGAGGCTGACGCCGAGGGCGCCGGCGAGGGCGGCGAGCACCGCCCGGGTGGTGGCCCGTTCGCCCAGCACCACGGTCGACAGGCCGATGACGACCAGCGGCCCGAAGGCGCCGAGGACGGCGGCGACACCGCCGGGCAGCCGGTAGGCGGCGAGGAACAGCAGCGGGAAGAACGCTCCGATGTTGAGGGCGCCGAGGACCGCGGACTTCCACCACCAGGCGCCGCGCGGCAGGGTCCGGGCGAGGGCGAGGATCAGCAGCCCGGCGGGCAGCGCCCGCATCAAGGCGGTGAACAGGGGGCGGTCGGCAGGCAGGAATTCGGTGGTCACCGCGTACGTCGAGCCCCAGGAGACGGGGGCGAGTGCGGTCAGGGCCACGACGGCCGAGCGGTTCACGGCGGCTGCTCCTCCGGACGTGCGGGCGGCGGGGACGGCGCCCGGCCGACGAGCCTTGGATAGCTCGATGGAAAGTAGCTTAGCCCTAAGCTACTTTTTTGCAAGATACTTTTCAGGAAGATGCTTTCTCGCGAGTTGCTTGCTTGCTCCCGGATGCCCGGGCGCCCGATACTGCGGGGCATGAGTGAGCGGGATGCGGTGGATGCGATCGCCGAGCAGTGGAACACCGTCCGGCCGGGCCTGGACGTCACCCCGATGGGGGTCTTCGGCCGGATCTACCGGATCGCCCGGGCCATGGGGGAAGCCCAGGAGCGGGCCTACGCGCCGTACGGGCTCTCCCGCGGCGAGTTCGACGTCATCGCGACCCTGCGCCGCTCGGGTGAGCCGTACACGCTCTCGCCGCGGCAGCTGTCGGCGACGCTGATGCTGACCACCGGCGGGATGACGGGCCGGCTGGACAAGCTGGAGAAGGCCGGGCTGCTGGGCCGGGCCCCGGATCCGCACGACCGGCGGGCGCTCCAGGTCTCCCTGACCGAGCGCGGGTTCGAGGTCGTCGAAGAGGCCGTCGCCGCCGGGCTGGACGTGCAGAGGAAGGCCTTGGAGGCACTCAGCGGCGAGGAGGCGGAGCAGCTCACCGGGCTGCTCCGCAAGCTGCTGGCGGCGGTCTGACGGCAGCAGGTCGGGCGGGGGCGGTGCCGGGGCGGCACGGGGGCGTCGCCGCAGGCGGCCCCGTCAGGCCGCTCCGGCCTTCCAGGCCGCTTTCGGGCACACGGAAGGGCGCCGGGGGTCCCTGAGGCCCCCCGGCGCCCCGCCGGAAGTCAGCCGGCTGTTACTTCGCCGTCTTGCGCGACTTGTCGCCGACCATCACGAGACCCGTGATGACCAGGAACAGCACGATGGGCGCGGCCACGTACAGGCCGAGCGTCTCGGCCACGCTCAGGCCCGGGCCCGGGTCGTCGCCGTCGTCGCGCGTCAGCGCGAGGGCGGGAGACGTCATCAGCAGCATCATCAGCGTCGATCCGGCCGTGACGGCGCCGGCGCGCAGGGCGTTCTTCTTGTCCACGGTGCAAACGTAGCGAACACCTAATCGGACCGCGCGCCCGGGGGTGCCGTACGGGGGTCGGGGCCCGCTGCGGCGCCCGCCCGGACCGCCGCCATCAGCGACTTCAGCCGTTCCGAGGCGGCCAGTGCGGCGAGGGTGACCGGCTGCCCGGAGGCGTCCGCCACCGGCAGCCGCCAGTTCGGGTACTGGTCCCAGGTGCCGGGGAGGTTCTGCGGGCGGCGGTCCCCCACCGCGTCGGGCAGCCAGATCCCCACCAGCCGGGCCGGGGTGCGCAGCAGGAAGCCGTACAGCGCCTGCACAGCGGACTCCTCGTCCCGTACGTCGAACCCCTGGCCGGCCAGCAGTTCCAGCCATTCGGCGGTGTCGGCCGCGGCGGCGGCCCGCTCCTGCTCGGCCGGGCCGCCCAGCAGGCCGAGCCGGTCCCGGAGTTCGACGTGCTCGCCGGTCAGCCGGGCGGCGGTGGGCGGCAGGTCGTGGGTGGTGACGGTGGCCAGGCAGCCGGCCCGCCAGTGCGGGGCGGGCAGCGGCCGGCCGTCGCCGTCCCAGTCCCGTTCGAACCACAGCACCGAGGTGCCAAGCACCCCGCGCCGGTCCAGTGCCTCGCGCACACCGGGTTCGACGGTGCCGAGGTCCTCGCCGATGACCACCGCGCCGGCCCGGTCGGCCTCCAGGACGAGGATCGCGAGCATCGCCTCAGCGTCGTACCCGACGTACGTGCCCTCGGTCGGCGGGGCGCCCTGCGGGACCCACCACAGCCGGAACAGCCCCATCACGTGGTCGATGCGCAGCGCCCCGGCGTGCTCCAGCAGGCCGCGCAGCAGGGCCCGGTAGGGGGCGTATTCGGAGGCGGCGAGGGCGTCGGGGCGCCAGGGCGGCAGGCCCCAGTCCTGGCCTCGGGCGTTGAAGGCGTCCGGGGGTGCGCCGACCGACATGCCGGTGGCGTAGGCGCCGGGGGCAGCCCGGACGTCGGCGCCGTCCGGGTGCACGCCGACGGCGAGGTCGTGGACGAGACCGAGGGCCATGCCGGCCCGGCGGGCGGCCTGCTGGGCGGCGGCGAGCTGGGTGTGGGTCAGCCACACGAGCCAGCGGTGGAATTCGCGGCCCTGCGGCCCGTCGCCGGCGCTGCGGGCGCACCAGGCGGCGTGCGCGTCGAGGGCGTCGCCGTGCCGGGCGGTGAACTCGGCGTAGGCGCGCTCGCGTTCGGGGGTGCGGGGGACGGCGTGGAGCAGTTCGAGGGCGGCCCGCTTGAGGGCCCAGACGGCGTCCCGGTCGATGAGCGCGCCCTTTTCCAGCACTGCGCGGCGCAGGGCACCGCCGGCGGCTGCCAGCCGGGCCAGGGTGTCCTGGTGGGCGCAGTCGGCGTGTTCGGGGAGGTCCTCGATGCGCAGGTGGACGGGGTCGGGGAAGCGGCGCGAGGAGGGCCGGTACGGGGACGGGTCGGTGGGGTTGCCGGGTACGGCCGCGTGCAGCGGGTTGACCTGGACGAAGCCGGCGCCGTGTTCGGCGGCGGCCCAGCCGGCGAGGTCGGCGAGGTCGCCGAGGTCGCCCATGCCCCAGGAGCGGTCGGTGAGCAGGGAGTACAGCTGGACGAGGAACCCGTGCGCGCGGGCGGGCGGTTCGGGGGCCCGGTCGGGGGCCGCGACGAGGAGGGTCTCGGCCTCGTGCCCGTCGGGGGTGCGGGCCGTCAGCCGGTGGACGCCGCGCGGCAGGCCGGTGTCCCAGTCCGTCTCGCCGCCGGTTTCCAGCCGGACCCGCAGGGTCGTGCCGGGCGGCAGCAGGCCGAGGGCCGCGGGGGCGGGTTCCCCGGCCCAGTGGACGAGGGTGGGCGGGAGCAGCCGGGGCGCCTCGGCGGCGGCGAGGGCCGCCGCCAGCGCCGCCGGCGTCGAGGTGTCGACCCCGAGGGCGGCGAGGACGGCGCGCACGGTCCGGTCGGGGACCTGGACCGTGCGGTCCTGCGAGGGCGCGTACGAGGTGGCCACCCCGTGCATCGCGGCGAGCCGGGCCAGGGTCATCGGCACCTCTTGGCTGTGTGGGGGACGTCGGTGTGGGGGACGTCAGTGTCCGTACGGGCCGCCCAGGAAGGCGGGTTCGCTGGTGAGCGGGGGCTGATCGCCGAGCGGGGGCTCGCTGATCAGCGGGGCGCCGGCGATCGGGGGCTCGCTGGAGAGCCGCGCCTGGCGCAGCAGCAGGACGGCCGGACCGGCGGCCGGGGCGGGTATGGGCGGCACTCCCGAGGCGGAGTGCCGGACGGAACACTGGGCGAGGGCCACGGTGTTGCTCCTTTGCGCGGGCGGGGCGGACGGGGCGAAAGGGCCGCCCCGATGGAGGTTTCGGGCATCGCAGGACTACCCCAACGGCCCTTGAGCATTCTTAGAGTGGCCGGAAACTCGGGGCATAGCGGTCACAACGGCCCCACGCATTGACACTTCAGCCGTACGGGTGGTCAGCTCGGGCTGATTCGAACGAGCGGGGGATCACTCGGCCGAGGAGGCTTCGTGCAGTTCAGGGGCAGGAAGCGGACCACCGCGACGGCGGTCGCCGTGATCGGCGGCCTCCTCGCCGGCGGCCTCACCACCGCACCCGGCGTCCTGGCGGCACCGTCACCGGCCCCGACGGCGGGCCGTACGCCCGATCCTGACGGGAAGCCCGGGGCCGGGCCCGGCGGACGGGCCCCGGTCCCCGCGCAGCGTCCCGTCGGACAGGACTCCGCCGGGCCGCCTCCCGCCGGTACCGCCGAGATCGCGGCCGCGCCCGTGGTGTGGCCCCGCCCGCAGTCCCTCGACGTCCGCGGGGCGCCCGTGCGCCTGGGCACCGAGGCGGTGCTGGTGGCGCCGGCCGGGACCGATCCGTACGCCCTCGACGTGCTGCGCGGGGTGCTGCGGGAGGCCGGCGTGACGACGCTGCGGGAGTGGCCGGCGTCGGCACCGCCACCGGCGGGTGCCGTGGTGGTGCGGGCCCAGGGCCCGGACGCCGAGGCGGCGCTGCGGGCGCTCGGCGCCGCGGAGGCCGGGGACCTGCCCGCGGGCGGCTACCGGCTCGCGGTCGGCCGGCACGGGGGCCGGGACACCGTCGCCCTGGCGGGCACCGGCACGGACGGTCTGTTCCACGCCGCCCAGACGCTGCGGCAGCTGGTCCGCGGGCCACAGGTGCCCGCGGTGCTGGTGCGCGACTGGCCGTCGGCGGCCGTGCGGGGCACCGCGGAGGGGTTCTACGGGCAGCCGTGGAGCCACGGGCAGCGGCTGGCGCACCTGGACTTCATGGCCCGCACCAAGCAGAACCGCTACCTGTACGCCCCCGGTGACGACCCGTTCCGGACCTCGCGGTGGCGCGAGGCGTACCCGCAGGCGCAGCAGGCGGAGTTCCGGGCGTTCGCGCAGCGGGCCCGGGCCGTGCACGTGACGCCGGCCTGGGCGGTGGCGCCGGGGCAGACGATGTGCCTGTCGTCGGCGGACGACCGGGCGGCGCTGCTGCGCAAGGTGGACGCGATGGCCGCGCTCGGCTTCGGCGCGTTCCAGCTCCAGTTCCAGGACGTCAGCTACACCGAGTGGGGCTGCCGGGCGGACCGGGAGCGGTACGGGCGGGGCCCGGCCGCCGCGGCCCGGGCGCACGCGGACCTCGCGGGCGAGCTGGCCGCGCATCTGGCCCGCCGGCATCCGGGGGCGGCCCCGCTGTCGGTGGTGCCCACCGAGTACTACCAGGACGGCGCCACCCCGTACCGGACGGCGCTCGCCGCGGCGCTGGACCGGCGGGTGCAGGTGGCGTGGACGGGCATCGGCGTGGTGCCGCGGACCATCACGGGCCGGGAGCTGGCCGGGGCCCGGGAGGTGTTCCGGCACCCGCTGGTCACCATGGACAACTACCCGGTCAACGACTACGCGCACGGCCGGCTGTTCCTGGGCCCGTACACCGGCCGGGAGCCGGCCGTCGCGAACGGCTCGGCGGCGCTGCTGGCCAATGCGATGCCGCAGGCCGTGGCGTCCCGGATACCGCTGTTCACGGCGGCGGACTTCGCGTGGAACGCGCGCAGCTACCGGGCGGACGCCTCCTGGCGGGCGGCGCTGGACGACCTGGCCGGCGGGGACGCGCGGGCCCGGGAGGCGCTGGGCGCGCTGGCCGGGAACACCTCGTCGTCGGTGCTCGACCGGACCGAGTCGGCGTATCTGCGGCCGCTGCTGGCCGAGTTCTGGCAGGCGCGCGCCGGCGCCGACCGGAAGGCCGGGGACCTGGCCGGGGACCGGCTGCGGGCCGCGTTCACGGTGATGCGGGAGGCCCGGGCCCGGCTGGGCGCGGCGGCCGACGGCACCCTGACCGGTGAGGCGGGGGCCTGGGTCGACCAGCTGGCCCGCTACGGGACGGCCGGCGAGCTGGCCGTGGACCTGCTGCGGGCCCAGGCGCACGGCGACGGGGCGGCCGCCTGGCGGGCCCGGCTGGCGCTGCGGACGGCGATGGCGGACGTGACGGCCGCGGACGGTGCGGCGGTCGTCGGCCGGGGCGTGCTCGGGGCGTTCCTGGCGAAGGCGGTGTCCGAGGCGGACGCGTGGACGGGGGCGAGCCGGAAGGTGCCGGGCGCCTCGGTGGCCCGGGCGCCGGGCTCGTACACGGTGCGGCTGGACCGGGCACGGCCGGTGGAGGCCGTGACGGTGATGACGGATCCGGCGGCGGGTGCCGGGCGCGGCACGGTCCTGGAGGCGCACGTGCCGGGGCAGGGCTGGCGGCGGCTGGGCGAGGCCTCGCCGAGCGGGTGGACGCAGGCCGCGGCGGCGGGGCTGCGCGCGGATGCGGTGCGGCTGCTGTGGGCGGGCGACGCGCCGGCGGTGCACCGGGTGGTGCCGTGGTTCGCGGACGAACCCGCGGCCCGATTCGAACTGGGCGGCGGCGGCCGGGCGGACGCGGAGATCGGCGGAAGGCCGCAGCGGGTGGCGGCCGAGTTGTCGGCGGTGCGGCCGGGCGCGGTGAAGGGTGCCCTGACGGCGAAGGCACCGCACGGGATCAAGGTCGAGGTGCCTGCGCACGCGACGGTGCCGCGGGGCGGGCAGGTGTCGGTACCGGTGGAGGTGACGGTGCCGGAGGGCACGCCGGCGGGGGTGTACGAGGTGCCGGTGTCGTTCGGCGGGGAGTCCCGGACGCTGACGGTGCGGGCGTTCCCGAAGACGGGCGGCGCGGATCTGGCGCGCGGTGCGCAGGTGCTGTCGTCGGGTGACGAGACGGCGGACTTCCCGGCGGCGGCCGCGGTCGACGGCGATCCGGCGACCCGCTGGTCCTCGCCGGCCGCGGACGGCGCCTGGTGGCAGATGGAACTTCCTACTCCGGTAAGGCTCGGGCAGCTGGTGCTGACCTGGCAGGACGCCTACGCCTCCGCCTACCGGGTCGAGACCTCGGCGGACGGCGTGTCCTGGCGGACCGCGGCCACGGTGACCGGGGCGCGCGGCGGGCGCGAGGCCGTGCGGATGGACGAGCCGGGCGTGCGGTTCGTCCGGGTGCGCGGCGACGTGCGGGCCACGCCGTACGGGATCAGCCTGTTCTCGGTGGAGGCCTACGCGGTGGTGCCGTAGGCCTCCCCCGCCCCGGGTCCGGGGCGGGGGACGACAAGGGCCCGGTCTCAGGCGGAAACGCCGTCGATCCGGGCCACTGCGTCCTCGGCGCCGTACGGTTGCAGGTACGGCATCCAGCGCGGGTCCCGATGGCCCGTGCCGATGATCCGCCAGGCCAGTCCGGAGGGCGGGGCCGGCGGCTGGTGCAGCCGCCAGCCGAGGTCGACGAGGTGCCGGTCGGCCTTGACGTGGTTGCAGCGGCGGCAGGCCGCGACCACGTTGTCCCAGACGTGCTGGCCCCCGCGGCTGCGCGGGATGACGTGGTCCACGCTGGTGGCGACGCCGCCGCAGTACATGCAGCGGCCTCCGTCGCGGGCGAACAGGGCGCGGCGGGTGAGCGGAACGGGCCCCCGGTAGGGGACCCGCACGAAACGCTTGAGCCGTACCACGCTGGGCGCGGGGACGGCTCTGGTCGCGCTGTGCAGGTAGGCGCCGGATTCCTCCAGGGAGATGGCCTTGTTCTCCAGGACGAGGACGAGCGCGCGGCGGAGCGGTACGACGCCGAGCGGCTCGTACGACGCGTTGAGGACCAGGACGTGCGGCACGGGTGCCTCCTTGTACGCCGGCGGCGCGTGGCTCGCGCCGGGACGATCTGCTTTCAGTCTCCCCTCACCGCTGGTCGTAGCGCCACCACGCGGCTGTAACGGGTCGGAGGTGTTTTCAACCACACGGCCCGCCGGGCGCCGGCCGGCCAACCGCGCGGCCCCGGCGGCCTGGTGAGACTGCTCTCTCCCCCGCGACGGTCGCGGGGTCACGGGTCGTGCCCCGTTAGTGTGGTTGGCCTGCCCGCAACACCCCTTCCGGCGGGCAGACCGTTACACCTGGAGGTTCTGTCGTGACCTGGCCCGCACCTTTGTCGGCCCTGGCTGCCACCACTCCCGAGACGCCGACCACCCTCGAAGAGGCCCACGAGAGCGCGACGAACGCCGCGAGCTTCGTCGAGGAGAACTGGGCCGGCTGGCTGAACGTCGGGCTGAAGATCCTGCTGATCGTGGTGATCGCGGCGGTGCTGCGGTCGGTGGTCCGCAAGGCCATAACCAAGTTCATCAGCCGGATGAACCGCAGTGCGGAGGCCGTCGAGGGCACTGCGCTGGGCGGGCTGCTGGTGAACGCCGAGCGGCGGCGCCAGCGCTCGGAGGCGATCGGCTCGGTGCTGCGCTCGGTGGCCTCGTTCGTGATCCTCGGCACGGCCGGGCTGATGGTGCTGGGTGCCCTGCAGATCAACCTGGGGCCGCTGCTGGCGAGTGCCGGTGTGGCGGGTGTGGCGATCGGTTTCGGTGCGCGGAACCTGGTCACGGACTTCCTGTCCGGCGTGTTCATGATCCTGGAGGACCAGTACGGCGTCGGCGACAAGGTGGACGCGGGCGTGGCCTCGGGCGAGGTCATCGAGGTGGGCCTGCGGGTCACGAAGCTGCGCGGCGACAACGGCGAGATCTGGTACGTGCGCAACGGCGAGGTGAAGCGGATCGGGAACCTCAGCCAGGGCTGGGCGACCGCCGGGGTGGACGTGCAGGTGAAGCCGACCGAGGACCTCCAGCGGGTGCGCGCGCTGATCGAGGAGGTCGCCGAGGGCATGGCCAAGGAGTCGCCGTGGGACGAGCGGCTGTGGGGTCCCGTGGAGGTGCTGGGGCTGGACGAGGTGCTGCTCGCGTCGATGACGGTGAAGGTGTCCGCGAAGACCGTGCCGGGGCAGCAGTTCTCGGTGGAGCGCGAGCTGCGCTGGCGGATCAAGCTGGCCTTCGACGAGGCGGGCATCCGGCTGGTCGGCGGGCTGCCGGGGGCCGACGAGGAGGAGGCCGCGCCGGACCCGTCCGCCGCGGTGGCCCCGCCGTCGGCGCTGGCCAACCCGGCGTCCCCGCAGTCGCTGGCGACCGCGCCGATACCGGCGCCGGCCGGCCCGGTGAAGATGACGAAGTAGCGGCCGGCGCCCCCGGGCGCCCCCGCCGCCACTCTTTCGGCGCCCCTGCGCCGGCCCCTTTCGGCCGGTGTGGGGGCGCTTCCCATTGACAGGGCTCTGACCAGCGTCATAGCTTGCGCAGCAAGCGAATAGTAAACCTTCCTAACAGTATCGGTGAGGCGGGCGTCGAGATGGCCGGAACCACTCCCGGAACCACCCCGGGAACCCCGCGCGTGCTGCGCGCGATGAACGACCGTGCCGCGCTGGACCTGCTGCTCGCGCACGGTCCGCTGTCCCGCACCCGGATCGGCCGGCTCACCGGGCTGTCCAAGCCCACCGCCTCCCAGCTGCTGGCCCGCCTGGAGGCCGCCGGGCTGGTCGTGGCCACCGGCACCGCCGGCGGCCGCCCCGGGCCCAGCGCCCAGCTCTACGCGCTCAACGCCGAGGCCGCGCACGTCGCCGGGCTGGACGTCACCCCCGACCGGATCCGGGCCGCCGTCGCCGACCTGGCCGGCACCGTGACCGGCAGCTTCGAGGTGCCGCTGCGGGGCGCCGGCCGGCCCGGCGCCGTCGCCCTGGTCACCGAGGCCCTGGACGGCGCCGCCAAGGCCGCCGGACTGCACCGCACCGCCCTGCACCGGGTCGTGATCGGCACCCCGGGCGCCTTCGACCCGCACACCGGTCGGCTGCGCTACGCCAGCCACCTGCCGGGCTGGCACTCCCCCACCCTCCTCGACGAGCTGGCCGCGGTGCTGCCGATGCCCGTCGAGTACGAGAACGACGTCAACCTGGTCGCGGTCGCCGAGCAGCGCCTCGGCGCGGCCCGCGGCCACCAGGACTTCGTGCTGCTGTGGAACGAGGACGGCATCGGCGCCGCCCTGGTGCTCGGGGGCCGGCTGCACCGCGGCTGGACCGGCGGCGCGGGCGAGGTCGGCTTCATGCCGGTCCCCGGCACCCCCCTGGTCCGCGGGGTCACCCGGGTCAACACCGGCGGCTACCAGGAACTCGCCGGCCACCAGGTGCTGCCCCGGCTCGCCCGGGACCTCGGACTGCCGGTCCCGACCCCGCCCGCGGACTCCCCGTACGAGCCCCAGGTGGCGGCGGCCATCGCACTGCTGGAGCGGGCCGCCGCCGATCCGGACGGGCCCGGCGGGCGGCTGCTGGCGGTCTTCGCCACCGGCATCGCCACCGGCCTGGCCTCGCTGGTCGCCGTGCTCGACCCGGAACTCGTGGTGCTGTCCGGCGCCGTGATCGGCGCCGGCGGCGACCCGCTGCGCACCCTGATCGAGGCCGAACTCGCCGAACTCGCCCCTTCCCGGCCCCGGCTGGTGGCCGGCGAGGTCACCGGCGGACCGGTGCTGCGCGGTGCGCTGGAGGCCGCTCTGGCGGCCACCCGCGACGAGGTGTTCGACACCTCCCGCCTCGACCCCGCCCGCTGACCGGCCGCGCACCCCTGCTCCCCCCGCCCGCGCCCCCTGCCGTTCCCCTGCCTGTTTCCCCTAGCCGTTCCCCTGCCTGCCCCGTCCCCCTTCGTGCCGAGGAGAGACCCCCGTATGCCCCGAAGCCGCCGAGTCGCCGCCGTGGTGACCGCCGCCGCCATATCCCTGCTCGCGACCTCCTGCACCGGCCAGGGCGCCGGCGAGGCCGCCGACGACCCGAAACAGGACGTCACCCTGACCTTCTGGCACGGCTGGTCCGCGCCCGCCGAGGTCAAGGCGATCGAGGACAGCATCGCCCGGTTCCGCACCGCCCACCCGAACATCAAGGTGCGCGCCGTCGGCAACATGACCGACGACAAGGTCAACCAGGCCCTGCGCGCGGGCGGCGACAAGGCCCCGGACGTGGTCTCCTCGTTCAGCACCGACAGCGTGGGCAAGTTCTGCAACTCCGGCGCCTTCGCCGACCTGACGCCGTTCCTCGCCAAGTCCGGCATCGACAAGACGAAGGTGTTCCCCGAGCCGCTGCTGGAGTACACGCAGTTCGAGGGCAACCAGTGCACGCTGCCGCTGCTCGGCGACGCGTACGGGCTCCTGTACAACAAGGACGCGTTCGAGGCCGCCGGCATCAAGGAGGCCCCGAAGACCTGGAGCGAGTTCACCCGGGTCGCGCAGCTGCTGACCAAGCCCAAGGGCGACTCGTACGAGCGGGTCGGGCTGATGCCGACGTTCCACGGCTACGAGACCACCCCGATGCGGCTGGCCGCGCAGTGGAGCCCGGCGTACTTCACCCCCGACGGCAAGTCCAACCTGGCCGGCGACCCCGGCTTCGCGGCCATGCTCGACTACCAGAAGGACCTGGTCGGCAAGCTCGGCGGGTACGCGAAGCTGGAGCGCTTCCGGGCCGGCTTCGGTGACGAGTGGGGCGCCGAGCACCCCTTCCACCAGGGCAAGGTCGCCATGCAGATCGACGGCGAGTGGCGGCTGGCCATGGCGCAGGACGCGAAGGTGCCGTTCGAGATCGGCACCGCCCCGCTGCCGGTGCCCGACGACCGGGTCGGCGACTACGGCAAGGGCTACCTCGCGGGCACGATCGTCGGCGTGGCCGCCGGCAGCCGCAAGCAGAACGCGGCCTGGGAGCTGGTGAAGTACCTGACCACCGACACCGACGCGGTGGTGGACTTCGCCAACGCCATCCACAACGTGCCCTCGACCTTCGAGGCCCTCGCCTCGCCGCGGCTCAAGGTCAGCCCCGGGTTCAAGACGTTCCTCGACATCGCGAAGCACCCGAAGTCCACGACCACGCCCGCGCAGGCCGACGGCGGCACCTACCAGCTGACCTTCACCGACTTCGCCTACCGGTACGAGAAGGGCGCGGTGGCCGACCTGAAGGCCGGGCTGGCCGCCACCGACCGGCAGATCGACACGGACATCGCGAAGGCGAAGTAGCCGACGATGACCACCGGCATCCTGCCGCCGCGCGGTGCGGCCGCCCGCCGCCGGGCCGCCGCGCTGCGCACCGCGGCGTTCATGTCCCCCTGGCTGATCGGCTTCGCGGTCTTCTTCGCGTACCCGCTGCTGTCGACCGTGTACTTCTCCTTCATGAAGTACGACGGCTTCCGGCCGCCGTCCTTCAACGGCCTCGACAACTGGTCGTACGTGCTCACGCAGTACCCGCTGTTCTGGCCGGCGATGCGGAACACTCTGTGGCTGGTCGTGGTCGTGGTGGCCTGCCGGGTGGCCTTCGGGCTCGGCCTCGGCCTGCTCGTCACAAAGATCAAGACGGCTTCGGGGGTCTTCCGCACCCTCTTCTACCTGCCGTACCTCGCGCCACCGGTGGCCGCGACCCTGGCGTTCGTCTTCCTGCTGAACCCCGGCACCGGGCCCGCGAACACCGTGCTCGGCGCGGTCGGCCTGCCGACGCCGGGCTGGTTCACCGACCCGGACTGGTCCAAGCCGGCGCTGACCGCGCTCGCGCTGTGGGGCATCGGCGACCTCATGGTGATCTTCATGGCGGCGCTGCTCGACGTACCGAAGGAGCAGTACGAGGCGGCCGAGCTGGACGGGGCCGGGGCGTGGACCCGGTTCCGGCACATCACCCTGCCGAACATCTCGCCCATCGTGCTGTTCGCAGTGGTCACCGGGGTGATCCAGAGCATGCAGTACTACACGCAGCCGCTGGTCGCCGGGAAGGTGGCGGCCGGGGTCATCGGCGGCTCCGGGCAGCAGTTCGAGCCCGGCTACCCGGAGAAGTCGACGCTGACCCTGCCGCAGCTCGTCTACAACGCGGGGTTCCAGCGCTTCGACTACGGCTCCGCCTGCGTGATCGCGCTGGTGCTCTTCCTCCTGTCGATGGCGTTCACCGCGCTGCTCATGCGCCGGCGCGGCGGGCTGATCGGGTCGGGTGACTGACATGGCCTCCGGTACGACCGCCAAGAAGGCCCTGCACTGGGTCGCCGTGCACTCCCTCGGGGTGGCCGCCGCCCTGTTCTTCGTGCTGCCGTTCGTCTTCCTGTTCCTGACCTCGGTGATGAGCGACCAGCAGGCGCTCACCCGCGACCTGTGGCCGCGCACCTGGGAGTGGGACAACTACGCGCAGGTGTGGCACACCCCCGGCTTCCTGACCTGGTGGCGCAACACCCTGCTGTACGCGGGCCTGGGCACGCTGCTGACCGTGTGCTCCTCGGTGCCCGTCGCCTACGCGCTGGCCAAGTTCCGCTTCCGCGGCCGGCGGCTGTCGCTGATGCTGGTCGTCGCGATGATGATGCTTCCGCCGCAGGTGGTGGTCATCCCGATGTACCTCTTCTGGGCGAAGCAGCTGGGACTGTCCGGCACCCTGTGGCCGCTGATCGTCCCGATGGCGTTCGGAGACGCGTTCTCCATCTTCCTGCTCCGCCAGTTCCTGCTGACCATCCCCGACGAGTACCTCGACGCGGCCCGGGTCGACGGCTGCGGCGAACTGCGCACCCTGCTGCGGGTGGTGCTGCCGATGGCGAAGCCGGGCATCGCCGCCGTCGCCCTCTTCCAGTTCTTCACCTGCTGGAACGACTACTTCGGACCGCAGATCTACGCCTCCGAGAACCCGGGCGCCTGGACCCTCAGCTACGGACTGGAGTCGTTCAAGGGCGCGCACCACACCGACTGGAACCTCACCATGGCCGCGACCGTGCTGGTCATGGCCCCCGTGATCGTCCTCTTCTTCTTCGCGCAGAAAGCGTTCGTCGAGGGCGTCACCCTGACCGGAGTGAAAGGCTGACTTCGATGAAACTCGCAGTGGTGGGCGGCGGGTCCACCTACACCCCCGAGCTGATCGACGGTTTCGCACGGCTGCGGGACACCCTGCCGATCGGCGAACTGGTGCTGGTCGACCCGGCCGCGGACCGGCTGGAGCTGATCGGCGCACTGGCCCGGCGGATCTTCGCCCGGCAGGGGCACCCGGGGACCGTCACCACGACCGCCGACCTGGACGCCGGCGTCGAAGGCGCCGACGCGGTGCTCCTCCAGCTGCGGGTCGGCGGACAGGCCGCCCGGCAGCAGGACGAGACCTGGCCGCTGGAGTGCGGCTGCATCGGGCAGGAGACCACCGGCGCGGGCGGGCTGGCCAAGGCGCTGCGCACGGTCCCGGTGGTCCTCGACATCGCGGAACAGGTTCGGCGCGCCAACCCGGACGCCTGGATCATCGACTTCACCAACCCGGTCGGCATCGTCACCCGCGCCCTGCTGGAGGCCGGGCACAAGGCCGTCGGGCTGTGCAACGTGGCAATCGGATTCCAGCGGAAGTTCGCCGCGCTGCTGGACCTGGAGCCCGGCCGGGTGCACCTCGACCACGTCGGGCTCAACCACCTGACCTGGGAACTCGGCGTGCGGATCGGCGGCCCGGACGGCCCGGACGTGCTCCCGCAGCTGCTCGCCCGGCACGGCGACGCGGTCGCCGCCGACCTGCACCTGCCGCGCACCCTGCTGGACCGGCTCGGCGCGGTCCCCTCGTACTACCTGCGGTACTTCTACGGGCACGACGAGGTGGTGCGCGAGCTGCGCGAGAAGCCCTCGCGGGCCGCGGAGGTGGCCGCGATGGAGCGCGAACTGCTGCGCCTGTACGCCGACCCGGCGCTCGACGAGAAGCCGGAGCTGCTCGCCAAGCGCGGCGGGGCCTTCTACTCGGAGGCGGCCGTGGACCTCGCCGCCGGACTCCTGGGCGGCGGCGGCTCGCCCTGCCAGGTCGTCAACACGTACAACAACGGCACGCTGCCGTTCCTGCCGGACGACGCGGTGATCGAGGTGCAGGCCCGCATCGACGGCCCCGGCGGCCCGGTCCCCCTCCCGGTGCCCCGGCTCGACCCGCTGTACGCCGGACTGATCGCGAACGTGACGGCGTACGAGGACCTGGCGCTGGACGCGGCGCTGCGCGGCGGCCGGGACCGGGTGTTCCGGGCCCTGCTCGCGCACCCGCTGATCGGGCAGTACGCGCAGGCCGAGGCGCTGACCGACGCCCTGCTCGCGCACAACAAGGAGCACCTGGCGTGGGCGTGAGCACCTCCGTGGACCCAGGCTCCGTGCTGCTCGCGATCGACGCCGGGAACAGCAAGACCGACGTGGCCTTCGTCGGCGCCGACGGCACGGTCCTCGCGACGGCCCGCAGCGGCGGGTTCCGGCCCACCGCGGCGGGCACCGAGGCGGCCGTGGACGTGCTGGCCGCCGCGGTCACCGAGGCAGCGGGCCGGCTGCCCGGACCGGACCGGCCCGTGGCCCGGCACGTGTCGGCCTGCCTGGCCAACGCCGACCTGCCGGTGGAGGAGCACGAGCTGACCGGGGCGCTGGCCCGGCGCGGCTGGGGCCGGACCGTCGAGGTCCGCAACGACACGTTCGCGGTGCTGCGGGCCGGCGTGGACGCGCCGCGCGGGGTGGCCGTGGTGTGCGGGGCCGGCATCAACTGCGTGGGCATGCTGCCCGACGGGCGGACCGCCCGGTTCCCGGCCCTCGGGACGATGTCCGGGGACTGGGGCGGCGGGGGCGGGCTGGCCGAGGAGGCGCTGTGGCACGCGGCCCGCGCCGAGGACGGCCGGGGCGGGCCCACCGCCCTGGCGCGGGCGCTGCCCGGGCACTTCGGGCTGGGGTCGATGGCCGAGCTGATCGAGGAGCTTCACCTGGGGCGGGTGCCGCGGTCCCGGATGCACGAACTGGTGCCGGTGCTGTTCGCGGTGGCCGCCGCCGGCGACCCGGCGGCCGGGGGCCTGGTGGCCCGGCAGGCGGACGAGGTGGTCGCCATGGTCACGGTGGCGCTGCGCCGCCTGGACGCCCTCGGGGAGGACATTCCGGTGCTGTTGGGCGGAAGTGTGCTGGCAGCCGGACATCGGGAGCTGAACGGGCGGATCCGTGAGCAACTGGCCGCGGTGGCACCGCGGGCGGCGGTGTCCGTGGTGACGGCACCGCCGGTGCTGGGCGCGGCCCTGCTCGGCCTGGACGCGATGGCCGCGGAGCCGTCGGCCTACGCGAAACTGCGGGCCCACTTCGGGTGAACCGGCGTGCCGCACCGGGCAGTTGTGGAACCGGGACGGGCCCGCCGGGCGTATGGGAGAGGGAGGGCGGGCCGTTGGATCGGACAAGATCGGGAGATTGATGCTGCCGATGCCGCCGGGGACGGCCATACTGCTGGCCGGGCGGCCGTCGCCCGGGCCGGCGGCAGGCCGCCGGGCAGACACCCGCCGTCCACGACCGAGGGGGAGGTCAGGTGACATTCGCACCGAGCGCGCCCGCGGCGCCGCCCACGGCTCCCGCGCAGCCGCCGCCCGGACGGGAGAGCGCCTGGGCGGAGGGCGTCGCGAAGCTGCGGGCGGCCGCGACCACCGAACCGGGACGGCTGCGCATCATCGGGGCGGTGCTGGCCGCGCTGGTCGTGCTGTTCGGCGCGGTGACCGCCTGGCAGATCTCGGGGCGGGCGGCCGCGGCCGAGGACGTCGTGAGCCGCAGCCAGCCGCTGAGCGCGGACGCCGCCAGCATCTACCGGTCGCTCGCGGACGCGGACACCGCCTCCTCCAGCGGCTTCCTGGCCGGCGGCCAGGAGTCCCGGGCGGTGCGGGACCGCTACCTGGCGGACATCGCGAACGCCTCGAAGCTGCTCGTGAAGGCGGCGGCGAACACCGAGGGATCGGCGCAGTCGCAGCGTGAGATCGCGCTGCTGAACGAGGGGCTGCCGCGGTACACGGGCCTGATCGAGCAGGCCCGGGCCAACAACCGGCAGGGCCTGCCGCTGGGCGGCGCCTACCTGCGCTACGCGAACGAGCAGATGAGCCGGCAGCTGCTGCCGGCCGCGCAGCGGCTGTACGAGGCGGAGACCGGCCGGCTGTACCGGGACTACGACGAGGCGGACAGCTGGCCGCTGGCGGCGCTGGGCGCCGGGCTGCTGGCCGTCGGCGTCCTGGTGTGGGCGCAGCGGCGCAACTACCACCGCACCAACCGGGTGTTCAACCACGGGCTGGTCGCCGCGACCGCGGCCTCCGTGGTGGTGCTGCTGTGGCTGGCCGTCGGGCACACCGTGGCCCGCGCGGACCTGGGCACCTCCCGCTCGGACGGCCAGGAGTCGCTGAAGGTCCTCAACGACGCCCGGATCAGCTCCCTGCAGGCCCGCGCGAACGAGAACCTCACGCTGGTGTCGCGGGGCGCGGTGCTGGCCGCGGACAAGAAGTCCGACAAGTACGACGTGGAGTACGCGGGGAACATGGCGGGGCTGGACTCCGGTCTGGCCCGGGCCGCCCGGCTGGCGGACGACGAGGCGGGTTCCGAGCCGGTGCAGCGCGCCATGTCGGCCGTACGGGAGTGGCAGGAGCGGCACCGCGCCGCCAGGGCCACCGACGTGCGGGGCGACTACGAGGGCGCGCTGGTCCAGGTGATCGGGGGCCGGGGCAGCACCGGAGCCTCCTTCGACCAGGTGGACGCGGCCCTCCAGGAGGCGCTGGCGCACGAGCAGCGGGAGTTCTCCAGTGCCGCCCGGGACGGGCTGGGGGCGTTCGGCGGACTGACGGCCGGCGCGCTGGTGCTGGCGGTGCTGGGTGCGGTGGCGTCCCTCCTCGGGATCGGCCGACGGCTTTCGGAGTACAGGTGAGATGCCCATGCGGATGAGGCGAGAGGAGCCCGATGCGGTGGCCAGGGCCGGCAAGCTCCGCGGCTGGGGCGGGGTGACGGGGATGGCAGCCGCGTGCGTGCTGACGGCGGCGGCCGTGCTGGTGCCGCTCCGGCAGCACGACGGCACGTCCGGGGCGGGCGCCCCGGCGGCCCCCAGGGCCACCGGGCTGGTGCAGCTGTCCGAGGCGGAGACCTGCAAGGACCCGGAGGCCAGCCTGCGGCCGTCGGCGGCGGACGGGCCCGCCATCGCCCGGATCAGGGCGGCGGGCCGGCTGGTGGCCGGCATCGACCAGAACAGCTACCGCTGGGGCTACCGCAATCCGGTCACCGGCCGTCTCGAAGGCTTCGACATCGACCTGGTGAAGGCCCTCGCCAAGGACATCCTGGGCGACGAGGACGCGGTGATCTACCGTGCCATCCCCACCAGCCAGCGGATCCCCGCCCTGAAGGAGGGCCGGGTCGACGTCGTGGTGCGGACCATGACGATCAACTGCAAGCGGCTGGAGGACGTGGCGTTCTCCACCGCGTACTTCCGCACCGGCCCGCAGGTGCTGGTGCCGAAGGGCTCGCCGATCACCGGCTACGACGCCTCGCTGAAGGGCCGCCGGATCTGCACGGCCAGCGGCTCGACCGCCGAGACCGCCCTGAAGTCCGAGTCGTTCGGGGCGGACCTCTCGGTGACCGTGCCCAACCAGCTGGACTGCCTGGTGCGGCTCCAGCTCGGCGAGGTCGACGGGATGGTCACCGACAACGCGCTCGCGGCCGGCCTGGCCGCCCAGGACCCGACGGTCCGCCTGGTGGGCAAGCCGTTCGCCGAGGAGTACTACGGCATCGCGATGAACAAGGGCGCCGAGGACCTGGTCCGCCGGGTCAACAAGGTGCTGGAGGGCTACCGGCAGGGCGGGGACAACAGCCGCTGGATGACGGCCTACCGTAAGTGGCTGGCCGCCGACCTGCCGGACATCACGGCACCGCCGGAACCGGAGTACCGGGCCTCGTAGCCGCGGCCCGGGAGCACACGAGACACGCACGCAACGCTGCTGCACCGGCGGTCCGCAGCGGCAGACACGGCAGAGAGGGCATCTATGGCCGGCACGGATTCCTTTCCCGCCTCCGCGGACGGGCCCGCGGGCCCGGTGATGGACCGGGACGAGGTGGACCGTGCGCTGGCCCGGCTGGACGCAGAGCACGAAGCCGTGGAGACCTCGCTCCTCGCGCTCCAGGACCACGCCGGCCGGCGGCTCCTGGAGGGTGCGGACCTGACCGGGCTCACCCGTGAGCGGTGGGCGGTCGCGGACGCCGCCATCACCCGGCTGTGGGCGTGCTTCGACGCGTACGCGGCCGCCCTGAAGACGGCCCGGGCGATCCGCGAGCGGCGCCGGTGGGCCGGCCGCGAGGACCTGGTGGCCCTGACCGCGCTGCTGCGCGGGCCCGGGGTGACGGTCGCGGACGCCGCCGCCGGCGGCCCGGCGCTGGCCGAGCGCTTCACCCTGGCCGAGCTGGTGGCCCGGATGAACGAGCTGTACGCGAGTTCCCTCGACATGGTGGTGGCCGCGGACGCGGTGTGGTCGGCGCTGCCCGCCCGCATAGACCTGCTGGCCGCCGAACTCCACCGCACCCGCACGCTGGCCCACCAGGTGGGCGTGCGGCCGGGCGAGCACCCGTCCGGCGACGACCTGGAGGACATCACGGCGGAACTGGCCGCACTGCGCGCCGAGGTGATCTCGGACCCGCTGGCGTTCTGGCAGCCGGCGGCCGGCAGCGCGGCGCCCGGCGGCGGGCGGCCCGACACCGCCCGCTACGACCGGGCCGCCCGCGCCCTGGAGGACGTGCGGCGGGAGGTGGAGGCGGTGCTGGCGGTACGGCAGGACGCCGAGCAGCGGCTGGTGGGGCTGCGCGACGTGCTGTCGCGGGCGGACCGGACGCTGGCGGAGGCGCGGACCGCCCGCGGCGAGGTGCTGGCGAAGATCGCGGCGTCCGAGGTGCCGGCGGTCAGCGGGCCGCCGACCGCACTGCAGGAGCAGCTGGCGGCGGCCGCCGAGTACCGCCGGCACGCCCAGTGGCACCGGCTGTCGCCGCTGCTGGAGTCGCTCGAACGGCGGGCCGAGGACGAGCTGCTGCGGGCCCGGGAGTCGCTGACGGCGGTCACCGCGCCGCTGGCCGTACGGGCCGAGCTGCGCGGCCGGCTGGACGCGTACAAGGCGAAGGTGGCCCGGCACGGGCTGGCCGAGGACCTGCTGCTGACGGAGCGGTACGACACGGCGCGCCGGATGCTGTGGAGCGCGCCGTGCGACCTGCGGGCGGCGGAGCAGGCGGTGCTGCGCTACCAGCAGGCGGCGGCCGAGCTGCTGGTGCCGCGGCCGTACGCGCCGCAGGACGGGGCGGCGGGGCCGGGCGCCGGACCTGCCGCCGGATCTGCCGTCGGACCTGAGGAGAGGGCATGAGCGAGATGCCGGCGGCCGCCGCGGGGACGGCCTGCGAGCGCCCGGACTGCCCGGGCGGCTACGAGGACATGGGCGGCGGGGAGCTGTACTGCGACACCTGCGGCCTGGCGCCGGACGCCGGGCCTCGGACGGCGGGGGCGGAGCCGCTGGTCTCGCCGCCGACCGGGATGACGAGTGCGGCGCGCGGGTCGCGCGGGTCGCAGGGCTCGCAGTCGTCGGCGTCGGCGCGCTCGGCCTCGTCGCGGTCGTCGACCTCGCGGCGGTCGGTGTCGGGCCGGCTGTCGCGGTCGCTGACGGGGGCCTCGGTGTCCACCCGGTCGGTGTCGGTGCGCAGCACCGGTACCGCGACCGGCACGATGTCCTCGCGCAACCGGCTGGGCGCCGGGCTGGTGACGGTGCCGGAGGTGCCGCGGCCCGATCCGTCGACGGCGGTGCTGGAGAACCCGGAGGTGCCGGAGCGCAAGCGGTTCTGCTCGCGTTCGGACTGCGGTGCCCCGGTGGGCCGTTCGCGCGGGGACCGGCCGGGCCGCACCGAGGGGTTCTGCACCAAGTGCGGGCATCCGTACTCGTTCGTCCCGAAGCTGCGGGCGGGCGACGTCGTGCACGGGCAGTACAAGGTGGCGGGCTGTCTGGCGCACGGCGGTCTGGGCTGGGTGTACCTGGCGGTGGACCGGGCGGTGTCGGACCGCTGGGTGGTGCTGAAGGGCCTGCTGGACACCGGCGACCAGGACGCGATGGCGGCGGCGATCTCCGAGCGGCGCTTCCTCGCGGAGATCGAGCACGCCAACATCGTGCGCATCTACAACTTCGTGGAGCACCTGGACCACCGGACGGGCTCCCTCGACGGCTACATCGTCATGGAGTACGTCGGCGGCAAGTCGCTCAAGGAGATAGCCAACGAGCGGCGGCTGCCGGACGGCCGGCGTGACCCGCTGCCGGTCGAGCAGGCCTGCGCGTACGGCATCGAGGCCCTGGAGGCACTCGGCCACCTGCACAGCCGCAACCTGCTGTACTGCGACTTCAAGGTCGACAACGCGATCCAGCAGCAGAACCAGCTGAAGCTGATCGACATGGGCGCGGTGCGCCGCATGGGCGACAACAAGTCCGCCCTGTACGGCACGGTGGGCTACCAGGCGCCCGAAGTGGCCGAGCTGGGTGCCTCGGTGGCCTCCGACCTGTACACGGTCGGGCGCACCCTGGCGGTGCTCACGTTCGACTTCCAGGGCTACACGAACGTGTTCGCGGACAGCCTGCCGGATCCGGAGCACATCGAGGTGTTCCGCCGGTACGAGTCGTTCTACCGGCTGCTGGTACGGGCCACGGACCCGGATCCGGGCCGCCGGTTCGCGTCCGCGCAGGAGATGGCGGAGCAGCTGACGGGCGTGCTGCGGGAGGTCGTGGCGCTGCAGACCGGGCGGCCGCGGCCGCAGCTGTCCACGCTGTTCGGCGCGGAGCTGCGGGTGCCGGACACCGACCTGTTCGCCGAGCGCGGCGCCGAGGTCTCGCGGCTGGGCGCCCGGCCGCTGCCGGAGCGCCGGGGGCTGCTGCGGCGGGTGGTGCGCGGCGGG
>NZ_JAJAUZ010000083.1 GCF_020532645.1 Streptomyces bambusae
TTCGCCTCGGTTGGCGATGAGCACCTTGCGCACGATGGCTCCCTCCTTGAAACAAGCTGAGTTTAGGGACAGCCGACACGGCCTTTCGACCCGTCCCCAGAGGTGACCTTGCCCACACAGAGCGTGATGCGCGTGCTGCGCCCCTGCCGAAAACCCTTGTGGCGCCGTGGACCAGGGGAATCCCCGACTGCACAGTAACCCCGAGCTGTGGCCAAGGTCTCTGTCCGCGCGCGCGCCGGCCAGGGCCGATTCTTTGTGGAGTCCCTACGAATGGGCGAATGATTCTTTGCCGTTCCGCAAGAGCTGCAACGAACCCGTGCACATCTCTTGTCCCGGGGTTTACTCGTTAGTAGCCTCCGGGGGGTCGAACACACTTCGTACGTGCTTCAGGCGTGGATGGGGGCGTTGTGGCGCGCAGACTCGTGGCCGGGGTGGCCGCACTGTTGCTGTTCGCCGAGGCCGTCGGCTTCGTCCTGGTCAATCACGTTCTGGCCACCGTGGCCGACCGGCAGTCCATGTCCATAGCCGAGATGGACTCGGACGTGATGGTCGCGGGCACGTACGTGATGGGCGCCGCGATGGGCGGCTACCTGCTGTGCTGCGGTCTCGCCCTGCTGGCGGCCGCGCTGCGGGACCGGGCGCCGGGGCGCTTCGGCCGGGTGCTGCTGATCAGTTGTGCCGTTGCGCACGGCGTACTCGGCGCGCTGGCCGTCGGCCTCGTCGGCTGGCACGGCTTCGCCTTCATGGCGACGGTGCTCGTCCTCGACCTGCTCGCCCTGACCCTCTACGGGAAGCGGGGGCCCGGCCGGGAGGCGCCGGCGGATCCCGCGGGCGGCGCGGGGCCGGAGCAGGGCGGTCCGGTGGCGGACCGGCTGCCGCCGCCCGCCACCGCCTGAACGTTCTTCCGCTCCCCGGCCGTTGACCGGTCAGGCCCACAAGTCGGTGATGGAGACGTCCAGTTCGCCGAGGAGTGAGCGCAGTAGCGGCATCGAGAGCCCGATCACGTTGCCGTGGTCGCCGTCGATGCCGTCGATGAAGGGGGCCGAGAGGCCGTCCAGGGTGAACGCGCCCGCCACGTGCAGCGGTTCGCCGCTCGCCACGTAGGCGGCGACCTCGGCATCCGTCGGCTCGCCGAAGCGGACCGTGGTGGAGGCCGTCGCCGAGACCTGGCGGCCGGAAACCGTGTCGATCACGCAGTGGCCGGTGCGCAGCACGCCGGCCCGGCCGCGCATCGCCTTCCAGCGGGCGGTGGCCTCGTCGGCGTCCGCGGGCTTGCCGAGCGCCTCGCCGTCGAGTTCCAGCACCGAGTCGCAGCCGATCACCAGGGCGCCCGCGGCGGCCTCCTGGCCGGCCACGACGGCCGCCTTGGCCTCGGCGAGCACCAGGGCCAGCTCGGCCGGGCTGTCGGCGTTCAGGGCGTCCTCGTCCACCCCGCTGACGATGACGTGCGGGGCGAGCCCGGCCTGCCGCAGCAGGTTGAGGCGGGCGGGGGAGGCGGAGGCGAGCACCACGGGGCGCGGCGAAGGCTGGTCAGTCATGCGGCCCATCGTAGGAGCCCGGCGGGGCCGCCCGTACGGCCGTCAGGGGAGGCCGGGCTAGATGCCCAGCACGTAGACGACGACGATCATGGCGATCACGAGGATCACGGTCATGCGGCGGATCATCGCCTGGGCTTCCCGCATGTCCTGCGGCGGCTCGTTCTTCGGGTCGGACCAGAGCATGCCAGGATCCTCGCGCGCGGACGCCGACGGCGCCTGAGTACGGGTACTCAGGCGCCGTCGGCAGGACCCTCAGGAGGGCCAGTAGGTGCGTCCCCAGGCCCGCGGGCCGGGCTGCGGGAGCCGGTGCCGGGCCACCCGGGCCGGGTCCGACCAGCCCTCCGGGACGGCCGGAGCCGTGCCCGGCACCGCCGCGGCGAGCGCCGCGGCGCGGGCTTGGACCACCGCCAGTGCGGCGGCCAGCTCCTCGGGGGTCGGGTTGCCCTTGACGACCTTGATCATTGGTGAGCCCCTTCCTGGACGAGTGCTCGGAGCGGGGTCAGAGCGGGATGTTGCCGTGCTTCTTCGGCGGCAGCGACTCGCGCTTGGTCCGCAGCTGACGCAGTCCCTTCACGATGTGCGCGCGGGTGTCGGACGGCAGGATCACCGCGTCGACGTAACCGCGCTCGGCCGCGACGTACGGGTTGAGCAGCGTGTCCTCGTAGTCGGCGATCAGCTCGGCGCGGGTCGCGTCCTGATCCTCCGCCGCCGCGATCGTCCGCCGGTGCAGGATGTTGACCGCGCCCTGCGCGCCCATGACGGCGATCTGGGCGGTCGGCCAGGCCAGGTTGAGGTCGGCACCGAGGTGCTTGGACCCCATGACGTCGTAAGCGCCGCCGAACGCCTTGCGGGTGATGACGGTGATGAGCGGAACGGTGGCCTCGGCGTAGGCGTAGATGAGCTTGGCGCCGCGCCGGATGATTCCGTTGTACTCCTGGTCGGTGCCCGGCAGGAAGCCCGGGACGTCGACGAAGGTCAGCACCGGCACGTTGAAGGCGTCGCACGTCCGCACGAAGCGCGCCGCCTTCTCCGAGGCGTCGATGTCCAGGCAGCCGGCGAACTGCATCGGCTGGTTGGCGACCACGCCCACCGGGTGGCCCTCGACCCGGCCGAAGCCCGTGACGATGTTCGGCGCGAACAGCGACTGGGTCTCCAGGAACTCGCCGTCGTCCAGCACGTGTTCGATGACGGTGTGCATGTCGTACGGCTGGTTCGCGCTGTCCGGGATCAGCGCGTCGAGCTCCAGGTCGGAGTCCGACGTCTCCAGGTCGGCCTCCTCCGGGAACGCCGGCGGCTCGGACAGGTTGTTGGACGGCAGGTACGACAGCAGCGACTTGACGTACTCGATCGCGTCCTTCTCGTCGCCGGCCAGGTGGTGCGCCACGCCCGAGGTGGAGTTGTGCGTGCGGGCGCCGCCCAGCTCCTCGAAGCCGACGTCCTCGCCGGTGACCGTCTTGATGACGTCCGGGCCCGTGATGAACATGTGCGAGGTCTGGTCGACCATCACCGTGAAGTCCGTGATGGCGGGGGAGTAGACCGCACCGCCCGCGCACGGGCCGACGACCAGTGAGATCTGCGGGATGACGCCGGAGGCGTGGGTGTTGCGGCGGAAGATCTCGCCGTACATGCCGAGGGCCATGACGCCCTCCTGGATGCGGGCGCCTCCGGAGTCGTTGATGCCGACGACCGGGCAGCCGGTCTTCAGCGCAAAGTCCATCACCTTCATGATCTTCTGGCCGAAGACCTCGCCCAGCGAGCCGCCGAGCACCGTGAAGTCCTGCGAGAACACGGCCACCGGGCGGCCGTCGACGGTGCCGTAGCCGGTGACGACGCCGTCGCCGTACGGGCGGTTCTGCTCCATGCCGAAGTCGGTGGAGCGGTGCCGGGCGAACTCGTCGAGTTCGACGAACGAGTCCTCGTCCAGCAGCAGGGCGATCCGCTCACGGGCCGTCAGCTTGCCCTTGGCGTGCTGCTTCTCCACGGCCCGCTCGGACCCCGCGTGGACCGCTTCGTCGATGCGGCGCCGGAGATCGGCGATCTTTCCCGCGGTGGTGTGGATGTCGATCTGCGTCGCCTGCGACGACTCTGAGGGTTGTGACATCGGGGTCGCGGCTCCCTGCCTGGTCAACCTTATGACTGCGGATGGCTACTGACCCGTAGCGTATCGGCGCGCATGGCGCTCGGCAGTGCGGCGTTCCCCACACCTAATCTGGCTTGCATGACGCCTTCGGATGCCTCAGCCCCCGCATCGTCCGGCCGCTGGTCGAGCCTCGACCGGCCGCCCCTCAGCGCCGCCTCCCTGGAGCGCTCCCTCGTCACCCCGGACGGTCTGTGGACCTCCGTGGAACTGGTCGAGAGCACCGGCTCGACCAACACCGACCTGGCCGCCCGCGCCGCCGACCTCCCCGAGGGTGCCGTGCTCGTCGCCGAGGAGCAGACCTCGGGCCGCGGCCGGCTCGACCGCACCTGGTCGGCGCCCGCCCGGTCCGGACTGTTCTTCTCCGTCCTCCTCAAGCCCGATCCGGCACGGGTGCCGGCCGAGCGGTGGGGCTGGCTCACCCTGCTGGCCGGGGTGGCCGCGTCGAGTGCGGTCTCCCGGGCGGCCGGCGTGGACACGGCCCTCAAGTGGCCCAACGACCTGCTGGTCACCGTCGACGGCCACGAGCGCAAGACCGGCGGCATCCTCGCCGAGCGGGCCGGCGACGGCGTCGTCATCGGCCTCGGGCTGAACGTCACGCTCACGGAGGACGAGCTCCCGGTGCCCGCCGCCGGCTCCCTGGCGCTCGCCAAGGCCGCCGTCACCGACCGCGACTCCCTGCTGAAGGCCGTCCTGCGCGCACTGGAGGACTGGTACGGGCGCTGGACCGAAGCCGGCGGCGACCCCGCGGCCAGCGGCCTCCAGGAGGCGTACGCGGCGGACTGCGCGACCCTGGGCCGGCACGTACGGGCCGAGCTGCCCGGCGGCCGGGAGCTGACCGGCACCGCGGAGGCCGTGGACGCGGACGGCCGGCTGGTGGTCCGGACGGCCGAAGGCGACCGGGAGGCGGTCGGCGCGGGCGACGTGGTGCATCTGCGCGCCGGGCACTGAGCGGCCCGCGGACGGTGCGGCGGAAGGTACGGCCGGTGGGGAGTGAGCTACGGCACACCTGCCGTATGGTTTAGGCGATCGCCGGTCCCGTCGGTGATCACCTGGTTCGGCAGGGCAGTGCGCGCGGAATGGACAGGAGGCGGCCCTTGACCGTCGACGACGCTGGTTCCGGCGCACCCGGAACCACCGGTCACACCGCCCCGGGCACCCCCATCGGCCGTGACCAGCACACTCCGCTCCACGAGGTCGACCACACGGCCGAACCGACCGCCGACCCGCTCGCCATCCGGCTGGAGCAGCTGATCCTCGGCGCCGAGCGCCGCTACACCCCCTTCCAGGCCGCCCGCAGCGCCGGTGTCTCGATGGAGCTGGCCTCCCGCTTCTGGCGGGCGATGGGCTTCGCGGACATCGGCCAGGCCCGGGCGCTGACCGAGGCCGACGTGCTGGCGCTGCGCCGGCTGGCCGGCCTGGTGGAGGCCGGGCTGCTCAGCGAGCCGATGGCGGTGCAGGTGGCCCGCTCCACCGGTCAGACCACGGCGCGGCTCGCGGAGTGGCAGATCGACTCCTTCCTGGAGGGGCTGACCGAGCCGCCGGAGCCGGGGATGACCCGTACCGAGGTCACGTACCCGCTGGTCGAGCTGCTGCTGCCGGAGCTGGAGGAGTTCCTCGTCTACGTCTGGCGGCGGCAGCTCGCCGCCGCCACCGGCCGGGTGGTGCAGGCCGCCGACGACGAGGAGATGGTCGACCGGCGGCTCGCGGTGGGCTTCGCCGACCTGGTCGGCTTCACCCGGCTGACCCGCCGGCTGGAGGAGGAGGAGCTCGGCGAGCTCGTCGAGACCTTCGAGACCACGGCGGCCGACCTGGTCGCCGCGCACGGCGGCCGGCTGATCAAGACCCTCGGCGACGAGGTGCTGTACGCGGCGGACGACGCGGGCACCGCGGCGGAGATCGCGCTGCGGCTGATCGAGACCATGGAGAACGACGAGTCGATGCCCGAGCTGCGCGTCGGTATCGCCTTCGGCACGGTGACCACGCGCATGGGCGACGTCTTCGGCACCACCGTGAACCTGGCCAGCCGGCTGACCTCGATAGCTCCGAAGAACGCCGTCCTGGTGGACGGGGCGCTGGCCGAGGAGCTGGGCCGGACCGGGGACGCGCCGGTCTCGGAGAAGACCGCTGCGGCGGAGGAGGGCGCCGGCTACCGGTTCGCGCTCCAGCCGATGTGGCAGCGGCCGGTGCGCGGGCTGGGCGTCGTGGAGCCCTGGCTGCTGACGCGGCGGGCCCCTAAGATCCCCGGTTGACGATAACGACCGTTAACCGTCATGCGTTCACCGGGAGGGTCGAGGGATGGCTGAGCAGCGCTTCGGAGAGTTCGTCGCGGTACGGCGGGAAGGCGACGGGCACGTCGCGGAGCTGGCGCTGGACCGCCCCAAGGCGATGAACGCAGTGTCGACCGAGATGGCGCGCTCCATCGGGGCGGCCTGTACGGCGCTGGGCGCGGACCCGTCGGTGCGGGTGGTGGTCCTGACCTCGACGCACGAGCGGGCCTTCTGCGTGGGCGCGGACCTGAAGGAGCGCAACTCCTTCACGGACCTCGATCTGGTGCGTCAGCGGCCGACCGCTCGGGGCGCGTACACGGGGGTGCTGGAGCTGCCGGTGCCGACGATCGCGGCCGTGCACGGCTTCGCGCTGGGCGGGGGCTTCGAGCTGGCGCTGTCCTGCGACGTCATCGTCGCCGACGAGACGGCGCTGGTGGGGCTGCCGGAGGTGTCCGTCGGCGTGATCCCCGGCGGCGGCGGTACGCAGCTCCTGCCGCGCCGGGTCGGGGCGGCACGGGCCGCCGAGCTGATCTTCACCGCGCGGCGGGTGGAGGCGGCGGAGGCCGCCGCCCTGGGGCTGGTGGACGAGGTGGTGCCGGCGGGGTCCGACCGGTCCCGGGCGCTGGAGCTGGCGGGGGTCATGGCGGCGAATTCGCCGGTGGGGCTGCGGGCGGCGAAGCGGGCGTTGCGGCTCGGGCACGGGCTTGATCTGCGGGCCGGGCTTGAGGTCGAGGACGCGGCCTGGCGGTCCGTCGCCTTTTCCGGTGACAGGGCGGAGGGTGTGGCGGCCTTCAACGAAAAGCGCCGCCCGAACTGGCCTGGCGAGTAACCCTTCCCGAGGCTCCGCCTCGACCCCGGCGGGGCGGATTTCGGGGCTTTGCCCCGGACCCCGGTCCTCAAACGCCGGACGGGCTGGATTTCGGGGCTCCGCCCCGGACCCCGCGCCTCAAACGCCGGCGGGGCTGGATTTCGGGGCTCCGCCCCAGGCCCAGGTCCTCAAGCGCCGGACGGGCTGAAAGATTTCGGGGCTCCGCCCCGGACCCCGCGCCTCAAACGCCGGCGGGGCTGGATTTTGGGGCTTCGCCCCGGACCCCGGTCCTCGAGCGCCGGACGGGCTGGATTTCGGGGCTTCGACCCGGACCCCGGTCGTCAAGCGCCGGACGGGCTGGAGGGTGCGGTGGAGTCCGGACCCTGCGCCCCGAATGCCGGCGAGGCTGGAGGGCGCGGCGGCGTCCGGGAAATCAAGCCCGTCCGGCGTTTGAGGACCGGGGGTGTGGGGGCGGAGCCCCTGCGAGCAGGACACGGCTCGGCGGGGCGATGCCGCGTGCATCCAGCCCGTCCAGGGGGTACCTCCCGGCCCCCTGGGCCGGGGGAGGTTGAGGGCGGGGGTAAATGAGGGCAAACAGGGGCTTAGTACGTAGCCTGGGGGGATGGGAGTTGATGGGCGGCTGCGGGCCGTGGTGGGGCTCGCACAGGCGATGGCCGCAGCACACACGCCCCGCGAAAGCCTCCGCGCCGCAGCAGGGGGCACCCGCCAGGCCATGGCCGGCAGCTTCGCCGCCATCTCCGCCTGGGAGCGGGACCGCGGCCGCCTCCGCGTGCTCGTCAACGAGGGGGCGAGACGGGACGGCGAGGAGGAGTTCCCCGCCGACGAGTCCTACCCCGTGCACGACTTCCCCGAGATCACCGAGTTCCTCCACGAACGCTGGGCCGGCGGCGGCGCCCCGCCCGCCTGGGTGGAGTCCGCCGCGTCCGGCAACCACCGCGCGGCCGGCCTGCGCCGCCGAGGCCGCGGCAGCTGCGTCGTCGCGCCGGTCGTCCTGAACGGCCGCGCCTGGGGCGAGCTGTACGTGGCCCGTGAGGCCGGTGACCCCCCGTTCGGTCCCGACGACGCCGAGTTCGCCACAGTACTGGCCGCCGTCGTCGCCGCCGGGCTCGCCCAGAACGAGCGCCTGGAGGAGGCCCGGCGGCTGGCCTTCACGGACCCCCTGACCGGTCTCGCCAACCGCCGCGCGGTGGACGTCGCCCTCGACGAGGCCCTGGAACGGCACCGCAGCGAGAACGCTGTGGTCAGCCTCGTCGTCTGTGACCTCAACGGGCTCAAGCGGGTCAACGACACCCTCGGCCACGCCACCGGCGACCGGTTGCTGGAACGGTTCGGCTCGGTGCTCAGCCTGTGCGGGGCCAAGCTGCCGGGTGCGCTGGCCGCGCGGCTCGGCGGGGACGAGTTCTGCCTGGTCTCGGTGGGGCCGGCGGCGGATGCGGTGGTGGCGGTGGCCGAGGAGCTGTGCGAGCGGGCGGCCGGGCTGGAGCTGGGGGAGGGGGTGGCCTGCGGGATCGCCTCGACCGGGGATCCGATCGGGGCGGTCCGGTCCTCCCGGCGGCTGTTCCGGCTCGCGGATGCGGCGCAGTACCGGGCCAAGGCGGACCGCTCGCCCAAGCCGGTCGTCGCCGGGCGCGACCGGGCGGTGCTGCCGTTGGCTGACGCGCCTCAGCCGGCCGTTGCTGCCGAGCGGAGGCGTTTCCGGGGCCGCGACTGATCGTGCCGCCGTCGGTCGGCCGCGCCCCGATCCGCCGTAAGGGGCGGGGTTGGATTTGGCTAGTGACATGTTGGGATTCAGTCCGTAGGCTGCTGAATATGGATATGCACACTGTCGTGGTGGGGACGTCCGGGACCACCGCCGAGGACGTCATCGCCGTCGCCCGCGGCAACGCGCGCATCGAGCTGTCCGCGGACGCCCTGGACGCGCTCGCCCGCGCCCGCGAGATCGTGGACGCCCTGGCCGCCAAGCCCGAGCCCGTCTACGGGGTGTCGACCGGATTCGGCGCCCTCGCCACCCGGCACATCAGCCCCGAGCTGCGCGCCCAGCTCCAGCGCAACATCGTCCGCAGCCACGCCGCCGGCCTCGGCCCGCGCGTCGAGCGCGAGGTCGTGCGCGCGCTGATGTTCCTGCGCCTCAAGACGGTCGCCTCCGGTCACACCGGCGTGCGCCCCGAGGTCGCCCAGACCATGGCCGACGTGCTCAACGCCGGGATCACCCCGGTCGTCCACGAGTACGGCTCCCTCGGCTGCTCCGGCGACCTCGCCCCGCTGTCCCACTGCGCGCTCACCCTGATGGGCGAGGGCGACGCGGAGGGCCCCGACGGCACCGTCCGCCCGGCCGGCGAACTGCTCGCCGAGGCCGGCATCGCCCCCGTCGAGCTGCGCGAGAAGGAGGGCCTGGCCCTCCTCAACGGCACCGACGGCATGCTCGGCATGCTGGTCATGGCCCTCGCCGACCTCCGCACCCTCTACACCTCCGCCGACATCACCGCGGCGCTCTCCCTGGAGGCCCTGCTCGGCTCCGAGAAGGTCCTCGCCCCCGAGCTGCACGCCATCCGCCCGCACCCCGGCCAGGGCGCCTCGGCCGCCAACATGGCCGCCGTCCTGAAGGGTTCCGGGCTCACCGGGCACTTCCAGGAGGAGTCCGCCCCGCGCGTCCAGGACGCGTACTCGGTGCGCTGCGCCCCGCAGGTGGCCGGCGCCGGCCGGGACACCCTCGCGCACGCTGCGCTGGTCGCCTCCCGCGAACTGGCCGCCGCCGTCGACAACCCGGTGGTGCTGCCCGACGGCCGCGTCGAGTCCAACGGCAACTTCCACGGCGCGCCCGTCGCGTACGTGCTGGACTTCCTCGCGATCGTCGCCGCGGACCTCGGTTCCATCGCCGAGCGCCGCACCGACCGGCTCCTCGACAAGAACCGCTCGCACGGGCTGCCGGCGTTCCTCGCGGACGACGCCGGTGTGGACTCCGGCCTGATGATCGCCCAGTACACGCAGGCCGCCCTGGTCAGCGAGATGAAGCGGCTGGCCGTCCCGGCGTCCGCCGACTCCATCCCGTCCTCCGCGATGCAGGAGGACCACGTCTCCATGGGCTGGTCCGCCGCGCGCAAGCTGCGTACCGCGGTCGACAACCTGAGCCGCATCGTCGCGATCGAGCTGTACGCCGCCACCCGCGCCATCGAGCTGCGCAAGGGCCTCACCCCGGCCCCGGCCAGCCAGGCCGCGATCGCGGCCGTGCGCGCCGCGGGCGTCGAGGGCCCCGGTCCGGACCGCTTCCTCGCCCCCGACCTGGCCGCCGCCGACGCGTTCGTGCGGGCGGGCGGGCTGGTCGCGGCCGTCGAGCCGGTGACGGGCCCGCTGGCCTGACGCCGTGCCGCGCTCCCCGGTCCGCCTGTCGGGCCGGGCGAGCGGAACCGTAGCGGAAGCGAGGGGCCGCCCCCGGGAATCCCGGGGGCGGCCCCTCGTGCAGGTCCGGTGCGCGGCCGGTCAGCACCTCCGGGACTGCCGTACGGAGAACGTCACGAACCCGGCCCCGATGCCGAGGCAGATGGTGCCCCCGACCAGATACGGAGTCGTGTCGGTGCCGCCCGTGTCGGCCAGGGCGAGGGGCTGTGCGGCCTCGCCCTGCGCCCGCAGCGAGGTGCCGGCGGCGGCCGCGTGGGCCGTACCGGAATGCTCGGTGGTGGCATTGGCCGAGGGGACGAACCAGAGTGCGGTGAGGAGAGTTCCCGCTCCGATGGCGGTGAGCAGCGGGCGACGTGCGGACACGGTTCGATCCCCCTTGTAGAGCAGCGAATTGGCCGTGTGCGCCGATGCTAATGAAAGGGGCGGGTCGTGGGAAAGCCAGGGGTCCCCGAGCCTTAGTCTCCGACACATGAGCACTTCAGAGTCATCACGGTACGTACGGCTTCGGGTGGATTTGGTGCTGGAAGTGGTGGAACCGGACGCCCTGACCGGGGCGGCCATCGACCACATCGCGGCGGACGAGTTCATGCCCGACGAGGAGCGCGGACACGCGGAAGCGGCCGTGCGCGAAGACGAAGCGGAAGCCCTCGCCTACCTCATCGACCCCTTCAGCCTGGTCTCCGAGGTGCCGGGCGTCGAACTCGCCCAGGCCTCCTGGAGCACCGAGCCGGTGGAATACGACCCCGAGTCGATGGAGTGGGACCTCGACGAGGAAGATGGATCCTTCGCAGACAGCGAAGGCGACGCAGAAGACGGCGGACACGGCCGCGCGGAGCGGGCCCCGGCCGACGACCGGTAGCCCGCCGAGACCGGCACGGAACCCGGGACGGCCGTGGGATTGGCCACATCCGGACCGGAGGTGGAACCGGGCCCGCACGTGGGAGCGTTGTCAGGAGAGGCAGGGAGGTCCTCCGGGACCGCCCTGCCCGGGGATTTTCCGGGGTTTCGGCAACGATGGAGAAGCGTGTGAGGACGGACAGCAAGCGGCGGCGCAGGGCCCTGGCGGCGGCTTCCGCCCTGCTCGGCGGCGTTCTGGTGCTGACGGCGTGCAGCGGCGACGACACCAAGGCCGGCGGTGACGGCGGCACCAACTCGCAGGCCGACGTCGACGCGGCCGCGGCCAAGGACGCCTCCAAGGCCCAGATAACCGTCACGCCGAAGGACGGCGACACGAAGGCCAGCATCAACAGCTCCGCCGCGGTGACCGTCAGCAACGGCACCCTGACGCAGGTGGAGATGAAGAGCGCCGACGGCCCCGTCCCCGGCAAGATCTCCGCCGACGGCAAGAGCTGGAAGCCCGACGCCAAGCTCAAGCGCGGCACCAAGTACACCCTGTCGGCCACCGCGAAGGACGCCGACGGCCGCGAGGCCCACGAGAACGCCACGTTCACCACCGTGTCGCCCGACGACAGCTTCATCGGCTCGTTCACGCCCGAGGACGGCTCGAAGGTCGGCGTCGGCATGCCGGTGTCGATCCGCTTCGACAAGCCGATCAAGGACCGCAAGGCCGTCCAGTCGGCGATCACCGTGAACACCACCAGCGGCCAGGAGGTCGTCGGCCACTGGTTCGACTCGCAGCGCCTGGACTTCCGGCCCGAGGACTACTGGAAGGCCAATTCCACCGTCACCATGAAGATGTCCCTGGACGGCGTCGAGGGCGCCCCGGGCGTGTACGGCGTGCAGGAGCGCACCGTCACCTTCACGGTCGGCCGCAACCAGGTCTCCACCGTGGACGCGAAGACCAAGCAGATGACGATCAAGCGCGACGGTCAGGTGATCAAGACGATCCCGATCTCCGCCGGCTCCCCGGAGAACCCGACGTACAACGGTCAGATGGTGATCTCCGAGAAGTTCAAGGAGACCCGGATGAACGGCGCCACCGTCGGCTTCACCGGCAAGGACGGCAAGGGCGAGTACGACATCAAGGACGTCCCGCACGCCATGCGGCTGTCGACCTCCGGCACGTTCATCCACGGCAACTACTGGGGTGCCGACTCCGTCTTCGGCAACGCCAACACCAGCCACGGCTGCGTCGGCCTGAACGACACCCAGGGCGCCAACGACCCGAACACCCCGGCCGCCTGGTTCTACGACAACTCGCTCATCGGCGACGTCGTCACGGTCGTGAACTCCCCGGACAAGGAGATCAAGCCGGACAACGGCCTCAACGGCTGGAACCTCGACTGGTCCGCCTGGAAGGCCGGCTCCGCCGTCTGATCCCCCCCGCTCCCCGCACACCCCCCGGCCCGCGCCGGGGGGTGTTTGCGTGGAAAAGCCCTGGAACGGGTGCGTCCGGCCTGCCTAGGGTCGCCGGTATGACTCTGCCGAAGATCACGACGCTGGACGCGCCCCCCTCCGCCGCCGACGTGGACGCCTGGCTGGCCGTGCTGGCCGGGGCGCACGCGCACGACCTCCCGGGCGTTCCGGGGCCGGGCCGCACCGAGACCGCCGGCCGGCTCGGGACCCCGCCGGTCCGCGGCCGGGCGGTGTGCTTCGCCGGGCTCGCGGGCGGGGAAGCCGGCCGGGACGCCGCCGCGGGCGTCGCCGCGGAGGCCGCCCCGGCCGGGGGCACGGGCGGAGCCGGAGCGGCAGCCGGGGCCGGTTTCGACGGGATCGCCGCGCTGCTGCTCTACAACGACCCCGGCAACGCCCATGCCGCCTTCGTCGACGTGCTCGCCGTCCACCCGCGCGCCCGCCGCCGCGGCCTCGGCACGGCGCTGTGGGAGCAGGTGCGGGCCGAGCTGGCCGCCGCCGGCCGGACCACCGTCAGCACGGTCGTCGACCTCGGCGGCCCCGGCGAGGCCTTCGCCCGCTCCCTCGGCTTCGAGAACGTCCTGCCGATGGCCTGGTACGTCCAGGACACCTCCGGCCCCGTCGCCGCGGCCGGGCTCCCCGAGGGCTACCGCTTCGTCGAATGGCCCGGCATCGTGCCCGACGAGCACGCCGACGCCGCCGCGGCCGCCCACCGGGCCATGGAAGACGCCCCCGGCGGCGACCTCGACGAGCAGCCCCCGCTGTGGGACGCCGAGCGGCTGCGCGCCGCCCAGCGGCTGGTCCTGGCCCGCGGCGGCCGGATGCTCACCACCGCCGCCGTGACCCCTGCCGGCGAGGTGGCCGCGTACACCGAACTCGTACTGCCCGACCCGGCCGGCGAACGGGCGCTCCAGTACGACACCGTGGTCGTGCCCCGGCACCGGGGCCGCGGCCTGGGCCGCGCGGTCAAGCTGCGGATGCTCGCCGGACTGCGGGACCAGTACCCGCACGTCCGGCAGATCGCCACCACCGTCGCCGACGAGAACACGCCCATGCGGACCGTCAACGAGCAGCTCGGCTACCGCCGGGAGCGGGCCTGCGGCTACTTCCAGCTCGGGCTGTGACCCGGGGAGCGGAGCCGGGCCGGGCGGTGCGCGCTACGGCTTCCATACGTACCGGACGTCCGGCTCCCGCTCCTCGTTCGTCGCACCGTCGGTGCGCTCCGCCGCCGCGAAGCCGTGCCGCTCGTAGAACCGGTGCGCGGGCGCGTTGACCTGGAACGTCCACAACTCCAGGCCGGCGGGCGAGAGTTCCTTCGCGAGGTCCACAAACCGGTCGCCGAGCCCCTGCCCGCGCCGCTCCGGCGCCAGGTACAGCTGCTCGATCACCCCGTCCTCCAGCACCATCATCCCGGCCGCCGCCCCGTCCGCGTCCCGGGCGATCCAGGTGCGGCCGGCGGGCACGATGACGTACGAGAACCAGCCGCGCACCTCGTCGTCGGTGTGCGCGCGGCGGACGCCGGGCAGCGCCGCGTCGTACGAGCGCAGCCACACCTCCGCCACGTCCTCGGCGTCCTCGGAGCGGGCGGTTCCGATGGTGAAACTCACAGGCGTGCGGCCTCCGTGCATGCGCCCCGCAGCGGGGCGGGCGAGTGTGTCGAAGGCCCAGGAGATCCCACCGGCGGGGGGTCGGCGCAACTGATTTGTGCGCCGCCCCCCTTGAGGCGCCGCCCCCGCCCGGTCAGGCCTGCGGCGGGGCGCCGTCCAGGTGGAACGCCACGTCGGCCGCGCCCTTCAGGGCGATGTCCCGCATGTCGCAGAAGTGCTCCGCCTGGTCGTCGCCGCGGTACCGCCAGGGCAGTGCCCCGACGTACCCGTCGACCAGCCGGAAGTTCTCGGCCGACTCGTCCACCCGGCCCTGCAGCAGGCAGTAGTACGCGAGCAGGTGGCGCACCTCCGCCAGCCGCGGGTGCGAGGCGTCGGCGGCGGCCACGTCGCGCAGCGCCGCGTCGACCCGCCGCTGCATGGCCTCCGACTCCACGTCCTCGGGCTCGTCCGTGCCCTCCGCGTCCTCGCCGTCGTGCTCGAAGAACGCGATCAGCGGGAACGCGGTCAGCAGGCTGCCCGCCGGAGCCGCGGCCGCGGCCTGCTCGGCGAACGCCATCGCCAGCCGGCGCGAACCCCGCCACTTCTTGCACCAGTACTGCAGCGCAGAGAAGTGCGCCTCGTAGTGGTGCGGGGCGCGGGCCGTCACCTCGGCCCAGATCCGGTCCATCTCGGCGCGCGGTGCGCCCAGGCCCAGCGCCACCCAGATCGCGGCGATGTGCGGGGTCGGGTCGTCCGGGTTCAGTTGCGCGGCCCGCTCGATGTCCGCACCGGCCTGCTCCAGCACCCGGTGGAAGCCCTCGAACTGCTCGCGCGAGGTGTACCGGGCCCGCTTCGCGCCGCGGACGTTCCACGCCAGCACCACCGTGCTGCGGGCGCGCACCACCGCGGCGTCCGGGCAGTCCCGCCGGGTCTGCTCCCAGGCCGTCAGCCAGGTGTCGTCGTCGGCGGCCAGCTCGCCGAGCAGGTACGTGAACGCGGACCGCCGCTCCCAGTCCCGCCCGATCTCCGTCAGCACCGCCGCGGCCGGCTCCCAGCGCCCCTCGCGGACGGCGTCCAGCGCGGCCCGCTCGGCGGCCGGCAGCGGCGCGGCCAGCGCGGTGTCCTGCCGCTCCGCCGGCACCAGCCCTGCCACCGCCGCGTCGTGCCGGTCACCGCCCCGCGAGACCCGCACGTATTCCCTGACGAACACCCCGCCCAGCCAGACGAGGAAACCGACGGTCGGAACCGCCAGCACGATGAGCACGATCATGAACATGCACGAAATCGTAGAGCGCCCTTTTCCCGCCACCAACAGCCGAGATCCGGCCATCCTGGCGGCGGGTGCCGCCTCAGCCCGCCGGGCGGGGTGACTCGGCCTCGGCGAGGAGGAGTTGGGCGGCTCGGGACCAGGTGACCTCGCGTGCGAGGTGGTCGCGGAGCTCGGCGGCCTGCCGGGCGGCGGTCTCCCGGTTGAGGAGGACGCGCTCGATGGCGCGCTCCCATTCGTCGGTGTCGAGGGCGATGTCGCCGGTCATGGGGACAACGAGGGAGGCCACCTGCTCCTTGCCGAGGTGGCGCTCCAGCAGCATGGCGAGACCGCTCTCCTGGCCGACCAGCAGTGGTACGCCGAAGGTGATCGCCTCCACGCCCACCAGGCCGAAGCCCTCGCTCCGCGAGGGCATCACGACCAGGCTGGCGCTGCGCATCTCGTCGTCGATCCGGTCCGCGTCCGCCGTGTACTCACGTACCTGCACGTCGAGCTGCGGGTTTCCGGCCCAGCGGCACAGGTCTGCGAGCAGCGCGTCGCCGGTCCCCTCGGGAGCGCCGCGTACGACCAGCCCGGGCACCTTCAGCCCGCGGCGGGAGTTCCGCCCGTGCACCCGTCCGCAGGCGGCGGCCACCAGGTCGAGGCCCTTGAGCCGGTGGTCCTCGGCCCGCCCGAACAGCAGCACCGACCAGGGCGCCCCCGGGGGCGGAGCGTACGGCCGGCCTGTTGCAGGGGTGTCGAAGCCGGGGTCGATGCGCAGCGGATCGGCCACCCCCCGGTTCGCGAAGTGCTTCAGGTAGCGCTCGTGCAGCCGGGGTCCGATGGCGACGACCCGGTCCGCGGTGAGGCCGAGCTGCTGCTCCAGGGTGGTCCGGTTGTCCGCCCGCCGGACGGCTCCGGCCTCGTCCTTGAGCCGCTCGATCTCCTCAGGTGCCATGTGGAGGACGTGCAGGCGCCGGGCCTCCGGGAAGGACGTGTCCACCAGGTGCTTGGCGTACGGACCGGTGATGCGGCCGTGTCCGATGACCAGGCCCGGCAGTACCCCGTCGGGCAGCGGCGGACGCTGAACCAGCATGTGAGGGCCGTCGGGTGCGCCGGGAATCGGATCCGGCACGACCAGCTTCACCCCCGCCGCATCGGCCTCCGCGACCTCCTCCGGCGTCGCCTCGGGCACGTAGCAGTACACGGTGGCGCCTTCGGCGGCCATGGCGGTGCACAGGTTCCGGTTCAGGGTGCTGAGGCCGCCGTGCACGGAGGACCACTCGGTGGCCACGGCGAGGACGACGACGGGTGCGGAGGCCGGCTCGGCGGGTGCGGGTGCGGGTGGCAGGGCCGACATGGGCGCGGGTGCCGGCGCGGGTGCCGGCGCGGGTGCCGGGGCGGGCGCCAGGGCCGGTGCCGGAGCGGCCGGGGCCACGGCGGTGTCCTGGTCCTGGTCCTTGCCGAGGACGTTCAGGATCCGTCCGATCTGCTTGCGCAGGTCGACCCGCCGTTCCTCCCGGAGGGTGATGGGGGCACCCGCGCTGTCCAGCGTGGCGACCAGCAGGAAATCGACGAGGTACTGCCCCCTCGGGAGCGTGGCGGGCGCGTACCCGGCCGCGGACCGCAGGTCCTGCCCGGAGCCGGTCCGGTCACCCTGGAAGAGCCGGCCCAGCGCCCCGTTGTACAGCGCCAGCGCGCGGTCGTTCGAGGCGGTCGCCAGCCCGACCGCCCGGTCCGCCCACAGGACGGCATCCAGATACCGGCGGCCCGCCAGCGCCATGTAGGACTGGGCGTTCGCCGCCAGGTGTGACTCCTCCAGCTCCCACGCCGCCGCGAAGTGCTCCGTGGCCTCGGTGGCAGCCTGGGCCCGGTGGTGAATGGCGCCGGCCACGAGGTGGTTCCTGGCGAGGGCGGAGCGCAGGGTGCCGGTGGTGGTCCTGGCCCACTCGTGGATCCGCTCGCGGCTCAGGGTCAGCGGCTGCTGCTCGGTGGTCAGCGTGCCGCCGAGCTGCTTCACCCGCTGTGCGGCGGCCGTGAACTTCGGTGCCTGCGCCAGATCGATGCCCGACACCCAGCCCGCCGTGGCATGGCTGCCGTAGGACACCGTGATAGTGGTGAGTTCGAGTTCCCGGCGCGGCGGGGCGAGGATGACCGCCCGGTGCACGGAGGTCAGCTCCCCGTGGTCGAGCCCGTTCTCGCCGTCGAGCTGCTGCATGGCCGCGAGCGCGCGCTTCATCGTGGCCGGGTCCTCGCTGGTGACGATCGAGATCTGGCCGCGCCGCTTGGCGAGCGCCGACAGCTGCTGGTTCAGCGAGCGGGCGAGCAGCCCTTCGACGGTCTCGTGGCCGGTGAGCGGTGTCCGGGACTGCCCCAGCGTCCGCTTGGTCCACAGCCGTACGTAGATCTCGTCGAAGAGTTCCGTGGTGCCGGCGAGGGCGATCACGTCCTGGTCGGCGAGGAGGCCGTCCGCGACCAGGCCGGCCCGCACCCGCTCCAGGTCGTGCCGGGTGATCGAGGGCTTCTCGGCCAGGTTGTACGCGAACCACGCCTCGTCCGCGGTGGCGTGGTCGAGCCCCGAGGACAGGACGCCGAAGGCACGCAGGTCGCGCTTGTTCATGGCCCGGACGGCGCGGATGAGCGGGCGGTCCAGGACGTGCCGGTCCCGGACCATCCGGGACATGACCCCTTCGAGCATCTCCGTGGTGAGTTCCATCGTGGCGGACTCGCCGTTCTGCCAGCGCTCGAACATCTCCGAACCGTAGAGCTGGATCGCGTACGGGTTGCCGTCCGTCAGATCCCGCAGGGACTCGACCGTCTCGTCGCAGTCCGTGAAGCACCGCTCGTCGAGCTCCAGGCTCTGCAGGGGCAGCAGCAGGCATTCCCGTACGTCGTCCTCGTCGGTGAACCGCTCCACCTTGATCTCGCGGAACTGCCGCATCATCGGCGCGTGCACGTCGGTGATCCGTCCGATCAGCTCCGAGGTGCCGGCGAGGACGAGGACCAGGCCCTGGACCTCGTCGGTCAGGAAGCGCAGCATCGACAGCACGACCGGGTCCGACGCCATCAGCTGGGCCTCGTCGACCAGCAGCACCAGCGGCCTGCCCAGCAGTCCCATCAGGTACCGGAGGTCGGCGCGCAGCGCCGGCTGGGACACCTGCCCTCCGGTCGGGGCGAGCGCCAGCGCCTCGGGGAACTCCAGCGGGTGGTCCGGCGGGGGCGTGGCGGTGCCGGACACGAACCGCCGCACCTCGGACGCCGTGAACGGCACCTCGACCCCGAGCCGTCGCGCCTCGGCGAGCACGGCGTCGATCAGTTCCTCGTACAACTGCCGGAAGAACGCCTTGGGTTCGGCGCACTCCTCGACCAGCGCGAACTGCACCGGGAGCAGGCCGCGCTCCCGGGCCATCCGCGCGGTCGCGTGCAGGAGGCTGGTCTTCCCGGCCATCCGCTGGCCGTACAGCACCAGGCAGCGCGAGCGGCGGTCGAGCGCGGTCTCGTCGAGGTCGGCCGCGATGTCCTTGCGCTCGTCGGCCCGGCCGGCGAACACGGCGTCCTCGCGGACCGGATGGCTGTAGTTGTACGGGTTGCTGTACAGCTGATCGTTGCGCAGGCTGGAAATCTCCACGGGCCCCCTCACCTCGTTCCGATCCTACGACCCGTCAACGTCCGCCGGGCCGGGCCGAGTCGGAACGGTCCGACCGGGTGAGGGGGGTACTCCCGGAGTCTCCCGTGCTCTGCCTGCGGGCTCCGCTACGGCGCCTCGGCGATCCCGACCGGGCAGGACACGCCCGTACCGCCGATGCCGCAGTAACCGCCGGGATTCTTGTCGAGGTACTGCTGGTGGTACGGCTCGGCGGGCCAGAACGGGCGGGTGTCGGCCGGGAGGACGGCGGTGGTGATGGCGCCGTGCCCGGAGGCGGTCAGGGCGTCCTGGTAGGAGGCGCGGGAGGCCTCGGCGGTCTGCTGCTGGGCGTCGGAGTGGGTGTAGACGGCGGACCGGTACTGGGTGCCGACGTCATTGCCCTGGCGGAAGCCCTGGGTGGGGTCGTGCGCCTCCCAGAACACCTTCAGCAGCGTCTCGTACGACACGGCGGCCGGGTCGAAGACCACGCGGACCACCTCGGCGTGGCCGGTGAGCTCCGAGCACACCTCCTCGTACGAGGGGTTCAGGGTGTAGCCGCCCTGGTAGCCGACGAGGGTGGTCCACACGCCCGGGGTCTGCCAGAACTTGCGCTCCGCCCCCCAGAAGCAGCCCAGGCCGAAGTCCGCGACCTCCAGGTGCGCGGGGTACGGCCCGGCGAGGGGGTTGCCGAGGACGGTGTGCACGGCCGGGACCGTGAACAGGGGCTCCGGGCGGCCCTTCAGGGCCTGCTCGGGGGTGGGCAGCTCGGGGGTGCGGCGGCCGTACAGCATGGCGGGGCTCCTCGGGGACGCAGGGGCGGCAGTCGTAGAACGCACGACCGCCCACCCGGATTCCCGACGACGCACCGGCACTCCTCCGAAAGGCCGGGGCCCGCTCCGCGCCGGGCCCGCACCGCCCCGGCCGCCGGCCCGCGGCAGCTCCGCCTCGGGCCGCCTCGCCTCAGACCGCCTCGCTCCTGCCCTTGCCGTCCGCGTCCGCCTCGCCCGCCGCCAGCAGCGCTCGCAGGGGGCCGGTGTCCGGTCGGTCGGCGACGGCGGCGTCCAGGGCCGGACCGAGTCGGCCGGCGAGCCCGGGGGACAGGTCCAGCCGGGCCGCTTCCGACCAGGACAGCTCCCAGCGGGCCGCGCCCCGGTCGGCGAGTTCGAGGACGACGAGCTGCCGCAGCCCGCTGTGCAGGCCCGGGCGGGCGAACTCGCGGGCCGCCCGGCCGGTCGCGGCGCGCGCCGCACCGGACTGCGGGAGCTGGTCGCCGATCCGCCACAGCGCGCCCGCGTCGATGGCGTCGAGCATCGCGGAGGCCGTGCCCGGCCCGCCGCGCTCGGCGGCCACCGCGGCCCGCAGCGGCCCGCTCGCGGCCTCCCGCTCGGCGCGGATGCTCTCGTGCACCAGCTCCGGCCAGTCCACCCGGCGCAGCCCGAGGGCCTGCGGCGTCAGCGCGTACTTCTCGATCTCGGCGAACCGGCCGTCCGCGTCGGCGAGCAGGCCCAGGGACGGCCCGGCGCTCTCGCCGCCGCGCCCGTCGTACGGCAGCGCCTCGATCCGGGCGACCCGCTCCGCCATCGGCGGGTGCGTGTCGTACGGGCCCTCGGCCGCGTCGGGCAGCCGGCCGTGCAGCCCGGACAGCTCGTCGGCGCGGGCCGCCAGCAGCCGGCGCAGGCCGCCGAAGACCTCGCCGGGGCGGGGCAGCAGCCCTGCGTCCACGCCGATCGTGGCGTAGCACCTCATGTAGTGGTCGTGCGCCGCGTCCAGGGCGCAGGTGGCGCGCAGCGCGGCGGCGGTGGCGTCGCGGCCGGCGATGCGGGCGGCGGCCAGGTCGGCGGCGAACTCCTGCCGGCGGGAGTCCGAGCGGGTGGCCCGGACGTAGAGCTTCGCGTAGCCGGTGTAGATCCGGGCCATCGTGCGGTACGTGATGCCGGAGCCGGAGGTGTCGACGGCCTTCGCCTCCTTGCCGCGGGCGACCCGCTTGGCGGCCCGGCGCTCCTGCCGGGCCCGCTCCTTGGCGGCGGTGTTCTCGGCCCTCTCCTCGAAGTGGCCGATGGTGCGCAGCACCTGCGCCTGTCCGCGGCCGACGAGCGCGCCGAGCCGGGTGTCGGCGTGCACGAAGTGGCCCAGCTCGTGGGCGACGACCGCGCGCAGCTGCGTCTCGTCGAGGCCGGCCATGAGGGAGAGCCCGAGGTACATGCGGCGCGGGCCGGGCAGCAGGCCGCCCAGCCGGGCGTCCTCGGTGACGGCCGCGTTGACTCCGGCGACCAGCACGATCTCGTCGGGGGCGCGGGTGCCGACCTGCTCGGCCAGCTCCCGTACGGTCTGCCACAGGCGGGGCTCGTCGGCCTCGGTGACGCGCGGTCCGGGGGTCTCGCCGTCGTCCCGCGGGGTGCGGAGCATGACCATGCCGCGGACGACGGGGACCGCGAGCAGCACCGAGACGATGATCACCTTGGTGTAGACGAAGCCGGCGGTCCAGGTCACGGCCGCCCAGTCGATCGCGGCGAGCGCGCCGAGCAGCAGCAGCCCGAGCAGGTGGAACCCGGCGAGCAGGACGAGGGCGCGTACGGCGCGCAGGGTGGGGGCCATCAGCGGGCCCCCGCCGGGCCGGAACCGGAGCCGGAGCCGGAGCCGGCGGCCGTGCCGGCGGCCGCCGCGGCCTTCCCGGCCGGGCTCTGCAGGACCGCCCAGGCGGCGAGGCCGCGGGCCTTGTGGAACTCGGTCACCGGGTCCTTGTCCTTGTGCTTCCAGGGGTAGGCCCCGCACCAGGGCCCGATCTGCCGGAACACCGCGAGCGCGAGCGGGTGCAGACCGGCCTGGCCGAGGTAGTGCGCGAGCAGGTGGCGCAGCCGCGGCAGGTCCTCGTGGTGCTCGGGCACCAGCGCCAGGGCGTGCGCGACCTGGCCGAGCAGGGCCTTGCCCGAGTCGGTCGACAGGGCCGGCCGGGCGCTGCCGTTGCGGGTCTCCAGCTCGTACAGGGCGTGCAGCCACAGGCCGGGCAGGGTGCTGCCGGGCGGGGCGTACCGGACGGCGGCGGTGGCGAAGTCGAGCATGGCCTCGTCGGAGCCGTACCACTTGGCGCACCAGTACTGGAGCGCCTGCCAGTGGGCGGCCGCGTGGTGCGGGGCGCGCTCGCACAGTTCCTGCCAGATCTTCTGGAACTGGCCGGCGCTGTACTGCATGCCGCGGGCGGTGGTGGCCATCACGATCCACGGGCCGGGGTGGCCGGGGTCGAGGGACGCGGCCCGCTGGGCGGCCGTCATGGCCTCGGGCAGCAGCCGGCGGAACTCCGCCATGGCGGCGGCGGGCACCTTGCGGGCGTACTCGCTGCCGCGGACCGCCCAGGCGCGGTGCAGCAGTACGGCGGCGGCCACGGTGGCGGCGTCGCAACTGCCGGGCTGCTCGGCGCGCCAGTCGGTCAGCCAGCCGTCGCCGTCCTCGGCGAGGTGCTGGAGGAGTTCGAGCCGGTCCCAGCGCTCGTCCCAGTCGGTGCCGGCGGCTTCGGCGTACGCGGCGGCCGGCCGCCAGTCGCCCGCCCAGACGGCGTCGGCGACGGCCTGCCGCTCGGCGGTGACGTGCGCGGGGGCGGGCGGCCCGGCCCGGGTCGGGTCGAGCGCGTCGAGCGGTACGAGGCCGTGCTCGGCGGGGACGAACCCGGTACGGATCCAGGTGAACGGGCGGCTGTGGCGGACGGCCTTGGTCAGCACGTAGACCAGGGCGAAGGCGGCAAGGGCGAGCAGGTACGGGAGCACGGCCGGATCCTCTCCGGCCGTGATCACTCAGCGCAACATTTTTGGCTAACGATCCGGTCCCTCTGCCGCGGCTCTCCGTCCGACCCTCCGCAAGGCCCTCCGTACGCCTCAGTGCGGCAGCGTCGCCGGGGACCCGCCGTTCGCCTCGTAGCCGGCCACCGCCAGCGCCCGGTACACCGCGTACTCGGCCGCGGGGTCCTCGCTGTGCGACCACGGCAGCGCACCCACGCAGCCGTCCACGTGCCGCAGCTGCTCCATGGCCTCGGCCCACCGCTCCGCCCGCACCAGGAAGAACAGCAGCAGGTGCCGTACGTGCGCCAGCATCGGGTCGTCCGGCCGCGCCGAGTTCACCGCGTACAGCGCGCCCTCCAGCGCCCGCGACACCACCGCGCTCTGGTAGAAGCCGGGGGACAGGGTCAGGTCGGGCAGGTGCTCGAACACACCGAACAGCGGCAGCGCCGCCAGCAGCGAACCCCGCGGCGCGCGGGCCGCGGCCGCGTGGGTGAACGCGTCCGCCTGCTCCCGGGAGCCGTGCCACTTCTCGCACCGGTAGTGCAGGGCCGCCAGGTGCGCGCCCATGTGCTGCGGCGCCCGGTCCAGCACCTTGGCCCACAGCTCGTCGAACTCCGGCTCCCCGTACGCCAGCCCGCGGGCGATCGCCAGCTCCGTGATGTACGGCACCGGGTCCCCGGGCGCCAGCAGCGCCGTCTCACGGCAGGCCGTACGCGCCTCCTCCAGGATGATCCGGTGGTCGTCCGAGCCGACCCCGCCGGACGCCCGCCACGCCTGCTGCACCAGGAACTCGGCGTGCACCTGCGCACCGCCCGCGTCCTTGGGTGCCTCCAGCCGCCAGGCCCGCAGCCAGCTCGCGCCGGTTCCCGGCTGCTGCGCCAGCTCCAGGGCGGCCGCGCCCGCGAAGGCCTGCACCCGCTGCCAGCGGACCTCGCCCTCCTTCGGGGTGCCGGCCAGCAGCTGCGAGGCCGCCCGCCAGTCCTGGCCGCGCTGCACCAGCCCCAGCACGTCCATCAGGTCCTCGTCCGGCCCCGGCACCCGGACGTCCAGCAGCTCCTGCCGTACGAAGCCGTAGTCGGCCGGGTCGGCCGCGTCGGGGGCGCCCGGCGACACCAGGCGCAGGCCGCCGCGCCGGCGGCGCACGTACGGCACGACCACCATCGCCAGCATGCCCATCGCGATCAGGAACCACAGAATCTCCATGCCTCCAGCGTTCCACATCGCCGCGGCCGGCCCCCTTCCAGGCCTCGGGGCCCGGAGTGCCGGTGCGCGTGCAGCCGCGGGTGCAGGCCTTAACGGGGGAATCCCCGGGCACGCCGCCCCCCAACACCCGCCCCGCCGGATGCCCCGCCCCTAGGGTCTGCCTGACCCCGCCGACTCCCACCCCACCCCGAAAAGGGAGCAATGCCATGCGCGTGCGCAACGCTGTGACCGCCACCGTCGGAGCCTTCGTGATCGCTGCCGCCCTGTCCGGCCCGGCGGCCGCCGCCGACGAGGGCGACTTCACCTACCTCTACCCGGGCGCCAAGAAGGACGTGGCGGTCGCCATCGAGGCCCCGGCGGACGAGCGGTGTTACAACTTCGAGAAGCTTCCCGGCGACCAGCTGCCCGTCCGGCTGTCCAACGACACCGACATGACCGCCATCGTCTACGCCAAGAAGAACTGCAAGGGCGAGGCCGTCGAGCTCGCGCCCGGCGACGTCGCGGAGGCCGCCGAGGACGAGGGCGCCCTCCCGGCGAAGTCCGTCGTGTTCGTCCTGGACGAGGCCGCCGAGGAGCCGGCCGAGGAGGCCGACCAGTCCGAGGACGCCCTGGACGAGGCCCCCGAGGACGCCCGGGAGGACCTCGCCGAGGACGAGGACATGACCGAGGACGAGGGTCTCGCCGAGGACGAGGAGTCGTCCGAGGACGAGGAGTCCGCCGACGGGGACCGCGCCGCCGCCCCGGCCGCCGCCCGCCCCGGCGACATCGGCTCCTTCATCGACGAGTTCGTCAACGCCTGGGGCTGACCCGGCCCGGCGCCGGCGGGGCGGGGCCCGTCCTCGTCCCGCCGGGGCGCTCTGCCGCCCGCGGCCGCATAGGCTCTGACCATGAGCCACGAGCAGCAGAGTTTCGAGACCCGCGCCATTCACGCGGGCAACACGGCGGACCCGCTCACCGGCGCGGTCGTGCCCCCGATCTACCAGGTCTCCACGTACAAGCAGGACGGTGTCGGCGGGCTCCGCGGCGGCTACGAGTACAGCCGCAGCGCCAACCCGACCCGGACCGCTCTGGAGGAGAACCTGGCGGCGCTGGAAGGCGGCCGCCGCGGCCTCGCCTTCGCCTCGGGCCTGGCCGCCGAGGACTGCCTCCTGCGCACGATCCTTTCGCCCGGCGACCACGTGGTCATCCCCAACGACGCCTACGGCGGCACCTTCCGGCTGTTCGCCAAGGTCGTCGAGCGCTGGGGCGTGTCCTGGTCGGTGGCGGACACCTCCGACCCGGCGTCGGTCCGCGCGGCCCTGACCGACCGCACCAAGGCGATCTGGGTGGAGACCCCCTCCAACCCGCTCCTCGGGATCACCGACATCGCCGTCCTCGCCGACATCGCGCGCTCCGCGGGCGCCCGGCTCGTCGTCGACAACACCTTCGCCTCGCCCTACCTCCAGCAGCCGCTGGCGCTCGGCGCGGACGTGGTCGTGCACTCGCTCACCAAGTACATGGGCGGGCACTCGGACGTCGTCGGCGGCGCGCTGGTCACGGCCGACGCGGCCCTCGGCGACGAGCTCGCCTACCACCAGAACGCCATGGGCGCCGTGGCCGGCCCGTTCGACTCCTGGATCGTGCTGCGCGGCATCAAGACCCTCGCCGTGCGCATGGACCGGCACAGCGAGAACGCCACCAAGGTCGCCGACATGCTGACCCGCCACCCCAAGGTCAGCCGGGTGCTGTACCCGGGCCTGCCCGAGCACCCGGGCCACGAGATCGCCGCCAAGCAGATGCGCTCGTTCGGCGGCATGGTGTCGTTCCGCGTCGCGGGCGGCGAGGAGGCGGCGGTCGAGGTCTGCAACCGCGCGCAGCTGTTCACCCTGGGCGAGTCCCTCGGCGGCGTGGAGTCGCTGATCGAGCACCCCGGCCGGATGACGCACGCCTCCGCGGCGGGCTCCCCGCTGGAGGTCCCCGCCGACCTGGTCCGCCTGTCCGTCGGCATCGAGAACGTCGACGACCTGCTGGCCGACCTCACGCAGGCGCTGGGCTGATCCTGCGCTGCCCCGCCGGGGCCTTCCGGGGCCCCGGCAGGACGGTTCCGCTTTCCGGCGGGCCGGGGGAGCGCGACAAGCCGGGAGGTACTTCTTACGGCTTGCGTGCTCCCCCTTTCCATTCCGAATTGTTAGGCTCGTGGTTTCGCCCACCACTGGTGGCTTTGTATTCCCTGTACCGACGAGGAGCACCTGTGACCCAGACGAGCGAGAGCGTCACCTGGCTGACCCAGGACGCCTACGACCAGCTCAAGGCCGAGCTGGAGTACCTGTCTGGTCCCGCACGCACGGAGATCGCGGCGAAGATCGCGGCCGCCCGTGAGGAGGGTGACCTGCGGGAGAACGGCGGGTACCACGCGGCGAAGGAGGAGCAGGGCAAGCAGGAGCTGCGGGTCCGCCAGCTGACCCAGCTGCTGGAGACGGCCAAGGTCGGTGAGGCGCCGGCGAGCGACGGCACCGTCGCCCCCGGCACCGTCATCACCATCGCCTTCGACGGCGACCCGGACGACACGATGACCTTCCTGCTGGCCTCGCGCGAGTACGCCTCCTCCGACATCGACACCTACTCCCCGCAGTCCCCGCTGGGCCGCGGCGTGGACGGCAAGAAGATCGGCGAGGACGCCGAGTACGAGCTGCCGAACGGCAAGAAGGCCATGGTCCGGATCCTCGACGTCAAGCCGTACACCGGCTGACCCGGGACCACCCGGACGCATCCGTACGCAGGTGCCCCCGGCCGCACGACGCGGCCGGGGGCACCTGTGCGTGTGCCGGGCCCGCGGTACGGGCCCGCGCGTCAGGCCGTCGCCGAGCGGTACTTCCGCACCGACAGGGTCCGGAACACCACGATGATCACCAGGGACCACAGCACCGACGCGAGCACCGGGTGCTGCATCGGCCACGCCGGCGAGTCCACCACCCCCGGATTGCCGAACAGCTCCCTCGCCGCCTGCACGGTCGCACTGAACGGGTTCCAGTCCGCCACGTGCCGCAGCCACGGGGTCATCTGGCTCGTGTCGACGAACGCGTTCGACACGAACGTCACCGGGAACAGCCAGATCAGCCCGCCCGACGTGGCCGCCTCCGGGGTCCGCACCGACAGCCCGATCAGCGCGCCGATCCAGGTGAACGCGTACCCGAGGAGCAGCAGCAGCGCGAACGCGCCGATCACCTTGCCCGCGTTGGTGTGGGTGCGCCAGCCGACCAGCAGCGCGACCACCGCGAGCACCAGCAGGGTGAACGCGGTCTGCACCAGGTCCGCGAGGGTGCGGCCGGTGAGCACCGCGCCGCGGGCCATCGGCAGCGAGCGGAACCGGTCGATCAGGCCCTTGTGCATGTCGTCGGCGATGCCCGCGCCCGCACCCGCGGTGGCGAAGGTGACGGTCTGCGCGAAGATGCCGGCCATCAGGAACTCGCGGTAGACGCCCGGGTCGGTGCTGTTGCCGACCTGCATCGAGCCGCCGAAGACGTAGCTGAACAGCACGACGAACATCACCGGCTGGATCACGCCAAAAATGATCATCTCGGGGATCCGGGACATCCTGATCAGATTCCGCTTCGCGATGACCAGGGAGTCGCCGACCGACTGGGCGATGCCGCCGCGCGGCTGCGGGGCGGTGTGCCCGGCGCCGAAGGCGGAGGTTTCTGCGGTCACCGGCCGTCCTCCTTCTCCTTGCGGGCGGCCCGGCCCCCGTGGCCGTGCCGGTCCCTGCCGCCGGACGCCCCGCCCGCCGCGTCGCCGTTCTCCTCGGCCAGCGCGGCCACGTGGCCGGTGAGCGAGATGAACACGTCGTCGAGGGTGGGGCGGCGCAGGCCGATGTCGTCGATCTCGATGCCGCGCAGGTCCAGCTCGCGGATGATCTCGGCGAGCAGCTTGGCGCCGCCGGTCACCGGGACCGTCAGCTTGCGGGTGTGCTCCTCGACCGTGGTCTCGCCCTTGCCGAAGACCGCGAGGACCCCGCGGGCGTCCTCGATGTGCTCGCGCTCGTGCACGACCACCTCGACCCGCTCCCCGCCGGTACGGGCCTTCAGCGCGTCGGAGGTGCCGCGGGCGATGACCTTGCCGTGGTCGACCACGCAGATGTCGTGCGCCAGGTGGTCGGCCTCCTCCAGGTACTGGGTGGTGAGCAGCAGCGTCGTCCCGCCCGCCACCAGCTCCTGGATCACGTCCCACAGTGCCTGCCGGTTGCGGGGGTCGAGGCCGGTGGTCGGCTCGTCCATGAACATCACCGGCGGCCGGACCACCAGGGCGGCGGCCAGGTCGAGGCGGCGGCGCATGCCGCCCGAGTAGGTCTTCGCGGTGCGGTCGGCGGCCTCGGCCAGGTTGAACCGCTCCAGCAGCTCGTCCGCGCGGGCCTTCGCCTCCTTCGCCCGCATCTGGTAGAGCTGCCCGACCATCCGGAGGTTCTCGCGGCCGGTCAGGTACTCGTCGACGGCGGCGAACTGGCCGGACAGGCCGATCGAGCGGCGCACCTCGTTGGGGTGTCTGAGCACGTCGATGCCGGCGACGACGGCGCGTCCGGAATCCGGCTGGAGGAGGGTGGTCAGGACCCGCACGGTGGTGGTCTTCCCCGCGCCGTTCGGGCCCAGCAGGCCGAGCACGGTGCCCTCGGGCACGTCGAGGTCCACACCGTCCAGAGCCCGTACCTCGCCGAAGGTCTTCACCAGGCCTTCGGCGTAGATGGCGCCTGGCATAGGAATCTCCCAGCGTCAGAACAACTGCTTCGGAGCGATTGCGTCAGAACGGCTGATACTGCTGATGCCTACGGGAATCCTAGGTGCGCACCCGCCCGGCCGCCCGGGAGACGGCGAATCCGGCGGCCGCGGAACCGGCCGCCCGCCCTCCCGCCCGGCCGCCCGGCTCAGCCGATCACCGCGTACCCGGCCGCGTGCAGCGCCCGCGCCACCTCCCGGCAGTGCTCCTGACCCTGGGTCTCCAGGTGCAGCTCGACCTCCACCTCGGTCAGCCCCAGCTGCGGATCGGTGCGCACGTGGCTGACGTCCAGCACGTTCGCGTCCACCTCCGACAGCACCGCCAGCAGCCCCGCCAGTGCGCCCGGCCGGTCGGCCACGCGCAGCCGCAGCGACAGGTAGCGGCCGGCGGACGCCATGCCGTGCCGCAGGATCCGCTGGAGCAGCAGCGGGTCCACGTTCCCGCCCGACAGCACCGCCACCACGGGCCCGCCGGCGAACCGCTCCGGCTCGCTCAGCAGCGCCGCCACCGTGCTGCACCCGGCCGGCTCGACCAGCAGCTTCGCCCGCTCCAGACACAGCAGCAGCGCCGTCGACAGCGCCTCCTCCGACACCGTCCGTACGTCGTCCAGCAGCTCCGCGACGATCCGGAACGGCACGTCGCCGGGGCGGCCCACCCGGATGCCGTCGGCCATCGTCACCGGCTCGTCCACCGACACCGGGTGCCCGGCGGCCAGCGAGGCCGGGTACGCGGCCGCACCCGCCGCCTGCACCCCGACCACCCGCACGTCCGGCCGCAGCGCCTTCACCGCCACCGAGATCCCGGCCGCCAGCCCGCCGCCGCCGATCCCCACCAGGATCGTCCGCACCTCCGGGCACTGCTCCAGCACCTCCAGGCCGACCGTGCCCTGCCCGGCGATGATGTCGTGGTGGTCGAAGGGGTGGATGAAGACCGCACCCGTCCGGTCGGCGTGCTCCTGCGCGGCGGCCAGCGTCTCGTCCACCACCTGCCCGTGCAGGACCACCTCGGCCCCGTAGTCCCGGGTGGCGGCCACCTTCGGCAGCGGCGCCCCGGCCGGCATGAACACCGTCGACCGCACGCCCAGCAGCGACGAGGCCAGCGCCACGCCCTGTGCATGGTTGCCCGCGCTCGCCGCGACCACCCCGGCGGCCCGCTGCACCGGCGAGAGTCCGGAGATCCGCACGTACGCGCCGCGCAGCTTGAAGGAGCCGGTCCGCTGGAGGTTCTCGCACTTCAGGTGCACCGGCGCGCCCACCAGCGACGACAGGTACCGGCTGCCCTCCATGGGGGTCACGCGCGCGACGCCGGCGAGCATCTTCTGGGCACCCCGTACGTCGTCCAGGATCACCGGTGCGATCGGGACGGGCAGTCCGTAGCTCATGCCGCCAGTCTCCCAGCCGGACGCCCGCGCGGCGCGGGGCACGAGCGCCGCGAGAGGCGGCTGGGACCCGTGGGGCCTGCGGTGCGGCAGGGCCCGCGGGCGTCCGGAGGTGCGGGG
>NZ_JAJAUZ010000084.1 GCF_020532645.1 Streptomyces bambusae
GGGGGGGGGGGGGGGGGGGGGGGGGGGGGGGGGGGGGGGGGGGGGGGGGGGGGGGGGGGGGGGGTGGGGGGGGGGGGGGGGGGGGGGGGGGGGGGGGGGGGGGGGGGGGGGGGGGGGGGGGGGTGGGGGGGGGGGGGGGGGGGGCGGGGGGGGGGGGGGGGGGGGTTTGTGGGGGGGGGGGGGGTTCCCCCGCCCCCGGCCCCCCCCCCCCCTCCCGTCTAAGTTACTCCTCCAAATTGAAGCCTTCCGAACTCCGTCCTACGCCCCTACGAGCACCACGCCCTAGCCCTAAAACCCTCCCACCCCTGAACGCAGGGTGGGGGGTGCCTCTATGTCTTTCGTCAAGCCTGAGCTGGTCATGCAGCGACCGCTTCGGGGAGGCGTGATCCGTAGAAGGTTCCATCGCGGAGCATGGCGAACAGGACGCTGATGCGCTGCCGGGCCAAGCGGAGAAGGGCCTGTGTGTGGGTCTTGCCCCGGGCCCGGCAGCGGTCGTAGTAGGTGCGCGAGGCGGGGTCGTGCAGGGCGGCGAACGCGGACAGGAACATCGCGCGTTTGAGCTGCCGGTTGCCGCCACTGGGTGCGTGTTCGCCGTGGATGGAAGTACCCGACCGTTTCGTGGTGGGGGCGAGGCCGGCGTAGGAGGCGAGGTGGGCGGCGGTGGGGAAGCTGGTGCCGTCGCCGACGGTGACCAGGAGAACTGCGGCGGTCCTGACGCCGACGCCGGGCAGCGACGTCAGGACCTGGGAAAGAGGGTGGGCCTCCAGCAGCTCGTTGATCTGGGCTTCCAGGGCCCGGCGTTGTTCGTGGACGGCCGCGAGCGAGCGGGCCAGGGAGGGGATCACGATGTCGAGGGTGCCGGTTCCCGGGACGACGACGGTCTGCTCGTCGAGCGCGTCGAAGACCTCGTCGATCAGCCGGGCGGCCATCCGTAGGGCCTTGGGGCGGATCACTTCGACGAGTCTGCGGCGGCCCGCCTTTCGCAGTGCGGCCGGGGATCCGTAGCGTTCCAGCAGCCAGGTGACAGCCTGGTGGTCGAGGCGGGTACCGAGGGCGCGTTCCAGGCTGGGGTGGAACTGGGTGAGCAGGCCGCGTATCCGGTTGGACGTGCGGGTGGCCTCGGCCGCGAGGTCCTGGTCGAAGCCCACCAGAACAGTGAGCTCGGCAGTGATCTCGTCGGTCAGCTCCAGCGAACGCAGGGTGTGCGGCATGGTGCGGGCGGCGTCCGCGATCACCGCGGCGCCCTTCGCGTCGGTCTTGGCCTCACCGGGGTAGAGGTCGGCGATCCGCCGCATCGCCAGTCCGGGCAGGTAGGCGACCTGGCAGCCCGGATCGCGGGCGACCGTCAGCGGCAGAGCCCCGATCGAGGCGGGCTGGTCCACGATCACCAGGACCGTGCCGAACTTGTCTCGCAGCTTGTCGAAGACGGCCCGCAGCTTGGGTTCGCTATTGGGCAGCGGTTTGTCGAAGACCTTCTTGCCGGCCGGGGTCAGCCCGTGGCCGTGGTGTGTGCTCTTGCCGACGTCCAGGCCGAGGAAGACGCCCACGCTGCTGGTGTCGATCACGGTGCCCCCCACTCGCTCAATACCGGTGCTGGCCTGGGCGTCGGGGCCGTTCTCGCGCATCCACGTTATGCAGACCTGCCGCCCGCGAACGGCCGGGCATTGCGCCCGGCCGGGCGGTGGTCGGACCTCTCATCAGCGTCTCCGACGGCACCCCTCGGACCCGGTGACACCACCCCCCCCAGGTCATCCGTTCGACAGGGGGCAACAGTCATGCCGGGCCCGGAGGCCAGCGGCCCTCTTGCAGGACCGCGAAAAACATAACGGGGGCGGCGGACCGATCTGCGCCGTCGGCAACGTAAGCACTTCGCGTATACACACGAGGTATACACACCGTGTACAGTCGAGCCATGTCCATCGGTCACACACTGCTCGCGCTCCTGGAGACCGGCCCCCGCCACGGCTACGACCTCAAGCGCGCCTTCGACGACAAGTTCGGCCACGACCGCCCCCTCGCATACGGGCAGGTCTACTCGACCATGTCCCGCCTGCTCAAGAACGGCCTCGTCGAGGTCGAGGGGATAGAGCCCGGCGACGGCCCCGACCGCAAGCGGTACGCCATCACCGACGCCGGCATCACCGACGTCGCCGCCTGGCTCGCGCAGCCGGAGAAGCCGGAGCCGTACCTCCAGTCCACCCTCTACACCAAGGTCGTCCTCGCGCTGCTCACCGGCCGCAGCGCCCAGGACCTGCTCGACACCCAGCGCGCCGAGCACCTGCGCCTCATGCGCATCCTCACCACCCGCAAGCGCAAGGGCGACCTCGCCGACCAGCTCGTGTGCGACCACGCCCTGTTCCACCTCGAAGCGGACCTCCGGTGGCTCGAACTCACCGCCGCCCGCCTCGACCAGCTCGCCCAGGAGGTACGCCGATGACGGCCCACGCCGCCCCCGCCGGCTCCCTGCTCACCGCCACGGACCTGCGCAAGACGTACGGCCCCACGCACGCCCTCGACGGCGCCGGCTTCGCCATCCACCCCGGCGAGGTCGTCGCCATCATGGGCCCCTCCGGATCCGGCAAGTCGACCCTGCTGCACTGCCTGGCCGGCATCGTCACCCCGGACTCCGGCACCATCACCTACGCGGGCCGCGACCTCACGGCCATGTCCGACCGCGAGCGAAGCGCCCTGCGCCGCAGCGAGTTCGGCTTCGTCTTCCAGTTCGGCCAGCTCGTCCCCGAACTGACCTGCGTGGAGAACGTCGCCCTCCCGCTCCGCCTGAACGGGGCCGGCCGCCGCCAGGCCGAGCGCACCGCCCTCGACTGGATGCGCAAGCTGGAGGTCGACGGCCTCAAGGACAAGCGCCCCGGCGAGGTCTCCGGCGGCCAGGGCCAGCGCGTCGCCGTGGCCCGCTCGCTGGTCACCGGCCCCCGCGTGGTCTTCGCCGACGAACCCACCGGCGCCCTGGACTCCCTCAACGGCGAGCGCGTGATGCAGCTGCTCACCGAGGCCGCCCGCGCCACGAACGCCGCCGTCGTCCTGGTCACCCACGAGACCCGGGTCGCCGCGTACTCCGACCGCGAGATCGTCGTACGCGACGGCCGCTCGCGCGACATGGAGCACGCCATATGAGCACCCTGAGGACCTGGTCGCAGGACCTCCGCATGGGCGCCCGGTTCGCCTTCGGCGGCGGCCGCGAGGGCTGGACCCGTACCCTCCTGACCGGCATCGGCGTGGGCCTGGGCGCGGCGCTGCTGCTGCTCACCACCGCGCTGCCCGGCGCGCTGGCCGCCCGGGACCTGCGCAGCGACGCCCGCAGCACCTGGACCGCGCCCACCGCGGAGAAGGCCGGACCCGGCACCCTGCTGTTCGCCGAAGTCCAGACCACCTTCCGGAACCAGGACCTGTACGGCGGCCAGCTGCGCCCCGAGGGCCCGGACGCCCCGCTGCCGCCCGGCCTGAAGCGGTTCCCGGGCCCCGGCGAACTGGCCGTCTCCCCCGCCCTGAAAGACCTGCTCGGCTCACCCGAAGGCAGACTGCTCCGCGATCGCCTCGACGGTCCGATCACCCAGACCATCTCCGACGACGGCCTGATCGGCCCCGGCGAACTGGCCTTCTACCTGGGCTCCGACACCCTCCGCGACGACAGCAGCGTCAAGCGGATCACCGGCTTCGCGAACGACATCCGGCCGGAGAAGCTCGACCCGGTGCTGATGCTGCTGCTGGTGATGGTGTTCGTCGCCCTGCTGATGCCCGTCGCCGTGTTCGTCGCCGCCGCCGTCCGGTTCGGCGGCGAGGCCCGCGACCGGCGGCTGGCCGCCCTGCGGCTGGTCGGCGCGGACAGCCGGATGGCCCGGCGGATCGCCGCCGGCGAAGCGCTCGCCGGGGCCGTGACCGGCCTGGTCCTCGGTGCCGGATTCTTCTACGGGGTACGGCAGTTCGCCGACCGGTTCACGGTCCTGGACCGCAGCGTGTTCCCGGCCGACCTGACGCCGAGCCCCTGGCTGGCGGTCCTGGTGGCGCTGGCCGTGCCCGTGGCGGCCGTCGCGGTCACCCTGTTCGCGCTGCGCGGCGTGGTCATCGAGCCGCTGGGCGTCGTCCGCACGGCGAAGCCGGCCCGCCGCCGGATCTGGTGGCGCCTGGTGATGCCGGTGGCCGGACTCGGGCTGCTGGTCCCGCTGATGGGTCGCGGCCGGGAGCACGGCGACTTCAACCAGTGGCAGGTCATCGGCGGCGTGGTGCTGCTGCTGGTCGGCATCACCGCGATCCTGCCGTGGCTGGTCGAGGCGGTCGTGTCCCGGCTGTCCGGCGGCGGCGTCGCCTGGCAGCTGGCGGTACGACGGCTCCAGCTCAGCAGCGGCACCGCGGCCCGGCTGGTCAACGGCATCGCCGTCGCGGTGGCCGGGGCCATCGCCCTGCAGATGCTGTTCGCGGGCGTCGAGAGCGACTACACCAAGGCCACCGGCCAGGACCCGTCCCGGGCCGCGATGTCGGTGTGGGTGCGCGGCGGGCAGGACCCGGACACCGGCATCGTCGAGCAGGTCCGGACGGTGTCGCAGAAGCTGCGGCGGGCCGAGGGCGTCACCGGGGTGACCCCGCTGACCACGGTCAACGCCGTCGCCCCGAAGGATCCCGACCGGATGACCGATCTGACCATCGCCTCCTGCCCCTCCCTGCGGGAGATCGCGGACCTGCCCTCCTGCAAGGACGGCGACACCTTCCTCCTCCGGGGCGGCTACGACGACGCGACCGCCAAGGCCCTGGCCGTGCCCGGCGACAGGCTGCTCGTCGGCGGCTCGCCCGAGGGCGCCCCGCCGGTCTCCTGGACCGTGCCGAAGGGCGTACGCGCCGTGCCCGCCCGGCCCGACCCGGCCGGCACCACGCGCAACGGCATCCTCGCCACCCCGGGCGCCGCGCCCCAGGGCCGGGGCGTCAGCGGGTACTCCTCCGTCTACGTGCAGCTCGACCCGGCCGCGCCGGACGCCATGGAGCAGGCCCGGACCGCGGCCTTCAAGGCGGACCCGCTGGCCACCGTCATGACGCTGAAGAGCACCGAGCAGAGCAACCGGTTCGCGAGCATCCGGACCGGCCTCTACGTCGGCGCCGTCCTGGTGCTGCTGCTGATCGGCGCGAGCATGCTGGTCTCGCAGCTGGAGCAGCTGCGCGAGCGCAAGAAGCTGCTGTCGGCACTGGTGGCCTTCGGCACCCGGCGCAGCACCCTGAGCCTGTCGGTGCTCTGGCAGACCGCCCTGCCCATCGGCCTGGGCCTGGGCCTGGCCACCGCGACCGGGCTGGCGCTGGGCGCCGTACTGATGCGGATGACCGCCGTCCCGGTCTCGGTGGACTGGGCCTCGGTGGCCTGGATGTCCGGCACCGGTGCGGCGGTCGTCCTGCTGGTGACGGCGCTCAGCCTGCCGCCGCTGCTGCGCCTGATGCGCCCGGACGGCCTGCGCACGGAGTAGCCGGCGGACAGGCCGAGTGGGCAGCCGCTGCCGGTGCGGCCCGTGGGACTACTCCGCGGGCCACACCGGCAGCGGCCGTACGGCTTCCCGGAGCGCGGCGGCGAACTCGGCGAACTCCTCCTGGCGGGCGGTGCCGGTGCGCATGGCGAGGGCGATCCGGCGGGCCGGCGCGGGCTCCTCGAACCACCCGGTGGCCAGGTGCTCGTTGCGGGTGGTCTCCAGCCGCAGCGCGGTGCGCGGCAGCAGGGTGACACCGAGCCCGCCGGCCACCAGCTGCACGAGGGTGGAGAGCCCGGCCGCGGTGGTGGTGACGGCCGCGCCCTCGGTGCGCCCGGCCTCCCGGCAGATGTCGAGGGCCTGGTCGCGCAGGCAGTGGCCCTCGTCGAGGAGCAGCAGGTTCAGGTCGCGCAGGGCTTCGCGGGGGATGTTCCGGCGTCCGGCGAGCGCGTGGTCGCGGGGCGCGACGAGTACGAAGTCCTCGTCGAAGAGGGGGAGTTCGGTGACGCCGGGGACGCCGAGCGGTACGGCGAGCAGCAGCAGGTCGAGGCGGCCGGCGGCGAGCCCGTCGAGCAGCGAGGCGGTCTGCTCCTCGTGGACCTGGAGGTCGAGCCGCGGGTAGCGGCGGTGGACCAGCGAGAGCACGGTCGGCAGCAGGTACGGGGCGACGGTCGGGATGACGCCGAGGCGCAGCACTCCGGTGAAGGGGGCGCGGACCGCCTCCGCCTCTTCCAGCAGCGTGCCGACGGCTTCGAGGACGGTGCGGGCACGGGCGGCGATCTTCTCTCCGGCGGGCGAGAGCAGCACCTTGCGGGTGGTGCGCTCCAGCAGCTGCACGCCGAGGGCCTCCTCCAGGGCGGAGACGGCGCCGGAGAGGGCGGGCTGGCTCATGCCGATGGCGGCGGCCGCGTCCCGGAAGTGCAGGTGCTCGGCGACGGCCGCGAAGGCGCGGAGCTGGGCGAGGGTGGGTTGCTTGGCTCCCCTATTACCGACAGCCACTGATAGGTACCTCCGATCACGTCCTTCCATGCTAGCTATTTCTGTAATCAATCGCGTTGTGCCAGCATGTGAGATCCGTCCAACCCCCTCAGGAAGCATCAAACGCCCCAAAAGGGTGATACTTCCGTTCCGCAAGGAGAGCACGTGCTCACTGTCGGTGACAAGTTCCCCTCGTACGATCTGACCGCTTGCGTCTCGCTGGAAGCCGGCAAGGAGTTCGCTCAGATCGACCACAAGTCCTACGAGGGCAAGTGGCGCGTGGTGTTCTTCTGGCCGAAGGACTTCACCTTCGTCTGCCCGACCGAGATCGCCGCGTTCGGCAAGCTGAACGACGAGTTCGCGGACCGCGACGCGCAGGTCCTGGGTGTCTCCGGCGACTCCGAGTTCGTGCACCACGCCTGGCGCAAGGACCACGCCGACCTGCGTGACCTGCCCTTCCCGATGCTGGCCGACTCGAAGCACGAGCTCATGCAGGCCTGTGGCGTGCAGGGCGAGGACGGCTTCGCGCAGCGCGCCGTCTTCATCGTGGACCAGAACAACGAGATCCAGTTCTCGATGGTCACCGCCGGTTCCGTGGGCCGCAACCCCAAGGAGGTCCTGCGGGTCCTCGACGCCCTGCAGACCGACGAGCTGTGCCCCTGCAACTGGAACAAGGGCGAGAACACCCTGGACGCCGGCGCCCTGCTGGCCGGTGAGTGACCCGTGGCCCTCGACGAACTGAAGGCCGCCATACCGGACTTCGCCAAGGACCTGAAGCTGAACCTCGGCTCGGTCATCGGCAACAGCGACCTGCCGCAGCAGCAGCTGTGGGGCACCGTCCTGGCGTGCGCGATCGCCTCGCGCTCCCCGAAGGTGCTGCGTGAGCTGGAGCCGGAGGCGAAGGCCAACCTCAAGCCCGAGGCCTACGCCGCCGCCAAGTCGGCCGCCGCGATCATGGCGATGAACAACGTCTTCTACCGCACCCGCCACCTGCTCTCCGACCCGGAGTACGGCACGATGCGGGCCGGTCTGCGGATGAACGTCATCGGCAACCCGGGCGTGGAGAAGGTCGACTTCGAGCTGTGGTCCCTCGCGGTCTCCGCGATCAACGGCTGCGGCCAGTGCCTCGACTCGCACGAGCAGGTGCTCCGCGCGGCCGGTGTCGACCGCGAGACGATCCAGGAGGCCGTCAAGATCGCCTCGGTGATCCAGGCCGTCGGCGTCACGCTGGACGCGGAGGCGCTGCTCGCCGAGTAGGCGACCGCCGAGCGAACCCCGGGCCCCCGGTGCACGTCCCGTGCGCCGGGGGCCCTTCGCATGGTCCCGGAGCCCGTCACTCCGCCAGCGTGGTCACCAGCGTCTGCATGTCCTCGATCATGGCGGCGTGCAGCTCGGTCTCGTCCACCCGGTCCTCCGGCTCCGGTTCCGTCGGCCCGTTCTCGCCGGAGTAGTTGTACCCCTGGACGGCGGTCAGCGTGAACACGGTGGTCCCGTCGACCACCCGCAGCTGAGGCCCCTCCAGGGTGGCGCCGGTGGCCAGCAGCGCCTGCTCCCCCAGCCCCGGCACCTGCTCCCGCTTGATCTCCTCCTCGCCGCGCCACGACACGTGGTCGAGGTCGGCGTCGTACCCCGGCTCCGGATCGCCCGTGCGGTGCACGGCCATGGTGACGATCACCTGGCTGGTCCGGGTCCAGCCATCCACCGGCTGCCCGTCCTTGCCGGTCTTCGGCAGCTCCTCGGCCCGCAGCGCGCAGCTGAACCAGTCCACGGCCGGATGCTCCGCCTCGGCCCGGGTGGTCTCGTTGCGCAGCGCGCCCAGCACCCGGCTCAGGGCCTGCACCCGTACCTCGTCGCAGAGGTTGACCGGCTTGCGGTGGCGCAGCACCGGGGAGTCCTCCCCGCCGCCCGCCGTGTACAGCACACCGCCCCAGGCGGCCGAGGCCACGACGGCGCCGAGCAGCGTCCACGCCCAGGCCCGGCGCGGGCCGGGCGGCCGTTCGGCCCGGACCTCCTCGGGACCGGCCGGTCCGCCGCGCCGCTCCGGCGGCAGGAAAGGACTGTCGAGCTCAGGCTCGGAAATCACCCGCTGTTCCCCCGTTCGACGTGATCACTGGGATCACTTCTCCAGCGCGACCGTGGTCATCAGTGCGCGCATGTCCTGGATCATGGCCGCCTGCACCGCGGCCGAGTCGGTCCTCGGCTCGTCGGGCCGCGGGCCGCCGTCCTCCACGTCCATTCCGTTGTAGTCCTGGAGGACCATGACCGACAGGGTGAAGACCGCTCCGCCGTCGAGCACCCGCAGCTTCCAGGTCCCGCCGCCCTCGTCCTTGGTCATCAGGGCGTGCTCCCCCAGGCCCGGCACCGCCTCGGGCTCCGGCGCCGCCGTGGTCCACCAGTCGCCGAAGCGGGCCGTGGCCTCGAACTCGGTCTCCGGGTCGACCTTCTTGTGCAGGGTCAGGTCGAGCATCACCCAGTGCCGGCGGGTGTAGTCGGGGTGCTCCTCGGTCTCGGTCCCCCCTTCGGCGTCCCGCGCGCAGGTGGTGCGGTCGAGCACCGCCGTCTCCTGCCGGACGCCGCCGCCCTGACTGACCGTCTTGCCCAGCAGCCGGGTCAGGGCCGCCGCTTTGAACCGGTCGCAGACCGCGTCCCCGGACCGGTACGCCACCTCCGGTGCGGGTTCCGGGGCGGTGGCCCGGTAGAGCACGCCCGCCCAGACCGCGGAGGCGAGGAGGGCGCCGCCCAGGGCCCATGCCCAGGCCCGCCACCGGCCCCCGCCGCGCGTACGGGGCGCGTCCTGGGGGTCCCCCTCCCCGCCGTCCGCCGCCGCGCTCCCCCAGGGCGCGGGCGGCGGGTCGTATCCTCCATCGAGCTCAGGCTCGGATATCACCTCTGGTGTCCCCCCGGTCGGCGGGAGCCGCCGATACCGCCGTGGCGCCGTGTGGGCCCGGCCCGATCCGCAGCTCCTCTTCACGGGAGTACGCCCGCAGGTAGCCGATCACGGTGTTGGTGACGGCGACCAGCGGGACCGCGACCACCGCGCCCCCGATCCCCGCGATCATCCCACCTGCCGCGACGGAGAGCACCACCGCGAGGGGGTGCACCCGTACCGCCCGGCCGAGGATGAACGGCTGGAGCACGTGCCCCTCGATCTGCTGGACGGCGAGGACCACCGCCAGCACCAGCAGAGCCGTCACCAGGCCCTGGGTCACCAGGGCCACGACCACCGCGAGGGCTCCCGAGACCACGGCTCCGACCAGCGGGATGAAGGCGAACAGGAAGATGAAGACGGCCAGCGGCACCGCCATCGGCACGTCCAGGAAGTAGATGCCGAGGCCGATGAAGATGGCGTCGATGAGGGCGACGATGACCGTGCCGCGCACGTACGCGGTGAGGGTCCGCCAGGCCCGCGGGCCCGCGCCCGCCACCCCGGTCCGGGCGATGGCGGGGACCAGGCCCAGCGTCCACTGCCAGATCCGCTTGCCGTCGTAGAGCAGGAACAGGGTGGAGAACATCGCGAGGAGGATGCCGGTCAGTACCTCGACCATCACCGTGACGCCCTGGAGGCCGGCGGAGGTGATCTCGTCGGTGTTGGTGCCGATCGTCTCGCTGAGGTTCTTCGCGATGTCGTTGATCTGCTTCTCGGTGACGTGGAACGGGCTGTTGAGCGCGGCGCGCTTCAGCTCGTCGATGCCGTCGCGGAGCCGGTCGGACAGGTCGTCGAGGTTCTCCATGACCTGCCAGACCACGAACCAGCCGACCAGCCCGATGATCACGAAGCCGGTGATCGCGGTGACGGCGGTCGCCAGCCCGCGGGGCAGCCCGAGGCGGCGCAGCCGGACCACGAACGGCTGGAGGAGCGCCGTGACCAGCAGGGCCGCGGCGAACGCGAGGACCACGAGGCGGACCTCGCTGATGACCCGCATCAGCACCCAGAGCAGGGCGGCCACCAGCAGCAGCCGCCAGCTGGCCTCCGCGGCGACCCGGATGCCCCACGGCACCACGCTCACCGGGTCGGGCATCGCCCGCGGCCTGGGCGCGGGCGGCGCGGATGGCGGGGGCTCCGGCGCGGGTTCGGGTTCCGCTGCGGGCCCGGTGCCGCCGCCGTCCTCCGGTTCGCGCGCGGGCAGCGCCTTGCCGAGCCGGCCGAGCCAGCCCGCCGGCGTGTGTCCCGGCTCCTTCGACATCTGGATCCTTTCCCCCGCCCCCCGTCGGTACGACACGGCCGACCGTACACGCGAGGAGCCCCCCGCCGTAGTACGGAGGGGGGCTCCATCAGCCGGATCTCGAGGCCGCGCCCGGAGGGCGGTGGGCCGGAGGCCTAGTACCAGTGGTTGGCCTGCCAGAAGCTCCAGGCGCCGCAGGGGCTGCCGTAGCGCTCGTTCATGTAGTTGAGGCCCCACTTGATCTGGGTCGCGGGGTTGGTCCGCCAGTCGGCGCCGGCCGAGGACATCTTGGTGCCCGGCAGGGCCTGGACGAGACCGTACGCACCCGAAGAGGGGTTGACCGCGCGGTAGTTCCAGGTCGACTCGTGGTTCACGATGTTGCTGAAGCACTGGAACTGGCCGGCCGGGATCATCTGCCGGGCGATGGCCTTGACCTGGGCGACCGTGTACGAGGACTTCGGGGCGAAGGAACCGGCGTCGCGGACCGCGGAACGGCTCGCCGCCTCTTCCTTGGCCTCGCGCTCCTTCTTGGCCTTCGCCTCGGCATCGGCCTTCTTGGACTTGGCGTCCTTGGCGGCCTGCAGACGGGCGGACTCCTCCGCGGCCTTCTTGGCGTCCGCGTCGGCCTGGAAGGCAAAAGCGTCGGCCTGCTGCGTCAGGGACGCGGTCTGGACCTGGGCCTGCTCGCCGACCGGGATGTCGGTGAGGAGCGTCGTACCGGCGGCGGTCGTCTCAAGGTCGGTCGTGGGCTGGGTGTCGCCAGCTGCGACTCCCACGACGGCGCCGACGGTGGTGACGGCAGTGGCGGACGCCACGGCGATGCCCCGAACCGAGATCCGGCTCACACGGTTTCCTTCCAGCGACGTCCGCAGCGGTGACCTCGCGGACGCAATAGTGCCCCTGGCACGGTCCTCCGGTTGCGACGGTCACTGGAGGCGCTGGCCCGTGGGCAACTCCCTTGCGGGGAGTGCCTCGTGGTGCTCCGGGCGGCATACGGCGTCGTGTGTGGAGTTGTCGTCGTGCTCCTGCACCGCCTGGGGGTCCAGGAGATACAGGTGTGCCGTATGCGGGGCCTGACGGAAGCAAGACTCTGCCGGACGTGGACATGCGGAGGCAATTCCCGGCCACGTGTGAAAGCTCACACCTGCACGGGAGCAAGAGGTTTGGGGAAAACCCTGCGCAGCGGAACGCCGCCCGACTAGGCTCTTCGCCTTTGCCGGACGGCGTCCAACATAACTGCCCTTTCGGACAGTTAGACCGTTTCGAGCATTTCGGTCACCAGGGCGGCGATCGGGGACCGCTCGGAGCGGGTCAGCGTGACGTGGGCGAAGAGCGGATGCCCCTTCAGTTTCTCAACGACGGCGACCACTCCGTCGTACCGGCCCACGCGCAAATTGTCCCGCTGGGCCACGTCATGGGTCAGAACAACCCGGGAATTGGCCCCGATCCGGGACAGAACGGTCAGCAGGACGTTCCGTTCCAGCGACTGGGCCTCGTCCACGATGACGAACGCGTCGTGCAGCGAACGGCCGCGGATGTGAGTGAGCGGCAGCACTTCCAGCATGCCGCGGCCCAGCACCTCCTCGATGACCTCCCGCCCGGCGACCGCCGAGAGGGTGTCGAAGACGGCCTGCGCCCACGGGCTCATCTTCTCGGCCTCGGTGCCCGGCAGGTAGCCGAGCTCCTGCCCGCCCACCGCGTACAGCGGCCGGAAGACCATCACCTTCTGGTGCTGCCGCCGTTCGAGAACCGCTTCCAGGCCGGCGCACAGCGCCAGCGCGGACTTCCCGGTGCCGGCCCGGCCGCCCATGGAGACGATCCCGACCTCCGGGTCCAGCAGCAGGTCCAGCGCGATGCGCTGTTCGGCGCTGCGGCCGTGGATGCCGAACGCCTCCCGGTCGCCGCGGACCAGCCGGACGTTCCCGTCGGGCGTGACCCGGCCCAGCGCCCGGCCCCGCTCGGAGGTGAGGACCAGGCCGGTGTGCACGGGGAGTTCCGTGGCCTCCGGCACGTGGAGCCGCTCCTCGGAGTAGAGGAGGTCGACCTGCTCGCCGGAGAGCGACAGCTCGCTCATGCCGGTCCAGCCGGCGTCCGTGATCGCGAGCTCGGCGCGGTACTCCTCGGCGAGCAGCCCCACGGAGGAGGCTTTGATGCGCAGCGGGAGATCCTTCGACACCACCGTGACGTCGTAGCCCTCGGCCTGCAGGTTGCGGGCGACCGCGAGGATCCGCGAGTCGTTGTCCCCCAGTCTGAAGCCCGCGGGCAGCACGCCCGGATCGGAGTGGTTGAGCTCGACACGCAGGGTTCCGCCCAGCTCGCCCAGCGGAATGGGGGCGTCGAGGCGGCCGTACCGGACCCGGAAGTCGTCGAGCAGGCGCAGTGCCTGCCGGGCGAAGTAGCCGAGTTCGGGATGGTGCCGCTTGGCCTCCAGCTCCGTGATCACGACGATCGGGAGCACGACCTCGTGCTCGTCGAACCGCCGGAAGGCGTTGGGGTCTGCCAGCAGGACACTGGTGTCGAGGACGTAGGTCCGCCTGTCGGGCAGGCGGCGCTTTGTGCTGGTCACCACGGAAGGACGTACCCCCTCGGAAGAGGTCGGGCCATGAAGACCGGACCGGTCATCGGCCGCAGTGCACGGGCCGATTCCGGCCCTCCCTGGCGTCCGTGCGAGCTGCACGCGCGTCCTGGTTGCAACGGGCCTCCCGGACGGACGGCGCCTGTGCCGTCCGCTGAGACTCGACACCCGTGGATCGGGCGTCGACCTGCTTGGGGTATTCCCTCGAACATGCGCGGGCATGCCATGGCATATGACGGACGCTCGGTGAATCCGTGGTGAAGGCCCAGAGGGGGGTACGGCCCGGGGCGGGGTCCTGCCGGGTCAGATGCCGTAGCGGCGGTGCCGGGCCGCGTAGTCGCGCAGTGCCCGGAGGAAGTCGACCTTGCGGAAGGCCGGCCAGAAGACCTCGCAGAAGTAGTACTCGGAGTGCGCGCTCTGCCAGAGCATGAACCCGGAGAGCCGCTGCTCGCCGCTGGTGCGGATGACCAGGTCGGGGTCGGGCTGGCCGCGGGTGTAGAGGTGCTCCGAGATGTGGTCGACGTCCAGGATCTCGGCGAGCTCCTCGACGGAGGTGCCCTTCTCGTGGTGCTCCAGCAGCAGCGAGCGGACCGCGTCGGCGATCTCCTGGCGGCCGCCGTAGCCCACGGCGACGTTGACGAGTATCCCGGTGTGCCCGTCGGTGGCCTGCTCGGCCTCCTTGAGCACGGACTGGGTCTGCGCGGGCAGGATGTCGAGGTTGCCGACGTGGTGGACGCGCCAGCGGCCGTTCGCGGCGAGCCCGCGGACGGTGTTCTCGATGATGTTCAGCAGCGGGCGGAGCTCGACCTCGGGGCGGTCCAGGTTGTCCGTGGACAGCATCCAGAGGGTGACGACCTCGACGTCCGTCTCCTCGCACCAGCCGAGCAGCTCGGTGATCTTGTCGGCGCCGGCCTGGTGGCCCTGCTCGGTGGTGCCGCCGGCGGCCTTCGCCCAGCGCCGGTTGCCGTCGAGGATGACGCCGATGTGCTTGGGCACCGCGTCATGGTCGAGGCGGCCTTCCACCCGGCGTGCGTACAGCCTGTACACCAGGTCGCGCAGCTTCACGATCTTCCAGCCCCTCCGTGCCGAGCCCCCGTGCGATTTGCCAGCCCCCCGACTGCGCCAAACATTACTGCGCGCCGGGAGGCCTGACCCAACTCGGTCTGTCACAAGTGCGTGATAGGGAGGACATCGTGACTGATAACAATCCCTATCGGGCAGACTCCGCCCGCTACGACTCCATGGAGTACCGGCGCAGCGGCCGCAGCGGCCTCAAGCTCCCCGCGATCTCCCTCGGCCTCTGGCACAACTTCGGCGACGACAAGTCCCTGGAGTCCCAGCGCGCGATCCTGCGCCGGGCCTTCGACCTCGGCGTGACCCATTTCGACCTGGCCAACAACTACGGTCCGCCGCCCGGCTCCGCCGAGCTGAACTACGGCAAGATCCATGCGCAGGACTTCGCCGCGTACCGGCACGAGCTGGTGATCTCCACCAAGGCCGGCTACCTGATGCACCCCGGTCCGTACGGCGAGTGGGGCAGCCGCAAGTACCTGCTGGGCTCGCTCGACGCCTCGCTGGAGCGGATGGGTCTCGACTACGTCGACATCTTCTACTCGCACCGCTTCGACCCGCACACCCCGCTGGAGGAGACCATGGGCGCCCTGGCGTCCGCGGTACAGCAGGGCAAGGCGCTGTACGTGGGCGTCTCCTCCTACACGGCGGAGCAGACCGCCGAGGCGGTGCGGATCCTGACCGACATGGGGGTGCGTCCGCTGATCCACCAGCCCTCGTACTCCATGATCAACCGCTGGACGGAGGAGGACGGGCTGCTCGACACCCTGGAGGAGGCGGGCATGGGCTGCATCTCCTTCGTGCCGCTCGCCCAGGGCCTGCTCACCGGCAAGTACCTGAAGGGCATCCCTGAGGGCTCGCGTGCCACCCAGGGCAAGTCCCTCAGCCCGGACCTGCTGTCGGACGAGGTGGTCCGGCGGCTGAACGGGCTGAACGACATCGCGGCCCGGCGCGGCCAGTCGCTGGCCCAGCTCGCGCTGACGTGGGTGCTGCGGGACCCGCGGATGACCTCGGCGCTGATCGGGGCGTCGAGCGTGGCGCAGCTGGAGGAGAACGTGGCGGCCCTGGCCGGTGCGCCGCTGTCGGAGCAGGAGCTGAAGGAGATCGATTCCTTCGCGGTGTCCACCCCCGGCACGAACATCTGGGCCCAGCGCGGCTGACCTGCGCTTTCGTGTCCGCGGCGGTGGCGCCTGCCGGGGACACGAAAAACGGGCCGGTCCGTGGGGGGGATACGGACCGGCCCGAGGGGGGGGTTCCACCATAACCCTTCGTAAAGCGAGATGCGCGCATCGGCGCGTCACGATCACTCTCCGAAACCGCCCAGCAGCACTCCGGTGAAGGCTCCGGCCGCCATGAAGGGGCCGAAGGCGAGGGCCGTGCGGCGGCCTGCGCGGCCGCTCAGGACCAGTGCGAGGCCGTAGAGGGCGCCGTAGAGGAAGCCGAGGAAGGCTCCCGCGAGCCATACCCCCCACCCGTACCACCCAAGAGGGACCCCCAGGGCGAGCGCCAGCTTGACGTCGCCGAAGCCCATGCCCTGCGGGTTGATCAGGAAGAGCGCGAGGTACGCCGCTCCCAGCGCGAGTCCGCCGAGTGCGGCCCGTCCCCAGTGGCCGTCGGCCCGGCCGGTGAGTGCGGCGAGGCCCAGCAGGGCGGTGGCGGCGAGGGCGAGCGGCAGGGTCAGGACGTCGGGCAGCCGGTGCACGGCCCGGTCCACCCGGGCGAGCAGCACGACGAACGGCGCGAGCAGCACCCAGACCGCCGCTTCCGGCACCGGCCCGGCGGCGGCCGCGAGCGCGGCGCACAGGGCGGCGGTGGTGAGGGCGGCGGGCAGGGGGCGGACGCCGTAGGAGGCGCCGCCGCAGCGGGCCGGGCCGAGCCAGCCGGCGGCCGGGCCGGTGAGGGGGTGACCGGCGGGGCAGTCGGCGCGCCACGGGGTGTCCGGGGGGACGGCCAGCCGGTACAGGGCCCGGGGCAGGAGCAGCCCGGCCGCGGCGCCGAAGGCGGCGGCCGCCAGGATGATCACGACGAGGGCCACGGGCCGACCCTAGTGCGGTGATCGCGGCCCGGACATGGGCCCGTGGGCCCATTCCGGCCATTGCGGGGCCGGCCCGGCGCAGGTGCTCCTACCCTGGCCGGCATGGCTGGACGACGCTGGCAGGACGGGACCGGCACCCTCGCGGTGGCCGGGGCGCGGGCCGGGATCCCGCTGGAGGTGGCGGCCTCGTACCGGGCCCGGACCCGGGGGCTGCTCGGCCGCGACGGGATCGAGGGCGCGCTGCTGCTGACCCCGGCGGGCAGCATCCACACGTTCCGGATGCGCTTCGCGATCGATGTGGCGTACCTGGACCGGGGGTTGAACGTGCTGGCGGTGCGCACGATGCCGCCGGGCCGGCTCGGCCGCCCGCGGCTGCGCTCGCGGCACGTCCTGGAGGCGGCGGCGGGCGCGTTCGCCGGGTGGGGGCTGCGGCCGGGGGTCCGGCTGGAGGTGGCGTACGGGGCTTCGCGCGGGGCGCCGTACGGGGTGCCGCGCGGGCCCTCGCGGGAGGCGCTGCCCGACTGACGGAACAGCGGCTGGGCGACCCCCCGCGGGCACGGTAAGTTGGGGCGGTTGGGCACGGGCGGCCAGGGGAGCGGGCATGACGGACAACGTGCGGACCACCGCGCAGATCACCGCGCTGGAACAGCTCATGCCCCCGGTGCACGGCGCCGACGAGCGGGTCGACTGGGCGGCCGCGGAGGCCGTCTGGGGGACGCGTTTTCCCGCCGACTTCGTCGCGTTCATGGCCCGCTACGGGGCCGGCCGGATCAACGCCGAGGCCAGCATCCTCGTACCGCTGCCGACGGCCGGGCCGCGGTGGGATCCGGCCGACATGGTGGAGGAGACGGGGAACGCCCGGCTGGCGTGGGAGCAGGAGGGCGGGGCGGCGGTCTTCGCCGCCGACCCGGAGCACATCCTCGCCTGGGGGGTCACCGCGGGCGACGACATACTGTGCTGGCACACGAGCGACCCCGACCCGGACCGCTGGCCGGTCCTGGTGTGCGGACGGCACACGGCCGAGCCCTTCACCCTTTATCCGTACGGGATGGCGGAGTTCCTGCACCGGCTGTTCTCGGACGAGTTCGACGTGAATCCCGTGAGTCTCACTTTCTGGGACGGCGGCCCGCTCAGCTTCGTGCACTGGCGCGAGGCACAGCGCCGCTGGCAGGCGGGGCGCAATCCGGAAACCGGTGAGCCGGACCCGTACGCGGGCGAGTTCACGGGCTGATTCCGGCCCCCGGGTCGTCGCCGTCCCCTTCGTACGACAACCGCCGATGTCCGCTTTTCGGACGCGCGCGGACGTCTACGCGCGTCCGATTCGGCCATTCCTCATGGGAAGACACCAGCCGGAACAGCACCGGTTGGAGCATGGGCCACACCTCGCGTTCGCACGCCCTTTTCCGCCAGAAAGAAGGAGAGAATTCCGGACGCACTGTCCGAAACAAGATCAAGAGGAAAGATCCGTGCGACGAAGACACTCCGGCGCGGTCGCCTCCGTGGCCGCATTCGCCCTCCTCGGTCCGCTCGCCGGCTGCGGCTCCTCCCTCGGCTCCGGCGGGGACGCGCTCCACTTGGTCGCGGCCGAGTACGGCGACTCCCCCGCCACCAGCTCCCGTTCTTACTGGGACAAGGTGACCAAGGACTTCGCCGCCAGGACCGGCCTGGAGGTGGAGGTCACCCTGCACCCGTGGGAGGACGTCGACCGCGAGGTCACCCGCATGGTCAACGCGGGCGAGGCTCCGGACATGGCGCTGATGGGCGCGTACTCCGACTTCGCCGCCCAGGGCCGCCTGTACGAGGCCTCCGACCTGCTCACCGTCTCCGCGGAGGCGAACTTCCTGCCGCCGCTCGCGGAGGCCGGCTCGGTCGGCAACAAGCTGTACGGCCTGCCGTTCGTCGCCAGCACCCGGCTGCTCTTCTACAACGAGGCGCTGTTCGAGAAGGCCGGGGCGACCGCCCCCGAGACCTGGTCCGAGCTCAAGCGGACCGCCGAGGCCCTGAAGGCGGACGGCGTGCCGACCCCGTACGCGCTGCCGCTCGGCCCCGAGGAGGCGCACGCGGAGGCGATGATCTGGGAGCTGAGCAACGGCGGCGGCTACGCGGACGGCAGCGGCGGCTACAGCATCGCGTCCGAGCAGAACGTCCAGACCCTGCGCTGGATCAAGGACAAGCTGGTCACGCCCGGCCTGACCGGCCCGGTCGCGCCGTCGAAGCTGAACCGGAAGGACGCGTTCGCCGCTTTCCTGCGCGGTGAGGTCGGCATGCTCAACGGCTACCCGTCGCTGGCCCACGAGGCGAAGGCGCGCGGCATCCGGGTGGGCACGGTCGCGATGCCGGTGGCGGACTGGATGGAGGACGGTTCCGAGCCGCCGACCATGGGCGTCGCCGACTGGATGATGGCGTTCAAGGAGAACGGCCGTCGGGAGGACATCGGGAAGTTCCTCGACTTCGTCTACCAGGACAAGAACCTGAGCGACTTCGCCGGGCGCTACCACCTGCTGCCGTCGACCACCAGCGCGGCCCGCACCCCCGCCGGCGGCGGTCTCGACGACAGCGACGAGCAGTTCCTCGCCGCGCTGCGCACGGCCCAGCTGTACCCGGTGAGCAAGCCGTCCTGGCTGCAGGTCAGCGACACCATCAAGCGGAACGTCGGGCGGGCGGTGGAGCCGGGCGGCGACCCGAAGACCGTCCTGGACGAGATCGCCGAGCGGGCGCGGGGCCTGGCCGCGAAGAACTGACCGCGGCTTCGTCTTCGGCCGGCGTCTTCGGCCGACGGTTTCGCAACCGGCTTCGGCCGCCGGCTTCGGCCGTTGCCCCGGAGGCCACCGACTTCGGCGTCGGACGCGCGGCACCGCACCGGTGCCCGGCCGGCCGCCCGGACCCCACCCACGAGGTGCCCGAGCGGCGGCCCGCCCCTGCCGGGACCGGCTCAGTGGCTGAGCGCGTCCCGGAATTCCTTGCAGCTCGCGTTCCACTTCACCGTGCCGCCGACTTCCGCCGGCTCGGCGCCGGTGCGGGTGACCGACCAGGTGACGGTGTACTTCCCCGAGTCGCAGGCGACCTTCTTCCCGAGCGGGAAGGACTTGGTGAGCGTCGCCGGGGCGTCCGCCCGCGCCTCGTGCACGGTGGCGATCTGCCCGCCCTTCGCGTCGCGCAGCACCGCGTGCAGGGTGACCGGGTGCTTGCCCTTCTTCTCGCTGAGCCCCTTCTTCAGGATCACCTGGGTGGCGATCTCGTAGGTGAACTCGAACTTCGGCCGGTGGACGAGGGTGTTGAGGTCCGGGGTCTTGGCCCCCCACTCGGAAGGGGCACCCGGCTTGTCCTTGAGCTTGTAGTCCATGCCGGGGTGGAAGCGGAACTGTCCGCTGAGCTTGTGCTTGTCGCCCTTGGTCCAGGCGGTCTTCATGTCGGTGTTGCCGCCGGCCGGGTCCTGGAGGTACGCCGTCCCGGTGCCGGTGGTGCGGCCGGGTCCGGGGCCGCCGGCCTGCGCGAGGGCGGCGGGGCCGAGGACGGACAGGGCGGCCGCGGTGGCGAGCGCGGCGGTGTGGAAGCGCTTCATGCCCGGGTCAACGCGCCCGTCCGGCGGGCCGGAACGAACCGTTCGGTGCATTCACCCGTACGAGCCCGGAATAGCGGGGTTGCGGAGCAGGTTGCCGATCCCGTGCGCGTTCGCACGGGCGTTCGCGCTTTGCGTGTACGGCAGTTCACGGAATTCCACGACGGGGGTTACGGACATGACGGACCACACGGGCGCGGTACAGGGCACGACCGAGGCGGGCTGGGAGTCCGTACGGGGCGCCTTCGAGGCGGTCGTCGCGGCCGAACGCCACCATCCCGAGGCGCAGTTGGCCGTCTTCCGGGACGGGCGCCAGGTGGTGGACCTGTGGGCGGGGCCGGCCACGGGGCCGGACACCCTGGGGCCGGTGTACTCGATCACCAAGGCCGCCGCGCACCTGGTGGTCGCACTGCTGGTACAGGAGGGCGTACTCGAGCTGGACCGCGAAGTCTCCTCGTACTGGCCGGAGTTCACAGGTCACGGCAAGGAGAGGCTGGTGCTGCGCGACCTGCTCGCGCACAAGGCGGGGCTGGTGAACGTACCGGAGGGCTTCTCGCTGGACGAGCTGGCCGACGACGCGCTGCTCGCGTCCCGGCTGGCGGGTGCGGAGCCGTACTGGGAGCCGGGGACGGCGTACGGCTACCACGCGTTCGTGATCGGCGCGCTCACCGGCGAGGTGGTGCGGCGGGTCACCGGGAAGTCCGTGCAGGAGGTGTTCGAGGAGCGCGTGCGGGTGCCGTACGGGCTGGACTTCCACCTCGGGCTGAAGGACGCGGACCGGGAGCGGTGGGCACCGGTGCTGCCGCAGCTGCCGACGGAGGAGCAGCTGGCGGCGCTGGTCGGCCAGCCGGCGCCGTCGGAGCTGATGACGGTGGCGTTCAACTGGCACCGGCAGCCGCCGATGGACATGGTCGAGTACGGCAACCACCCGCGGGTGCGGGCGCTCGGCCCGGCCTCGGCGGGCGGCGTGGCCACGGCCCGCGGGGTGGCACGGATGTACGCGGCGGCGATCAGCGGGGTGGACGGGCTGGCGCCGCTGCTGAAGCCGGAGACGGCGGACGCGTTCGCCCGCCTGTACACGGCCGGCACGGACCGGGTGACGGGCGGCGAGGACCACTTCGGCATCGGCTTCGAGACGCAGCCGCAGGTGGGGCCGCGCGCGTTCGGACACCAGGGGGCGTCGGGCGGCAACTCGTGGGCGGACCCGGCGACCGGGCTGGCGTACGCGTACACCCGGCGGCGGTTCTTCTTCCCGGGCGGCATGGGCACCGAGAACGAGGCGCTGACGGCGGCGGTGCTGGGGGTCGTGGCGTAGCGGGATGTGCGGCGGCCGGTCCTGGCGGGTCGGCCGCCGTTCGTCCCGTGTCGTTACGCCTGGCCGGTTTCGAAGCGGGCGATGCGGCTGCCGTCGGCGGTGACGGTGAAGCGCCAGGCGGTGCGCATCTCGCCCCAGGTGTCGTTGCGGTAGCCGACGATGAGGGACCGGCCGCCGTCGGACTCCGTCTCCACGTCCATGTGGCCGTTGGAGGAGAAGATCTCCCGCTCGGCCCAGTCCCGCAGGTCCCGGTCCGAGCCGTCGTCGGACATCGTGGCGTCGGCGGTCAGGAGGCCGTAGAAGGCGGTCTCGTCGTGGCTGTTCACGGCGGCGACGAAGGCGGCGACGGTCTTGTCGGAGAGGTGGCCGGGGGCGATGCTCACGGAGGCTCCCTGAGGGGTGCGGTGGGTGGTCGCGGGCGGGTGGTCGTGACCGGTGTTCGTGGCCCGGTGTTCGTGGACCAGGGAACACCCGCGGCCGCCGCCCGTGACCGACCCTCACCCGTTCGCCGCGTGTCCTGCGGGTCCCGGGGGCGGACCCGGCCAGGGCCCGGCTCGGTCCCGGCCGCCGCGCGGGGCGGCTACCGGGTGGCGGGCGCCTTGTCGAGGGTGGTGCGCACCGGGAAGCTGAAGGTGTGGCCCTGGCCCTTGAGCCACGGCAGCACCTGGCGGAGGGCGGCGACGCTCTGGGCGCGGTCGCCGCCGCCGTCGTGGAAGAGGATGGTCGGGCCGTTGGAGACCTCGTTCTTGACGGTCTGCACGATCGCGCCGGTGCCGGGGCGCTCGAAGTCCTTGGTGTCGACGTTCCAGCCGAGCGGGCGCATGCCGACCGCGGCGGCGATCTGCCGGCTGTTCGGCGTGAACGCGCCGCCGGGCGCCCGGTAGTACTCCACCTTCGCGCCGCCGGCCGCGTCCTCGATCATCTTCTTCGCTTCGAGGATCTGCTGCTTCTGGTAGGCGACGGACTTCTTGTCCATGGCGGTGTCGTGGGAGATGGTGTGGTCGCACAGCCGGTGCCCGTCGGCGACGACCTGCTTCACCAGCTGCGGGAACTGCTTCGCCTGCGGTCCGATCATGCAGAAGACCGCCTTGACGTCGTTCTCCTTCAGGATCTCCAGCATCTGCGGGGTCCACCGGGGGTCGGGGCCGTCGTCGATGGTGATGTTCACGGCCCGCCCGCCGGCCTCCGCGTCGTGCGCGATGCCCTCGGGGACCTTCACGGGCGGCACCTTCGCCGGCTCCTGCACCTTCTGCTGCGGCGCGTGCGCCCCGTTCCGGCCGCCTTCCCGCGCGGCGGCCTCGCCGTCGGTGAGCACCGCGGCCCCCCACACCGCCAGACTCAGCCCGACCGCCGACGCCGCCACGGCTATGTGCGCGGTGTACTTCCCCTTGAGCCCCATCGACTGCCCCGTCCCCGTTGCTTGCTGACCGTCTCCCAGATGAGAGGACGGTATGCATGCCGGGACGGTTTCACCCAATTCGGACTTGACATGGACCACATGTGGGGGTGGTCCCGCGCGGGCTCACATGGGTGGCGGACGTCAGAAGGTGCCGGGGATCGGGAGGTTTTCTATGGCCTGTTTCACCGGGGTGCCGGGGAGGCCGGCGGTGGTGGCGAGGCCGGTGAGGCGGGTGAGGGCGTCTTGGGCCTGGGGGGCGTCCAGGGAGCGGTTCGGGGGGAGGGCGGCGAGACAGGCGTCGAGGACCTTGCCGTCGGTGGAGGTCAGCTCGGGGCGCATGGTGCGGGCGGCCGCGGCCAGCTCGCGTACGGCCTGCTGCGGGTCGGGCGGGCCCGCGTGGGTCATCTCGCCGACGGTGTGGTCACCGGAGTGGGTCACCTCGTCACCGAAGTGGATGTAGCTGCTCATCTGACACCTGCCAGCTGTCTGCCGTGCCCCCCGTCCCTTCCTTCCCAGGGTAGCTCCGGGGTAACGGGTCAGGCGGGGTCCAGGCGGTAGCCGACAGGGCCGGTGGCGCCGGACCGGGCGGTGAGGTCCAGTTCCAGGACGTCGGCGGGGTGCTCGACGACGCGGCCGTGCAGGCGGCCGTCGCACACCTCGGACCACGTGGTCGCGGGCTTGGTGGCGACCGTGACGCCGACCCGGCCGCCTCCCCGGCAGACGACGGAGAGGCGGTACGTGCCGGGGACGAAGCCGGCGCGGACGAGGGCCGTGCCGTCCGCCAGGTCTCCGGTTCCGGCCACGGACGAGCCGTCCACGCCCTCGTCCCCGTCTTCCGTGTCACCGTCACCGTCACCGTCACCGTCCGCGAAGTCCACGTCGCCGAAGTCGATGAGCCGCTCGATCTCCGCGCGGGCTTCGGCGTCGCGGTCGGCGCGGTCGGCGCGGTCCGCCGCGGCGGCCGAGACCGGGCGTACCGGCTTCGGGGCCGCCTGGGGTCCGGACTCGGCCTGGGCTGAGCAGGCCGGGAGGACCGCCAGGAGGGCGGTGGCGGCGAGGGCTGCGGTGGAGGTGCGGCGGGTGGTCATGGGCGGAACGTACGGGCGGAAGCCGCGCTTCGGGAGGGCGTTGTCGATCTTCTGAGGTGGATCTGAGCTTGGGATCGGGAAACGCGGCGTGGCCGGCCGGAGGCGTCGCTAGGGTCGGCGCATGCACGATCCGGGGTGGGTGGGGGGCTGATGGCCGTACGGCACCAGAGCAGTGGCGGCAGCGGCGGTACGGGGTGTCTGTCGCTGGCCGGGTTCTTCGTCGCGGGGTACATGCTGGCGCTGCCGGCGGTGTTGCCGCTGCTCATGAAACCGCCGCCGGACGGGGCCCGGCCTGCCCTGCTGCTCAACCCGTGGGTGTGGCTGTTCTCCCTGCTCACGGCGGTCCTGCTGGCGTGGATGGCGGCGGGCCGCACGTCACCGAAGGAGCGGCCGGGGCTGCTGGCCGCGCACACCGCGCTGTTCTGTGCGGCGGGCGCGGGCGGGGCCGCGCTCGGAGCCTGGCTGGGCGGCCGGCTGGAGCCGAAGCTCCGCAGGGGCATGAGCGCCGAGGACGGCGACTTCCTGGTGTCGTTCGCGTCCGGCCTGCTGGAGATCACGGCCGCCGGCGTGCTCGCCCTGCTCGTCTTCCAGGGGATCCGCAGCCGGTACGCGCCGCGGCAGCGCCCGTACGACGGCCCGATCGCGGTCGGCAGTGGCGGCCCGCGCACCGGCACGCGCACGGCGGTGCGGATCCAGCCGCGCCCGGCCGAGGTCTGGCTGGCGATGGTCCCGCTGCGCGACGACCCGACGGAGACGCTGAAGCACTACTGCGTGATCGTGGAGGCGTACGACTCGTACGCGACGGTCGTGCAGATCACCTCGAAGGACAAGGACCACCGCGGCGACCACATCCGGATGCCGAACGACGGCTGGGACCGTACCGGCACTCCGCACTGGCTGGAAATCGGCCCTCCGCCGCGGGAAGTCCCGTACGCGAACTTCCTGACCCGGCGGCCGCAGGGGCGGTGCCCGAAGGTGACGTGGAGGGAGATCGCCCGGCAGCACCTGAGCGGGTGAGCGGGCGAGCGGGTGACTGGGCGGGGGGGGCCGGCCGGTACGGCGCCGGCGCCGGCCCCGCGTGTACCGGGGGCCCCTCCCCCACCGCCCTCAGGGCCGGAACTCGTAGAAGTACAGGCCCCGTTCGCCGCCGACGGCCAGGCCGGCGCCGTCGGCGGTCCATGCGCAGGAGGTGAGGCTGCCTTCGGTTCGGACGCCGGTGTGGAGGCGCTCGGCGGAGACGTCCCAGACGTGGACGACCGGGGCGTCACCGACGGCGGCGAGCCAGCGGCCGTCGGGGGAGAAGGCGAGGCCGCGGAGGGGGCCGGAGCGGGCGTCGAGGACGGTGCGACGAGAGTCCCGTTCCGGGCGCCAGAGGCGGAGGAGGCCGTCGCCGCCCGCGCATGCGAGCAGGTCGGACTGCGGAGAGAAGGCGAGGTCACGGACTCCGGTAGGGCCGACGGCGACCGTCCACGGTTCCCTGCCGTTCCGCAGAGGGACCATCCGCACCGACCGGTTCTCGCCCACCGCCAGCCACACGCCGTCCGCGGAGACGGCGAGTGCGTGTGCGGGTCCCGGAAAGCTGAAGTCGCGCACGGACTCACCCGTACCGACGTCCCACAGCCGGACGGTGCAGGACGCGTCCAGGCTCGCCAGCAGCCCGGTGCTGGGCGCGAGAGCCAGTGCCCTCACACCGCCGGGGTCTACGTGCAACTCCCGCACCGGGACCAGGGCTTCGTCGTCCCACACCAGGATGCGCCCGTCCCCTCCCGCACTGGCCGTCCAGCCGGTGGACGGTGCGTGACACAGGGCTGTCAGCGTGACCGCGTGCCGGTCGGGGTGGGGTGCCCGGTTCTCGTCCTGGGCGGCCCAGAAGCGGGGGCCGGTGCCCTCCCCCGCCGTGATGACGGCGCCGGATGGTGTGACCGCCACGGCGGCCACCGCCCCGGCAGCCGTGTCGGATGCCGGCCACCCCCCGCCCCGCGCGTCCCACACGCGCACGGTGCCGTCACGGCTGCCGCTGGCGAGCCGGGAGCCGTCCGGTGAGACGGCGAGGGTCGCCACGGGAGCCCGGTGCCCGCTCAGCAGTGCCGTGCAGGACTCGGAGGACCGGTCCCACAGCCGGACCATGCCGTCGGTGCCGCCGGTAGCGAACCAGACGCCACGGGGTGCGACGGCGAGGGCGGACACCGGGACGGGCTGGCGGACGGCGTGCCGCAGGGTCCTGAACATCAGGTCGATGCGGGAGATGCGCCCCTCCTCGTCTCCCACGATCGCCTCTTCGCGGTCGGGCGCGAAGCACAGCGCCGAGACGTGTACGGCAGCCACGTCGAACTCGCTGCGCAGCCGTGTGAGGGCATCCGCGTTTCCGGTCAGCCCCGGCCGGACCTCCACCACACCGTTCCCGGATGCCAGGGCCGCCCTGCCGTCCTGCGCGATGGCCAGCTTGATCGGCCCAGGGGCACGGCGTCGCAGGGGGGATTCCCAGGACCGCCCGTCCTGCCACAGCCACACCCGCCCGCTCACCTGCACCGTGACGAAGAGCGCGGAGTCCGGTGCCGCGGCTGCGGCCGACGCCCGTTGATCGTGGCGGGCCCCGGCATGAGGTGCGTGCTCGAACCGACGGTCGACCGACGCGGTCCAGCAGCAGACCTTCTCCGTCCCGGCCACCGCAAGGCCGCCGTCGGCGCTCGCCGCCATGGCGAGCACTTCGCCCGCGTCGCACTGCCCCCGCGCCAGCTCCCGCCCGGTCTCCGGATCGTGGAACACCACCACCCCGTCCTCGCCGCCGCTCGCCACCCAGGCGCCGTCCGGCCCGAACACCACCGCCCGGACCGCCGAGCCCGTCCCGGTGAGCGTCCGCAGCAGGGCCGGGTCGGGGAGGTCGGGCATGTCCCAGTGGTTGACGAGCAGCGCCTGCTCGTCGCGTTCATCCGCCAGGCGGGCGAGCCGGTCCGTCACCTGCTGCCGCCAGTGGTCCAGCGCCCCCAGTCGGCTGTACAGCGTGCTCTGCCGGACGCCCGGAGGCTCGGTCGGGGTCAGCAGGTGGGCGGTCTGCGCCAGGTCACGGGCGAGGCGGCCGGCCGTCGGGCGGTCGATCCGGCTCAGGTCGGTCCACGGCGCCGACGGGCCGCGCTGGTCGAGGCGCAGTTCGACCCAGCGGAGGTTGCCCGCGAGCAGTACGGCGCGTTCCGGCTGCCCGGCGGCCAGCAGGTGCTCGACGAGGTGGTCGAGGAGGTACCCGTCGAGGTCTTCCAAGGGCCCGCCGGGGAGCCCGTACGTCCCGGGACCCGTGTACCGGTACGGCGGGAAGCCGGCCGACCGCCGCCGGTCGCGGGTCGGCCACCTCTGGATGTCCGTCTCCCACCGCTCCCAGCAGAAGTCCTCGATCGCCCCCTCCACCACCACCCGGTGCAGCCGCGCGACCTCGTCCGCCCCGCCCAACTCCCCCCGCAGGTAGTCCCGCAGCACGTCGTGGAGGCTGATCCGCCCGCCGCCGTCCGGGACGAGGGAGACCAGTGACAGCCGGTCCAACTCCCCTATCAGGAAGCGTGATTCCTCCTCCGAAAGGCCGCCCGTCTCCTCCCAGTAGCGGACGACCAGCGGTACGGGGATCAGCTCGTCCTCCACGAAGACGCCGAGTTCGGCGCAGCGGCGGGCGCCGTCCGCAGGGAGGAGGGTGGTGGCGGCCTCCACGGTGGTCCGTACGGCGAGGGCGCGGCGGGCCGGGTCGTCGAGGTCGAGGGCCGGTACGGGCGGCCGGGCCCCGGCCCGGTCGACCGCCGCGGGCCCGCCGGTCCGCAGCCGGGCCAGTACGGCGGCCGCCACCGCCCCCGCCTCGGCGCCGGTGCGGACCTGCCCGGCGATCAGCCGGTTGGCGAGGCGGAGCAGGAGGGCCCAGCGGCCGGTGGCGGCGAGCAGTCCGGCGACGGTGGCCGCGGGCAGTTCCGGGAGGCCCCAGGTGAGGACGGCCCGTGCCTGTTCGGGGGTCATCTCGTCGACGCGCACCCGGACCGCGTCGTCCGGCAGCAGGTCCGGCACGCGGGTCGTGACCAGCCGGGTGCAGGGGGATCCGCCGCGCAGGAACGGGCCGAGCTGTTCCGCCTCCCATACGTCGTCCAGGACGAGCAGGGTCCGCGGCCGGGCGTCGAGCAGCCGGCCGAGGTGGTCGCCGGCCCGGTCGGGGTCGTCGAAGGCGGTGGTGTCCCCGGTGATGAACGCCGTCGCTTCGGCCACCTTCTGCGCGATGGCGGCCCGCCCGCGGACGTCGCGCCCGATGGTGACGGTGTAGACGCGGCCGCGGAAGTGCCGGCGGACCCGCGGGTGGGCGCCGACGTACCCGGCGAGGGTGGTCTTCCCGAACCCGCCGGCGCCTTCGAGGGAGGTGGTGATCCCGACCGCCGCGCCGTGGTTCCGGGCCCGCCGCCCGCACACCGCGGAGACCGCCCGCCTGCCCTCGTCGCGGTTCACCACCCAGGCGGGTACGGGTACGGCCGCGGGCGGCGGCGGGTCGGTCGGCACCCCGGCGGGCCCGGCGGGCAGCAGCAGCGCGAGCACGGCGAGTACGACGGTCCCGCCGCCGAGCGCGTACACCCAGGGCCAGGGGTCGCGCCGCAGCACGTCCAGCACGCCGGGCCAACGGGACTGCGCGGTGGCCGCGTTGGCGGCGAGCGCGAACAGTCCGACGACGACGGCGGCGAGTGCGGCGGAGGCGTATCCGGCGGCGGTCTTGACCTTGGGGCCGCCCGCGGGTGCGGCCACGGCACCCGACCCGCCCGAGCTGCGCCATCCCATCCGGACTCCCCCCCGCCCGCCTGCCGGAGCAGGAGCGTAGACCTCACCGGAGTGCCGCGGGAGGGGTTCCGTGCAAGCGGGCCGCGCCGGGCCGGTGGGCTACCGGGTGGGCGCGGTGGCCGGGCGCGGCAGCCGGTCGTCGAGGGCCGGCTCCGAGACCCAGGGCTTGGTCCAGGCGAGCAGCGCGATCGCCAGGCCCAGGACGGCCACGGCAGCCAGTGTGATGCGCGTGCGAACGGTCATGTGAGGGGGGCCTTCCGTGGGGGCTAAAGGGGGTACGTCCCCGGCCCTGAGGGCCGGGGACGATGATCAGATCACATCCACAGCGCGTCGGCGCGGTCGTTCCAGGAGCCGGTGCCCCAGCCCGGGTAGTCGACGTTGGTCAGGTTGCTCAGGCAGCCGCCCAGACCGTTGATGACCTCCGGGTCGATCATGTTGTCGCGGTAGTCCACGAGGCCCATGCCGCCGATCTCGTCGTTGTTGCAGCTGGACGTGACCTGGTCGCGGAAGCCGTACTGGCCGAGCGTCTTGGTGCCGTCCTGCGACCACTGGAGCTTGCGGCCGCCGTAGTTGCTGTGCTCGTAGACGCACACCCAGCCGTAAGAGCAGGTGCCGTTGCCGATCGCGAAGGCGGCGGGGCCACCCGCGGCGGCCTTCGCGCCGATCTTGGCGGTGCGGCCCTTCGGGACCTTGGGCATGGCGCGGAGGTCGTTCTTGGCGAAGTTCGCCATGTCGGCCTGCGCCTGCTTGTCGGTGTCGAAGCACTTGATGGTCAGGTCCGGGTACTCGGAACAGACCTTCGCCGCGCCCCAGCCCTTGGCCAGGTCCATCTTCTTGCCCTTGTAGGTGGCGATCTTCGGGGCCTTGCCGGCCTTCGCGTCGCGGGCCCGGTCGGGCGCGTCCGCGGCGCCGCCGTTCTCCACCCGCGGGGCGGACTTCGGGCCGCTGTCGGCCACGGCACCGGTGGCCGAACCGAGTGCGAGGGCCGCGCCGACGGCGACAGCGGTTATGACACGAGAGAGCTTCATGGGGATTCCTCCCTGTTTGTCGTATGTAAGACCGGAGGAACCTAACAGACCTTCAAATCGAATGCGAACCACACTCCCGACCTACAACTCACCCATGAATCAGGCGAGTTACGCTATGAATGCACACCGTGATCACGGATTGGCATGGGCGGCGGGCAGGGCGCGCGGCACCCGCGAGCAGCGCGCGGGCAGGGCGGAGCCGCACCTGGAGAGGTGCCCCCACCCCTGCCGGCGCTACGGGCGGACGACGCCGTCGACGAAGGGGCGTAAGCGCGGGGCTACGCCGAAGCGGGCAGCACGAATCGGCCCGTTCGAACCAATCGTGTCCGAAGATCGCATGTGGGGTCAGACGCCGGGATTCCGGTTCGCGGTTGCAGCATCGACGATCTTCTTTTAGGAGACTTTTCAACCATCAGGAAGCCGTCGCCACAAGGTGGTTGAGGGACCCTCAGTAAGCGGCCGCTCCCTTGCGGGGCAGCCCGGCCCAGGTGCGGGTGT